>CAMLLD010000150.1 GCA_946480785.1 uncultured Blastocatellia bacterium | reverse complement strand
ACTGGCTACTGACTTCCACATATAAAAAGGAGCGCCTTGGATCTACGTGACAAAGTCATCGTCATCACCGGCGCGTCAAGCGGCTTTGGCGAGGAGTTTGCGCGCCAGTATTTCCCGGGTGAAGACCCGATCGGCAAGAGTATCAAACCCGGAATAAACACGATCGAAGACGAGAAGACGACGTACAAGCAGATCGTCGGCGTGGTCGGCAACATCCGCAACCAGGCGCTCAACACGCCGCCGGAGCCGTGTTATTACCTGCCGCAAACGCAAGTGCCCTTCTCGGGCATGACGATGGTCGCCAAAACGACGACCGATCCGCACAGCATCATGCCGGCCGCGACGAAGCAAGTGGCGGCGATGGATCCGGACATACCGTTGTTCAGCGCGAAGACCATGCGCGAGTACATGTCGGCTTCCGTGGCGACGCCGCGTTTCAGCACGACGCTGCTCACGATCTTCGCGGGCGTGGCGCTCGTGTTAACACTCGTGGGGCTCTACGGCGTCATGAGTTATTCAGTGGCGCAACGAACGAACGAGATCGGGATCCGGCTCGCGCTCGGCGCGCAGTCGCGCGACGTGCTGCTGATGATCGTGAAACAAGGCTCGCGGCTGATCCTGATCGGACTGGTGATCGGTTTGTTCGGTGCGTATGCGTTGACGCGGCTGATCTCGAGTTTGTTGTTTGGTGTGACCGCGAAGGATCCGCTGACGTTTGTGGCAGCCGGAGTGTTGTTGGCGTTGGTGGCGCTGCTGGCTTGTTACGTTCCGGCATGGCGCGCCACGAAGGTTGATCCGATCGATGCATTACGGTGCGAGTAAGGGGGATTTATGAATTCGTTTTTGACTGACCTGCGATTTGGCGTGCGAATGCTTTTGAAGAGCCCGACGGTGACGATCGTCGCGATCGTGGCGCTGACGCTCGGCATCGGCGCAAACACGGCGATCTTCAGCGTGGTCCATGCCGTGCTGCTGCGCACGTTTCCTTACAGCAATCCGGAACAACTCGTTCTGGTATGGGAGAAACGGCAAGGGGCCCGCACGGACCAAAACGTCATCAACCCCGCCAACTTCGCCGATTGGAAGGAGCAGAACACTGTCTTCAGCGACATGGCGCTGTTTTTCGATCGCAGCCTGAATCTCAGCGGCGGCGGCGAGCCGGAAGAAGTGCCGGTGCAGTATGCGACGCCGAACCTCCTTTCGGTGCTGGGCGCTAATCCGATTCTGGGCCGCGGGTTTGTCGCCGACGACGGCCGCGATGGTCTCGACAAGCCGAACACAGCGGTGATCAGTTATGGCTTGTGGCAGCGGCGTTTCGGTGGCGACACCGGCATCGTCGGCCGCCAGATCATTTTGAATAATCAACCGGCAACGGTCATCGGCGTGATGCCCGCCGACTTCGGCTGGCACATTCAACGCGGCACTGAAGCGAGCAAACCCGCCGACATTTGGATTCCGTTTCAACTCACGAACGATCTGCTCGTGCGGCGCGGCCGTTATGCTTCATGCGTCGCGCGCATGAAGCCGGGCATCACGATCGATCAGGCGCGGGCCGATATGCAAACCGTCAGCGCGCGATTGTCGCAACAGTATCCGGAGCTACTCAGCACCTGGACCACGAACGTCGTGCCGTTGCGCACGCAGTTCACGGGGGAGATCCGGCGGCCGCTTTATATCGTGCTGGGCGCGGTCGGATTCGTGCTGCTGATCGCGTGCGCGAATGTAGCGAACCTGCTGCTGGCACGCGCGAGTGCGAGAAGAAAAGAGATCGCGTTGCGGGCGGGACTGGGCGCGAGCCGCTGGCGTATCACGCGACAGTTGTTGACGGAAAGCGTTTTGCTTTCGTTGATTGGTGGCGTGCTCGGCGTGGCCGTCGCGTGGTGGGGCACGAAAGCGCTTGTGGCGTTGAGTCCGCCCGCGTTGATCGACTTGCAAAGAGTCAGCGTAAGTCTGCCCGTACTTGGCTTCACGATCGCCTTGTCGTTGCTTACGGGAATCATTTTCGGACTCGTGCCCGCGCTCGAAGCGACGCGTTTCGATCTGCAGGACGCGTTGAAGGAAGGCGGCAAGAACGTCGGCGGCAGTGCGCGCACTGCTTATCTGCGTAATGCGTTTGTCGTGACGCAAGTCGCACTCGCGCTCGTGTTGCTCGTCGGCGCGGGACTGCTTGTGAAGAGTCTCCAGCGTTTGCAGTCAGTCGATCCCGGTTTTAATCCCGACAACCTGCTCACCGTTCGCGTGTCGCTGCCGAGCGCGAAGTACGACACGGACCAGAAGCGCGTCGATTTCTTTCAACAGGCGATGACGCAGATCAAGGCGCTGCCCGGTGTGCAATCAGTGGGCGAGATCAATGTCGCCCCTTTCACCGGGCTTTATAACGGCACCGGTGTGCAAATCGTAGGTGAGCCCGAGTTGCCGGTGGCCCAGGCGCTGAAAACCGGCGTGTCTGTGACCGACGCGAGTTACTTTCAAACGATGGGAATTCCCGTCACGCGCGGTCGCGTTTACACGCCACAGGAAACGGTGGAGATGCGTCACGTGGTCGTGGTCAACGAAGCGTTTGTGCAGAAGAACCTCGGTGGCGGCGATCCAATCGGCAAACGCGTGAGCATTGCGATGAAGGAGCCGGAAGTACCCACCGAGATCATCGGCGTCGTCGCGAATAACAAGCACCTCGCGCTCGATCAAACAGTTGAGCCGATGGCGTTCTGGCCGCACGCGGAGCTCGCTTATGGCGGCATGACGATAGTCGTGCGCACGAACAATGATCCGGCGGCGCTCGCGCCGTCGGTACGCGGCGTTATTCGCAGTCTCGATCCGCAACAACCGATCGGCGAGATCAGCACGATGGAGAGTCTGCTCGCTGTCTCGGTGGCGCGACAAAGATTCAGCGCGTCGTTGTTGACCGTGTTTTCGATCCTCGCGCTCGTGAT
>CAMLLD010000149.1 GCA_946480785.1 uncultured Blastocatellia bacterium | reverse complement strand
GAAGCGTTTGGGTTGGGGATGGCGGAGGCGTTGATGTCGGGCACGCCGGTGATCTGCAGCAACAAGGGCGCGTGTCCCGAGTTGATCACGCCCGACGTTGGTTTTATCTGTCGCGACGATCGCGAGTATGTCGCCGCGCTGCGCAACGTCGCGAAGATCTCGCCGCAGGCGTGTCGTGAAAAGGCGATGCGCGAGTTTCACTATCAACGCATGGCCGCGGATTACGTCAGCGAGTATGAAAAGGAGCTAGCAGCTCGTCCCACTGTTGCAGCGCAGCTTGCATTGAAAACCGTTTGACGACGTCCGGCGCGTTCGCCGCAAACTTCTCTCGTTCCACATCATCGCTCATCAACCGTTCCAACGCGACCGCGAGTTCGGGCACGCTTTCGCCGTTGATTACCAAACCATCAACTTCGTGACGTACCAGTCTGCGAATCGATGGTCCAGCGTCGATCGCAATCACGGGTACGCCGCAGGCGAGCGCTTCCCAGATCGAGTTGCCGTAGCCTTCGATCCACGATGCGGAGACGAAGATGTGGGCGGCGGACATGATGCGATATGAGTCGGGTGAGAAACGGCAGACTCGGATGCGTCCCGGCGGCGCAAGATCTTCGGCGAGGTGTTCGAGAAAGTTTTGCTGTGGTCCATAGCCGTAGATCTCGAGGTCCCAATCCGGATGACGTTCGGCTATGGACGCGAAGGCGCGCACCAGCCACTCGACGCGCTTCTCCATCGACAAGCGCGACATCGTGAGCACGCGTTTGCGCGTGTTTTGACGGGGGATTGGAGTCGCCGGAGTGAGTAGCGGATTGTGGATTGAGATCGCTTTGGCTCCACGGGCGCTTAGCCACTCGGCGATGACAGGATCGGTTGCCACGACGTGAGCGGCGTGGCGGTAATACATGTCGCGCGGTCGCCGCCAGTTTCCCATGTCGATACGGCGCTGGTCTGTGACTTCACAAACAATCACCGGTACTTTCGATTCGTTTAGCGCTGCGAGCACGCGCACGTTTGTCTGCGTGATGAACGAAACGACGACGTCCGGTTCGGTCCGCAAGATCGCGTAACGAAGCAACGCGAGCATCGTGATGTCGGGCATCAGGATGGTGGAATCGTTTGCGTAGAAGCCGCGCATGATCGGCGCGACAGCTTGTGCGTTCAGCTCATACTCGCGCCCGCCGCGCGGCCAACCGACGTCGCGCACTGCAACGCTTTCGTCGATCGTGTAAGCGGAAGGTCGTCGGTTTTGCGAGATGGTGAGGACAGTCGGTTGATAACCACGATTGGACCACGCATTCGCGAGATTTACGGCGACGCGCTCAGCGCCGCCGCCGGCAAGCCCCGCAATGACGATCGTGATTCGCATCAACGGTCATTCCAACGGAAACGCCGCGACGATGTCCATCATCACGAGCGCGCCCGCGGGCAGCGCCGCCGCCGCGAACGCGGTGCGCGCCGGCAGAGGCGTGACGCCGAGGCCCGGCAGCCACGCGGAATAGATCTGATCGACGGCTTTGAAGTCTTTGATATCCGCGAGCAGCAGCGTGACCTTTACGATGTCGGCGGGCGAGCAGCCGGCCGCGTTGAGAATCGCGTCAAGGTTCGAGAACATACGGCGCGTTTGCGCTTCGAGACCTTCTTCGAGTTTGCCCGTGTCGGGATCGCGGCCGGTTTGCGCGGTCACGAAAATGAGATCGCCGGTGCGAATCGCCTGCGAGTAAGTGCCGATCGCCGGCGGCCCTGCATCGGTTTTGATCCGTGTCTTATTCACCATTTTGTTCTGCTCCAGGTTCTGTCGCACCTTCGGTGCTCGACTGTTCGGTTGGGGGGTTCCAGGGGCTGCGCGCTGCGCGCTTGCCCCTGGCTACCTTCTCAACGCGCCTCCGGCGCTCCTTACGAAACACGCGCGGCTCTGAGCGGGATCTCGTAGTTGACTTTCACTGGACCACCGGCGAGCGAAGCGAGATCGAGTAGTTGCACGTTGCCGGGGAAGATGATCTGTAACAGGACCACGTTCGACGTGTCGGCGAAGTCCAGATCGAAGTAGTGAAACTCGGTGATGTTCGAACTGTAGATCCAGAGGTTGTTTTGTTCGCGAATCCACGAACGGAAGTCGTCGCTCTCCATCGGCTCGGTGCGGATCTCGAGCGACGCTTCGCTGAGGATCTGTTTCGTCAGATCGAAATGTTCGAACGCGTATTGCCAGCTCTGTTCGTACGGACGTTTGGTTGAGCCGCGTTCGCGTGGCAACGCGCCGCGTTGTTTGAGACGAATGTTCTCGCGCACAAACTGCTCGCGCTCGGTAGCGGCTTCGTAGTCGCCGTCGGTGAGGCGCTGGAGAAAATGCGCGACGTCGCGGCTGGTCGTAAACACATCGCGAATGAGCTTGAAGTAAGTGACGGCGGTCGGATTGATGTCGAAGATCGTCAGGCGCTTCGGTTTCCACAACGGGATCAGATTGAGGCCGTACAGACCGCCGACGACGCTGATCATGTGAATGTCGTCGCGACGCTCGGGCGCGACGCTTTCGTAGTGCGCTTTGATCTCGGCAAACTCGCTGAACGAGCCGTCCTGCGCGCCGTCGTCGGTGCCGTAGAAAACGTTTTCGGGATGGTCGTGATACATCTCGCGATTGAAAGCGCGCGGCGCTTCTGAAGTCACCATGTTGTGGTCCTGCCTCTCAGTTTGCTTGGTCCCATGCGGGCCGATTTAGTTCGTGAAAATTTTGTAGTCTGTGCTCCCAGGTCGTGGACGAGAGCTGTGAGTCGTCGGAACTGTAAGTGATTTTGATTAACTCAGCGATTCGTCGCAGCGCGTCCTGGACTGTTTCGGTGTGTTGGTGACGGACGGTGACGAAGCCGTCGCCGGTGTAAGTCGCTGATTTGTGCGCGCCGATGCGCGGCCAGCGCGCGTCTACCAATAAGTCTTTGAACTCCTGCTCGACACGTTCGATGCCTTCGACTTGTTGCACCGTTCCGGC
>CAMLLD010000148.1 GCA_946480785.1 uncultured Blastocatellia bacterium | reverse complement strand
GATCACGCCCTGAATGCGAAAGCGCGTGGTCTGCGGCTTGTCGGAAACCGCCGCGATCTTCTGGCCCACGAGACGATTCAACAGCGTCGACTTACCCGCGTTGGGCCGGCCAATCAGCGCGACATACCCGGCGTGCGTTGTTCGATCCGTACTCAACTCTTCTCCGCAAAGATCTGAACGAGATTTATCAACGTCTCGGTAGTCTTCTCCAATCCCTTCCGGGAATTGAACTCCAGCTTGCCGTGGAAGTTTGTGCCGCCGGTGAAGAGGTTCGGCGTCGGCAAACCGCGAAACGTCAGATTCGAACCGTCAGTGCCGCCGCGAATCGGTTTCATAAACGGCTTCACACCAGCGCGCCGCGCGGCTTCCATCGCGTTGTTGGTCAATTCCGGATAGTTCTTCAGCACTTCCTTCATGTTCTTGTAGTTCTCTTTGACGTCGATCGTGATCTTCGTGGCCGGAAACTTCGCCTGCGTTTGGGCCACGAGGTCGCGCAGCATTTTCTCTTTTGCGTCGAGGCCGCTCACGTCGAAGTCGCGCAGCAGGATCTTCAACGTCGAAGTCTCGACGTCGATCATTCCGGTGTACGGATGAATAAACCCGACGCGGCCTTCGGTTGTTTCCGGCAGGATGTCGTGCGGAACGCGATTGAGGTAATCAGCGAGGGCGTACATCGCGTTGACCATGATTCCTTTCGCGGTGCCGGGATGCGTGCTCTTGCCCTGGAACGTGACGGTCGCCGTGCGCGCGCTCCACGTCTCGTCGCTGATCTCGCCCAACTCCTCGCCGTCGACCGTGTAAGCGAACTTCGCGCCGAACGCTTTCACGTCAAACTTGTCGATGCCCGTGCTGACTTCTTCGTCAGGCGTGAACGCCACTGCGATCGTGCCGTGTTTGATCTGCGGGTTTTGTCGCAGCGTGTCGATCATCGTCATGATCTCGGCGCAGCCGGATTTATCGTCGGAGCCGAGTAGCGTCGTGCCGTCGGCGGTGATGATGTCGTCGCCGATCAGTTCTTTGAGATATGGATTCTTCGCCACCGTGATCACCTGCGTCGGATCTTTCGGCAGCACGATGTCGCCGCCCTGATAATTCTTGTGAATGATCGGATTCACGTTCTCGCCGGACACGGCGGGCGACGTGTCCATGTGGGCGATGAAACCGATGACCGGCGCCTTCGAATTGTCCGCCAAGTTACCCGGAACAAGCGCGTAGACAATGCCGAACTCACTGACCCGAACATTCTGCGCCCCGAGTGCGGTCAACTCTTTAGCGAGCAAATTTGCGAGGTTGAGCTGCTTGCGCGTGCTCGGCGTGGTCGACTGATCTTCCTGCGACTGCGTGTCGATCTTCACATAACGAAGAAAGCGATCGAGCGCAGTTTCGGTCGGCGGTTTAAGCGCGCTCTGCGCTTGCACCGTGATTGCGAAGAGCAGAACTACAACAGAAGCCAGGGTTTTTATCATGCAAGGCCTTTCGTACACAGATTTATACAGATTTACGATTCAGATCTTCCAACGTCCGTTGTAACTCATCCCGCTTCGCATTCAACATTTCCTCGTCGGCATCCGCGGGCACGTAGATCGGCGGCGCGACGTAGACGTGCGCGCGCGTGAACGGTTTCGGAATCTGAAACAGGTCCCAACTCGGCAACGTCCAAAAGCGATCGAGCTGCATCGTCACGGGCATGATCGGATGACCCGTTTTCTTCGCCAGCAACACCGCGCCCATTTTCGCGACGTAGCGCGGACCTTTTGGACCATCGATCGTGAACGCGGTGGTGCACCCCGCGCGCATCAGCCGCGCCATCTCGACCACCGCGCCGACGCCGCCGCGCGTGCTCGAACCACGTACCGCGCCGTAGCCGAAGCGTTGAATAAAACGGGCGATATACTCACCGTCGAAGCTGCGCGACGTCATCACCACGATGCGTCGCTTGTGCCACCAGTAAGTCGTCAGAAAAATTCGATCGTGCCAGAAGACGTAGATCGGAAGTCCGCCGTCAACTTCTACCTGACGGTGGTTCTCCCAACCAGTGACTTCAAACCGCGCGGTACGTCCAATCAAGCTAATTAAAAAGTAAAAAGCGAGGTCAGCCGCGCGAATCAGTAGGCGATCTTTGAACGAGTAGTCAGACAGGTCGGCGAATTCGTAAGCACGGTTGACGCGCTTTTCGATCGACAGATTCGCCTTGAGTTCCTGTTCCATCGCACGCATTTAATAAATGGCCGGCGCGCCTTTCGGCCGCGTCTTCCAGCGTTTGTGAATCCAGAGCCACTGTCCCGGATAGCGCCGGATCTGGTTTTCGATAAGCAGAGAGAGCGTCGTCGTCAGCGCGCGCACGTCTTCCTCTTCGTTGCCGGTCGGCGCGAACGAAACAGGTGGCCCGACGATCATCTCGTACTTGCCCTTTTCTTCATTCCACGGCGCGAATATGGGGATGATAGGCGACTTCGTGCGCAACGCAAGTTTGGCCATGATGAAGTTGGTGGCCGCGGGAACGCCGAAGAAGTCGACGAAGATCGCTTCGGCGTCGAGGGCGTTGAGATCGGGTAGCAGACCGAGTACGCCGTTCGAACGTAGCAATTTAAGCATCGAGCGGGCGGCGGAGAGTTTATCGATGGTTTCGTTGCCAAAACGTCGGCGCGTGCGATCTACAAACTGCTCGATTTTCGCGTTATCGATCCGGCGGACGAGAAAACTGAACGGATGGCCGAAGAGTGAAGGGCCGAAGCTCGTCAATTCCCACGCGCCGAGATGAGCAGTGAACAGAATGAGGCCGCCGCCGTTGAGGTTGGCTTTCGCGGCTTCGAGGTGTTCGAGTCCGTGCGGCTCGATTAAATTTCGGAGTTGTTCGAGTGGCCGGGTCGAAAGCTGGCTGAAAAGTCCGAGTTGGCGGCCGAGACTGTCGAAGCACTCGCGTAGTAAGTCCGCTCTTTCTTCGTCCGTTTTTTCGGGAAACGCGAGGCGGAGATTGATCGCGCCGGTTCGGCGAAGATTTGAGGCGAGCAGGTAAGCGAACTTGCCGATGGAGCGGCCCACGGTCATCGCGGTCGATGGCGGCAAATGGCCGAGCGTGACGAGGACGGACTTAGCGGCCGCATACTCCAAAAATGTTTGTAGCTTTCCCTGTTTCGCCATGGGGCAGGACGGCGTAGTTTAACAGAGTGGTCGAAGGGAAGTGATCCAGCGGGGGCAGAGGCAGGTCCGAGCGCCGAAGGCGCGGACAGAAGGTAGCGAGTGGCAAGTGCGAGCGCCGAAGG
>CAMLLD010000147.1 GCA_946480785.1 uncultured Blastocatellia bacterium | reverse complement strand
TCCCCGTGTGCTCAAAAAAACTCTTGACACCGGAGACCGCTTCATAGATGGGCTGGAATTCGCGAACGCCTTCGGCGTCGAGAGCAACCTGCCGCTTTCGCGAACGCCTTCGGCGTCTAGAGCAACCCTGCTGCTTTCGCGAACGCCTTCGGCGTCGAGAGCAACCCTGCTGCTTCGAGAACGTCTGAGGCGCTGACACTAATGCTTCACGCTAGAAAAACGTTGTTTTCCACGCCCTTTCCGGTGTAATCTTTGAGCCTGCGGAATACTCACGCAACGCCGTTCCGCAGGCCCCAACAGCCAAGTCCGTCCGAAGTTTCCGGGAGAGCGCGATGAAACGATGCCCGCAGTGTGAGTTTATTTACGAAGACGACCAGAGCCTGTGTGATATGGACGGCGCGCTGCTCGTTTTCGACGCGCGCACGCTCCCGAATCTCCATGCTCTCGCGACCGTCGATGTGCCCGTCGCCACGACGAAAGCACCCTGGCGGCATCGCACGTTTCCGGCGATGGCCGCGCTCATTCTCGCTACCGTTCTCTCGCTCGTTTATTTCGTCTCGACCCAGCGCACCGCGCAGGTAAGCGCGCCGCTGCCCCAGGCGCCATTGAGCCCCGCGACAACAACGACCCCGCCGAGCAACAATTCCGTAGCACCCGCGTCTGACACGAACCAAACACCACCATCGCCTCCGGCGCCCGAAGCAAACAGTGCAGCCGTTCCGGCCAAGGAGAACTCCACGCCGGCTAAAGACGAAAACAAAAACGATCCGGCCAGGACAAACTCAAAACCAGCAAACACTTCATCGGCGGCAGCGAAACAAGCCACCGCCAAAACCGTAACGACCCAAACCAAACCTGAAGAGCCGAAGAAAGACGATTCGAAGGTTGGCTCAATCCTCAAGAAGACCGGGCGCCTGTTGAAAAAACCGTTCAAGTTCTAAACGCCCGTTCTCTTTAATTTTTTCGCAGCCATGAAACGTTGCCCCGAATGCCTCTTCATCTATCCTGACTCCGACACGCGTTGCGACTTCGACAACACGCCGCTCGTCGCAGTTGACGACTCGGAAATCGAAGCAGCAACGGATAAGACTCCGAAGAAGACCAAACCAAAGCGCACAACAAAAAAGCGTCGGCGCAAAGCAACGGCTCTAACGGCAGTCGTCGGCTTACTCCTGGGCATCTCTGCATTCGTCGTTTACTACCGACTTACTCATCGCACCCAAAGCATCGCGCAAACGCAAGCGATCCCTATCGCAAGCGCGCAACAAATCGTGGCTTCAATCCCTTCTCCTTCACCACTCGCAAGTGCGTCCCCCTCGCCCACAGCAACACCCACCCAACTCTTAACAACTAAAGCGACCGATCGCATCGCCACCGCACACACAACCACCACCGCGAACCCCATCTCCACCAGCGGCCCAGTCAAAAACACCAAGGCCACGATTCTCCTGACAACCGGCAGTAAGCTATCCGCGGACGAAGTTTGGCGCACGCGCGATGGCGTCTGGTACCGCCGTGATGGTATTGTCACGCTACTCAAGCGGGGCCAGGTCAAGGCAATCATCAATCAGTAACTCTCAGGAGAACCAAACATGCGAACGTCTGCCTCCCTACTCGCACTCATCCTGCTATTCGCCGTTGTCGTCTCGTGCAAACTTTCCGAAAGAATGATGGGCGACAAAAACGCCGGCACTGTCAGCGCCCTTTGGCCCGACGTGCCGCCCTTCGCCGGCGCAACCAAGACCGACATGGAAATCCCGCTCGGCGCGCGTCTACTGATCCGCACGATGGCGCAAGGCAAGCTGAATTTCATCTCCTACCGCACCGACAAAACCGCGCAGGAAGTCAAAGACTTCTATTCCAAAGACCGCATGAAAGCCGCCGGCTGGAACGCCGATGAAAAGGGTTGCACCGGCGACAGCGACGACTCGAAGAACCACGGCGCGGTTTGTCTCTACGAGCGGAAAGAAGGCGGCAAAGACGAAGGCCTCGCGATCATCGTCGCGCAGGACGAGAAGTTGCCCGACACAAACATCTTCTACGCGCGCATCGATCTGACAAACGCAAACAAGAAATAGATTAGCGCTTCGCGTTTTGCAAAATCGCCCTTAAACTACAGCAAGAGCCCCCAGCTCGCTGTTGAAGGACTTTTGCTGTGAGTTCTGTGTTATTAACCCAGGCGGTAAGCTCCGGTGATGAGGGCGCCGTGAGCGCGTTGCTCGCGAACGGAGCGGACGCAAACGAGCGCACCAGTGGTGGCCAAACACCGCTGATCCTCGCCACGATCTTCGGTCACACGCATCTCCTGCCGCTTTTGCTCCACGCCGGCGCCGATCCGCACCTGCGCGACAATCTCGGACTCAACGCGATCGATTGGGCGCAACGAAGAGGCGCAACTGAAGCGATCCGGCTCTTCAACAACAAAGACGCTGCGCCTGCCGTAACGACTCAACCTGAAATTCCGGAACGTAGCGAACCTGCCGCACAGCCGCCGTCACGCGACGAAAGTGAAAACTCGCGATCAGTTTCCGAAGGCGAGAAGAGTCAACGCTGGCTTGCGGGTTTGAAACAGCGTATTGCGGAACAGCCGCCCCGCGAGACTCCTGACGGATCCAACATCTTCCGCGCCCAACCCGAACCTCAAGTCACACAACCCGAACCAGCACCGGTGCAAAAGACTGAACCCGCTCCGCCTCAAATCCAAGCGAGCAACGCAACTCGATCGATCGAAGACATTGAACCGGTTCGGCCAACAACACCCAAAGAAGATCCCCCACCAAGAACCGCTCGCAAGCGCTGCCCTAAATGCGGCGAGATCTACAACAGCGAATTCGTCTCCTACTGCTCGCACCACGTCGTAGAACTGGTTGACGCCGACGAGTCGCCAATCATCTCCGAACCGGCAAAATCGTCGCCAGTGATGTTCTGGGCGATCATCGTAATGACACTGATGGGCTCGATCATCGTTGGTACGTTGATCATGAAGTACTTCTTCACCGGCAACAGCGCCACGCCGCAAGCTGCCAGTGGTCCAACCGCGTCGCCCGCGCCACGCGCTGTGCAAAAAGGCGTGCCGAAGCTGACCGAAACCGACCTGGAACGCAAAGCGACCTCGCTGCCCATCGCCGAGTGTCCGCTCAACGGCCAGGAGCCGATTCCCGGCACGGTCGTGGTCCACATCGTCATCAACAAAGACGGCCGGGTGACTTCGGCGCGCGCGACCGGCGGCGATTGGCTCTTGCGGGGCGCGGCCAGCGAGGCCGCGATGAAGTCGACCTTCGCGCCCGAGAAGTTGCGCGGCCGCGAAACTGAGGGGACAATCACCTACACGTTTGAACCCTGAGCGAACCCTGAAGCGAGATTCCCCCGGTGCCTGACTCTCAACAAACGCAAATTCTTCCGGACGAACTGCGCACCAGCGGTCTCGCGCTCGGCACCGTGCTGCTCGATGACCTGCGCGGCGGCGCGGTGTCGGGCTCGACAGGCGCGGTGTCGACCACCGGCGCGGCGT
>CAMLLD010000146.1 GCA_946480785.1 uncultured Blastocatellia bacterium | reverse complement strand
GGTCGCATACCAACTTACACCCTCTTGCTTTTTACACACAGACTTTTACATCACCTTTGTGCCACGGCGGACTAAAAAAGTTTGACGCGCTATGCGCAAGAGAGTATGTTTTAGCCAACAACTGGCCGGTACTTCCATCCCCTTCCCGACTACCGTTCCCTTGACCAGTAATTCGATCTTGAGGGGCGTAGCTGTGAGCATCGTAAAGAACATACCCGCGTTCTTGCTGCTGATCTTCTGTTTCATCATACCCGCAACGATAACGGCGAAAACAAAGCAACGTCCGTTGTCTCGCGCCGAGCTCAAGCAAGCGGAATCGCGTTTGGCTGAAATGGGTTATCGGCCGGGTCGTGCCGATGGTGTCATTGATGAGGACACGCGCCAGGCGTTGGTCCTGTTTCAAAAGTGGGAAGGTCGCACGATCACGGGCCAACTCAATCGCAAAGAGTTTGACGCGATCATGAGTGCGACTGCACCGGCAGCGAGAGATTCAGGTTATCGTCACGTAGAAGTCGATCTCGATCGGCAAATGCTTTTGCTGACTGACGACGACGGGGCCGTTACGCGCATCCTTCCCGTCTCGACCGGCAGCAACAAACAGTACAACGAGAAAGGAATCCGCGGGCTCGCCTACACACCGACCGGCCGCTTCCGCATCTACGCCAAGATTTCCGGTTGGCGAAAATCGCCGCTCGGTCTGCTCTACTATCCCAACTACTTCAGCGACGGGCTCGCGATCCACGGCGCCCCTTCCGTGCCGCAGTCACCGGAGAGTCATGGTTGCGTGCGCATTCCGCTGTCCGCATCGATCGAGATGTTCAAGGCGCTACCCGTGGGAACGATCCTGCTGATCTACGACAGCCAGTCGTTCGTCTCGGCGAAAGAGTGGGCCGAGGCAGACAAGCAAAAGGGCGAGGCAGTCGTTCGATAAAACCAGCTTTTTCTTGCGCGACAGGCTTGCGTGACGTAAAACGTGACGAGTCGATATGGCTCAACACGCAATGTCAGCGCTGGGGTTTCTCGTCTTTCTCGGGATCTCGTGGTTGCTTTCAAATAATCGCCGGCGCATTGCGTGGAAAACGATCGGCTCCGGCGTCGCGCTCCAACTCCTCATTGGTCTAATCATCTTTCGCCTGCCTGTTTCGCATCGCGTTCTGCTTTGGCTTAACGACGCCGTGGTCGCGTTGCTCGATGCGTCGAAGAGCGGTTCCGTATTTCTGTTTGGACCACTCGCGGCGAGTCCCGGGGAGCAGGGCTCGATCGGATTCATCCTCGTGTTCCAGGTGCTGCCGGTGGTGATCTTCTTCGCCGCGATCACGTCGCTGCTTTATCACCTCGGTGTGCTGCAGCTGTTCGTGCGGCTCTTCGCAAAACTCTTTCATCGTACGATGAAGATCAGCGGCGCGGAGTCGCTTTCCAGCGCGGCGAACATTTTTGTGGGAGTTGAATCGGCGCTCGTGGTCCGGCCTTATCTCGCGAAGATGACGCGCTCGGAGTTGCTGTTGATATTGACGACTGGGTTGGCGACTGTGGCGTCGAGTTCGCTCGGTGTGTACGTCGCGTTTTTGGCGCCGATGTTTCCGGGTGTGGCGGGACATCTGCTCTCGGCGTCGATTCTCGCGATACCTGCTTCGGTTGTTGTGTCGAAGTTGCTGGTTCCGGAAACGGAGACGCCGGAAACGCTCGCTGCTGTGCCGCCGGAAGATGAGTCGACCCGCTCGCGCAATCTGATCAGCGCGCTCATTGAAGGCGCGATGGAAGGTGTCAAACTCGCCGCCGGAATCTGTGCGCTGCTCATCGCTATTCTTGGGGTCGTTGCCCTCATCGACAAACTGCTCGGCGTTGGCAGTTCGTGGTTCGGTATGAGCGAGCCGTTATCGTTTGTGCGGATCTTGAGTTGGGTGTTTTATCCGTTCGCGTATTTGCTCGGGCTGCAATCGGGCGACGTGCCGATGGCCGCGCGCTTGTTGGGCGAGCGTGTGATTCTCACTGAGGTCGTTTCTTACAACCACCTCGCGCAGTTGATCTCCAGCGGACAAATGACGAACCCGCGCAGCGTGGTGATTTTGACTTACGCGTTGTGCGGCTTCACGCACGTGGCGGCTGTAGCGATCTTCGTCGGCGGCACTGCGGCGCTCGCGCCGTCGCGTCGCGATGATCTCGCGAGTCTTGGTTTCCGCGCACTGCTCGCGGCGACGCTCGCCACGTTGATGACCGGATGCGTCGCGGGGATCTTCAGCAGCGGCAGCGAAGGATTGCTGTTAGGCGCGCGTTGAGTGGTCCTGTTGGCGCTGCTCGTGGTTTGCGCGTAAGCTCTCAGCGAATCCCGCGCTGAGAGAACAAGCATGGTGCCCGTCTCGATACTCGATCTCGTTCCCGTCATTCTGGGTGAAACACCGCGCGAGGCGTTGCGCAAGAGCCTCGAGCTCGCGCAACGTGCGGAGGCGTTTGGCTACAAGCGCTACTGGGTCGCCGAGCATCACAACATGACGGGCATCGCGAGCGCGGCTACGTCCGTGGTGATTGGTTATCTCGCGGGTGGCACGTCGACGATTCGCGTCGGGTCGGGCGGCATCATGCTGCCGAATCACGCGCCGCTCGTGATCGCCGAACAGTTTGGCACGCTCGAATCGCTTTATCCCGGACGCATCGATCTTGGTCTGGGGCGCGCGCCGGGAACAGACTCGCGCACCGTGCGTGCGCTGCGACGCGATCCTTCGATTGCCGACCGGTTTCCACAGGACGTGCTCGAGTTGCAGGAGTTGCTTGAGCCGGCGCAACCGGGACAAGCGGTGCGTGCGGTTCCGGGTGCAGGCACTGAAGTTCCGCTCTGGATTCTGGGTTCGAGCACGTTTGGCGCAGAGCTCGCTGCCTCGCTCGGATTGCCTTACGCCTTCGCCTCGCACTTCGCGCCCGACGCTTTGTTGAGTGCGCTGGAGATTTATCGCAAACAGTTCAAGCGCTCGAAACAGTTGGACCAGCCGTACGCGATGGTTGGTGTCAACGTTGTTGCTGCTGACACGGATGAAGAAGCGCGGCGACAGTTCACTACGGTGCAGCAGTCGTTCACGAACCTTGTGCGCGGCGCGCCGGGCAAACTGCAAGCGCCGATTGATGACATTGACGAATACTGGAGTGCGGCGGAGAAATATCACGCGTCGCACATGTTGAAGTACTCGATTGTCGGCTCGCGCGAGACAGTAAAGAGAGGGCTCGACGAGTTTCTCGACTTAACCAACGCCGACGAACTAATGATCGTCACCAGCCTCTACGACCACCCCGCCCGCGTGCGCTCATACGAGATCGTCGCCGACATATTCCGTCGTGGTAATTAATTGGAGTGACATTTAGCACAACTGAGTCAGCGGTAAGCGCACCGTAGTCAGTGGTTAGCGGACCGTAGCCAGTGGTTAGCGCACCGGAGCCATGCTTAGCACAGCCTTTGACTCATTTGAACGCGCGCGACTCACGCTACTTATATGAACGCCGAAGGCGTTTGCCAATTCCAGCCCAGTGGTTGGAGCTTGCGACAACCCTGGGATCAGCCCACCCTCGGAAACCAACGCTGAAAGCGTTGGCTACAATCATTCGCCAACGCCTTCAGCGTTCCAATGCTTTCGGGCGCGCAAACCCAGGGTTGTTCCAACCCTGATGTTATGAAGCAGCGCCTCCATTCGTGAGTGCTAGACTCACGAA
>CAMLLD010000145.1 GCA_946480785.1 uncultured Blastocatellia bacterium | reverse complement strand
CGTCGAGAGCAACAATAATTGGGGCGTTCATCTGTTTGATTTACGCGACTACCTCGTCGGTAAGTTACGCACCTCGTTGTTCATGCTGTTCGGCGCAGTCGGTTTCGTGCTGTTGATTGCGGGCGCCAACGTCGCGAACCTGACGCTCGCGCGCGCCGCGTATCGACAAAAAGAGATCGCCTTGCGCACCGCGCTCGGCGCGAGTCGTTTGCGAATCGTCAGACAGCTATTAACAGAGAGCCTGTTGCTGTGGACGGTGAGCGGCACAATCGGACTCGTCCTGAGCGTTTGGTTGATCAAGTTGCTGATCGCCATCAGCCCGCCCAACACTCCACGCTTCGACGAGATCCGCTTCAACTGGCAAGTATTTCTCTTCGCCTTCGGCGTGACGATTCTGGCCGGACTGTTATTTGGTCTCGTGCCCGCGCTGCAAACTTCACGCCTCAATCTCAACGACACGTTGAAAGAGAGCGGGCGCAGCGGTGGTCCAGGCGGAACGAGAAATCGCATCGGTGGTCTGCTGATCGTTTCGGAAGTGGCACTGTCGTTCGTATTGCTGGCCGGAGCGGGATTGCTGATCAAAAGCTTCGCGATGCTGCGCGACATCAATCCCGGCTTCAAACCTGACAACGTGCTTACCCTGCGTGTGAATTTGCCGCCAGGCAGTTACAAAAAGGGCGAAGAGCGGGTGCAGGCTTTTCAACAGGTCAGCGATCGCGTGAAGCAGGTTCCGGGCGTTGTGAACGTTGGTGCGGTGTTGAGTCTGCCGCTTCGTGGCGACACGTTCAATCTCGGCCGCAACGTTATCATCGAAGGCAAACCCGACGTTCCTGAAAACGAAACGAACGCGGCGTTTCTTTCCGTCACGCCCGACTACTTCAACACGCTGCAAATTCCTCTGCAGCAGGGCCGCTTGTTTACGGACCACGACGACATGCAAACGCCGAAGGTCGCGCTCGTCAATGAAGCGATGGCCCGGCAACTGTGGCCCGGCGAAAGCCCGATCGGTCGCCGCCTTTGGGTCAAGAAGGACGAAAAATTTTGGCGCGAAGTTGTCGGCGTGGTGGCTGATACAAAGATGGAGCTCGACAAACCGGCGGAGGCGCAGTTGTACGTGCCTTACGCGCAGGACCAGAACTGGCCCTGGCTGTCGTTCGTGGTGCGCACGAAGGGCGAATCGGCCGCGCTCGGTGCGTCAGTGCGCGAAGCGGTGCGCGCGGTCGATAAGAGAATCGCGATTTACAACGTGAAGACGATGAACGACGTGGTCCTGCGGTCGGCGGCGCAATGGCGTGTGCCGATGTTGCTGTTGAGCGCGTTTGCGGGCGTGGCGATGCTGCTCGCGATGCTCGGCATCTACGGCATCACGTCGTACTACGTGACGCAGCGCACGCACGAGATCGGTGTGCGCATGGCGCTCGGCGCGCAGATCGCTGACGTGTTGAGGCTGGTATTGCGGCGCACGATGTTGCTCGCGGTAATGGGAATCGGGATTGGCGTTCTCGGCGCGTTTGCAGTGACACGTTATCTCACGTCGTTGTTGTTCGGCGTGCGGCCGTTTGATGCGATCACTTTCGGGGCCGTGGCGCTTGGGCTCGTCGTTGTTGCGTTGCTGGCGTCGTTGATTCCTGCCAGACGCGCGACCCGCGTGGACCCATTGATCGCCCTTCGCTACGAGTAGGGAGCTACGCAGATGATTAAGGATCTCCAGTACGCAGTGCGCACGTTGCTAAAGCGACCGGGATTTCTGTTCATCGCGATCGCGACACTCGCACTCGGCATCGGCGCAACAACCGCGATGTTCACGGTTGTGAATTCAGTCCTGCTGCGGCCGCTGCAATTCCCCGAACCCGACCGCATCGTGGTCCTGGAGGGCGTCAATCCGCAGCAGGGGATCACGCGCAGCGCCATGTCCGTGCCCGACATCGTCGATTGGCAACAGCAGTGCACGTCGTGCGAGAAGCTTGCGGCCTATTCTACCGGCGGCGCTTTTATTTCCACGAATGACCAGACAGAACGCGTTCTAACCGGCTATGTCTCCGCGGATTTCTTTGCAGTGCTTCGCACGCCGCCGCTCAGCGGCCGCGGGATTGCAGAGGCCGACATGCCGGACGAAGCGCCATGGGTCGCCGTGATCAGTTATGCGCTGTGGCAACGCCGTTTCGGCGGCGCGGCGGACGTGGTCGGCCGTCAGATCGTCATGAACACCCACAACACGACGATCATCGGTGTCATGCCCGCGGGTTTCACCTATCCCGAAAACGTGGAGATGTGGATCCCGATTCAACTCAACGCAGCGAACCAACGACGCGAGAACCGCTACCTCAACGTGGTCGCGCGACTCAAACCTGGTGTGACGATCGCGCAGGCGCAAATCGAACTCGACACAATTAATCAGCGTCTCGCGCAGAATTATGTGGACACGAACGCGGGTTGGGGCGTTCGTCTGCATGACCTGCGGGAGCAGCTCGTGGGCAGTTTCCGCACGGCGCTGTTGATGCTGTTCGGCGCTGTTGGTTTCGTGTTGCTGATCGCGTGTGCGAACGTCGCGAACCTGCTGCTCGCGCGCGCCGCATACCGCCACAGAGAGATCGCCGTGCGAACAGCTTTGGGTGCGAGTCGTGTGCGCATCGTGCGCCAACTACTGACTGAGAGCGTGTTGCTTTGGGTCGTGAGTGGCGCAATCGGAGTCGTCCTGAGCATTTGGCTGATCAAGTTGCTGATCGCGATCAGTCCGCCGAACACGGCGCGCTTTGACGAGATCTCGCTCAACTGGCAAGTGTTTCTTTTCACTTTCTGCGTGACGCTTCTTGCCGGTCTCCTCTTCGGCCTGGTGCCCGCGCTGCAAAGTTCACGCTTCAACCTCAACGAAACTTTGAAAGAGAGTGGCCGCAGCGGCGCGCCGAGCGCGACGAGAAATCGCGTCGGTGGTCTGCTGATCGTTTCGGAAGTGGCGCTGTCGTTTGTGTTGCTGGCCGGCGCGGGACTGATGATCAAAAGCTTCACGCAATTGCGCAAGATCGATCCCGGCTTTAACGCGGGCAACGTGCTTGCCCTCCGTTTGGCGTTGCCTCCCACAAAGTACAAGGAAGGCGAACCACTGGTGCAGCTCTATCGGCAACTCATTGACCAGGTGAAAACGGTTCCCGGCGTGCAGAACGCTGCCGCGGTATTGAGTCTGCCTCTGAACGGCGAGACGTTCAACGTCGGCCACTTCGCGCTGGTCGAAGGAAAACCCGAGCGCCTGGAAGACGCGACCAACGTCATGTACCTCCCGGTCACGGGTGATTACTTCAGCACGATGCAGATTCCGTTGAAGCAGGGCCGCCTGTTTACGGACCATGACGATGCACAGTCGCCGAAAGTCGTGATCGTCAACGAAACGATGGCCCGGCAGCTTTGGCCGGGCGAGAGCCCGATCGGACGCCGCCTCATGCAGTGGCATGACGAGAAGTTTTTGCGCGAAGTGGTGGGCGTGGTTGGCGACACAAAGGGTGACCTCGACAAACCAGCACCCTCGCAGATGTATGTGCCATACGCGCAGGACGCGCACTGGCCCACGCTCTCGATCGTTGCGCGCACTAATGGCGAGCCCACTGCGCTCGCCGGGTCCGTGCGGGGAGCAATTCGCTCCGTCGATAAAGACATTGCCATTTACAACCTGAAAACGATGGACGACGTGGTCGCGACCGCAGGCGCAGCGTGGCGCGTACCAATGTTGTTGCTGACTGCGTTTGCGGGCGTGGCGATGCTGCTCGCGATGCTCGGCATCTACGGCATCACTTCTTACTACGTGACACAGCGCACGCACGAGATCGGGGTGCGCATGGCGCTCGGCGCGCAGATCGCGGACGTGTTGAGGCTGGTATTGCGGCGCAC
>CAMLLD010000144.1 GCA_946480785.1 uncultured Blastocatellia bacterium | reverse complement strand
CATCGCCGGGCGCGCGACTTATGTGCGCGATGACGGCGAGGTCATCGAGGTGCGTCCCGGCACCTGCGTGCATTTCCCGGCGGGCTGGTCGGGCATCTGCACGGTGCATGAGACCATCCGCAACGCCTACATGATTCGTCCGGGCATCGGTTACATCGGACTCACAGGCGGCTTTCAACGCTCCAGCGACGAAGAGTTATCGAAGGCGATGAAGCGTCTCGAAGAGCAGGGAATGCGCCAGCTCGTACTCGACTTGCGCGGCAATCCCGGCGGTCTCCTGGACCAGGCGATCGACGTCGCCAGCGAGTTTCTGCCGCGCGGCCAGCCAGTCGTGTCAGTCAAAGGCCGCACCGAGTACAGCCAGCCGTTTGTTTACAAATCAACCGGCTCCGAACCGGCAACGCTGCCACTCGTGCTCCTGATCAATCGCAACACCGCGTCAGCTTCCGAGATCGTCGCGGGCGCGATTCAGGATCACGGCCGCGGTCTCATCGTTGGGGAAACGAGTTTCGGCAAAGGCCTCGTGCAGCGTATCTTCCAACTGCCGTTCAATACCGGTCTGACTCTGACGACAGCGCGTTACTACACGCCTTACGGACGTTCGCTGCAACGCGACTATTCGAGCGGTTCGCTTTACGATTACTACACGCGTCACGATCCGGCCGACACACCACCGGCTCCGGGCCCGCGCAATCTCGAAGCGCCACTCGCGCTCGCTTCGCCGACGCCGCATCCGCACACTGGACCACCGGTGCAAACCGCGGTCGGCCGCGTGTTCTACGGCGGCGGCGGCATCACGCCGGATATCGAAATCAAAGAGCCAACGCTCTCGCCGTTGCGCCTGCGCATCATGGAAGCCGCGTTTCAGTTCACGCGACTGTTAGCGTCGGGAGTTGTTCCCGGTTTGGAGTCGTACAAAGTCGAGAAGGTGCAGTACGGCAAGAGCGCGAAGCAGACGGACTTTCCGATCACCGATCGCGTCGTCGAAGCGTTTCGCAATTACGTGCGAACGAATCCGGCGAATCAACTGCAGCCCGCGCAGATCGATGAGGAGTTGGACTTCGCGAAGCTGCGACTGCGCCAGGAAATCATTACGGCGGCTTACTCAAACGACGCCGGCGCTCGTGTGTTGCTCGACAGCGACGTGCAGGTTCTGCGCGCGCTCGACGCCCTGCCCGACGCGAAACGCTTAGCGGACAACGCCCGCAACGGCGTGTGGCAAGGGTAATAAAAAGTTCTCGTTCTATCGTTCTATCCCACGCAGTTTAGTTTCACAACTAAGTTGAAAGGATACTTTCGCATGAAAGATCGGTCGCGCTCCGTCTACGATCTGGGCCTACTGCTTGTCATCATCTCTGCCGTGGCCTTCGCTACCGCAACTGTTTACTCGCAGAACCAAACTCCTGCTCCGGCGCCTGCGGCCGCACCCGCGCAGCAGCCGCGAGCAACCCCAAGTCCCAGTCCAACTCCCACGCCAGTCAATTGGTCCAACGATCCGATGCTCAAGCCTTTCGTCTTTCGCAGCATTGGACCAGCGAGCATGGGCGGTCGCATCGACGACATCGCCGCGGTCGAACAGAACCCTTACATCATCTACGTCGGGTTCGCGACCAACGGCGTTTGGAAGTCGACGAACAACGGCACGACGTGGCAGCCGATCTTCGACACTTACGGCACCGGCTCAATCGGCGACGTGGCGATCGCGCCGTCCGATCCAAACATCGTCTGGGTCGGCACGGGCGAGGCAAACAATCGCCAGAGCTCGAGCTTCGGCAACGGTATTTATAAATCAACCGATGCCGGCAAGACGTTCACGAAAATGGGTCTCGAAGATTCGCAGACCATCGCGCGCATCGTGATCGATCCCAAAGATCCGAACACGGTCTACGTCGCGGTGCTGGGCCATCTCTTCGGTCCGAACAAAGAACGCGGCGTTTACAAAACCACTGACGGCGGCCGCACGTGGACCAACGTTAAGTTCATCGATGAAGACACCGGCTTTACCGATCTCGTGATGGACGCGTCAGACAACAAAACGCTCTACGCTGCTTCTTATCAGCGACGCCGCACGAGCTTCGGCTTCAACGGTGGTGGACCAGGCAGCGGCATCTGGAAAACGATCGACGCCGGCAAGACCTGGAAGAAACTCGAAGGCAGTGGCCTTCCGGACGGACTGCTCGGTCGCATCGGTTTGGACGTTTCGCGTTCGAACCCGAACGTGGTTTACGCGCAGATGGAAGTGGGCGCGAGCGTAGGAACGGGCGGTGAAGAACCGGTGGCGGGCGGCGCTGCGCCGAGCCCGTCTCCGAGCGCGTCTCCTTCCCCGAGTCCCGCCGCTTCGCCGACGCCGACGCCACTCGATCCGAAGAAGCCCGGCGTCTGGCGTTCCGACGACAAAGGACGAACGTGGCGGCTCGTCAGCAACGAAAACAACCGGCCGATGTACTACAGCCAGATTCGCGTCGATCCGAAGAACCCTGAGATCGTTTACGTCGGTGGTTTGAACTTCAGCAAGTCGATCGACGGCGGCAAGACGTTCAAGTCGTTGCAAGCGGGCATCGCACACAGCGACCACCACGCGATCTGGATCAATCCAAACAACAGCGACCAGTTGATGATCGGCAACGATGGCGGCCTGGACGTGAGTTACGATCAGGGCACGACGTGGGAGTTCGTCAATACGATTCCGGCCGCGCAGTTCTACGCGGTCGCCGCCGACATGCGAAAACCGTATTACGTTTACGGCGGCTTGCAGGACAACGGCTCGTGGGGTGGACCAAGCCAAACGCGCAGCCTGCAAAACGGCATCACGAATGCCGATTGGTATCGCACCGGCGGCGGCGACGGTTTCTATTCGCAGATCGATCCGACTGACTACAACACGGTCTACTCCGAGTCGCAGGGCGGCGCGATGAATCGACTCGATCTGCGCACGGGCAGGAGCGTGAGTATTCGTCCGCGCGGCGTACCGCGAGGCGGCAGAGGAGGTCGCGGTGGTGGCGGTGCGCCGTCGGCGAGTCCTTCGCCGGGAGCTTCGCCCAGTCCATCGCCAGGCACATTGCCTGAAGCTTCGCCGACACCGACTCCGGACACACAAGCGCAACTCGCAGCATTCGCAGCCGCGCAGGGCTTCGGTGGTTTCGGCGGCGGCGGAAACCTCGCGTCGAACGTCGTACCGACACCGCCGGCGAACGAAGTCTTTCGCTTCTATTGGAACACGCCGATCGTTCTCTCGCCGCACAACCCGCGTTTGCTCTACGTCGGCGGCAATCGTCTGTTCAAGTCGTTGGACCGCGGCGATACCTGGACCATGACCAACGATCTCACCAAACAGATCGATCGCAACACCCTCCCGATCATGGGCGTGCCCGGCAATCAGCCGATGGCTTCGAAACACGACGGCTACACCAGCTACGGCTACATCGTCACGATTGGCGAGTCGCCGAAGATGCCGGGCGTGTTATGGGTCGGCACTGACGACGGCAACGTGCAGGTCAGTCGCGACGGCGGCTCGACCTGGACCAACGTCGCGAAGAACGTGCCTGGTATCGGCGACACGTATCACATCTCGCGCGTGGAGCCTTCGCACTACGACGCGGGCACGTGTTACCTCGCGGTTGATGGTCATCGTTCGGACGATCTGAAACCGTATCTCTTCGTCACGCGCGATTACGGCGCGACGTGGTCTTCGATCGTCAGCAACCTGCCGCAGTGGGGCACGGTGAACGTCGTGCGGGAAGATCCGCGGAACAAGGATCTGCTGTACGTGGGCACTGAGAATGGCTTGTTCGTTTCATTCGATGCCGGCCGCGAGTGGCGACCGTTCAATTCGGGCATGCCGATCGTTCGCATCGACGACATCCTGGTCCATCCGCGTGACAACGATCTCATCATCGGCACGCACGGCCGCGGTATCTACATCCTCGACGACATCGGGGCGTTGCAGGAGCTGTCGCAGAAGAAGGTGCTGGATACCGATGTCACGCTGTTCG
>CAMLLD010000143.1 GCA_946480785.1 uncultured Blastocatellia bacterium | reverse complement strand
GCATTGGGGACGAGCGCATCTTCGTGCATGACGTCGAACAGCTCGCGCAAGTCGCGCGCGACGAGGCGCTCGACGTGATGGTGATCGCGGTTCCAGCGAAGGCGGCGCAACGAGTGCTGAACCAGATCATGTCGGCCGGGATCAAAGCGGTGCTCAACTTCGCGCCCGTTTCGTTGAACTCGCGCAAAGGCGTGAAAGTGAAGACGGTAGATTTGACGACGTCGCTGGAGTCGCTCTCTTATTTCCTGGCCCAACCACCGCGCGCGCAAGTCACGCAGAAACGCAGTCGCCAACGAGACGCAGACGATTCGGTATGGATGAACAAACAGCCAGACGCGAACTGATCAGCGTTTGCCATCTGATGTATGAGCGGAGTTACGTCGTCTCGTCAGACGGTAACGTGAGCGTGCGTCTGGATGACGGCCGCATTCTCGCGACGCCGACGATGACGTGCAAAGGCCGCATGTCTGAAGACTTGCTCGCGATCACGGATCTCGACGGCCGTGCGCTGAACGATCGCCGCGCGTCGAGCGAGCTCGCGATGCACCTGTTAATCTATCGCGAACGTCCGGAGATCAATGCGGTGTGTCATGCGCATCCGCCGAATGGGACCGCGTTTGCTGTCGCGGGACTCGCGATCGATCAACCAATCTTGTCGGAAGTGATCTTGACGCTTGGTTGTGTGCCGCTCGCGTCTTACGGAACTCCTTCAACGGATGAGTTGACCGAACAGATGAAGCCGTTAGTCAAACATCACAACGCGCTGCTGATGGCGAACCACGGCGCGGTCGCGTATGGTACCGATCTTTGGCAGGCGTGGGATCGGCTCGAAACGCTGGAGCACACGGCGAAGATCGCGATCCTTTCGCGCGTGCTGGGTGGTTCGAAGAACTTACCGGCTGACGCGATCGAGAAGTTGATCAATGTTCGCGAAGCCGCGGGGTATCTCGGCGAATCGGCGCGCGGTCAGGCGTGTGGATACTTGCGCGAGCCGATCATGGAGAACGGCGCCGGGAAGATCACGTTAACACGTGAAGAATTAGTAGAGTTACTGAGTCAGGCAGTTAATAGATAAATAAGAGGAGCAACTGAATGCAGGAAGCACTCGGAATGGTGGAAACTAAAGGACTCGTCGCGATGATCGAGGCCGCGGATGCGATGGTGAAGGCGGCGAACGTCACTTTGGTCGGTTATGAAAAAATTGGCGCCGGTTTTGTGACGGCGATCGTGCGCGGTGACGTGGCTGCGGTGAAGGCCGCGACCGACGCCGGCGCCGCTGCCGCGCGACGTGTCGGTGAGCTCGTCAGCGTGCACGTAATTCCGCGTCCGCATGGCAGTGTCGACGAGAATCTTCCGGTCGGCCTCAGTCGCTAATTAGGCATGATCATCGCGCGCATCCTCGGCACCGTTGTGTCCACGCAGAAGGACGAACGGCTAAGCGGAAAGAAACTCCTGATCGTCCGGCCGATCAACGTCGACGGCAGCGACACGACGGGTTACGTCGTTGCGGTTGATACGGTGGGTGCGGGCTTTCACGAGCGTGTGCTGGTCGTGGCGGGATCGAGTGCGCGACTCGCGCAGGGGATGAAAGACGTTCCTGTGGATGCGGCGATTGTCGGGGTGATCGACACGGTGGATGTTAACGGCGGCGCTTGAGGTTGAGCTATGCAACTCGCGCGAGTTATCGGTACAGTCGTGGCCACGGTGAAGAACGATTCGCTGCAAGGGCGAAAGCTGTTGGTCGTGCAAACCGTGAACAGGAATCTCGAGCCGACCGGCAAACCGATGGTGGCCGTTGACTCGGTCGGCGCGGGTTTGGGTGAACTCGTTTTCTGGTGTCGCGGCAAAGAGGCGAGCTTTCCGTTCAAGCGTGAAGACACACCGACTGATTGCACCATTGTCGGGATTGTCGATTCGGAAGCACACGTAGGACGCTCATGATTCTGGCGCGTGTAGTAGGAAACGTAGTCGCGACGCAGAAGAACCGTCGTTACGAAAACGCGCGCGTGATGGTATGCCAGCAGATCACGCCCGAAGGAGAGGACACGAGCTACTCAACGCTCGCGCTTGATTCCGTCGATGCAGGTGTTGGTGATACGGTGCTGATCGTGCAGGAAGGTTGGAGCGCGTCGACGGCCGCCACGGGTGAAGCTGGCGCGGCGATCGACTCGGCGATAGTGGGAGTCGTGGATCGGATCGATCTGTTATGAGTGCTGACCAGGCAAGAGAAATAGCGGAGCGTATCGCGAGGCGCGTTGGTGGCGCTGCGGCCACGCCGAAGGAAAGGGATAAAACGGATCTCGGATCGGAACTCGCCGCGATGCGTGCGACGCTGGATCAGCTTCAGCAGAAGCTGGTGCAGATCGAAGCGAAGGTTGGATCGAGTAGCGCTTCGGTGTCAGCGCCGGCAGCGCCGCGAGTTCACTCACCATGGCTTGCTGGCGTGAACGCCGACCACCCGAGTATCGAACGCTTTGGCGTTGAAGAAGCCACTGTTTCGGAGCTCGTCGATTTCTTCCAAAATGAAAAGGCTTGCAGCCTTGAAGCGGGCGGCAAGCCTTGCGATCATTGCGCGATGTGCAGTTCGCGCGGTTTCTAATTTCTACTTCGTTGGATTTTGGCGCAGTGAATTGGAGTTGATGCTGGGCGGCGTCTGCGCACCTTCGACCGCCTTGAAGTAGGGCTCCTCTTTAAATCCAAACAACTTCGCGGAAATCACCGTCGGGAAGCGCGCGCGCGACGTGTTGTAGTCCTGGGCCGCGTCGTTGTAATCCTTGCGCGCGGTGGCGATGCGGTTTTCCGTGCCCGCGACTTCGTCCTGTAGCTTGAGGAAGTTTTGGTTTGACTGTAACTGCGGATAATTCTCCTGCAAGACCAGCAAGCGTCCGACGGTCCCGCCGAAACTGTTCGCGGCATCGATGACGGCTTGCTTCTGTTCCGGCGTGCGGTCGCCGCCTTCGCCCTGTGGCGCCTGGCTGGTCGCGTTCAGCAGCCGCGAGCGCGCGTCCGCGATGCGCCCAAATACTTCTTGTTCCTGAATGCCTGCCAGCTTCGCCGACTCCGTCAGGTTGTTCAAGAGATCGTTGCGGCGTTGTAGCTGTGTCTCGATGTTGGACCACTTCGCTTTCACGTTCTCGTGCTTCGTCGTCAGCGTGTTGTAACCGCAGCCACTCGCACTCAACGCAATCACAGCCACTGCGCAAAGGATCAAGAGTCGTCTCGTCTTCATCTTAAATTTTCCCTCCGTTCGAGCTCATCAACTGCCTCAACTACCTGCTCGATTTGAAACATGTACGCGGCAAAAAGTTCGTTCGCTTCTTTCTCGGAATGCGGCAACGCACCCGTCGCGTAAAATTGAAAGATTCTTTCAAACGGCGTCGCGTCCAGCTTCAACAACCGCGCCGTCGCCCGCACGACATCAGCTTTCGCTACCGGCGCTTGCTGTCCGTACAACAACAACACCGCGCGAAACAGCACCGCGAAGCTCGATAAACTGTCGCTCATCAAGTCGCTCAACTTCTCGATCGAGACAGACGCGGGAATGTAATGACGGCGGAGTTGGATCACCTTGCTGCGCAGCTCGTACTCCGTCTGGTGCCGCAGGTTCGCATCCGAAAGCTGCACAAACTCAAACGGGTCGCGGCCGTAAAGGACGACGCGCGCATTCGCCATCTGATGGAACTCGATCGGAAATACATCCGCCGCATCTGTGAGTTCTTCGACAGTGAAGTACACGGGCAGCGGATGACCGAGCCGTTGCCACTCGCGCATCGGCGCCTGGGCCAGTCGCAGATCTTCGGGCGTGATTCGATTCAGCGCGATGAGCAGGTTGTACTCTGATTCCAACTCGCGGCTTTCGCCCGCCGCCGCCGAGCCATAGAGAACAACAGACGCCAGGTTGTCTCCGTGCGTCGCACGCAGATCTTCGACGAGTCCATTCAGAGCTTGCTGCACTACTGTTTTAACCATCGCAGTTTTTGTGTGCTCCGGATACTAACAAATTCATCTTTGGCGCTACCAACTTCCACCAGCGCCGCCGCCGCCGAAACTTCCGCCACCACCGCCCGCGCCACCAAAGCCGCCGCCGAATCCACCACCACCG
>CAMLLD010000142.1 GCA_946480785.1 uncultured Blastocatellia bacterium | reverse complement strand
CGTCTGGATCGGCTTGCTGCTCGCGCCTTTCATGGGCCGCGCGGGCCTCGCCGATCTCGGCGGCGTCGGCTGGGGCCGGGGGATTGCGCTCGCGGTGTTCGGGCTCGGGCTGTCGCAAGTCGGGCTGACGATCGTCGGCGCGGTGATCGGCAACGCGATCCTGGCGGCGATCTACGCGGCCCTCGTTGGTCTGTGTTACGCGGCGCTCTGCGTCTGCACGACGCTGATCTTTCTCGACCGACGCGAGAACACGTTCTGCGTGCCGATGCACTGCGGCTCGAGCATGCTCGCCGGATTTACAGCGACGGCCATAATCGCCTACCTGTATAATCAGAGCGCGCCGACGACGGCCCAGACGCTCAGTTCAGGTTTACTCGTCGTCGCGCTCGGCTTCCTGTCGCCGTTGCACCATCTCGATCGTTATCTCGCGAAATGGCGCCGCAGACGCGAGCGACTGTTCCTGTTTGTTTGCAGTGGCAACACCTGCCGTTCGCCGATGGCCGCCGCGATTGCCAACGCGGAGATTGCCAACCGTTTGCGCATTCCGGTGGCAGCATTGCAAACCGTAAACGCGCGAGCTATGAGCGCCGGCGTTTCGGCGCGAGTCGGCGAGCCTTTGACGGCCGAAGCGCAGGACGCGCTGCGATCGTTGAACGTTCCGGTCGAGCCACACGCCGCGCGCAACTTAACCGCGAACTTGGCCCAACAAGCGGAAATGATCTTCTGTATGACCAGCGCGCATCGCGACGCGGTAATCAAAATGCTGCCGGCCGTGGCGAACAAAACGTTCTGCCTCGACGTGCAGGCAGACATCGACGATCCCATCGGCAAAGGAATGGAAGCCTACCTGAACTGCGCGCGGCGCATTCACGATCTGGTCCGCCTGCGATTCGATGAGCTCAACCTTAAAGCTGCCTAAATCTCGTGCGGTACGTTTCGCCGAGACTGTCGCGTTTGCGGCGCTCGGCGAGGCGTCGTTTGCCGAGTTTCCCGCGACGCGCATTCCCGGGACAGTCGTGTGGTGTAACTTTGAGCTCGCGCGCGAGCTCGGTTTCGACGTGCCGCGCACGAACCAGCTCACGCCCGCGTTTGCCGAACAACTGCTCGAGAAACTCTCGCTGCGCGCGTTGACTCCCGGTGAAGAAATTGCCAGTGACGAGGTGGTCAGGCTCTACGCCGATCGTTATGGCGGCGATGGGGTGACGCCCGCGCTCGGCGCCGGCCGCGCGGGATTTCTTCGCGAGGCAAACCTCTACATCAAAGGCCTCGGCTTCACTCCTCTCTTTCGCCACAACGACAAAGACGATTTCGTTCACTCACACGGCGGCGTGCATTTCGACGACTGCCTTTCGGAAGCGATCTTCGGCGAAGTCGATCATAATTTGTTTGAGCTGGGCGCGAGCCGCATCCTCGCGATAATCGATCAAGGCAAGTTTGTGACTGAACCGTCGGGTCGCGAGCGGCCGATTGCGCTCGCAGTACGGACGGGCGCGCAACTGCGTCCGGGCCACTTGCTCGCGAAGCGCGTACGCGGCGCACGTTCGCCAGTAGAGATGTTCATCTCGATAACTTCCGCGACGGGTCAGTTGGTCGTGCGACCTGATTCGGGTTTGCCCGATCTCGCGGCGACGATGTTACGCATCGTCGACGATCACGCGCGTACGGCGGCCGACTCGTTTCGCTGGCGCACGATTCACGGCGCGATCAGTCCGTCGAACATGGACATGAGCGGCGCGATGCTCGACTTGCCGACGCAGTCGACGCAGCCGCGCACGGCGCCGATCTTCATGCTTGATTACGTGGAGTCTGGTTACGGCACCGAGCACAAAGAGCGCGGGTTTTATCTGGCGGAGATGTATCGCCGCGTGTTGCGCGCAACAGATGCGGCGACACGAGCGCAGTTTAATTTGCGCTGGCTGAATATTTCGAATGAGATGGACGCACGTTACGCGAAGCATCTCGAGCTAAAACTTCTTAGTGCAACGGGCCTACGAACTGGCGTCGCTCAACAGGTTCAGCAGCAGAGTGATGTTGGCGAGCGTTTTGTAAAGGTCTTGCTGGAGATGGCGGGTTTGAAAAATCCCGGTTCCCCCTGTGTCGCGCGCAAGGTCGTCCAGGATGTATGTGTCGTCGACGTTTTCGCTGTCCTCGGGAACGTCGCCTCGGACTTCTTCGCGGATCGAGACGTGAAGCGTAGCGTGCTGAAACACGCGCACCCGGTTTACAAAGGCAACCGCTTCCACGTGCGTGCCAAACAACGACGTGTCGATCACCTCGCGGAAGAGTTCACCGGCGTCTATCGAGAGTTAATGGGCGCGGCGGAAAAGTTTTATCGCAACCGCGCTGAAATGGAGCGTTCGATCACCTCGCGCGCAGCCTTCGAAAACCAACCACTCGACGCGCTCTACTGTCATCCGCTGTCCGAAGATCTCAATCGAGCGATCGCAGAATACAAGTCGACCGGCAACGCGCAAGCTATCAGCGACGCGGTGGACACGCGCATCGCGCGCTCGCTGCGCAGCGTCGATGGTCTACGCTATCGCGGCACGACCGCCCAGAAACAACTCGGCGCAATGATCGATCGCGGCGATTACATCTCCGGCGGGCGTCGTTAGCCCATGTGGTCCATCGGCATCTACACAGGCAACTCGCCTTACGCGTTGGCCCCAGCCGCGGAAGTCTCTAATCCGGTTTTGACGGCAGCGAACGTGACGGATATTCCGGCAGCGTTTGTCGCCGATCCTTTCATGCTGCGGGATCATATGTTCTTCGAGGTGCTGCGTAACGACCGGCCAATTGGAGAGATCGGTTTGGCCGTTAGTGAGAATGATCGTGAGTGGACATACAAACAGATCGTTCTACGCGAAGAGTTTCATCTCTCCTATCCTTACGTGTTCGAGTGGGAGAACGCGGTCTACATGATCCCGGAAACGCTCGGCGCGAACGCCGTCTGCTTGTATGAAGCTGACGAGTTTCCGACGCGCTGGTCGTTAAAGGCAAAACTGATCGAAGGTCAATGCGCCGACCCATCAATTTCTCGTTACAACGATCTCTGGTGGCTGTTCCTCTGCTCTACGCCTTACCAGCACGACACGCTGCGTCTTTACTTCGCCGAAAGCTTAATTGGACCATGGCGCGAACATCCGCGCAGCCCGATCGTTCGCGCCGACATGCGTCGCGCGCGCCCGGCCGGACGCGTCGTGACACTGAACGATAACTTGATCCGCTTCGCGCAGGACTGCGTGCCGCGTTACGGCTCGCGCGTTCGCGCGTTCGATATTCTCGAATTAACAACCACGAGCTACACCGAAGTCGAAAACTCTGCCAGCCCCGTGCTGCAACCAACCGGCTCTGGCTGGAACGCGCGCGGTATGCACCACGTCGATGCGCAACCACAACCTGACGGCTCGTGGCTCGCCTGTGTTGACGGCTTCAACGGATAAATCATGCGTGTCCTGCTCTCATCAGAACATCGCTACCCCGCTTTCGGCGAAGTCGGCAGCGGACGGCATCCACGCTCGTTTCCGTCAGGCTCCGGTTTCTGGATTCACGACCTCATCGCAAAGGGACTCGCCGAAGCAGGTCATGAAGTGTTTTACCTGCTGCGAAGCGGCGCGCAGGGGCCGTTGCCGCCAGGAGTGACAGTCGTCTCGCAACCGATTTGGGACGCAGACATCCTGCACACGATCTCCGATTTCGATAAACCCCTCGTCGCCGAGTGGCAGGCGCGCGGCAAACCGTGGGTCGCGACTTGCCACATCGACATGCGCACGCGCGGCCTGGCCCAACACGTGCCGACCGACAATTGGATCTTTGTCTCGCGTACGCTCGCGCGTCTTCACGGCCGCACGCGCTACGTGCTGAACGGCGTGGACCCGGACGCCTGCATCTATTCGGAAACCAAAGACGACTACATCATGTTCATGTCGTCGATGGATTGGGAGATGCAGAAAGGTCTCGACATCGCGTTGTCGCTCGCCGCGCGGTATCGGTTCCGGCTCGTCGTCGCCGGCACCGGCAACAATTACAAACGCATCCTGCGGGTCGAGACGCTCTGCCGGCAGATCGGCGCGCATTACGTCGGCGACGTGCGCGGCAGGCGCAAAGCCGAACTGCTCGCGGGTGCGAAAGCGTTCATCTTTCCCACGCGCGT
>CAMLLD010000141.1 GCA_946480785.1 uncultured Blastocatellia bacterium | reverse complement strand
TCAATGAAGCCACAGGAGAGAACCTGGCTTACGTGATGTACACGTCGGGTTCGACGGGCGAGCCGAAGGGCACGGCGATCGTGCAGCGCGCTGTCGTGCGGCTGGTGAAGGAAACGGATTACGCGGAGTTTGGACCAGCCGAGACGTTCGTGCAGATGGCGCCGCTGACGTTTGACGCTTCGACGTTCGAGGTGTGGGGCAGCTTGCTGAACGGCGGCCGGTTGGTCCTGCTGGAGCCGGGCGCGCCGACGCTGGAAGAGTTGGGCGCAGCGTTGCGCCGTTATGAAGTGAGCACGTTATGGTTGACGGCGGGACTGTTTCATCTGGTCGTGGATGAGCGGCCGGAAGAGTTGCGCGGGTTGAAGCAACTGTTAGCGGGTGGTGACGTGCTGTCTGCGACTCACGTGAGCAAGGCGTTGCAGTCGCTCGAACACGGTTGTGTGATCAATGGTTATGGACCAACGGAGAACACGACCTTCAGTTGTTGCCGGCGGTTCTATCGCGCGGATGAGATTGGCGAAGTCGTTCCGATCGGGCGGCCGATAGCGAACACGCAAGCGTACGTGCTGGACGAGCAGTTGGGATTGCTGCCGGTTGGAGGTAATGGAGAGCTTTATCTCGGTGGCGATGGTTTGGCGCGCAGTTATCACAATCGCGCTGAGCTCACCGCGGAGCGCTTCGTGCCGCATCCGTTTGCGCGGCGTGCCGGGGAGCGACTGTATCGCACTGGCGACGTGGTGCGTTATCGGGCCAACGGCGAGATCGAGTTTGTTGGCCGTCGCGACGCTCAGGTGAAAGTGCGTGGCTTCCGCATCGAGTTGGGCGAGATTGAAGCGGTGTTGGGCCAACACGAGCAGGTGCGTGAAGCGGTTGCGATGGTGCGAGAAGCGCAGCACGGTGACAAGCAGTTGGTGGCGTACGTCGTGGGCGAAGCTGAACCCGGCGAGTTGCGTTCTTATTTAAAGGAGCGATTGCCGCAGTACATGGCGCCGCAAGCGATCGTGAAGCTGGAGCAGTTGCCGTTGACCGCGAGCGGGAAGGTGGATCGGAAAGCGTTGCCGTCGCCGGAGCGACTCGGTGAAGAGGCAGCGGAAGCGGGTTATGTAGCGCCACGCACGGCGGAAGAAGAGTTGTTGGCGGGTATTTGGGCGGAAGTGCTTGGCGTCGAACGAGTGTCGGTGCACGACAACTTCTTCGAGCGTGGCGGGCATTCGCTGCTGGCGACGCAGGTGATCTCGCGCATACGAGCGTTGTTCCAGATCGATCTGCCGCTGCGGGCGCTGTTCGATACGACGACGCTGGCGGAGCTGGCGCAGTTGATTGTGAGAGAACGACAGGAAGAAGCGGCAGGCGCCGGCCCGGCAATCGAGCGACGCAGCCGAGAGACAGCGCCGCCACTGTCTTACGCGCAACAGCGGTTGTGGTTCCTGGATCAGTTTGAGCCGGGGAGCGCGGTTTACAACGTCCCGGCGGCGATTCGATTAACAGGTGAGTTGGACCAGGGAGCTTTGAGCCGGAGTCTGAGTGAGATTGCGCGGCGGCATGAAGTGCTGCGCACCGCGTATCCGAGTGTCGGTGGTCAGCCGGTGCAACACATCGCGCCGCCGATGCCCGTGCATCTGCCGTTGATCGAGCTGCAAGGTTTGCGCGAGGAAGATAAAGCGGCGGTGGTGCGGCAGTTGGCGGCGGCAGAAGCATCGCGGCCGTTTAACCTCGCGCAGGGACCACTGTGGCGCGCGGCACTGGTACGACTCAGCGACCACGAGCATGTGCTGCTCGTGACGATGTATCACATCGTCACTGATGGTTGGTCAGTGGGCGTGCTGGTTCGCGAGTTGACCACGCTGTACGAAGCTTACAGCCGGGCGCAAGAGACGCCGTTGGAGTCGCCGCTACCGGAGTTACGGATTCAGTATGCAGACTTTGCGGAGTGGCAGCGTGAGTGGCTGAGCGGGCCGGTGCTGGAAGAGCAGATGAGCTACTGGCGCGAGCAGTTGGCGGGCAGTAGCGGCGTGCTGGAGTTGCCGGTTGATCATGCACGGTCAGCCACGCAGAGTTATCGCGGCGCGACGCAGACGATCGTGTTCAGTGAAGAGTTGACGCACGGGTTGCGGGAGTTGAGCCGGCGCGAAGGCGTGACGCTGTTCATGACGCTGTTGAGCGGTTGGCAAACATTGCTCGCCCGCTACAGCGGACAATGGGATCTGAACATCGGCACTCCGATCGCGAACCGCACGCGAGGGGAAGTGGAGGAGCTGATCGGCTTCTTTGTAAACACGCTCGTGCTGCGCACGGAACTGCAACCGCGGATGAGTTTTCGCGAACATCTCCTACTGGTGCGGGAAGTTTGTCTGGGTGCGTACGCGCATCAGGACGTGCCGTTCGAGATGCTGGTGGAGGAGTTGCAGCCGGAGCGCGACATGAGTCGCTCGCCGCTGTTTCAGGTGATGTTCGTGCTGCAGAACGCGCCGCTGGGTGAGTTGCAGTTGCCGGGACTGAAGCTCGAGCCGCTTGAAGTTGAGCAGGAGACGGCGAAGTTCGAGTTGACGCTCACGCTGATGGAGACTGAAGCCGGGTTAGTCGGCTGGTGCAACTACCGCACCGAGTTATTCGACGAGCCCACGATCGCGCGTTTGTTGGAGCACTGGCAAGTGTTGCTGGAAGCTGCGGTTAAAGACCCAACGCAGTCGCTCTCCGAGTTGCCGTTGTTGACTGAAGCGGAACGGGAGCAGGTGCTGGTCCAGTGGAACGAGACGAATGCTGAGTATCCGCGCGAGACATGCATTCACGAACTGTTCGAGCAACAAGTGGCGCAGACGCCTTCGGGGACGGCGGTGCATTTCAATGGCGAGCAACTGAGTTACCGTGAGCTGAATGCGCGTGCTAATCAGTTGGCCCACTATCTGCGCGAACACGGCGTGAGTGCAGGCGAGCCGGTGGGGTTGTGCGTGGAGCGTTCGCTGGAGATGGTCGTCGGCATGTTGGGCGTGCTGAAGGCAGGCGGCGGATACGTGCCGATCGATCCGGACTATCCGCGCGAACGAGTAGCGCAGATGCTGAGCGATTCAGGCATCAAGCTGTTACTGACGCAGCAGCAATTGGAAGAAAACCTACCGGAGCACAACGCGAAAGTCGTGCGGCTCGACGATGTCTGGAGCGAGATAGCGCGATACCCGATTACTAATCCACCGGCGATAGCGACGGCTGAGAACCTGGCCTACATGATCTACACGTCAGGTTCGACGGGACAGCCAAAAGCGGTGATGGTGCCGCATCGCGCGCTGCACAACCACATGGCCTGGATGCAGCGACGCTTCCCACTCACGTCCACCGATCGCGTAATTCAGAAAACACCTTTCAGCTTCGACGCCTCTGTCTGGGAACTCTTCGCACCCTTGCTTTCTGGAGCACGGCTTGTCATCGCAGCGCCGGGTGGACATCAGGACATAACTTACCTCGTGCGCTTCATCCGGGAACAACAGATCACCGCGCTGAAGATCGTGCCGTCGTTGCTCGAACCGCTGCTGCAAGACCCGGACATCGAGGAGTGTGTGAGTCTGCGCTACGTCTTCTGCGGCGCGGAAGCAATGCCGCCGCGACTTCCGGAGAAGTTCGTCCAGCGCCTCGGCGCGGAGTTGTTCAATCTATATGGACCAACGGAAACCGCGATCGATGTGACGTACTGGAAATGTGAGACAGGACGGCGCAGCATTCCGATCGGTTGGCCGATCACGAATACGCAAGTCTACGTGCTCGACGAAGGAATGCGAGTCGTGCCGGTGGGCGCGGCGGGCGAGCTGTATGTCGGCGGCGAGAGCCTCGCACATGGTTACTGGCAGCGACCGGAGTTGACGGCGGAACGCTTCGTGCCGAACCCATTTAGCAAGACGTCCGGCGCGCGTTTGTACCGCACCGGCGACGTGGTGCGTTGGAATGGATCAGGCGAGTTGGAATACCTCGGCCGCAACGATCAACAGATAAAGATCAGAGGCTTCCGCATCGAGTTGGGCGAGATCGAGGCAGTGTTGGGCCAACACGCGCAGGTGCGTGAAGCGGTCGCAGTGGTGAGAGAAGCGCCGCATGGTGACAAGCAGTTGGTGGCGTATGTTGTGGGCGAAGCTGAACCCGGCGAGTTGCGTTCTTATTTAAAGGAGCGATTGCCGC
>CAMLLD010000140.1 GCA_946480785.1 uncultured Blastocatellia bacterium | reverse complement strand
GTGTGCTCAAAAAAACTCTTGACAACGGAGACCGCTTCATAGATGGGCTGACATTCGCGAACTCCTTCGGAGTTCAACATCCGCGCTACTCACATTACAGTTCGCTTACTTTGCAGTTCACTTACTTTACGGTTCACTTACTTTACGGTTCACTTACTTTGCAGTTTACTGACTTCACACTTCACTCACCTAATACTCCAGCCGTCGAACGTGAAGGTTAGTGCGAAGGCGTGGGAGGTGAAGAGCTTGTCGGGGTCGTTGGAGTTGCGGGTTTCGAATTCGTATTCGAAGGCCATCACTGTATTCGAGCGGAGCAGACGCTGGTAGATCACATCGAACACCCAACGATCGTCGTGTCGCGGCACGCGGACGCCGTTCACTTTCGTGAGACGGGTTTGATAAGTGCGCGGACTGTAGCGAAACTCCGCGCTCAACGTATCGCGCCGCTTGAGCGAAAGCGGTGTTTCAAACTCCACCGAGTACGTGCGGCGGAAGTAGTTGTTGCGCGGGTCCCACGCGCGGTTGTGATCGTAGCGATACGTGAACTCGAGCCGCCGATCGCTGCGCAAACGCTGCTCGACCTTCGCCCCGGCGTACGAATCGATCGCGTTCGAGTCAGCGTCGAGCAACGGATAACGCTTCATGCGATACGCCGCAAACCCCGCCACTCTCGTATTCGAAGGCAAGCGATACTGAAGCTGCTGCTCGACGACATAGTTGTTATTAACGTCGCGGTCTTCGGACGATCCTTTGAGCGAGATCTCGGCCGTCGTTTTCGAGTAGAGCCGTTTGGCGAGTTGCTTGCGATAGACCCCCGTGAAACTGTGACTCACGCGATTGAACTCGTCAGTGTTCGTATAGCGATGCAGCCCAACCTCGTAGTCGATCTCAAGCGACGGCCTTTCGGCGTTGTCGCGAAAATGAAAGCCGAGGCTCGGCACCAGACCAAACGCGCTCACCTGTTGTTCGTCATGAGTGATGTTCGTGTCAAATACGCTTGCCAGCGACATGGAAATCCAAAAGCGACGACGCGCCTCGTCGACGTCTTTTGTTTGCGCCATGACCGAGCTGCTGACAATGATGTTTATAAAGATAGCGAGTAACAATCTTCTCATGACGTTTCTCCTTTGCCTGTCGCTTCGCTGACGTCGCGCATCAGCACACCTCGTGCTTGCGCGTGCGACGAAATCAACCGCAACAAATCCCCGAGTCGTGTGCGTTCGTCCTGGTCCATAATGGCGTGGTGCAACATCACCCCCACAGCGCTCCGCTCTCGTGCAGCAGCGCTGAGCGACGCGCCGATTTCAAACGGCGTCAGACGAACACCCGCGCGCTTTTTGAACCAGTCAACGGCGATCGGAAGCTCGCACAGACCAGCAGTGTCTATAGCTGACGCAGTGACATCACGCGACAGATAGCGAAAACCTGCTTCGCGCAGGCAGGCAGCGGTCGTAGCGGTGCAGCGGTTCCACGGCGGCGTAAAGATCGGATCGACGATTGGTCCAAAAATGCCGCTAAGCAGTTGCCGGCCGCTCATAATGTCCGCCAGTTGCAAAGCACTCGAACGACTGTCGCCGAATTCGCTTTTCCGTCCGCTTTGTTCGTGGTCCACGTGCGCGTAGCCATGCTGGTGTAGCGCAAGCTTCTCAGGAAACATTTCCACCAGCATGCGCAAGCGTGCCGCCATGCTGTTGCGGATCGACTTCGGTATCACCGCGAGGTCCAGCGGCACGTCGTGCTTGGCGAAGAGTCGAATCAGTTCAAAGAGACGCTGATCCTCCCAGCCCGCGTCGTCATCGCGAAAGAAGAAGACGATCGGCTGCGACGCCGCGTCCAGCGTTTGTGCTAACGAATTCAGCCAACTCATAACATCGACTCAATTAACTCGGCCGAGCGTTCCGCGCCGTTCAAATCGAGCGCCGGCGTGGCAAACTTGAAATTCAACAAGCCGCGTATTTCCGTGGCGAGGCTTTCCGAAGTTTGTTCGCTTTCGTCGAGCACCTTCACGAGTCCGAGGTCCTGCAAACGTAACGCGCGCGTGCGCTGCTCGTTTTCGTCTGCTCTCGCGAACGGAACCAGCAGGGCCGGCACACCAGCGCGCAGCACGTCGAGACAGGTGTTGTAGCCCGCCTGACTGATCGAGACTGCCGCTGTGCTCAACTCGCCCGCCAGATCACTGACGTGTCTGATGAGTTTCAATCGTTGTCTCCCGCGCGCGAGACTGCGCAGTAACTGCCACGATTCCCGCGGCAGCAGTGGTCCACCAATGATCTTCATCTCGATGCCCGCGTCGTCCGCGAAGTGCCCGTGAGCCTCAAGCGCGAGGCGCAAGAGCGGCTCGCCGACAACACCGCCGCCTGCCGAAACCACGATTGCCTTTCGTGATGACGACTCACGCCGCAGCGGCGCGCCGCGCGGCACGACAAACCCGGTGTACTCAACCGGAACTCGCAAAGGAACACGTGGCTGAAAAGATTCTTCGAAGCGCGCGAACGAGGGATCGGAATGGACCAGCACCAGATCGAAAAACTCATTGGCCCAGGTTGCAGCGCGATCGTCGTGCTCTTGTTGTTTTTTTCTTTGACTGACGAGGATGTCGCGCAGACTGCAAACGACGAGCGCGCGTGTTTCCAGTTGACGAGCCGCTTGCAGCAAGGGAAGCAACTCACCCGCAAACTTCTTGCGACCGAAAGGAAACAGCTCGACGAAGACAACCGCGGGACGCACACTTTCGAACATCTCGCGAATCATTTTCTGCCGGCGATCCAGTGCCCGCTCGACGGTGATGCGTTTGTCGTGACTCACAAGTGCGCCGGCGTCATTCATCCCCAGCGGCGGCAAATTGACGACCTCAATACCAGCGGGAACCACAATTCCTTTCGGCATCCGCCCGCCGTTCAGCAGGACCACGCGAAAACGCCTTGCCAAACTATCCGCCAGCGCGAGCGAGCGCACGAGATGGCCCATACCCAATGAGTGCTGGCAGTAAAAGAGAATTGCAGATCGTTTGCTCATTGCTTACTGGACCGGAACTGCCAACGTCCGGCTCCTCGTTAAATGTGTGTCCCACAAATGCCGATAACGCGCGCCGGTCTCGATCAACTCCAGCGGATTGCCTTGTTCGACAATGCGGCCGTGCTCGAGAATCAACACGCGATCGGCAGCGGCTGCGGAAGACAGATCGTGCGTAATGAGCAAACAAGTCTTGCCGCACATCAGCCGTTGCAGCGCATCGCGCACGGCTTCTTCACTCTCGACGTCCAGCCCGGTCATCGGTTCATCGAGAACGAGGATGGGCGCGTTGCGCACGAACGCGCGCGCAATCGCGATCCGCTGGCGTTGCCCCCCGGAGAGTGTGCCTCCCCTTTCGCCAATCACGGTGTCATACCCATCCTCTAACTTGCTGATGAACTCGTGCGCGTTCGCCGCCTGCGCCGCGCGCACGATCTCGTCAGGCGTAGCTTCGATCTTTCCGTAAGCGATGTTCTCCCTGATCGTGGCGCCAAACATCACGATGTCCTGCATCACGATGCCGATCTGCTGACGCAGTGATTCGCGTCGATAATCTTTGACGTTGATACGATCGATGAGAATGTCGCCGTGCTGCGCTTCGTAAAGTCTCAGGAGCAAACTGATAACCGTCGACTTGCCCGCGCCCGAACGGCCCAGCAGCGCGATTTTCTGTCCGGCCGGGATCTCGAACGAGATATTCCGCAGCACCGGTTGGCCCACGCCGTACGCGAAAGAGACTTGCCGAAAACTGATGTTGCCGCGCAACGCAGTCGCTTCCACTGCGCCGGGCGCATCCTCGCGTTCGGGCTCGATGCCGAGCGTGTCGGAGATTCGTCCCGCACACACGAAAGCGCGCGAGAGTTTTGCCGACAACTTCGCGAGCGTACGGATCGGAACGTAGAGGCTGCTCATGTACGACACGAAGATCAGCAGCGATCCCGGCGTGATGCGCCCGCGCAAAGCCTGCAACGAACCAAAGACGAGCACGGCAAACGTGCCGATCGCGTTGACGATGTCGGCGGCCCGCGACGACGCGGCTTCGAGACGCGCCGTGCGAATACTCTCGTTCAGCGTTTCCGAACTCTCCGACTCAAACCGTTCAACTTCATAACGCTCGCGGCCAAACGCTTTCACCGTGGCGATCGCGTGCAGCGTTTCGCTTACGCGCGACGCGAGATTGCCTTCCGCCTTGCGCACCTTCCGCGCTGAATCGCGAATGCGGCGAAAGCGATAAACGGAAATCACGGCGAGCACAGGAAACGTCGCCAACACCACGAGACTCAACTGGAGGTTCATGGCCAGCATGATGACGACCATGCCGACGAGCGTGAGCGCTTCAGTGACGAGAGTGAGCGCGAACTCGGAAAAGGCATCGCGAACGGAATTCGTGTCGCTCGTGACTTTGGTCAGCAGCTCACCGGCGCGAGCGCGTTTGTGGAAGGCGAGCGAGAGACGTTGCAAGTGCGAAAACAGCTCGCCGCGCAATGCGTGCGCGATGCGATAACCGATACGCGAAGTGATCGACGTCTGCGCGTAAACGGAAAAGCCTTTGATCGCGCTGAGCGCGATCAGCAACGAGGCGACGGCGACGATGGCCCACGTTTTATCGGCGCTGAAGAAGGTTTCAAACGCACGCAGCGCAGGGGGCAGTCTCTTCCCGAGCAGGATGTTGTCGATGATCAGTTTCAGCGGCCACGGCCGCAACAGATCGGCGCCGGCGATGATCAGCGTGCAGGCAATCGCGAGCACGAAATTCCATTTCTCGGCAGTCAGGTTGCGCGTGATGATGTGGCGGAATCTAGTTTTCATCGATTCCTCCATTCAGTACGGCTTCAGCGGTGCGCAGGAGCTGCGGCAGTTTGTGCAAAACGCGCGTGCGTATGCGCGTCACGGCGCGCAGGGCGCGTTCGTGTAATAACGCCGCGGCGACGTGCCAGCGTAGTGATTCGAGTGTGCCAAC
>CAMLLD010000139.1 GCA_946480785.1 uncultured Blastocatellia bacterium | reverse complement strand
CAGGGCGCTGGTAGTGCAGTGTGTTTGGGCTTGCGTCGTCGCGTTGTCGGGCTCTTACGACAACATCACCGATTACGCGATCTTCGCGCTCACGTTGTTCTATGCGCTCGTAGCGGCGTCGGTTTTTATCTTCCGGCGGCGCTTGCCTGACGCGGAGCGAACGTATCGCGTGTGGGGCTACCCGTTCGTCCCCGTGATCTTCGTCATCGTCTGCGTTTGGCTCATCGTGCAGACGATCTACAACACGCCGCATCAGACGGGCATCGGTCTGTTCCTGATCCTGCTCGGCGTGCCCGTCTACTACATTCTCGATCGCCGGCGACCTAAGTCGACCTGAATAAGGTCCGGCGACTTTCCTTCACTTGTTGCGAGCACGGCGGCGCCGTCGAGGCGATACGCGATCGACTCGCCTTGTTTCCGCTTGCCGAGATCGAAGCTCGCGGGCTTTTGTTTCCAGATCTCTTCGAAGTTCTTCACTGTGTCCGGGAGTATTAGTTCGTAACCGCCGAAGTAATCACAGAATGCAACGTGCCGGCCGTCGGGCGAGATGCTGCCCCCGGTGATCGCGCCGCCGAGCAGACTCGGCGTTTGCAGTTCGCCGATGCGCTGCATCGTGATCGGATTGCCGCTGGTTAACGGCGCTCTGGCTTCGTAGATGCCCGGTTTAGCGAACGGCGTTTTTGTCACGATGTAGAGATTGCCGGTTGACGGATGGACCAGGAGGGCTTCGGCGTCGTGTTTGCCGTCGGGATACGTGAGACGGATCGCTTCAGCCGGTTCGGTTGCGCGTGGGCGCTTCTTGGTTGTGTTTTTGTCGGCCGCAGTTATTTGTGGTTCGGGGACGCGGTAGACGATGACTTCGTCGCGAACGCGATCGTTGTCGCCAGTATCGCCGATGTAGAGGACGAGCGGTTCGGTTGTGGGCCGGGGCCGGAGGCGATGTCTTCCCAGTCGCGATTCGTTGCGCCCGTGACGCGAAAAGTGCCGAGCGATTGGCCGCGCGTGTCGATGGCGTAGATGAATGGACCATCGCCGGAGTCGTTGTGCGTCCAGTACGCGCCCGGTGAGGTGTGCGACGCGACGAGGCCGCTGCTTTCGTTGATGTCGTCGTTTTTTATCGTCGCAATACGTGTTGCAGGGCCATACGCCTGGAGTAGCGAAACAAGGATGAACACGAAAAAGAACGGATACATTTATTGTTTGGCGGCGAGTGCGGCGCGGGCGACTTCCTTGTCGTCGAAGTGGAAGACTTCGCGGCCGATGATCTGATAGTCTTCGTGACCTTTGCCGGCGATCAGGACGAGGTCGCCGGTGCGCGCTTCATTGATGGCTTCGTGAATCGCCGCAGTGCGGTCGGAGATCTTGCGATAAGGTTTGCCGGTCTTGCGGATCCCCTCTTCCGCGTCGCACAGGATCTGTTCGGGATCTTCCGTGCGCGGATTGTCTGACGTCAGTATCACGACGTCGCTCAACGTGCCGGCCGCTTCACCCATCGGCGCACGCTTCGTGCGATCGCGATCGCCGCCGCACCCAAACACCGTGATGATCTTTCCTTTAACGACTTCACGCGCCGTGCGCAACACGTTCAGGAGCGCGTCGTCGCTGTGCGCGTAATCGACGACGACCGAGAAATCGCCATCGTGCGGCACGCGTTCGAAACGCCCGGGCGCGCCGCTGCAATTCTCGAGCGCCGCCGTGATCACGTCGAGGCTGTAACCGAGTGCGAGCCCACTCGCCACCGCCGCGAGCGTGTTGTAAATGTGCGGCGCGCCGACAAGCGGTGAACGAAATTCACGTTCGGTTCCGGAAGTTAAGAGTTGAAACTTCATGCCTTCGAGCGAGAACTCCGCGTCGTGTGCGGTCACATCGGCGTGAGCTTTCACGGCGTAGCGAATCACGTCAAGACCTTCGCTTTCGAGCTTGTCGGCGAGTTCGACACCGTAAGGATCGTCGACGTTAATGACAGAGTGCCGCGGTCGCGAACCGAGACGGCCGTCGAAGAGACGCTGCTTCGCGTACCAGTAGTTCTCCATCGTCTTGTGGTAATCGAGATGATCTCGCGTGAGATTCGTGAACACCGCGACCGCGTATTCGAGCTCGTCGCAACGATGAAAGTCCATCGCCTGCGACGAACATTCCATCACCGCCGTACGGCAACCGATCTCGACCGCTTGCCGCAACAGCCGCTGCATGTCGGTCGCTTCGGGCGTGGTGCGATCGGCTTTGAAGCGCTCTTTGCCGAGGCGATACTCGACCGTGCCCGTCATCGCGACCAGTTCGCCCGCAGCTTCGGGAATCGAAGCGATCAGGTACGCAGTCGTGGTTTTGCCGTTAGTGCCGGTGATGCCGGTTAGTTGGAGCTCGCGTGACGGATGGCCTTGGACTTCCGCAGCGGCCAGCGCCATTGCGCGACGAATGTCCGCTACCTGCAACCAGGCGCCATTGAAGTCCGGCGGTGCAGGATGTTCCGACAACACACCGACCGCGCCTTGCGACATCACTTGCGGCACAAACTTGTGCGCGTCGAACAACGCACCGGAGACGGCGACAAATAAAGCGCCTTCACCCGTGCGACGGGAATCATGACTCACATCCGTGACAATCCGTGTCCCGTCACCGGTGAGTTGGGCGTCAGTGATTTCCGCGAGACGTTTGGTAGTTACCGATCTTTGCTCCACGAATTTACTTTACCACCACTGCCGGAATATTTTGATCGCGCACCAGTTGATTGAACGCCGGCACGTCCGTCTTCATGATCGTCGAAAGCTTCGCGAGCTCCGCATCGATCGCCGCCACGAGATTGTCGTAAACCGCGTATGACTGCGCCGTCGGCGCGGCCTCCGCGCCGCCGACAACACCAGCCAGCGCCGCGAGCTTGTTATTCAGACGGATCGGGAAGTTCAACGGATCCTGACTGCTCTGGTTTTTCGTCTGATACAACGCCTCCTCGATCGCCGTCAGCTTCTTATTCAACGCCGTGCCCGCATCGTTGATCGGCTTCGACTGCGAACCCACGCGCTTCAACAAATCATCGACCTGCTTGCGCACGTCGCGGATCTGAATGATCGCGTTGTGCGTCTCGCTCAGCTTGTCGCGAATCTTCAGATTCAACTCCAACTGCTTCGCATAATCCGCGGGCGTGGTCGTCAAACGCGGATCGGCTTTGACCTCGAAATTCTGCGTGAGCGGCTTGCCGTCAACTGTCAGCTTCACCTGATACATTCCCGGCGGAACCTTTGGCCCACGCGTCTCGCCCGCCCACAGGATCATGCCGGGAAAACGCACCGCGTCCGCGTAGCGCGTATCCCACACAAAACGATTCAACCCCACATCAGTCGTGACGCGCGCGGGCGCGCCAAAACCAAACCCGCCTTCGTCGGCCGGCGGCGCTTGCGCCTGTCCTGACGCCGCCGCAGCCTCACCTTCACGCTGGATCTTCTGCGTAAACTTCCGAATCGACTTGCCATTCGGATCCAGAAACTCCAAATCAATCTCCGACGCCGGCTTCGACTTCAACGAGTAATACACCACCACGCCGTTCGCCGGATTTCTGCCGAGTGTCGACGTCGGCGACGCTGGACCACCACCGCCGCCCGGCATGCGGTAACTGTCTTTCGGTTGAAACAGCCGCGTCTCGCTCACCGCATTGAGACCACCCGCATCGACGAGTTGATGCAGCAACGGCAGGTCGTCGAGAATCCAGAACGATCTGCCCTGCGTCGCCACCACCAGTTCACTTTCGCGCTTCTGAATCGCGAGATCGGTGATCGGCACGATCGGCAGATTCAGTTGCAACGACTGCCAGTGCTCGCCGTTGTCCGCCGAGAAGTACATGCCCGTTTCCGTGCCCGCGTAAAGCAGACCGCGCTTGTTCGGATCCTCGCGAATCACGCGCGTGAACGCCATGTCGGGAATACCGTTGACGATCTTCTTCCACGTTTTGCCGTAATCGTTCGTGCGATAGAGATACGGACGGTAGTCGTCGAACTTGTACATCGTCGCTGCGACGTAAGCCGTCGCCGGATCGAAAGGCGAGGCTTCGATCGAGTTGATCTGAATCCACTCGGGCATCATGCTCGACGAGGGCGTGACGTTGGACCAGTTCTTGCCGCCGTCGCGCGTGATGTGCACGAGACCGTCGTCGCTGCCGGTCCAGATCGTGCCCGCCTGCACCGGCGGCTCCATTACCGTGAAGATCGTGTCGTAGTACTCAATGCTCGTGTTGTCTTTCGTGATCGGACCACCAGCGGGGCCTTGCTTCGACTTATCGTTGCGCGTCAGGTCCGGGCTGATGATCTGCCAACTGCTGCCTTCGTCAGTCGATTTGAAAAGCACGTTGGCCGCGGTGTAGAGCGTGTTTGGATCGTGCGGCGAAAAAAGCAGCGGGAAGTTCCACTGGAAACGATACTTCAACACGTCGGCGCCAGAGCCCATCGGATTGTCTGGATAAGGATTTACGTCGCGGAACTGACCGGTGTGATGATCGTAGCGCGTGATTAGCCCGCCGTAAGAGCCGGCGTAAACGATCTGCGAATCTTTCGGTGAAGGCGCGATCCAGCCCGACTCGCCGCCGCCGACGTCGTACCAGTCGCTCGTGCCGATGCCGCCTTCAGTCGTGCGGCTCGCGATGCGCACGGTCGAGTTGTCCTGCTGCGCGCCGTAGACGTTGTAAGGGAAATCGTTGTCGAGCGCGACGCGATAAAACTGCGCGGTCGGTTGGTCCTGTTCGGTCCAACTGCGGCCGCCGTTGAACGAAACGTTCGCGCCGCCGTCGTTGCTTTCGATCATGCGGTTGGGATCGTCGGGCGCGATCCACAGATCGTGATTGTCGCCGTGCGGCACACCGATGCCGGTGTACGTGCGGCCGCCGTCGTTCGAGCGATAGAAGCCGGTGTTGAGAACGTAAACCGCGTCGGCGTTTTTCGGATCGGCGTAGATGCGCGTGTAGTACCACGCGCGCTGGCGCAGCCGCCGCTCTTCGTTGACCTTGGACCACGTGCGGCCGCCGTTGTCTGAACGAAACACGCCGCCGTCTTCGGCTTCGACGATCGCCCAAACTCGATCGGGGTTCGCGGGCGAGACGGTGATCGTGGTCAGGGTCTGGTTGACGGTGACGTTCACACTGCTCGTGACGGTGCTGTTGCCGTCATCGATTGTGACTTGGAAGGTGTAGTTCCCGGCCTTGTCGAACGTGATGGTCGTATCCTTCGACCCATTGTCGCCGTTGACGGAGAAACTCGCCCAGACATTGAGGCCAGTGTCGACGTCAACCGGGTCCGTAGTCAGCAGCCCAAACGATGAAATGGTTGCAAAAGGT
>CAMLLD010000138.1 GCA_946480785.1 uncultured Blastocatellia bacterium | reverse complement strand
GGTCGGGAACGATGTCCCAGCGGACCATCATGAAGTTGTCCTCGTGGGCCATGTTGTGGCAGTGGATGAGATACCTGCCGCTGTAGTCTCTGAACTGCATCTTGATCAAGGCGCCTTGTCCGGCCTCCATGCGGCTTACGTCTTTTCTGCCGGATAGCAGTGGCGGCACCGGAACTTCCACACCGTTCACAAAGCGCTTCAAAGTGCGAAACTCTTCGAAGTGAATGTGGACCGGGTGGGTCCACGCTGAAGAGATGTTGTTGTTGATGAGCCACTCTTCAGTCGTTCCCTGAAGAATGCAGTGCGAGGAGTGATCGGGATCGAACGTGCAACCGAATTTATCGTCCGGTCTCTTTACCCTGAACTGACCATGCTTCAATACGAACTGCCATTCCCACGTGTTGTCGGTTGGCGGCAACGTCGGATAGGTGGTGAGCGTTGCCGGAATCGGTGGCGTATCGGGCGGGAACCCGATTTCCAGATTCACCACGTTGAATTGCATCAGCACGTTGCCGATGTTCAATCCTGGCGGCAACGGATCGGGTGACGGGTTGCCGACAAACATCGTCCTGTTCTCCTTGAGGTAGAGTTTGTCGCCCGCGTTGAACTGGCTGAAGTCGATGATGATGTCGTAACGTTCGGCCACGCTGACACGCAGTCCGCCCGGAACGATCGGCGCCGTGGTGCTGTTGCTGTTGCCGGCATTCGCGCCCGCGTCGATTGAAATCGGATGCTCGAGGAAGTTCGCGTCCGTTGCGATTACGGTGATCGTGCCGACTGAACCGTCCGGTTTGATCAGCGTCAGATCGTAAGTCTGCGTCGGTCCAGTGTTGAGAATGCGAAAGCGGTACTTGCGCCGCCTCACCGTCATCTTCGGTTGAATCTTTCCGTTGACGATGAACTTGTCGCCGCCGGCGGCGTTCACCATCTCCGTGCGTCCACCGGAAGTGGGACAGAACGTATGGTCCACCAGTATCAGGGGAAAGTCTGTGACACCGTAAATCCCGGGTAAGCGCAGCGAATTCGTGCTCGCTGATTCATTACCGGGATCGGTTGAGTCATACACGATGTACATGCCGTTCATGCCCAGCACGTTGTTAGGAAGCGTGAACTCCGCCCGGTGATCGTGATACCAGAACGTGCCCATCTTCTCGCGTGGATCACCGACTCCGTCACCGCCCGTGTTGCCGCCAAAAGCGTCGATACCGGCATAGACGTTCGGGTACAGATTGTCTTTCCAGAAACCGGTGCCGAAGAAGTCGCCGGCGAAACCGTCGCTCTCCGAACCGTGATGGCCGTTGTGCAAGTGGATCGTCATCTCGTTGCGGCCGAACGTCGAGGTGACGGTGGGTAAGTTATTTCTGAAGCGGACTATTCCGGATTTGCCGTATTGCCCGAAGATGGTTGGACCAGGATACTGGCCGTTGAAACCCCAGATGTATGTTTGGCCGAAGTCCGAATGAAACTGATGTAGTCCGGCCTGGGCCGATATGTCATAAGTAAAGTAGGCCGGCGAGAACTGTAGCCAGCGCGGATGCGGCGCTCGATCAGCTTCACCGGCTGCGATGTTAGGAAACTCGGTTGGTTGTGGACTCAGCGGTTGGTCCACCGCCGGAGTCGGAGCCGTAAAGTTATCAACGAACGGATGATGTGGTGGACTGTTGGTTGGTGTAGCGCAAAGTACCGGCTCGGCGATGGTCTGAAAACCCAGTGCCTCGTTTGATGTCAACAGACTTGGGACCACGACTGTCGCGGCTCCCGCTGCTGCTCCGATCTTGAGCACACTGCGTCTACTGATTTCCCCCGGCCGGTTTTTCGCCTTGTTTTTAGGCATAGAATCTCCTTTCAGCCGATTGGGTTTGGCCTCGAATCTAAAACCTGAAATGGTGAAAATGACCCTTACTCGAAGAGCGGGATATAGCTCCAAGTTCCGATTGAACTTCCCTAAGGTGATCGATTTGAAAGGCGAGGTCTTTCTGGAACAGTTGAGTAACGTCAGTTTCTTTGAAACTTACTGCTGGTCCAGAACATTGTTATGCGCGGTGCTGGAACTTTGCAGCTTACGCCCACCTTTTTCGTGCGACAAGCATTGATGCGTGGCGATTTTTGCTGTTCGTTAGCCGATCTTGCTTCTGCTCGCCAACCTGTTACTATCGCGAACACTTCAGACAGAAACAGAAAGGAAAGCTTTATGAAAATCGTCGTTATCGGTGGCACCGGTCTGATCGGATCGAAAGTCGTGGCCCAACTCAAGGCTGAAGGTCATGAAGCAGTACCGGCATCGCCCAATTCAGGTGTCAACACACTGACCGGAGAAGGGCTGGCAGAAGTTCTTCAAGGCGCGCAAGTGGTTGTCGATGTATCGAACTCGCCTTCTTTCGAAGACGCGGCAGTGCTGAAGTTCTTCGAAACGTCAACGCACAATCTCCTTACTTATGAAGCCGCCGCGGGAGTGGGCCATCATGTGGCGTTATCCATCGTGGGCGCGGAACGCCTGCCCGACAGCGGTTACATGCGCGCCAAGGTTGCACAGGAAAAATTGATTAAAGAGTCGTCGGTCCCTTACACGATCGTCCACGCGACGCAGTTCTTCGAGTTCATGAACGCCATCGCAGACGCGGCGACGACGAATGACAAAGTTCACATCGCACCGGTCGGTTTTCAGCCCATCGCGTCGGACGATGTTGCCGCGGCTGTAGCCACGGCTGCGGTGAGTAAACCATTGAATGGAGCTATCGAAGTGGCTGGGCCGGAGCGGCTTCCGTTCGACGAATTCATCCGCCGCGCGCTGAGCGCACGCAACGATTCGCGCGAGGTCGTCGCCGACCCCCACGCGCGTTACTTCGGCACGGAGCTGAGCGAGAACTCGCTCGTTCCGATCGGTGACGCGCAACTCGGCGCGACACCGTTTGAACAATGGCTTAGTAAACAGACTAATCAAGTGTCGCCAACGGCTCCGAAGACGAGCTCGCAGGTCGCGTAAGGCTAGAGATCAATCGCAGCTAACCCGACAGAACCCACCGCCGCTCATTAAGTTTCAACCAGAGCGGCGCACACCAAGAAGGAGAGAGTCATGAGTTTTATCACAACGAAAGATGGGACGCAGATCTATTACAAGGACTGGGGCAGTGGTCCGGTCGTTACGTTCTCGCACGGCTGGCCCCTGAATGCCGACATGTGGGACGGACAGATGCTCTTTCTCGCCCAGAACGGCTTCCGCGCGGTCGCGCACGATCGGCGCGGTCACGGCCGGTCCAGCCAGGCTACATCCGGCAATGACATGGACGGCTATGCCGACGATCTCGCGGCAGTGATCGAAGCTCTCGATCTGAACGACGTCACAGTGGTGGGCCATTCCACCGGAGGCGGTGAGGTCGCGCGTTACATCGGCCGCCACGGAACGAGCCGCGTTGCGAAGGCCGTGCTGATCGCCGCCGTGCCGCCGCTGATCGTGAAGACGGAGAAAAATCCCGAAGGGCTGCCGCTGGAGTTGTTCGATGGTATACGTGCGAGTCTGATGAACGATCGCTCGCAGGCGTACAGGGATTTCGCGGTTCCGTTCTACGGCGCTAACCGGCCGGGCGCAAAGGTCTCGCAGGGTGTGTTGGACCAGTTCTGGCTGTGGAGCATGCAGTCTGGCCTGAAGAATTCCTACGAGAGCGTCAAAGCCTTTTCCGAAACTGACTTCACCGAAGACCTCAAGAAGTTTGATGTGCCTACCCTGGTGCTTCACGGCGAGGACGATCAAGTCGTGCCGGTAAAGAACTCCGCGGTGAAGACTGCGAAACTCGTCAAAGGCGCGAAGGAGATTTACTACCCCGGAGCACCGCACGGCATCACGGCCACTCACCAGGATCAGATCAACGCAGATCTGCTCGCGTTCATCTCCGGGCAACGTTCGGCCACTGCGTGACGATGACGTCGTGGATATTTGTAGTTTTGACGAAGTAAAAAGAGGCCACCTGCGAAGGTGGCCTCCGAGTTTTGGTTTGAGTTAAGGCTAGGAGAATGCTGTCGAGACGTGTGGGAAGTCTGCGCCTTCCACGTACGTCCAGTAGCCGTTGATAGCTGCTCTTTGAGCAGCCTGGTACTTCGCAGGCAGTACCCGATTCAACTGTTGCTGGACGGCTGTTTCAGTAAGAAAGGTTTTTTCCGCCTGCGACGTGTTGATGTTGGTCATCTCTTTTGTGTCGCCGCTGGCGTAACTGTAATGCTCCCATTGACTCGGCCTGTCGATATTCCACTGCGTCGAATTTGGCTTCCAATGATGATACAGGCCGAGCTTGCCCCACTGCTGGCCGCTCGCAGGATCCATGTAACAGCCAATCACATGCTGCGGCGCGTCGTCGTTGATGTCCGGCGACAACTTGAAAAACTCATCCGTGCTGTAGACCACGTAAGGTCTGCCGGCCGTGTCCTTGTTCTGCAACATGCCATACAGGTTCGCGCGGAGATTACCGCCCCAGAGCTGGTTGTAATCAGGATTATCCAGCCAGGCGAGGCTTCCGTTGTTCCCGATCGTCACCAGCATTCGTAGTAAGTCAACGCTACTGACGAGTTGTTCGCGGACGACATTGATATCCTGGGTGATCGGATTTGGCCGGGCGTCATAGACGACCAACGGCACGTTGAAACACTCGTTGTATACAGTTCCGCCCTTGCCCTGGAGCCCGTGTGAACTGGCGTACTCGCCGTGGTCGGCGCTGAAGACGATCACGGTGTTGCTGAGCAAGCTCGTCGGTATGTTGTGCAGCACGTGGCCCACCTGGATATCTACCGCCGTCATCATCTGGGTGTAGAAATCGAGCGCGCGATACCAATAAGAATGCGGCGCCACCGCGTCGTGCTTACCCGGCGCATAAGACGAGGGCACCGAGCCAAACTGCTGATCGGCTGGATTCTCGGAGATGTGGCCGGTCCAAAAATACGAGAACATGTTTTTAAAGACAGTCTGCAACTTGGGCTTCGAAGCGAGGGCGGCGGACGACTGCCAGTTCCATTCAGTCACCTCTCCCGCTTTGTAAATGCTCGGCGGTAGCGGCGGCGCGATGACGTTGCTGAAGCCCATCGCCGGAGTTTCGAATCCCGTGATGCTCTTCGGATCGGGAATCGAGCTGTAGACACCGTTGAACTGGTTCGCTTGAGTACCGCCCCAGAAGAATTGTTTGTCGTGCGGATTTACGAAGCCGACGGACAAGCAGAACGGCGGCTGAGTGCCTGTTCTTTTGGAACGATCATAAAGCCATTGCACCGCCTGCTCGGCGATCTCGGCGTCGCTTATCGGAGCGGGACCGCCGGGATATTGCGGCTTGGCCAGACCGAGCCCTTGCGACGGCATACCCAGCGGGTCGGGCATCGTGAGTCCTTTAAAACCGTATTCCTCCAGGTAGGTTGTAGCGCCCTGATCGTCAGGTCCCTCGGGACTATTCGACAGATGCCATTT
>CAMLLD010000137.1 GCA_946480785.1 uncultured Blastocatellia bacterium | reverse complement strand
TCGATGGGATCTGGGGCATGTACCAGTTCCTCGACCGCGCGCCCAAGGGCCGCATGCGCGACGGCATCACCTACCTCTTCGCCGACCGCGGGCTCGCGCTCGTGATGGCGGCGGTGGGGGTCTACGGTGTGATGTCTTACACAGTGTCGCAACGAACGCACGAGATCGGCGTGCGCATGGCGCTCGGCGCGCAACGCAGTGACGTGTTGAAGCTCGTGTTGAGGACGGGAATCGTACTCGGCGTGATCGGCGTCGTCGCTGGTCTGGCGGCGTCGTTTGCCCTCACTAGATTGATCGCGACGTTGTTGTTTGAAGTCGCGGCCACGGACGTGACGACGTTCGCGCTGGTCGCGGTTGTTTTGTTTGTTATCACGCTGGTGGCGTGTTACGTGCCGGCGCGGCGGGCCACGAGGGTGGATCCGTTGAAGGCGCTGCGCTACGAGTAGGTCCAACAGGACCTACAGGACCTATCGAAGGACAAGAGCATGTTCAAAGACATTCAGTACGGCGTGCGGATGTTGACGAAGAACCCCGGCGTGACGCTCGTTGCAGTGATCACGCTCGCGCTCGGTATCGGCGCGAACACGGCGATCTTCAGCGGCGTGAGTGCGTTTCTGTTTCGGCCGTTGCCCGTGCCCGCGGGCAACGAGCTCGTGCGCCCGATGGAAATGTCTGAGGATCGCGGCCTCGCGGATGAGTTCTCGTATCCCGACTTCCTCGATTATCGCGCGCAGAGCACTTCGTTCGCCGGCCTCGCCGCCGAGCGCATGATCCCGGCGGCGATCGACAGCGAGAACCAGACGAACGTCTCGTGGGGCCAGGCCGTGTCGGCGAACTACTTCGACGTGGTCCAGGTGCGGCCGATCCTGGGTCGCACGTTCAATCCGGACGAAGACAAAACCGTCGGCGCGAATCCCGTCCTCGTTTTGAGTCACAGTTTTTGGCAGCGGCGGTTCGGCGCCGATCCGAACATCGTCGGCAAAACAGTTCGCCTCAACGATCGCCCTTACGAGGTGATCGGCGTTGCCCCGGACGGTTTTGTGGGGACGAAGTTTGCGCTCGCGATGGACTTCTGGACGCCGATGTCGATGGTGGAAGAGATCGACCGCTCGCCGAAGTTGCTCACCAATCGCGGCAGTCACTGGATGAACGCGCTGGGCCGTCTGAAACCCGGCGTCTCGCTCGGGCAAGCGTCGGCGGAGATGACGGCGATTGCGGGCCGATTAAATGAAGCCTGGCCTGATGACCGCACCAAAGACACGCAAGCAAAAGTGATGACCGAGACTGAAGGCCGCTTCGCCGAGATGGGCGGAATCTTTCGCAGCGCCGGCGCGATCGCGATGGCCATCGTCGGGTTGATACTGCTGATCGCCTGCGCAAACGTCGCGAACCTGATGCTCGCGCGAGCGGCCGCGCGGCGCAAGGAAATCGGGATTCGTCTGGCGCTCGGCGCGAGTCGCATACGTTTGATTCGGCAATTGCTGACGGAGAGTCTGCTGCTCGCGATCCTCGGCGGCGGGCTCGGCTTGTTAGTCGCCGTTTGGGTGACGAAGCTGATGCAAGGCTTCGTGCCCGTGCTCGAATACACGATCGTCAAGGACCTGTTCGCGGTGGACGCGCGCGCGTTGTGGTTCACCCTCGCCGTGTCACTCGCCACCGGTTTGATCTTTGGACTCGCGCCGGCATTGCAGTCGTCGAATCCCGACGTCGTGCCCGTGTTGAAAGGCGTGCCGGAAACAACAGGCAAGCGCGGGTTCGGCCGGATCAGTTTGCGCAACGGATTGGTGGTGGCCCAGGTTGCGCTGTCGTTAATGGTCCTGGTTTGCGGCGGACTTTTCATAAAGAGTTTTCGCAAGGCGCAGACGATGAGCCCGGGCTTTAACAATCCAAACGGCTTGATCGTGTCGCTCAATCCCCAGCTTGTCGGTTATGACGACGAGCACGCACGCAACTTTTATCAACAACTGGTCGAGCGGACGCGCAGTTTGCCGGGTGTTGAAGCCGCTAGCCTCGCGCGTTTGCTGCCGCTCGGCGACAGCTCGAACTGGAATGGACCGATTCTGAAAGAAGGCGAGACGCTGCCGCGCGGCGCCGGCGGCCTCGGGGTTATGGTGAACGTCGTCGACTCGGGCTACTTCAAGACGATGCAGATTCCGTTCAGCGAAGGGCGCGACTTCGACAATCGCGATCAGCCGAAGACACAGCGCGTGGTGATCATCAATCAGAAGCTGGCCGAGATGCTGTGGCCCGGCGAGAGTGCGGCCGGCAAGCGCATCACGATCGGCACTGGCAAAGCAGACCCGTGGGAAGTTGTGGGCGTGGTCAAGACGGGGATGTATCGCGCGCTAGCGGAAGAGCCGAAGCCGTTTTTGTATTACCCGCTAGCGCAGCAGCAACCGAGCAGCATGTCACTCGTGATTCGCAGTAACGTCGATCCGCGCGGGCTGGTCGGCGCGATTCGCAACGAAGTGCAGACACTCGATCGGCGCGTGCCGATTTCCGCGGTGAAGACGATGAGCGATCACATGACTTATGCGCTGTGGGCGCCGAACATGGCCGCGACTTTCTCGCTCGCGTTCGGTGTGGTCGCGGTGTTGTTGAGTGCGGTCGGACTTTACAGCGTGATGGCTTACGTCGTGTCGCAACGTACGCGTGAAGTCGGGATTCGCATGGCGTTGGGTGCGAATCGCGCTCACGTGCTGAAGATGATCACGAAACAGGGAATGTGGCTCGCGGGTGTGGGCGTGGTGATTGGCCTATTGCTCGCGCTGGGGCTGGTGCGTGTGTTGGGCTCGGTGTTGATTGGTGTGAGTGGTTACGACCTCGGGATCTTCCTGCTCGTGCCGTTGCTGTTGGCCGGGGTCGCATTGCTCGCTTGTTACCTGCCGGCGCGCCGCGCCACCAAGGTCGATCCACTCGTTGCGCTGCGGTATGAATAGGAGACTTGAGAAATGTTAAAGGATCTTCGCTACGCGATTCGCAGCTTGATCAAGCGGCCGGGCTTTGTGGCGGTCGCGGTGATTACACTCGCACTCGGCATTGGCGCGAATACCGCGATCTTCAGTCTCGTCAATATGGTGCTGTTGCGTTCGCTGCCGGTGGACCAGCCGCACCAGATCGTCTCCGTCGCCATTCGCGGCAAGGACGACTCGATGTCGGCGTTCTCGTTTCCCAACTTCCGCGACTTCCGCGATCGCAACGACGTGCTCGCGGGTCTCTTCGTCTATCGCTTCGTGCCGCTGAGTCTCAGTCGCAGCGGCGCGAACGAACGCATCTGGGGTTTCGAAGTTTCCGGCAACTACTTCGACGTGCTCGGCGTGAACGCGATCAAGGGCCGCACGTTTCACCAGGACGAAGACAAGACGCCGCTCGCGAATCCGATCGCCGTGCTGAGCTATGAATCGTGGCAAAAGCGTTTCGGCGGGGATGCCAACATTGTCGGCAAAGACGTGTTGCTGAACAATCATCAGTTCAAAGTGATCGGCATCGCGCCCGCGGGCTTCAAAGGCACCGAGCTGGTCTACACGCCGGAGATCTGGTTGCCGTCGTCGATGATCAGTTGGGTCGAACCCGGCTCCGATTGGCTCGAGGATCGCAACACCAGAAACTTCTTCGCTAACGGTCGGCTCAAGTCCGGCGTCAGTGCGCGCCAGGCGGAAGCGTCGCTCAACCTCTTGGCCCAACAACTCGCGAAAGAGTATCCCGACACCAACAAAGGACAATCGATCAAGGTCGTGCCACCCGGTTTTATTCTTCCCGATCTGCGCGGCGCGGTCGTGAGTTTTACGTGGGTGCTGATGGGGGCGGTGGCGTTGGTGCTGATCGTGACGTGCACGAACCTTGCGGGACTGATGCTCGCGCGCGCCACCGACCGGCGTCGCGAGATCGCGATTCGGCTCGCGATGGGCGCGAACCGCGTGCGCTTGATTCGCCAGTTGCTCACGGAGAGCGTGTTGCTGTCGCTCTTCGGCGGCATCGCCGGCGTGTTGCTCGCGTTTTGGATCGTCGACGTGTTGCTCGCGTTCAAGCCGCCGATCGATTTTCCGTTGTCGATGGACGTGAATATCGACTGGCACGTGCTGCTGTTTTCACTTTGCGTGTCGGTGCTGGCCGGCGCGATCTTCGGTCTCGCCCCCGCGCTGCAAGCGACGCGTCCCGGTCTCTCACAGGCGCTTCGCGAAACCTCCGCGCAAGGCGGCGCGGCGAGAACGCGTTTGCGCAGCGTGCTGGTCGTGGCCCAGATCGCGATCTCGCTCGTCGTGCTGATCGCAGCAGGTCTCGTCGTGCGCACGTTGCAGCGGTTGCAAACGATGAATCCCGGCTTCGATCCGCAGAACGCGTTGACGATGTCGTTCGATCTCGGTTTGCAGGGTTACGACGAGCAGCGCGGGCAGCAGTTTTATCACCAGCTCACCGAGCGCGTGCAAGCGTTGCCGGGCGTCAAGTCGGCGACTGTGTCGAGTTACATTCCGCTGAGTCTGAATTACAACAGCCGCAACATCTTCATCGAAGGCCAACCCGCCGAACGCGGCGAGAACGTGCCGACTGCGATGAACGCGTCCGCCGGACCGCGTTACTTCGAAACGATGCACACGCCGCTGGTCCAGGGACGCGAGTTCAACGATCAGGACCAGGCGAAGACAGAACAAGTCGCGATTGTTAACGAGACGTTTGTGCGGCGTCTGATGCCGAACGTGAGCTCGAGCGCGGAAGCAGTCGGCAAGCGATTCGCGTTCGGCGCCGCGACTGGTCCATTTATGCGCATCGTCGGTGTCGCGAAAGACGGCAAGTATTTCAGCATTACCGAAGACCAGCGGCCGTTCGTCTGGACGCCGATGGCCCAGGACTATCAATCATCCGGAATTCTGACGGTGCGCACTGACGGCAGACCCGAAGCTTTATTGGGCGCGGTGCGGAAGGAAGTGCAAACACTCGATCCGAACCTGCCGCTGTTTGACGTGAAGACGCTTACCGAGCACATGCGTTTCGCGCTCTTTCCGCCAAAGATCGCGGCGACGGTGCTCGGCGTGTTCGGCCTCGTCGCCCTGCTGCTTTCGGCGATCGGCATCTACGGCATCACGTCGTACACAGTGGCGCAACGCACGCATGAGATCGGCATTCGACTCGCGCTCGGCGCGCAGTTGTCAGACGTGTTGAAGCTCGTGCTGAGTCACGGTTTGAAACTGACGATCATCGGCGCGGCGATCGGACTGTTCGGCGCGTATCTCGCGACGCGCGCGATCACGAGTGTGCTTTACGGCGTGAGCGCGACCGATCCGTTGACGTTCATAGGCGTGTCGTTGCTGTTGATCGGTGTGGCGTTGGTGGCGTGTTACGTGCCGTCGCGTCGCGCGACGAAGGTCGATCCGTTAGTGGCGCTGAGAACCGAATAAGGAGCTACGCAGATGATCAAGGATCTTCAGTACGCAGTGCGCACGTTATTGAAGCGGCCGGGATTTCTGTTCATCGCGATCGCGACACTCGCGCTCGGCATCGGCGCGACGACCGCGATGTTCACGGTCG
>CAMLLD010000136.1 GCA_946480785.1 uncultured Blastocatellia bacterium | reverse complement strand
GGTTCAACTCCCCATACGTCAACTGCTCACCCTCGAACACCACCGCCACCGCTTCCCCGCTCCGCTCTGCTTGTGCTTCGAACAACTCGCTCAAACTCGACGCAGCCGCGTACTCCCGTGCCGTCTCGTTCCATTCGTCGATGACCTGCCGCCGTTCTGCGTCACTCAATAAGTCGATCTCAAACACGCGCTGCTCCGCATCAGTCACGACCGCCTGCAACACCCGCTCGTAACTCGCCGCCAGCCGCCCGATGGTCTCCGCTTCATACAAGTCGCGGCTGTAATTAATGCCTCCTGTGACTACGTCGCCGACTTCTTGCAACTCGAGCATCAACTCAAACTTCACCGTCTCGCCTGCGCTCTCCATTCCACTCAGCGTCAATCCCTCCAACTGCAACGCTTCGCCCGGTGCGTTCTGCAACACAAACATCACCTGAAACAGCGGCGACCGGCTCATGTCTCTGTCTGGTTGCAATTCCTCCACGAGCTTCTCGAACGGTAGGTCCTGATGCGCATACGCGCCCAACGCGGCCTCCCGCACGCGCCGCAGCAACTCACGGAAACTCGGATTGCCGCGCACGTCACCGCGCAGCACGAGGGTGTTCACAAAGAATCCGATCAACGCTTCTGTCTCGGAACGATTGCGATTAGCGATCGGACTACCGACTAATACCTGGTCCTGGCCGGCGTAACGACACAGCAGCAGGTCGAAAGCCGCCAGCAGCGTCATGAAGAGCGTCGAGCTGTGCTGACGGCTGAGGTCGCGCAGTTGCGCCGACAGTTCCGCTGAGAGCTGAAGCGGATGAAAAGCGCCACGATACGTCTGTACTGGTGGACGAGGTTTATCGATCGGCAGGCCGATTACCGTCGGAGCGTTAGCCAACTCCGCGCGCCAGTAATCAAGTTGTGCGTTGAGCACATCGCCTTGCAGCCAGTTGCGCTGCCAGTGCGCGAAGTCGGCATATTGAATCGGCAACTCTGCCAGCGGCGACTCTTCGCCACGCACATAAGCGCTGTAGAGCGCGGCTACTTCGCGCACGAAGACACCTATGGACCATCCATCGCTGACGATGTGATGCAGCGTCAGCAGCGCTATATGCTCTTCTGCGCCGAGTTCGAGCAGACTCACACGTAGCAGCGGGCCGCGCGACAAGTCGAAGCGTCGCGCACTCTCCTTTTCGATTAACCGCTGTGTCGTAGCCGCGCGCTCGACTTCATCCAAACCACTCAGGTCAAGCACTTCCAACTTGATCGGTGCGGCCGCTTCGATCACCTGCACTGGTTCGCCATCGATGGCGATGAAGTGCGTCCGCAACACTTCATGACGCCGCACTACTTCCGACAGCGTCCGCTCCAACGCTTCCACATTCAGCACCCCATCCAACCGCACCGCGGTCGGAATGTTGTAGAACGAGCTGCCCGGCTCCAACTGGTCCAGGAACCACAGCCGTTGTTGCGCAAATGAGAGCGGCAGCCACTCTGCTCGCTCCACTCGCACGAGCGGCGGCGCTTGCAACTCCGCTCCCAGTCCGGCTGCGATCTCACGCGCCAGTCCCGCCACCGTCGGCTGCTCGAACAAGCTGCGCAACCCTACTTCCTGCCCGAACGCATCCCGCACTCGCGAGATCACTTGCGTGGCCAGCAGCGAGTGCCCGCCCAACTCGAAGAAGTTGTCGTGCACGCCTATCGTGTCGCGCCCCAGCACCTCAGCCCAGATCGCCGCCAGGATTTCTTCCGCCGGCGTCCGCGCCGGCACAGTCCGATCACCGCTGCCTGCAGACTCCACGGCGATCGCCTGCAACGCGCGCCGGTCAACTTTGCCGTTCGCAGTCAGCGGCATCTCTTCAACTTCCACCACCCACTGCACCTGCATGTACTCCGGCAATCGCTCCCGCAAATAGTCCTTCAACTCTCCGGCCGTCACTTCGCTCTCTGCTTCTTTCACCACGTAGGCCGCCAACCGTTTATCGCCGCGCTCGTCTTCACGCACCAGCACCACCGCTTCTCTCACTCCTGCATGTACCGCTAGCACCGCTGCGATCTCTCCCACCTCGATGCGGAACCCACGTATCTTCACCTGCCCATCTACACGACCGATGAACTCCAGCTCTCCACTCTCGTGCCAGCGCACCATGTCGCCCGTGCGATACAGACGTTCACCGAGCTCGGTACTCTGTGGATGCGGCACGAATCGTTCTGCCGTGAGCTCCGGTTGGTTGAAGTAACCGCGCGCCAACCCGGCGCCGCCAATGTACAACTCTCCCACTACTCCAACCGGCGCCACTTGCATACCAGCGTCCAGCACATAGACCTGCGTGTTCGTAATCGGCCGTCCAATCGGCACGCTGCCATTCAAGATCGAGTTGCCATCCATCACATGACAACAGGTGAAGGTCGTGTTCTCTGTTGGCCCATAGCCGTTGATCAAGCGTCTATTGCTGTTGCTTATCGCTGGCAGATAATTCTCAACATGAGGCACTGAGAGCACATCGCCGCCGGCCAGCAGTTGTTCGACTCGACTCAAGCCTTCGAGTTGTTCATCGACCATAAGGTGGAACAAGCCCGCAGTCAGCCACAGCGTCGTCACTCCTTCGTCCCCAATCACCCCTCTGATCTCGTCGAGCGTGGGCACACTCGGCGGCATCACCACCAGACGCCCGCCATTCAGCAATGCTCCCCACACCTCGAGTGTCGAAGCATCAAAGGTCAGCGGCGCCAGTTGCAACAGCGTCTGATCTGAATCAAGGCGAAGGTAGTTCGGCGACGTGACCAGTCGCCCCACACCACCATGCGTCACGGCCACGCCTTTCGGGGTTCCCGTCGAACCCGACGTGTACATCACATATGCGAGTTGGTCGGCAGCAACGACTTTCTCAGGGAGCGGCTCATCACTGTTCAAAGCGATAAGATCCCAATCAGCATCGAGCAGCAGAGGTGGTGTCCACTGCGTGGGCAACTCATCAGCCAGTGCCTCGGTGGTCAGGAGCAATGGTGAACCAGCGTCGGCCAGCATGAAGGAGAGACGTGCCAGCGGGTATGAGGGATCGAGCGGCAGATAAGCGCCGCCGGCTTTCAAGATGCCGAGCAGCGCGATGAAAAGTTCCGGCGAACGATCGAGGCAAACAGCCACCAGCGAATCAGGAGAGACGCCCAGCGAAACAAGATGCTGGGCCAGTTGGTTCGAGCGACGGTCCAGTTCGGCATAACTCAACTGCTCGCCCGCAAACACCAGCGCCACTGCTTCCCCGCGCCGCGCTGCCTGCTCTTCAAACATACGGTGGATCGTTACCGCACCGCTATATTCTCTCCCTGTCTCATTCCATCCTCTGATCTGCTGCCGCTCTACCTCGCTCAACAACTCGATCTCAAACACCCGTTGCTCCGCGTCTGCGATCACCGCTTGCAACACCCGCTCGTAGCTTGCCACCAGCCGTTCGACGGTCGCCGCTTCGAACAAATCGCGGTTGTATGCCATTGCGCCCGCGATCACGCCGTTGCCTTCCCCCAGCAAGAGCATCAACTCATACTTCGCCGTAGTACCCTCACTATCCACTCTGCTCAGGCTCAAACCCGGCAACTCCAACGTTTCGCTCGGTGCGTTCTGCCAGGTGAAGGTCACCTGGAACAGCGGCGACCGGCTCATATCTCTTTCCGGCTGTAACTCCTCCACCAACCGCTCGAACGGCAAGTCCTGATGCGCATACGCACCCAAGGCCGTCTCTCGCACGCGCCGCAGCAACTCACCGAAACTCGGATTGCCGCGCACGTCACCGCGCAGCACCAGGGTGTTCACGAAGAAACCGATCAAGGCTTCTGTCTCAGAACGATTGCGATTGGCGATTGGACTGCCCACTAACACCTGTTCCTGTCCTGCATAACGGCACAGCAGCAGGTCGAAGGCAGCGAGCAGCGTCATGAAGAGAGTTGAACCATGACGACGGCTGAGGTCTCGCAGTTGCGCCGACAGTTCTGTTGAGAGCTGGACCGGATGATAAGCGCCACGATACGTCTGCACTGGTGGACGTGGTTTATCGATCGGGAGATCGATCACGGTTGGAGCGTCAGCTAACTCCGCGCGCCAGTAGTCGAGTTGTGTGGCCAGCACTTCACCATCAAGCCAGCCACGTTGCCAGTGCGCAAAGTCGGCATACTGAATCTCCAACTCTTCAAGCGGTGACTCCTCGCCGGCAGTAAACGCTTTATAAAGTGTGGCCACCTCCTTGATGAAGATGCCGATGGACCACCCATCACTGACGATGTGATGCATCGTCATCAAAGCCACGTGCTCCTCTGCGCCGAGACGAATCAGGCTCACACGTAACAGCGGCTCTTGCGACAAGTCAAACGGCAGGCTCGCTTCTACCTGCGCCCGGCGCCGCATCTCCGCTTCCCGCGCTTCCTCGTCCAACGCGCTCAGGTCGAGTATTTCTAACCTCACTGGCGCGGCCGCATCGATCACCTGCACCGGTTCGCCATCGATTGCGATGAAGCGCGTCCGCAGCACTTCATGACGGCGCACTACTTCCGACAGCGTTTGCTCCAATACTTCGATATTGAGCACGCCACGCAAACGCACTGCTGCCGGTATGTTGTATGACGAGTTGCCCGGCTCCATCTGATCCAGGAACCACAAGCGTCGTTGCGCAAACGACAGCGGTAGCCGCTCGGCCCCCGTTACTCGCACCAGTGGTGGCGCGAGCAGCCCGGCCCCGGCACGTTGCTGCTGCTCGATGCTCTGAACTAATCCAGCCACCGTCGGTCGCCCAAACAAACTGCGCAACGCTATTTCCTGACCGAACGCATCACGCACGCGCGAGATAACTTGCGTCGCCAGCAGCGAATGCCCGCCCAACTCGAAGAAGTTGTCATGCACGCCGATCGTCTCGCGCCCCAGCACCTCAGCCCAGATCGTTGCCACGAGCTCTTCCACCGGTGTGCGCGCCGGCACACTTTCAGCCGCTTCGAACTCCACTTGCTGCGCCTGCAAAGCGCGCTGATCGATCTTGCCGCTGGGTGTCAGTGGGAACTCATCCAGGAACTCAAAGGCAGCCGGAATCATGTATTCCGGCAACAAGGCTCTCAGCCCTGCCCGCAGCCCGCTCGTGGTTAAGGTTGTTTCCGGTTCCGTAAGCACGTAAGCGATGAGCCGATTTTCTCCCGTCGCGGCCCTGCTGCTGAGCACCACCGCCTCGCGCACCTGCGCTTGCTGTCGTAACGCCGCTTCCACTTCCCCCAGCTCCACGCGGAAGCCGCGTATCTTCACCTGCCCATCAACACGACCAATGAACTCCAACTCTCCCTGCGCTCCCCACCTGACCGTGTCACCGGTGCGGTACAGTCGCTCCCCGGCCTGCGTGGCGTAGGGATGGGGCACGAATCTCTCCGCCGTAAGTTCCGCGCGGTTGAGGTAGCCGCGCGCCAGCCCCGCTCCACCAATGAATAGTTCACCGGCCACACCAACAGGCGCCGGCTGCAAACCAGGGTTGAGGACAAAGAGTTGCGTGTTGGCGATGGGCCGGCCTATCGCGACGATACCGTTACCGCCACTCTCGACTCGCTTCAGGGCCGACCAGATGGTGGTCTCAGTTGGACC
>CAMLLD010000135.1 GCA_946480785.1 uncultured Blastocatellia bacterium | reverse complement strand
TGTGATTGCGGCGCTTGTCCAGACGAATCTCCTCGTCGAGCGGCAGCAGCTCGCCGTCGACGCGCGCGCGCACGAAACCTTCCTTCGCCAGTTTTTCGAGTTCCTTTTTGAACTCGCCTTTGCGGCCGCGCACGATCGGCGCGAGCACCATCACGCGTTCGCCTTCGGGCAGCCCGAGCACGTTCTGCACGATCTGATCGACGCTCTGGCGCGTGATCGCCGCGCCGCAGATATGACAGTGCGGAATGCCGACCGACGAGAACAGCAAACGCATGTAGTCGTAGATCTCGGTCACCGTGCCGACCGTCGAACGCGGGCTGCGCGAAACTGTCTTTTGCTCGATGGAGATCGCGGGCGAGAGACCGTCAACCGAATCGACGTCCGGTTTTTCGAGTTGATCGAGAAACTGGCGCGCGTAGGCCGAGAGCGATTCCACGTAGCGGCGCTGGCCTTCGGCGTAGATCGTGTCGAAGGCGAGGGAAGATTTGCCGGAGCCGGAGAGGCCAGTGATCACCGTAAAACGATCGCGCGGGATGTCGACGTTGATGTTTTTGAGGTTGTGTTGGCGTGCGCCCTTTACACTGATGCGATCAATGGCCATAGCGAAAACCCGTCATTCTAGCGGACGGATTTTCGCCCCGCAAGCCGAGCTCTCTTTGGAGTGCGGCGGCTTGACGCCGCTTTCACCGCGATCGCGCCTGATCAGGACTAAAGCGGCGTCAAGCCGCCGCACTCCAAAGAGGTTAGAAGTTGACGCGGGTGCCGATCTCGAAGCGACGCGGCGGTTGCGCCGAGGTGGCCTGGCCGAAGAAAGGCGAGGTTTGCACGCCGGAAAACGCGCCGAGGTTGGCGTGGTTCAGCAGGTTGAAAGCCTGCGCGTAGAACTCCATGCGGTACTTCTTCGTGGACGCGCCCGGCAGCACCGGCGCCGCCGCGCCATCGCCGCCACCGACGCGAACCATACGAATCTGCGGTCCCGCATTCGTCTGTTGCTGATTCGGTCCGAAGTCGAGTCCCCAACTCAAACGGGATCCGATCTCCCAACGCGAGGCGCCGCGCGCGCTGTTGCGGCCGACGCCGAACGGGCGATCGTTGATGACCGTGTCGCCGTTATCGTCGAAGCCAGTGGTGATGTTGTAAGGCAAAGCGGAAGTGGCCTGGAAGATGGCCGAGATGGCGAAGCCTTGAGGCAAACGCTTGCTGACGAACCCGCTGATCAGGTGGTGCATATCGTTCGCCGCCGGGCCGCGATCCGCGCGCAAGTTGAAGTTGTTCGAAGGCAGACTGAACGGGCTGTCGGCCTCGTTCGTGTTTCTCATAAATAAATAATTGATATTCCAGAAGAGCCCCTGCACGAACTTCGCCGGCCCGATGCCGACCATCAAACGATGACTCGACTGATACGCTGACGACTCGATGTTCGTAATGTTCCCCACCGTCGGATCCGGACGCCCAAGGCCTGCTATCGGCGCGTTGAGATTGCGCCCGTGGAGCAGATGCACGCCGCGCTGGTACTGGTAATTCGTCATCAGGCGAAACAGTTTCCACGGGTTCGTTTCCAGACCAATCGAGGTCTGGATCACGTAAGGAACCTGCAAGTCGGGGTCAGCTTGAATGCGGCTCGGCGGCAGGATCGTTTGCGGCCCGCCGCTGAATGGATTGGGAAAGCTCGGATTCGTGATAACGAGATCGCGCTGGCGCTCGCCATCGACGCGCAGCGTTTGTTCGTAAGTCTGCGCGGCGAACCAGTCGTAGAAAATGCCCGCGCCACCGCGCAGTGTGATCGAGCCGTTCTTCTTCGGCGACCAGACGAAACCGAGACGCGGCGCGACGTTGAACTTGTCGTCGAGATGGTTTTGCACTTCATGACGCACGCCGTAACTCAGCGTCAGGTTCTTGCGCACGCGCCAATCGTCCTGCACGTACCACCCGAATTGATATTGGCGATAACTGACCGTCGGATCGCCGATGCGTTGCGTGAACTGCGTCGGCAGTCCGGCTTCGAAAGCTGCCAGGTCTGGAAATTGAAACGTGCCGAAGGCGTTCGTCGAATCGTCGCTCTTGTAACCAGCGGCTTCGAGTTGCACCCCAAAGCGGACGCCGTGCTTTTCGAGCGCGTAGTCGACGTTGTCGTCGAGCTCGAATTCGGTTTGACGCCGGCCACCGCGTCGTTGCGCGCTGCCGTCGTTGAAAGCACCGGGGACGAGGATCGTTTGGCCGAGACTCACCGAACGCGTGTCGGTGTTGAGCAAGCGTGTTTGCAAACGCACTTCGTTGTAAAACTTCTTGCCAAACACGCCCGAGTCAGCGAAGCGCGCGATGTATTCAGTCTGGTCCTGCGAGTAGCCGCGCGCGGGCAGATCGAAATCGCCGACGCCGAGATTGTTTTGCAAACCCGCGTTGCGTTGGAATTGAAAGCGCGCGGTGTGCGTTTTAGTCAAAACGTGTTCGACGCGCGCGTCGACGTTCAACCGGCGCGACGGGCGATAGGCGAGATCGGATACCACGCCGCTCGGAGTGGTTGCGAAGATCGGGCGCGCGTCGAAGAAGAGCGAACCGTCGGCGTTCAGGAACAGCGAAGTGTGGTTCTTCCAGAGTGGACCATCGAGGGAGAGACCGAAGCGACGCTGTTGTTCCGGGCCGCGAAACGGCGCGAACACTTGCCGGCCGTTCAACGCTTCGTCGCGAAAGCCGAAGTTGAACGAGCCGTGCCAGTCGTTAACGCCGGGTTTGGTAATGACGTCGACAAGGCCGAAGCCCGCATCGTGATTCTCGGCGGCGTAAGGATTCAGGCGAAAACGAATCTCGCGAATCTGTGACTTCGGCGGCAGCTTGCCACCGCGAAATCCGTTCACGCGGATCTGCGCGCCTGGACCAGCGAGTTGGTTGATGGCGTTTTCAAACTCGTCCGGGTCGTCGGGAAGTTGTGCTATCTGTTCCGCGGTCATTACGTTTGAAAACGCAGGACCGTTGGGATTGGTGTTTCGTACCTGCGCTTCGTCAGCTACTTCAACGTCGACTTTGATCGGGTCGATCTCCAGCAAGATCTCCCGGCGATTCGCACCCGCCGCCAGATCCAGATCGTTTACTTCCTGCGGCTTGAAACCCGCGGCTTCGACGTGGATTTGATATTGGCCGGGCGCGACTTTATTGAACCGCGCCTCGCCACGCTGGTTCGTTTGGACCAGCGACTGTGGCTTGCCGTTTTTGACGAGTTGCACTTGCGCTTTATTGATCAGCGCGCCGGACGGATCTTTGACGATCACTTCCAGCGTGGCATTCGTCTGCACGAGCCACGGAAGCAGGAGTAGCAGGAAGAGCATCAGTGTTTCTCGAATTTGTCGGCTTTGAACTGCGGATTCAACTGGTACTTCGAGATCTCAAACTCTTCGGAGACCTCGCTCTCGGTGAGAAACGTCAGCTTGAACGGCAACGTCAAGCCGTCGACTGTCTTGTGATCGCTGAGACGAATGTAGAAGTCGACCTCTTCCGGCGGGCCGGGATTCTCGGCTTGCATTTTCTTCTGCGCCTCTTCGCGAGCCTTTTGCACGTCTTCAACTTTCGGCGCGCCGCCGCCCGCGGAACGGCTCATCGTCACGATGCGGGGCTTTGGACCACGATAACTCAGCAGCAACGGCAGATGACTCTTCTTATCGAAGAACAAGCGCACGGAAAAGCCGTCTGGACCACTAACATCTAAAACGTCAGCCGGCTCACCATCGACGTCTGACTCACCGGCGTATTTGTAATCGACAGCAACGGAAGACGGCGCTGCGAGTGTCATCGCCAGGAGGTAACGCGCGAACTCTGCCTGGTAGATCCGCCGCAGTCCGGCTTCGATCTGTTCGGGACTTGCTTGTTGTCCGCCTGGACCACCAAAGCGAATCACCATGCCACCGCCGCCACTCGATCCGTTCCACGCGTGCTCGCCATCGAGCGCGTGCGTATTGATCATCGACGTGCTGAGTCCGCCCATGTTCATCGCGTCCTCAACGAGATATTTGTTCGGCAGCAGGATGCTGATCTCTCGCTCGCCCGACATCTGGCGATCGCCGAATACGCGGCGATACTGGCCGTTGATGTGCAGCGCTTCGAGCTTTTGCAGCCGCTCGTCGCCGCCGATCGCGGCGCGTGCTTGTTTCAGGATTTCCTGCGCGCGTGAATCGTCGGCGAGCGCGGACGATGCGAAGAGCAGCAGGCAGAGACAGGGCAGCAGGGTGAACAGTTTCTTCATGACTGCTATTCACCGGGTGCGTCTTGAAAGTTCCACAATCTGTGACCTACACTGCCAAGACCGTGAATCTGCCCAACGCGCTAACGCTATTGCGGATCTTCATCGTGCCGCTGCTGGTCGTCGTCTTACTGACGCCGTTTTCCGAAAACTGGTTCGGCGTGCCGCGGCACATACTCGGCGTGGTGATGTTTTTGGGCGCGGCGCTGACTGACTATCTCGATGGACGCATCGCGCGCAGTCGTGGACAAGTCACACGCCTGGGCCAACTGCTCGATCCGATTGCCGACAAACTACTCATATCGGCGGCGTTGATCTCGCTGGTCGAGAATCAACTCGCGCCGGCGTGGGCAGTGGTGATCATCATCGGCAGGGAGTTTGCGGTGACTGGCTTGCGCTCGGTTGCCGCTGTCGAGGGCGTGGTGATCTCGGCGTCGAAGATGGGCAAGTTCAAAATGTTGGCCCAGGTAGTGACGGTGGCGCTGCTGATCGCTTCGAGCGTCGCCGGTCGGCCGCCGGTCGCAAACTTCGGCCGGCCGTTTCCGGCAATCGAGTTTTGGTCGGTGCCGGAGTTACGCACGGCGTGGGACCACCTGACCGGCCCTGAACCAACAACCGGCACTGACTGGCAGGTGTTGCTCTACACCGCGGGCAGAGCGATGCTGTGGCTGGTCGTGATCTCAGCGTGCGCTTCGATGTACGGGTACTTCAGTGCGTTTTATCGCGGCTTCAAACAGAACCCGCGGAACAAACCTTCGCTTGACGCGGCTATTGAATCTCCACCCAGTCGCCCGTATGAACTTCGCCCGCCACACGCGTGATCACTGCGGTCGCCGTTCTCGTCTGCACGTCAATGATCACCATCTCGCCCACGACTTTGCGCGGCATCTGCGGACGATGCTTCTTGATCTCGCGCGTCGTGATCGGGCGATAACGATAACGTCCTTCGGCGTTCACGAACGCGGTTTTGTCTTTCGCGCGCGTGCCTTCACTTGAAAAGCCGCCGCCACGAAAGCGATCGCTTTGGAAACCGGTAGCGCGATTGCGGGCCTGTTCTTCGTCGTCGACACGCGTGATGTTGCCGGTGCCTAACGGACGATAGATCGTGAGGTAGTCGCCGGGTTTGACGTTGTCTTCGACGCCGAGATCGATGTAGACGACGTCGTTGTTCGCCACCATCTCGCGGCTGTCCTTCGCCATCATCAAACGGCCCTTCTGCTTGTTCGTCGGAGCGGCGAAGCGATCGATGTCGCCCTCGGTGCGCTGCAACGGTGAAACGCGATCCGGAATCTCCGTCAACAGATCGCCGAGCATTACCACGTCGCCGCACGAGGTCACGACCTGCGCTTCAGACACGTTGTCGCGGACATGAACCACCGTCAACTGGCCGACTTCCTGAATGTAAGTGCCCAGGAAAGCTTTCTTCTCGCGATGCACGCCTTTGACGTCGCCGCGCGGGCGAATGATCTGGAACGTCTGTCCTTCTTTTATACCTTGCTGCGAGCCGGCGTTGATGTAGACGATCTCATTGTCGGAGAACGTGCGTTGTTCCTGTTCCTCGAGCGCGCCGACGATCTCGGGCAGGTGCGGCAGGCGTTGAAGCCGGATGTAACCCGCGCAATAAAGTTTCGAGTGGCCCGCGACTTCGAGCGGCTGTTTGGCGGCTGGAGCGATGACTTGCGGTGTGGGTAGTGCGGTTTGCGCGGCCGCTAAAATCGGGAGCGACAGCAACAGAAACGAAAGCAGAAGCAACGAAGAGAAGTTAAGCCGTGACATGTCCGAGTCTCCTTTGGATACGAGGTGTTTAGGGGCGTTTCGGAAGTGCGTGAGGCGGAGCAATCTTAACACGGATGACATCGATTTGGCGTTCGTTATCTGTAATTCAGAGCGCGACTTGCGTTTTTGTAGGTCGCTTGGTAGTATCCGCATTTTGTCGGATTGCGCTATTTTGCTCTGTAGCACGCCGGCGTAGCTCAGTTGGTAGAGCATCTGATTTGTAATCAGAGGGTCGGGGGTTCAAGTCCCTTCGCCGGCTCCACGGCATAATTACCAGATGCAGGGGTGGTCGAGTGGTTAATGGCACCGGGCTGTAAACCCGGCGGGCTCACGCCCTACGGAGGTTCGAATCCTCCCCCCTGCACCAGCCTGAGATCTTGTCTAAGGATCTCAGGGTTGAGATTTGAAGGGCGGGTGTAGCTCAGTTGGTAGAGCATCAGCCTTCCAAGCTGAGGGTCGCGAGTTCGAATCTCGTCGCCCGCTCCACGTTTCATGGCGCTCTTGGGATGATTCGGGCCCGCGTAGCTCAGGGGTAGAGCGCCTCCTTGGTAAGGAGGAGGTCATGAGTTCAAATCTCATCGCGGGCTCCAGCGTCTCCCGCAGAGGCGGACGAATCGCACGCTATGATCCTTATATAAAGAGAAGTTAGAGAAGAGGA
>CAMLLD010000134.1 GCA_946480785.1 uncultured Blastocatellia bacterium | reverse complement strand
GGCGCGGGGCCATTTCGCGTTGCACTGCCTGGAATTCAGGACTGGCCATCGTTCCCGACCAGATGCCGTACAACGTGGTCACACGATCGAGCGTGTGGCCGGTGCGTTCGAGCGCGGCGATGGTGTTTTCGAAATCGGGCGCAGCCGTGTTATTGGCGATGCGCTCCGTCTCGGCGAGTTGCTCGGCCATCGCGGCTTCGAGCGCCGGTTTGAAGAGCGCGATCTGCACGCGATCGAACGGCGGCACCCCGCCGTACGGTCCCTCCCACTTGGCGAGCAGCGGGTTTTCAGTTTCGTTCGTCATTGCGTGATTGGTCGTCGTCAGGTTCGAAGCGATCATGATGGTGACAGCAAACAGCAAAATAATCGTTAAGCGCATGTGGATTTCCTATTCGTTTTTAGTAGGGGCAGTGGCGGCAGCCGCTGCCGCAGCAGTAGCCGCGGCGGCGCAGATAGCTCTCGGTGAAAACGAATGCGCCGCGTTCCATATAGTAGTCTTTTTCCGGTTCGAGTGCGCCTTGGAGGAGGGCGATGTCGACGGGTTGATAGGCGTTGGTGAATTCGGGTGGAATGGGGTCGTTCCTGAAGATCTCGGGGTGGATGAGGCGGGCGAGGAGTTCCGCGCCTTCGACGACACGCGGGCCGGGACGGGCGAAGTATGAGTTTGCGTCGACCGCGTAGACACGGTGGTTCTTTACGGCTGACAACTCGAAGAATCGATGTGGAGATCCCGACTTCGCAGAGCCGGAGGCGTAAGGGCCGAAGACGCTCCAGATCTGTTTCATCGTCTGCTGTAGATTGAAACCGCACGGCATGATCACGAGCACTTCCGGATCCCACGCAACGATGTCGTCCCACGAGATGCGCACCGACTCGCCGCGTTCGCGGCCTAACTCGTCGACGCCGCCTGCGAGCTTCACCAGTTCGGGTACCCAGTGTCCGCTTGCGAACACCGGATCGAGCCACTCCATGCAAAAGACTCGCGGACGTTCGGCAACTGTTTCGATTCGTTTGTGTAACTGAGCGAGCCGCGCCTCGCGGTCCGCGATGAGTTCTTCGGCTTCCGCGGTTCGTCCGGTTGCCGCACCGAGCTCGCGCACGTTGTCGAAGATCTCGTCGAGTGATTGTGGCGTCAGCCACAGGATCTGCGGTGTGTGCGGCAGCGCTTTCAGCACTTGCGACACTTCGTTTCCCGAGGGCGCGCAAACCTGACAGAGATCCTGCGTCAGTATGAGGTCCGGTGCGAGGTTTCGTAACAATGCTTCGTCGATCTGATAAAGACTCTGCCCGGAGCGCATGCGTTCCGCGACTGCGCGATCGATCTCGCTCTGGGTCATCGTCTCGATTGGCAACGCGTTGCGCACGACGACCGGCTTCGATTTGATCTCCGGCGGATAATCACACTCGTGCGTTATCCCGACGATGGAATCGGCTAACCCGAGCGCGCAGGCGATCTCGGTGGCGGAGGGAAGAAACGAAACGATGCGTTGTTGCATGGCAGATCAGTTTTGCGTCGGTGGCAGCAGCCGATCGACTTCGGCCTTAACACTGTCGAGTTCCTTTTTGAGTACAGTGTAACGTTCGATTGCGTCGCGGCCGATCTTCTGGTCGACGTTCGCTGTCATGCTCGCGAGGTAAGTGATGTGCGCCTGCAGGCCGGGTTTGCCGTAACGCACGGGCTCGGTCAACAGCTTCGCGGAAATGGCGTTCAAAGCTGACAGCGCTCCATCGGAACCGGGATTGTCCCGCAATTTATTCTGCGCTTCGCGAACGCGTGAGATGAGTTGGTTTACTTCGGTGACGAGTTCGCGCATGCGCATGTTGTGCTCGAATTGTTCCTGAAGGTCCGCGAGCGTGACGCCGTCGGCGGCGACGCGCGGATCGATCAGGACGGTTAAGGGTTGAGTGAGCGTGACTGCGCCGGATTTCAAGCGAACCTGATACTGGCCCGGCGGCAGCGTGACGCCGGCCTGATTGCGCACGTCCCACGCAAAACGATTCAATCCTGCGATCTTCGTGACGCGCGGTGGCGGCGTCGCACGACGCGCAGGTCCCGCGTCAGGATCTGATTCAGCGCCAGCAGCGCCGCCGGGAGCAGCACCAGCCGCACCCTGATTCCCCCGGCCGCGCAACGCGGGTGCGTCACTGTTGTACGAATTGACCACTGCTCCTTTGCTGTCGAGGATCTCAATCTCGACCGGCTTCACCGGAACCGACGGCAAGTAATAATCAACCACTGGTCCAAGCACCGCCGGACTCACGCGTGTGCGATAACCATCGCGCGGCTTGAAGAGCACGATCTCCGAGCGCGCGGACTGCGCCGGGAGCTGATGAAGCGAACTCACATTGTCCACGATCCAGATCGCCCGGCCCTGCGTCGAAACGATCAAATCCTGGTGATGCACCTTAATATCCGTCACCGGCACTTGCGGCAGGTTCAACTGAAACGACTGCCAATGCGCGCCGTTGTCAAACGAGATGAACATCCCGAATTCCGTGCCCGCATAAAGCAGCCCCGCGCGATCGGGATCTTCACGCACAACGCGCGTGGGCCAATCGGCCGGAATCCCGTTCTTGCCGTCAGTCAAACGCGTCCACGTCTTGCCGTAATCGTCGGTGCGATAGATGTAAGGCTGATAGTCGCCGAGCAGCCAGCGATACACGGCGTAATACGCCGAGCCTTTGCGATGCGGCGACGCTTCGATGTATTGCACGCGCCCGCCCGGCGGCAGATCTTTCGGCGTGACGTTGGTCCAATTCTTACCGTTGTCGCGCGTGACATAAAACGGACCATCGTTCGCGCCCGTCCAGATCACGCCTTTCTCCAGCGGCGACTCCGTGATCGCGTACAACGTGCTGTAAAACTCTTCACCCGTAACGTCGCGCGTGATCGGTTCGCCGCTCGCGCCCTGACAACACTCAGGATGCGCCGTGAGATCCGGTGAGATCCGTTCCCACGTCACACCGCGGTCACGCGTGCGATGCAGATACTGCGAGCCGTAATAAAGCACCTCCGGGTCGTGCGGCGAAGTGGCCATCGGCGACACGCGCTGCATACGATAGATCAGGTCGCTCGCGGGATTGCCGTACAACGACTGCGCGCCGATCCAGTAGTTCTTCTCCTGACCCGTCTTCAGATTCATCACGCCATACTGGCCCTTGCACGAGCCGTAAACGATGTCGGGATTCAGCGGGTGCGGCATGATTGGACCAGTCTCACAACCCGGGCCGGGTCGCCAGTCGCTGAGGTTGTAAGGTTCGGCCTGACTCGAAATGATGAGCGTCGAGTTGTCCTGCTGCGCGCCATAGATTTTGTAGGGAAACTGATCGTCGACCCAGACGCCGTAGATCTCCGCAGTGGGTTGATTCATTTGCGTGGACCACGTGCGGCCGCCGTCAGTGGAAACGTTTGCGCCACCGTCGTTCGACTGGATCATGATCTGGCTGTCTTTGGGATTGATCCAGATGTCGTGATTGTCGCCGTGCGGCGTGCGAAACGGAGTGAACGTCTTGCCACCGTCTACTGATTTGAAGAAACCTTCAGCGCCCGCGTAAACGACATCGGCGTTCGACGGATCGGCGCCGAGCGTTGTGTAGTAAAACGGGCGTTGGATCAGCGCCGGTTGCGAGTTGATCATGGTCCACGTTTGTCCCGCGTCATCGGAGCGATAAAGACCGCCGCCGGGCTTCGCTTCGACGAGCGCGTAGATGCGATTCGGATTCGCGTTCGTGACCGCGAGATTCGCTTTGCCGATAAGTTCGTGCGGCAGGCCGTTGGTGATTTGAGTGAAGTGTTCGCCGCCGTCAGTGCTCTTGTACAAGCCGCCTTCGCGCGAGCCGCTGATGATTGTCCACGGCTTGCGTTCGAGCCGCGACATCCACGCGTAGACCACATCAGGATTGGCGGGTTGAAGCTCCACGTCCATCGCGCCGATCGTGTCGGAAACGAAGAGAACTTTGCGCCACGTGACGCCGCCATCAGTGGTTTTGAAGACGCCGCGTTCGCTGTTGGCTTTGAAGATGTCGCCGGTTGCGGAGACCCACACGATGTTCGGGTTCGTGGGGTGAATACGCACGGCGCCGATCTGTCCGGCGTTGTAGAGACCGAGGAACTTCCACGTTTCGCCGCCGTCAGTCGACTTGTACACGCCGCGGCCGGTGGAGACGTTGCTGCGCACGCCATCAGAGCCGGTGCCGAGATAAATAACATTCGGATCTGAATCCGCGACGGCGACACAGCCGGTCGAGCCGAGCGGGACTTTGCCGTCGGTGATCGGAGTCCAGGTTGCGCCGCTGTCAGTGGTGCGGAAGAGGCCGCCGCTCGCGACGCCCATGTAGAAAGTCTTCGGCTGCGAAGGGACGCCGGTGACAGTGGTGACGCGGCCGCCGCGCGATGGTCCAACGAGGCGATAGCGCAGGTTGTTGAAGATAGCGCTGTCAGGCGATTGCGCCTGAGGCTGGGCCTGAGCCTGAGCTTGGCCTGGAACAGTAGCCAAGAGCAGCATTAAGATGAGCCGAAGCATGAACGCCCCCAATCTGACATCTCTGGAATCGGTAGATAGTATTTTCGCACAAGCTATAGCCGAGAAGTATTTCGGTATTCAAGCGAGTGCGAGCGAGTTGCCGAGTGAGCGCGATCGAAACTTCCTGCTCGTTGCGCGTGATGGTGAGAAGTTTGTGCTGAAGATCGCGAATGTGCAGGAGGAACGGGTGGTGTTGGAAGCGCAGGATGCGATGATGAAGCACCTGGCGGAGCGCGTCTTGTTTTGTCCGCGTGTTTTGCCGGCGCTTTCGGGCGAGGAGATTGTCGTTGTTGATGGATCGTTCGTGCGAGTGTTGAGTTATTTGCCGGGAAAGCCGCTCGCGACGGTTGAGTTGCAGTCGCCGGAGTTGTTGCGTGATTTGGGAAGGAAGTTAGGGCGGCTTAGTCGTGCGTTGGTGGGGTTCGATCATCCGGCGGCGCATCGTGAGTTTTACTGGGACTTGGCTCAGGGGAAAGAGGTTTTAGCGAGGTACGGCGCACAGATCGAAGCGGGTTGGTTACGCGAGGTCGTCACTGGTTATAGCGTGAGTTGTGATTTGGAGAAGTTACGTCGGAGTGTGATTCACGGGGACGCGAACGACTATAACGTGTTGGTGGATGGGGATGAGGTCGTCGGGTTCATTGATTTTGGCGACATCGTTTACAGCTACACGGTTGGCGATCTCGCGATTGCGATCGCGTATGCGGTGCTCGGCAAGGACGATCCGTATGCAGCGGCAGCACCGGTGATTGAAGGCTACGAAGAAGAGTTTGCGCTGACCGAAGCTGAGCGCGAGGCGTTGTGGCCGCTCGTGCGACTGCGACTCTGCATGAGCGTTTGCATCGCCGCGCACCAGCAGGCGCAACAGCCGGAGAACGAGTATTTGGGAGTCAGTCAGGAATTGATCGCCCAAACCTTGCCGCGCTTAATAAATTCATGAACAAAGACGAAACGCTTGCGGCGCGAAAGCGATTGCTGGGAGGAAATCTCAGTGTCTCGTATCGCAATCCGGTGAAGATCGTGCGGGGCGAGATGCAGTATCTCTTCGACGACGAGGGGCGCCGCTATCTCGACGCTTACAACAACGTCGCGCACGTCGGGCATTGTCATCCGCGCGTCGTTGCGGCGGGTGTCGAGCAGATGCGCTTGTTGAATACGAACACACGTTATCTTCACGAGCTGATTCTTCGTTACGCCGAGCGGCTCACGGCGACGTTGCCTGATCCGCTGCGTGTTTGTTACTTCGTCCGGCAGCGAGGCGAACGAGCTCGCGTTGCGACTCGCACGCGCGCACACGAAAGCGCAGGACATGATCGTGCTCGATCATGCGTATCACGGAAACACGACCACGCTCGTTGATCTGAGTCCTTACAAACACGATGGACCCGGTGGGAGTGGACCACCGGAGTGGGTGCATAAGATCCCGCTTTCAGCGGAAGGCGTCGAAAGCGTGCGATCCGTTTTAAGGGGATTGAAGCAGAAAGGCCGAGATCTGTGCGGATTCATCGCCGAGTCGATGCCGAGCGTCGCGGGGCAGATCGTGCTACCTGACGGATACCTTAGTCAGGTTTATGAACTTGTTCGAGCTGCCGGCGGCGTGTGTATTGCCGACGAAGTGCAAACGGGTTACGGGCGCATCGGCACTCAATTCTGGGCCTTCGAACATTACGGCGTCGGCGCTGACGGCGTCGTGCCCGACATCGTAGTGCTCGGCAAACCGATCGGCAACGGTCATCCGATCGGCGCCGTAATCACCACACCCGAGATCGCCCGCTCGTTCGACAACGGCATGGAGTTCTTCAGCACGTTCGGCGGCAACACCGTCTCGTGCGCGATCGGCCTCGCCGTCCTCGACGTGGTCCAGGAAGGGAAGCTGCAGCAGCACGCGCTGGAAGTCGGAACACATCTCATCCAAGGCTTGCGCGAGCTACAAACTCGTTCTCCACTAATTAGTGACGTCCGTGGCTCAGGTTTTTTCATCGGCGTCGAACTAGCGAAAAACAACACACCCGCAACCACCGAAGCCGACAACATCGTCAACCACATGCGCGAACGCGGCATCCTCCTCGGCACGGAAGGACCACACCACAACGTGCTGAAGATCCGCCCGCCGATGCCGTTCTCAATTGAAGATGCTGATTTACTGCTCGGTGAACTCGCTGGAGCGATTGAGCAGGAAGGAAAGTGAGTGGCCGCTGGTGGTCCAACCCGCCGCCGAGTACGCGATCGGCAAATCGACCGGCTTCGAATTCTCGTCGGCCCATGCCGCACTCGATACGCGCTCGCAACGCAGCAGGTAATGCTCGATGCCTGTGAAGACGCTGCGCCAGTAGCCGCCGTAGATCGTCTTGTAGACCACGCCTTCGACTTCGATGTAAACGCGATTGCCGCTCAGGATGCGATAGTTGATGCGGCCGAGCAGATCGAGCAGCCGGCATTGATCGCGCGCCGTGGGATCGGCAGCGGACTGATCGCGCCAGGCTTCGGGTTCATAGTGCGGCATGTCGCGTAGTTTAATACACTAGTTTACGGATGTCATCGAATTTGGATCCGCTCGTTTATGTGGCGCTGGGTGATTCGACCGGCGCGGGTGTGGGCGCGGTCAACGGCGGCTACGTCGCTCGTCTTCACCGACGAATTCTCGGAGAACGTCCCGCCGCGCAACTCGCCAATCTCTGCGTCAGCGGCGCGACCACCGCCGATGTTCTGCGGGGCCAGTTGGGCAACGCCGTCACCAAAAATCCGCAACTCGTCACGCTCGGCATCGGCATCAAC
>CAMLLD010000133.1 GCA_946480785.1 uncultured Blastocatellia bacterium | reverse complement strand
GGTCACTAACCAACTTACACCCTCTTGCTTTTTACACACAGACTTTTACATCACCCCGCGGCGTCTGTGGGAAGCGGTCAAAGAGATTTACTTTTGCTGGACGAGTGGGGTGAACTTCATCGGTGGCGCGGAGATCCTCGTGACGGTTACCGGTTGGCCCTTCAGAAATTCCAGCATCCCTTCCTTGATTTTTGGGGAGGAGAGAAACAGCGGATCGCTATGGACCGCGCCGTCGATGATGATGTGCGTGCTGTTGGGGAAACCGGCGCGATACTCCTCGGCGTTGCTGATCGGAGTGCGCGCGTCGAGAGTGCCGCTGATGAAGAGCACCGGCACGTTTGCTTTCACGAGCGAACGAAATTCGTCGCCGAGATCGGGCGCCTTCCACTCTTCACAAATCTCCGGAAACGGAAAATTGAAGATGTCTTCGAGCAGCGTGCCTTTTGCTTCGCGCGCGATGCGTTCGCGGCGCGCGGCGGTCTGACCCGAAGCACAATCCATCATGTAAGACATCGCGTTACCGATGCCGTCGCGCGTCTGGTTCAACCAGACTTGCGCGGGATTGGTGAAATCGCCCTTTGAGGCGCGATAGAAGAGCGCCGGGAAGCTCGCCGTCACCGTCGTGCCGATGTTGTTCGCGACGATGTACTGCAAGACGAACTTGTTGACGATTACTTTCACGTTCTGTTTGGTGCGCGGATCGACGATCTCGACCGTCTGCGGTTGCGCGTCGAGTCGATCGAAGACGGATTTCATGAGGCCGAGGAAGTCGGGAATGTCTTTGCCGATCTCGGGGTCGGCCTTGATCACGGCGGCGAGATCTTCGAGATGCTTTTGAATGTTGCTCGGCAGCTTGTAAGTGTGGTCCGGACCTTCGGTGCCGGCGAGAATCGCGCGCTGAATGCTCTGCGGATGACGGCGAATCGTGGCAAGCGCGAGGTGTGTGCCGTAGCTGATCGACCAGAGACTGATCTGTTTCGCGCCGAGCGCCTCGCGCAGATCTTCGAGATCGTCGGCGCTTTCGTTGGTGTTGTAGCCGGTTAGATCAACGCGTTGCACGTCGCGCCAGTATTCGATGCAGCCGCGTGCATTTTTGCGTAGCTCGTTGAGCGCCGCTTCGCGTGATGGAACGACGGCGAGCGGGAGGGCGAGTTGTTCGTAGCAGTTGAGATCGGGCTTGGAATAACCGGTGCCGCGCTGATCGAAGGCAATCACGTCCGCCACTTCGCGCAAGGCCATGAACAAAGGAAAGCGCGAGCCCTTCGCGGTGTAGATTCCCGAACCACCTGGTCCACCTGCAAGATAAACGATCGGCGCGCCGGGATTCTTCGCCGTGCTCTTGAAACGCACGAACGCGAGCTCGATTAGGTTGCTGTCGGGCTTGCTGCGGTTCTCGGGAACGAAGAGCGTGCCGAACTCGGCGTCGACCTTTTCGCCCTTCGCGTTTTCAAACGTGTAAGGCCTGAGCTTCAGAGTGCCGGCTTTCTGTTGTGCGATTGTGGACGTTGCCGCCAACAGCAGACACACGAGTAGCGTGATCGTTCTAAAGTTCGACATGATGTGCCTCGTTATCCTTCGATTTCGTCGATGGCCCACTGCGCTCGCGCACTAACCTCGCGATCGTTGAGGGCCTGTTTCAAGGAAGGTAATGCGGCGGCGCTGCGGATCTCGCCGAGTGCTTCGGCTGCGCCGCGCCGCACCTCGACGCGCGCGTCCGAGAGCAGCACGGTGCAAAGCGCCGCGACCGCGCGATCGTCTTTCAGTTCGCTGAGCGCCCAAACAGCGAGCTCACGCACGCGCCACTCGGAATCGGAGAGAGTGGCGATGAGCTTCGGGACCGCGGTGTGATTGCGCAGTTCACCAAGCGCACGCGCGGCGGCCATTCGCACCCACTCGTCATTGTCATTGAGCAGTGTGATGAGCTGCGGAACCGCGGCGTCTCTTTCGCCCGGCGGCATTCGGGTTAGTTCGCCGATGGCCCACGCGGCGTTGCGACGCACGGTCGCGTTGGAGCTGTCGAGCTGATTGGTTAACGGTTGAAAAGCAGGTGGACCCATCGAAGCGAGTGCGATCGCGGCCTGTTCGCCGGGTGAAGGATGTTTGAAAGTTTCGAGCGCGGGACTCCAACGGCCGTTGTTCCAACAGATCAGGAGTTCCGTCTTGGTGTCGTCGCCGAGCATCGCGACGAGCATCGGGATTTTATCGACGTCGCCGCGGCGGCCCGCATCGCAAGCTGCTTCGGCACGTGCTTGTGCGGTTGGTTCGTTGAGCGGTCGTTCGGTGGGTGATTGTCGCACGGCGATCGTTTCGCTGGCGGCAGTTGTCGCAGTTGTCGCAGACGCAGTTGTCGCAGTTGCGTTCTCGATCCGCGGCAGGGCTTCGATTAATGCTGCGCGAGCTTGAGTTTTCAATTCGAATGAAAACAACGACAGCGCAGTTGTCGTGACGCAAAGCGCAGCGAGCGACAGCAAAGCAGATACTCGCGCTGTTCGAGCGCGCCAAACTTTTCTATTGCGGGTCAAGCGCATGATTCTCTCCTCCAGAGTGCGGGTCTCGAACATGCTCAATACGAACGCTTGCGAACGTGCCTGGCTCGACACGTCTGCGGCCCAAACGAGCGAACGCGCGTAGAGCTTTGCCGGTAACAGGTGTTTGCTGACGAGTTCATCGCAGGCGAGTTCCCGCTCGCGATCGATTTGTCGTTTGATAAAGAATGCGAGCGGGTGAAATGCGAGCGGCAGCGCCACTAGCTCAGCGATTAGGTTGGTCAGGTAGTCGCGTCGAGCGACATGGGCCATCTCGTGGCCAATCACCGCGAGCAGTCGATCTTCGTCCTCCACGCAGAACGCTTCCGGCAACACAATGAGCGGCCGGCGCGCACCAATCGTGTACGGCACGCGCGCATGGTCCGATCGCGCCACGACGACATCGCGGGTTTTGAGGATCGAAGTACAGCGTTGGGCGACTTGCGCAACACTGGACGCCAATCCGTGTTTGATCGCGGATCGTCGCAAGCGCTCCTTTGTCATCCAAAAACGACCGAGCCTTATAACGCGCCACGCAACCAGCAGCACGTAAGCCAACGTTAACCAAAGCGTAATCGTTGACGTGGTACTAACAACTTGTACCCTCCTCCTCGTCAAATACGTCACCGGCTGATCCGCTTCCGGGCTAACGGCTGTGCTAACGGGAGAAGTAGTAAACACGGATTTTTCTGCAGGAATGGTGCGAGGCGCAGCAAATAAGGGGACGATGATCGATAAGGCCAGCGTTGCGAACCAAAGCGCGTGACGATACCGCGCTGGCCCATTGCGCAGCAGCCAAGCCACAGCAGCGGCAACGATGACGATCGCCGCGATCTGCCACGACACGTTGACCACGTAGTTCAAGACGAACTCGCTAACGCTTGCCATCGCCGTCTCCTTTCTCAACGAGCGCGTGGAGCTCCGCGAGCTTCTCGGGCGTCAGATGCTTTTCCTGCAAAAGGTTCAGCACCAGTCCTTCAGCAGAGCCGCCAAACACGCGATCGATAAGATCGCGTACGGCGTGGGCCGTAAACTTCTTACTACTCACGGCCGGCGTGTAAACGTAAGCTTTGTCTTTCAGCGTCCGCTTCACACGGCCCTTGCGGTGCAAGACGGTGAGCATCGTTTGGACTGTCGTGTAAGCGAGCTCGCGTTTGAGTTGGCGCTGCACGGTTTGCACGTTCGCCGCCCCGGTTTCCCAGAGCACCTGCATGATCTCCAGCTCCAGCGGCGTCATCTGTTCGCTCTTGCGGCGCGGCATCTATCAACCCCTCCTAAGACTTTAGTAGGGTATACCGCACCTACGACGAACTTGTCAACTAAAACTTTAGTAGGCGAGATAATTTTGCGCGAGGCTTAGTCGCTGCCGTAGCGGATTTCCATGTGCCGGATGCGATAACCCGCCAGGATCAGCACGAGCACCGTCACACCGAGCATGCTCGGAATCGCGATCCACGCAGGCGTTGGCTCAGCCACGACCGCGAACGGTCCTTCGGAAATCGGCACGGGCGTAAGGGAGTTGAGATAGTGAATGACGCTGATTTTTTTTAGTAACGGCGGCAGCAGAAAATTGAGCCACTCCCAACCGTAGAGCAGCAGCGCCGGAATGATCGGATTGCGGATGAACAGACCAACCACCAGAAAGAACGCGCCGTAACCAACACACGCGAGGATCGTGATGCCGGCGTAAGTCAGAATCTGCGTCAGCCCTTTGCCTTCGGTGAAGTAGCGGAGGCTCTGCCCGTAAAAACGCGGCACGTAAAGCAGCAGCATCGAGATCACGGTCGTGCCCGTGAACAAAATGATCGAAGTGACGAGACCGGAGATGTACTTGCCGACGACGAGCACCTCGCGGCGCACCGCGCTGAGAAAGTAGTAATGCAGACTGCGATCGACGATGTCGCCGCGAAACAGGTTCATGAAGATCCACGCGCAGCCGAAGAACACGATCGTGCGCAGGATCAGGCCGTTGTAAAAGACGGCGTAGATCTCGCCGTAGCGATTGAAGTCTTTCCACTCGTTGCCCGGCGGCTGCACAAGCGCGAGCAGGAGCAGCGGAAGCAACGGTAGCAACGCGAGCAGATAGATCAGAATCGAGCGCCGGCCGAGGAAGTTCTTCTCCAGTTCGAAACGAAAGATCGCCGCGATCTGCCGCAGCCAAAGCGACCACGACGATTCAGCCTGGCCCGTATTGTTATTTATCGTTTCAACCGCAGAACTCATGCAACTAAGCTCCTACGCACTGCCACCACTCGTGCCAATCAAATACCCATAAACCGCGCTGAGATCGTCGTCGACCGGCGCGATCGACTCGACACTGACTTCGCCGTCCGCCACCGCTCGATTCAACATCAGATAGAACCCATCCGCGTCGCGCGTCTTCACAAACAAACCGCCTTTATCGTTATGTAATCTCGCCTCGACCACGTTGTCCTGCGCGAAGACATACGCCGCGAGCTTCGCCGGTTCGTCGCAACGAATCAGGATCTGCATCGGGTGTTCTTCCATCTCGTCGCGCACGCCGTGAATGTCGCCCTCGGCCACGATGTAACCGTTGTTCAGCAACACCACTCGGTCAGACATCATGTCGACTTCATGCAGAATGTGCGACGAGATGATCAGGTGCAATCCTTCGGCGGCGAGCTTGCGGAAGAGCGCGATCGTTTCGGAGCGCACCATCGGATCGAGACCATTAAGCGGTTCGTCGAGAATCAGTACCGCGGGCTCGTGCGCGATCGACTGCGCCAGACGAATGCGTTGCCGCATACCCTTGCTGTAACCCGCGACCTTGCGATCCGCGGCGTCGATGAGATTCACGCGTTCAAGCGCGATCTCACTCAACTCATTCGCGCGTTTGCGAGTGTATCCGTGGACCAGGAGAAACGCGTTGATAAACTCACGTCCCGTAAGTCCGCGCGGAAAAGAATCAAACTGCGTGCAGTAACCGACTTTGCGAAACAGCCGCTCTGGTTGATCGGTAGGAATGCCGAGCAACGTGATCGCGCCGCGCGTCGGCCGCAGCAGGCCCGTCATCAAATTCATCAACGTCGACTTCCCTGCTCCGTTTGGTCCAACGAGACTGGTGATGCCGGGCGCGATCTGCAAGTTCACGCGGTTCACGCCGAGTATCTCGCCGTAGAACTTGGAGACGTTGTCGAAGATGATGAGTTGATCGGCAGGAATCGTCATCGCTTCTACCTTACGACCTCGTAAGCTTTCACGCGCCACGACAGCAAGGCCAGGCAAACCGCGCAAATCAAAAACAGCGCCGCCCATGCACACCACAACGGCGGCTCCAGCACGGCGATCTGGTTTATCCCGTTCTCGTCGATCGCTATGGTCTCGGCAACGCGATCGAAGGTACCGAATAAACCGGCGGAAACATTTTTCATCAACGCCGCCAAACTGATGATATGTCCCCAGTGCGTCAAAAACACGACGTTGATGAACTCGGCGAAGACTGACGGGATGAAGAAGATCGCGAGCAAAGCGCCACTCGCGACGACGCGCCACTTCACGAGCGCCGAGATCGTTTGCGTGATCAGCGCCAGAAGCAGTGCCCACACAAGACCGCCGATAATGATCGCGCTCGCCAACCAGACATTTGCGCGAAACCAAGCGAAGCCTTCGAGGTAAGACTGAAATAGAAACAGCAACAACTGCGGCACCCACGTCATCGACGACAACAGAATCAGAAGCACCGACATCTTGCCAATCACGTACTCGGTGCGCGAGAACGGCCGGCAGAGATAAAGCGGCAGCGCGTTGTTGCGCAGGTCGCGCGCGACGAGCGGTGGTCCAACCAGCAACGCGACGAAGAAAGCAAAGCCGCCCTGAATGTTGACGAAGGTTTGAAAGAAGAACGCGTCGATCGGCACCAGTTCTTTGACGTTGAGCTGCATGATGGCGATCGCGTTGACGTTGTGGTGGAGATAAATCAGGATCGCTTCGACCAGCAACGGCAGAAAGCAGACCACGAAAAACGCGGTGAACAGTTTCGACTTGAAGACCGCGCGAAACGCGTGTCGCGGAATGATCAGGAACCGGCTCCACTCGGGAGTCAGTGTTCCGGCGAAGGGTTTATAAGTCTGTTCATAAACCGCCATAGCCGTTCTCCATTGCTTTGAGGAAGATGTCTTCGAGCGAGTCGCGTTTGTAGCTCAGCCGCCGCAGTTGCACGTTTGTCTCGGCCGCGAGCCGATAGAGGTCGCGCACTTCAATGCCGTCCTGCAACACGACCTTCAAACGGCTGTCGCTCGAGATGGCATACTCGCAACCGAGTCTCGCCAGCGCTTCGACGAAGTGCTTCTGATCGCCGCGCGTCTCGAGCATCAGGAACTTGCGATTCGACTTCCGCTCTTCTTCGAGATTGCAGTAAACGGCGATCTGGCCGTCGCGCAGAATCAGGATCTCGTCGCAGCACTCTTCAACGTCAACCAGCAGGTGCGACGACAAGACGATGTTCGCCTGGCCGCTGTCGCGAATCTCGCGAATCAATTTGATCATGCGCAGCCGCGCCGGCGGATCGAGACCGTTCGTCGGTTCGTCGAGAAAAATCAGCTTCGGACCATGAACGATCGCCTGCGCGAGCTTGGCGAGTTGTTTCATGCCGAGCGAATACGTTTCGAGCTTGCGATAACGCGCTTCACCGAGGCCGACGTAGAAAAGCGCTTCGTGCGCGCGCTCGAGTGCGGCATCCGGAGGCAGACCCGAAAGCTCGGCCATTAAGCGCACGAAGTGGACCGCCGTCATCTTGGCGATAAACGAATCGCGCTCGGGCATGTAACCGATCAGCGCGCGAATTTTTTTGGCGTCATCGATGATGTCGTAGCCGAAGATCTCCGCGGTGCCGCCGTTTGGGGGATGAAAACCAAGCAGCGTGTGAATCAGCGTCGTCTTGCCGGCGCCATTTGGACCAAGCAGACCGATCGCTTTGCCGCGTAGATCGCCGCGCAGGTTTTTGAGTATTTGACGACGACCGAAAGCGACGCTCAGGCCGTGAAGATCGATCACCGGTGGGTCGTCGATAGTTTGTGGTCGGATCAGTTCTTCCTGAACCGTCGCGGGGAGTGCCATAGTGTTTTTATAGCGCCGAGTCTTGATAATTCCAAACGAATCCGAGTCCGAAGACAGTGCCCATCAGCAGAAATGCGCCGCTGCATGCTAACGCTTCGGACGGCGCCAAAGTTCTGCCGACAGCGAGAATCTCGATCAGGAAGACGGGAAGGTTGAGGACAATGGCAGAGGCGAGTGGAAACACGAGCGCCGGCCGGCAACCGCCGAGGCGCCGTCGCAACCACGAGAGCGACGGCGCATAAGCGAGTGAGAACAGCAGCGCGGTCACGATCAATGTCGTGACCGTCGCGCTGTTGATGTCGAAGAGCGACATCAGTAGTAACAACCCCAACAACCAGGAAACCAGGGAGATCGAAATTAGTTTCATTTTGTTTAGCGCCGAAGGCGCGTTGGTAGCGCCGAAGGCGCGTTAGTAGCGCCGAAGGCGC
>CAMLLD010000132.1 GCA_946480785.1 uncultured Blastocatellia bacterium | reverse complement strand
CAAGCAGCGACTCCTGCGTCAACACAATGACAACACCCGCGTCGCGCAGCATGTACGCCAAACGCTCCGTCGGATAACTCGGATCAAGCGGCACGTAAGCGCCGCCCGCTTTCAGAATGCCGAGCATGCCGACAATCATCTCCAGCGATCGCTCGACGCAAAGTCCGACGCAGACTTCCGGTCCGACTCCGAGTTCGCGCAGGTAGTGGCCCAGTTGATTCGCGCGTTGGTTCAACTCCGCATACGTCAAACTCTGCTCACCTATCGCGACGGCGACAGCTTCAGGCTGCTCGCGCACCTGCTCTTCAAACACGGCTGCGATGCTGCGCTCCCGCCCGTATTCACGAGCAGTGTCATTCCACTCGCGCAGTTGCTCGCGCTCGGGCTCACTAAGCAGTTCCAACTCTTCTACTCGCCCTTCCACGTGCTCCACGATCGCCGCGAGCGATTGTTCGAAGTGGCGCAGCAAACGTACGGCCGCTGCTGGATCAAGAAGCTGAGTGGAATAAGTAGCGCGGAGTGTCAGCGGTTCGCGCGAAGCGATCTCTACAACCAAAGGCGTCTCATGCAACCCGAACGCTCGCGCCGGTTCTACGATCAACCCTGCCGCATCAACTGAATTCGATTTCTGCAGCGGCGGGAACACGAGGCGGCTTTCAAAGAGACGAACGTTCGTATCCACCTGACCCCATTGCCGAATGAGCGCTTTAGGAACAGGCGCGAAACGCGAAAGCTGCGCCCACGCCGCATCCTGTTTTTTCAACCACTGCGAAACCGCGCGGCGACCCTCAATCTCTACCGGCAGCGGAAAAGTATCACCGGCATCCACACCAAACACGACCCGTTCTTCACGAGTGTAGTTGGCAAGCACTACAGCCCACGCACTGCGGATCAGCGTGTCGAACGAAACATCAACAGTGGCTACCGTCCGTCCCAGCTCTGCGGTCAACGCGGAGGTCAGCTTCAACTCCGCCTCGCCGTAGAAGCTCTCCGGCTCTTGCACACCGCGCGCAGCAGTTAACGTCGCAGGGCTAAAATCCGCGAGCGCTCTGGTCCACCAGTCACGTGCTGACGAATAGTCCGAGTCCTGCAACTGATACGCATAAGTATCGCTGCCGTTGTTTCGCTCACTACCGGCAACATCGCCCGCATAAACTCTAAGCGCCTCACTAAAGAGCAACCGGATCGAACGTCTGTCAAACAACAGCGATGAGTAAACACAAACAACCTGATACTCATCCTCACCCGTGCGGCAGAGCGACAAACGCACCAACGGCGGCTGCGCGAAGTTAAACCCCTGTTCTTCCTCGCTGCGCACCAGCTTTCCAAACTCAGCGAACTGCGCTACCTGCGTAAGCTCGCGCCAGTCGTAATGATGCAGTGCTATCCGCCCTTGCCCCTGCACAATCTGCAACGGTCGCTCGACACGCTTCCAAACCAGCGTCGTGCACAACACCGCACGCCATGCGCAAACCTCTTCCCACGCCGCCGCGAACCTCGCTTTGTCTACGCGCCCGCGCAACACGAAGCTCCACGTCTCCGTCAACTCGCGCGCATCGGGAGCAAAGCCGGCATCCACCAGCAGCACTTGCTGCCGCTGGTTCAGTGCGGAAACATTTTCGACGGTTATCTGGTCCAACGTACTCACCAAAGCAAAAACATCACGCGGCAATCGACTGCCGCCGCAACTCCCGATTCAAAAAGATCTCTTTATGCCCGTAGAGCCGCTCCGCCGTGAGGCCACGGTTGCGGCACTCCTGCACGAGCTTGTTCGACTCCACGATCGGCCGCGACTCGTCGGTGTACTGAATGGACGTCAGATAAGTAAGCCACGGTTCCTGGCCCATCGCGTAAACGTAAACCTGGCTCGGTTGCAGTCGCTCGACTATGTCGATCGCCTTTTCGAAGTTCGAACCGTCGAACCGGCGCGATTGATCGATTTTGCGCGGCATGGGCTTGGTGAGTAGTGGTCCATACAGCCAGCTAAGCGGTGCGCCGTCGCACTCCATGCCGACGAAGAACACATCGACCGCCCCGACGAAATCCTGGAGGTTGCGATAGAGATGCGGGTCGATGTTGTTTGAGTCGGCGGCGCAGACCATCGTGTTGCCTTCGAGGTTGACGAGGTACGCGATCTTGGTCCTGATGTTGAGATCGGCGTGCTCGCCGAGAAAAGGAAGCCCGGTGATGCCGCCGCCTGCGACCGCGATCGTTTCCATCTCATCGATTTCCCTGACCTGATCGAAACCGACGTGCTGAAGGATCAGCTTCAACGACGGATCCGCGAGCGCGCCGCCGTTGCTCTTCGGCACCACGACATTCTTGATCCGGTGTCGCAGTTGCAGCAGCGTTTCAAACATACAGTGGTCCTGATGATTGTGCGTGATGAGCACGTAGTCGATCTGTTCGGGGAGATCACAGAAGCTGTAACGCTCCAACCCGGAAGCGCACGGATAACTGATCACCGGATCGCACAGGATGCTCGTGTGTTCCGACTCGATCAGAATGCACGCGTGACCGAAGTAACGAATGCGCACTCCGGGACCTTTGAACTCGGAACGCGGAGGCGGCGGTTCCGAAGTAAAGAACGTGTTAAAGACTTCGGCCTGGTCCCCCGTGATTCCGAGTGCTTCGATCGCATGGCCCACCGGCTGCGGCGTGTCCTTCATCTTGAACAACTCAGCCAGGCCCGAATGCCGGAAAGGTACGTTGAGCGTGAGGCCCGCGCCGTGGTCCAACCGCGGCGTGCTGAAGACAAACGAGCGTTGGTCTTTCTCTGCGAGCGTCAGCGTCAGGCTCTGCGATGCCTCGTTGTAATAAGGGCTGTGATAAAGCAGTCCCTCGATGAAGCGGATTGAAGGATGATTGTTGAGGTCGTAAACCAGTTCGACGTAGCCGCGCAAAGCGTCGGGCACTTTCTGATAGAGCGATTCCAGCGAGAGACCCGTTGCTTCCTCGGCGAGGATCTTGTCGAGCGTCTTCACAGCGTTAGCGAAAGCGAGCATGTGTGGATTTTCTTTCAGCGTCTTTTCGCGCAACGCTTTGATCTCCGGAATCCTGCTCGCGTCGTAATCAATGAACGGCCCGCCGAGGTTTGCGGGGTTCTTCAGCGCCGACACGTGCACCTGCGGCGCGATGATGAACGACTCCATCAGGTTGAGGTGCAGGTTCGCCACGTACATCGGGGCAGTCGACGGCGAGATTAGATAGGACCACGCGTACCACTGATTGAACAAAGGCTCAATCATCACGTTGCCCTTCAGGTACAGCTTGTCTTGCGTATTCACTTGGGTTTCCTCCGCAGATTTGGAGTGTTCGTTAGATTAGGAGTGTGAGGCCTGGCTCAATTCGAAAAGCACGTCTTCGAGATCTTTCCGGCTGAGCTTCACTTCGAAATTCGCAATCGCGTGAGAATCGATCTCGCTGTCTTGCAGGATCGCTAAGCTCGAAAGCGATTGATCGGGATCCGCCACCACGCCCTCGAGCACGTTCTGATAATGCGCGATGAACTGTTCGATGGTTTGCCGATCGAAAAGCTCCGTGCTGTAGGTCACTGCGCCAACCAGCGAATCTGCCGCTTCGCTCAAAACAAAAACCAGATCGAAGGGCGCCGACTTCACGTCGAGGTCGACAGGCGTAAGCGTGAGGCCACTCAGCTCGAGATCTTTCACCGGCGCGTTCTGCAAAACAAAAACTACCTGGAACAGCGGATTGCGCGTCAGCTCGCGACGCAGATGAAACTCATCGACCAATTTGGCGAAAGGCACGTCCTGATGACTGTAAGCGCCGAGTGTCACTTCACGCACACGGCGCAGTAGCTCAGTGAATGTCGGATCGTCTTTGAGATCCGTTCGCAGCACCAGCATGTTGACGAAGAACCCGATCAGTTTCTCTGTTTCGACACGCGTGCGGTTCGCGATGTCGGTGCCTACGACGATATCGTTCTGTCCGGTGTGTCGATGCAGCAGCACGTTGAACGCCGCCAGCAACGTCATGAAGAGCGTCACGTTGTTCTTGCGGCTCAATGATTTCAGTTCGTGCAGGAGATCGCTCGGGATATTCAGTGGGACGATCGAGCCTTTGGAGCTGTAGACCTGTGGGCGCGGGCGATCGGTGCGCAGTTGCAGCAACGGCGCATCGAGTAGTTGCTCTTTCCAATACGCGAGTTGTTCGCTTAGCACGTCGCCCTTGAGCCACTCGCGCTGCCACTTCGCGAAGTCGGCATACTGCACGGGCAGTTCCGGCAGCGGTGAGGTGTTGCCGTTCAAAAATTCCTGGTAGAGCGTCGCGATCTCTTGGACCAGCACGCCAAGGGACCACGCGTCAGAAACGATGTGATGCATTGAGACGACTGCGACGTGCTCTCGCGCACTCAGACGCAGTAAGCTGACGCGCAACAGCGGCGCTTTGGTCAAATCAAACGGTTGCAGTGCCTGCTCGCCCGCGAGACGGCGCACTTCGTAAGCGCGTTCCGACTCAGGCAAATCACTGAGATCAATTACACGCAGCGGAACTAGTGAATGCGGCGCGACGATCTGCACCGGCTGACCTTCCACCGCAGCGTATGACGTGCGCAGGATCTCGTGGCGACGCATGATCTCGTTGAGACTCTGCTCCAGTATCGAGACGTCAAGATCACCGTCGATGCGGAAAGCGGAAGTCAGATTGTACGTGGGAGTTCCCGGTTGCAGTTGTTCCCAAAACCAGAGACGCTCCTGCGCAAACGAGAGCGGCAACGCCGCATCGCGTGAAGCGCGCCTGATCGGATGAATGTCTCGAGCGTGATTGAACAGTCCTTCGTTCAGCGCTGCACTCAGTTGGGCCACGGTCGGGTTCTCGAACATGCTGCGCAGCGGAACATCGACGTGAAACACTTCGCGCATGCGCGCGATGACTTGCGTCGCCAGCAGCGAGTGTCCGCCACGCGCGAAGAAGTCGTCGTGCACCGACAGTCGTTCCACTTCCAGCACTTCCGCCCAGATGCCCGCCAACAACTCTTCTTCCGGTGTGCGTGGCGCGACGTAATCCGCTATCGCTTCGCCCGTTTGCTCCGGCGCGGGCAGCGCTTTCCGGTCCACCTTTCCATTCGGCATTAACGGCCACTGCTCAAGCTCGACGATCGCCTGCGGCACCATGTACTCCGGCAAGCGCTCTTTCAAATAAGTCCGCAACTCGTTTGCTGTCGCCTGCGCACCTGCTTGCAACTGTACATAAGCCACCAGCCGCTGTTCGCGATCGCGGATGTTCTGCATCACCACCAGCGCTTCATTGACGCTTGCATGTTGTCGCAGCACCGTTTCGATCTCACCCAGTTCGATACGGAAACCGCGCAACTTCACCTGATGATCGATGCGCCCGAGAAACTCGATCGCGCCATCCGGAAGATAACGAGCGAGATCGCCGGTTTTGTATAGCCGTGCGCCCGGTTCACGACTAAACGGATCGGGAACAAACTTCTCCGCCGTGAGGCCGGGCTTCTCGTGATAGCCGCGCGCCAGGTTCACACCACCGATGTGCAACTCGCCCGCGACTCCGATTGGTACTGGTTCGTAGTTTTGGTCCAACAGATAGATCTGCGTATTCGCGATCGGCTTTCCGATTGGCACCACCTTGCGCTGGCTGTGAGGCTCGCAAGCCCAGTACGTTACATCCACCGCGGCTTCCGTCGGGCCGTACAAGTTGTGCAGCGCCGCGCCCAGATGTGCGAAAAACTTCTGCTGCAAGTCAAAGCTGAGCGCTTCACCGCTACAAATCACCATGCGCAAGCTCGTACACCGCTGCAGTTCCGGCTCGTCCAGAAACACTTGCAGCATCGCCGGTACGAAGTGCATCACCGTGATCTGTTCCTGCTCGATGATCTGCCGCAGGTAGGTGGGATTCTGGTGCCCGCCCGGTTCGGCCATCACCAGACGTGCGCCCGTCAGCAACGGCCAGAAAAACTCCCATACTGAAACGTCAAAGCTGAACGGAGTCTTTTGCAGCACGCGATCAGCGGGAGTCAATTGATATGCATCCTGCATCCAGAACAAGCGATTGCAGATGCCCCGATGCGTATTCATCACGCCTTTCGGCTGGCCGGTCGAACCCGAGGTGTAGATCATGTAGGCGAGGTTCTCCGCTGTCGTGACCGCCGCTGGATTAGTAAGCGGGTACTGAGCGATCTCCTGCCAGTCTTCGTCGAGACTTACTACTTGCGCGTTATGCTCCGGGAGTTGCTCTGCCAAGCGCTGCTGCGTTAGTAACAGGTTAAGCCGCGAATCGCTCAGCATCTGCGCCACTCGTTCGCGTGGATAGTCGGGATCGATCGGCACGTAGCCGCCGCCAGCTTTCAGCACGCCCAGGATGCCGATGACCATCTCCAGCGAACGCTCCACGCACAACCCCACCGGCTCGCCTGCTCGTACGCCGTGCTCGCGCAGATAGTGGGCGAGCTGATTAGCACGTGCATTCAACTCCCGATAACTCAGTTGCTCGCCGGCAAAGAGCACCGCTGTTGCTGCCGGTGTCTGCGCTGCTTGTTGCTCGAACAGTTCGTGAATGCAGCTTTCGCGTGGATAATCAGCTTCGGTATCGTTCCACTCCACCAGCACCTGCTCCCGCTCTGCTTCAGTCAACAACGGCAACTCGGCTAAGGACTGTCCCGGATCTGCTACGACAGCTTCCAGCAACACTTGCCAGTGCTCCAGCAAACGCGTGATCCTCGTCTCGTCAAACAGCTCTGTCCGGTAGTTGCACCAGCCGACCAACCCTGCTTCCGTCTCCATCAGCGTCAACGTCAACTCGAACTTCGCCGTCTCCTGCTCGACTTCCAGCGGCTCCAGCTTCAACCCCGGCAACTGCAACTCACCCAGCGGCGCGTTCTGCAGCACGAACATCACCTGGAACAGCGGCGAGCGGCTCATGTCCCGCTCCGGTTGCAACTCCTCCACCAGCATCTCGAACGGCACGTCCTGATGCGCGTACGCGCCCAAACAAACTTCCCGCACCTGTTGCAACTGCTCGCGAAAACTCATCTGCGGTTGCAGTTCCGTGCGCAGCACCAGCGTGTTCACAAAGAAGCCGATCAGTTCCTCGACTTCACTGCGCGTGCGGTTCGCGATCGGCGTCCCGATGTTCAGATCCCATTGTCCGCTGTAGCGGGCGAGCAGTGTTTGCCAGCCGCTCAGCAGCGTCATGAACAGCGTCACGCCTTCACGCCGGCTCAACTCCCGCAAGCCACGCGTCAACTCTTCACTGAACACGATCGTCTGCGTCGCGCCGCGATAGCTCTGGGTGGCCGAGCGCGCATGATCCACCGGCAACTCCAGCACGCCGCTGCTGTCCGCCAACTGCTCGCGCCAGTAGCTCATCTGCTCGTTGAGCACCGGCCCACTGAGCCACTCGCGCTGCCACTCCGCAAAGTCTGCGTATTGAACCTTCAACTCCGGCAGCGGCGACTCCAACGGTGTCTCTTGCGCCCGGCTGTAAGCTTCGTACAGCGTCGTCAGCTCGCGGACTAGCACGCCCACCGACCAGCCGTCAGTGACGATGTGATACATCGTCACGAGCAGCACATGTTCGTGGTCGCTGAGTCGCACCAACGCCGCGCGCCACAGTGGCCCATGCGCGAGATCAAATGGCCGCGCTGCTTCTGCTGCCGCCAACTGCCGCACCACCGCCGCTTTATCTTCCTCGCGCAAACCTTGCAGCTCGATCAACGGCAAGCCCACCGCACTTGGCTGTGCAATGTGTTGCACCGGCTGGCCACCAACACTCGGATACGTGGTGCGCAGCACTTCATGCCGCCGGGCGATCTCACTCAGACTCTGGCTTAAAGCCGCATGGTCCAACTCGCCTGTTAGCCTTATCGCTGCCGGTACGTTGTAGACCGCACTCCCCGGCTCGAACTGATCCAGGAACCACAACCGCTGTTGCGCGTACGACAATGCCGGTGCTGTCTGACGGCTGCGTCGTTCGATGGCCGGACCTATGCCTGCTGCCTCTTCCTGTCGCTCCTTCACAATCAACTGCGCCAGTTCCGCCAGCGTCGTCGTATCGAACAGCGCCCGCAGCGGCAGATCGATCTGGAACA
>CAMLLD010000131.1 GCA_946480785.1 uncultured Blastocatellia bacterium | reverse complement strand
CCGCCATGATCGCGGCCAGCACTTCTTCCACCGCCGTGCGTGGTGCTTCGTATTCCGTTCCCGTCAGTCTCCCGCCTGGCTCCGGCTCCGGCAGCGCTTTCCGGTCCAGTTTCCCATTCGGTGTCTGCGGCAGTGCCGCCAGCACCATGAAGTAACTCGGTACCATGTACTCAGGCAGGCCCTGTTGCAGATGCTGCCGCAGCACTGCACCACTGATTGTCTGATCGCCAGCGCCTACCACATACGCCACCAGCCGTTCACTGCGCACCGCCACCGCAGCACTCGTCACACTCTCATGCGCCCGCAGCGCGGCCTCAATCTCACCCAACTCGATGCGATAACCGCGCAGCTTTACCTGCTGGTCACTGCGGCCCAGATATTCGATCTCTCCATTCGCCAGGTAGCGGCATTCATCGCCAGTGCGATACAACCGCTGCCCACCACGCTTACTGAACGGGTCGGGCACAAACCGCTCGGCCGTCAACTCAACGCGCTGCCAGTAGCCACGCGTTACTCCATCACCACCAATGTAGAGTTCGCCACGCACGCCCACCGGCGCCGGTTGCAGCGCTTCGTCCAGCAAGTAGAGTTGCGTGTTCGCGACGGGGCGGCCAATCGGCACTGTCGCTGCCTGCGTGTCTATCTCATTAATCTCATGGATGGCCGAATAGATGGTGGTCTCTGTTGGTCCATATCCGTTGTAGACTGCGCCCGGCACGCTCTGGCGCAACATATCTGCGAGGCTTCCCAGAAACGCTTCGCCACCACATACCAGTTGCTTCAGTCGACTTAACCCGGCACGCGTCTCCACGTCTTTCCCCAAAGCTTCAGCCAGCGTCGGCGTGCATTGCAGATGCGTTACCTGCTCGCGCTGCAACTGCTCGCCAATGGGCAGTTCTTCAGGCGCCTGTTCTCCGATGGCAATGGTCTTACTCAGCACGACGCGACAGCCGCGCCGTAAACTCCACAACAATTCCACCACCGAAATATCAAATGACGCTGAAGTCACCGCCAGCCATGTTTCCCGCTGCCCCGCAGTTGTTCCCCGTCCCAAACTCTGGTCCATCGCGCAGAAGAGGTTCTTCACATTCCCCTGTTGGACCATCACTCCTTTCGGCCGCCCCGTGGACCCAGACGTGTAGATCATGTATGCCAGATTCTCATCACTGACTCCGGCCTTGAATCCGGTGTGACTCTCCTCGCCAATCGCTTCACTTTCACGGTCCAGGCAAACTACTCTGCCGCCGTACTCGCCCAGCACTGAAAGCAAACGCTCTTCACTGACCACCACCTGCACGCCCGCGTCCTCGAGCATCCATTCCAGTCGCTCCCGCGGATACGACGGATCCAGCGGCAGATAAGCACCTCCCGCTTTCAACACCCCCAGCAAGCTCACCACTAACTCCACCGTGCGCTCCAGACACACGCCCACCACTGTCTCTGGTCCAACTCCCAATCGTTGCAGATAGCGCCCCAACTGGTTCGTCCGCTCGTTCAACTCCGCATAACTGACCTCTGCCCCACCACTCACCAGCGCCACCGCACTCCCAAACTCTTCTACCCGCGCTCCAATCTGCTCCGCGATACTCAGCTCACTGCCAACCGCAGCTGAAGTCTCGTTCCAGCCATAAACGATCTGCTCGCGCTCCTCTTTACTCAGCCACTCCAACTCGCCCAGCAGCTTCTCTTCTCCCGCTTCTGCTACGCCCCTGAGCAACGTCTCAAGATGTCCGGTCAGGCGTGAGATAGTCGCGTCATGAAAACGCCGGCGATCGTAGAAGATGGTAAATAACAACTCCGCACCCGGAGTCGCTTTGAGCAGGAGCGGGTACTCCACCTTGATCCCGGTCTGAACGTTCGTGACCTTCAATGTCTGGCCCAACTCTTCCAAAGACGTGCCCGCGGTGTGGTTTTCAAAATCAATGATCGTGTCGAATAACGGCGCGCCGCGCGGCACATCGCTCCATCCTTGTACCTGGACCAGCGGGCTGTATTCGTATTCGCGCATGGCTAGTTGAGCAGTTTGCAACTCTCTAAGCCATGACCACACCGGCGCCTTGGACGGCACACGAATACGCACCGGCAGGGTATTGATGAAGACGCCCATCATCTTCTCAACGCCCTTCATTTCAATCGGACGTCCGGAAACAGTGGCGCCGAAAACAACGTCGTGCTCTCCGCTGTAACGGCTCAGAAGCAACGCCCAAACTCCCTGAGTGAAGTTATTGAGAGTCAGTCCGCGTTGCCTCGACTGGGTGCGCAGGGCATTGGTGATTTCCGCCGGCAAGCGGAATTGGATCGTTTTTTCGTCCTGGCTTGGTAAGCTTCCCGGCGCCTGGTCCACACTGAGCACGGTTGGTGAGTTGAAGCCCTGGAGCAACTGCCGCCAATAACTCTCCGCCCGCGAAAGATCCTGTTGTCCTAACCAGGCGATGTAATCACGGTAAGGCCGCGGTTGTTCGAGGCGCAGCTCTTCTCCTTTACGATAGGCTTCATAGAAAGTGAAGACCTCGTTTAAGAGCAGGTAGTCTGACCAGCCATCGAGGAGCAGATGATGATGACTGTAGACAAATTGAAAAGAGGCGGCCGCGATCTGAAACAGCGTCAACCGCAGCAGGGGAGCTTTCGCTAATTTGAAATCACGATTCTGTTCGGCTTGCAGGAAAGCATTGAGACGCGCGTCCTGTTCGCCCGCCGACAACGCGCGGCAATCGTGCTGGTTGATCCGAATTCTTACGCCCCTGGTAACGACCTGCAACGGCGTTGGTAGATCTTGCCAGACGAACGCGGTACGCAGCGCGGGATGCCGATCCATCACCTGCTGCCACGCACGTTCGAATGCCGGCACGTCGAGATTTTCGAGCGTGCAGGTGATATGCGTCACGTAGACCGCGTGGTCCTGCGCGTAGAGACTATGGAAGAGCAACCCCTCTTGCATCGGCGAAAGGGGATAAACGTCCTCAACGTTCTTTGCACCCATGGAACTACTCTTCGGTTTCGACCAGGCTGAACGCCTTGTCGAGCTGATCTTGATCGAGGTTGATAAGCGGAAAGTCTGAAGGCGTGTAAGTGAATGTGTCGCCTGAGGTGCAGTGAGTGATGATTGCGCGCAGGGCGCTCATGAAATCTTCGGCTAACTTTTCTATCGTGGCTGCGCGATGCAAATTCTGACTATATTCAATGCTCAGTTGGAACTGACCACCGAAGACGCTGCCGTAGAACGCTAAGAGATGCGTTCGCTTTCCTGCGGGACTGTACACTGGTCCACCCGACTCAGGCGCCATTTGATAAAGAGAAGACCCGGAAATAACCTGGTCCAACTGACCGAGATAATTGAAACTCACCGGCGCTGCAGCCGCTCGTAACTGACAACGCCGTTCGTCTGTGGACGAAAGGTATTTGAGTATCCCGTAACCAACGCCCGCACGCGGAACCGCTCTTAACTGCTGTTTGGTTTGCCGCAACGCCTGACCCGGCTCCCACGTCACCGGCGATTCCAGATACACCGGGTAAATTGCCGTAAACCAACCAACCGTGTGCGCGAGATCAACTGCGGAAACAATCGCTTCGCGTCCATGTCCTTCGACGTCGACAAGCACTCGGCGTTCTCCAGTCCAACGCCTGAATCCTTCCGCCAGCGCCGTCAGCAGCACTTCATTGATTTGCGTGTGGTAAGCCTCGCTAATCTCATACAGCAACGCTCTCGTGTCGCGCTCGCTGAGACTCTTCTTCACTAGCCGCGCCGAGTGGGCAGTGTTCGCATCTCCGGCTGGATAATCAACCGGCAGGTTTGCGACTGGCTGCTGCAACACGTTGGTCCAATATCCAAGCTCGTCCTCGAAAGTACCTGACTGCGCCTCAGCGATCAGCTTCTCGGACCACTGCTTGTAAGAGGTCGTCTTCGGCGGAAGCGATACTGTTTCACCTCGCTTCAGTGCGTCATATGTGCGTTCAAGATCGTCGAGCAGGATGCGCCACGACACACCATCGACGACGAGGTGATGAATAACGAGCAGCAATCGACCCGGCTTGCCGGCCCCGAGATCGAAAACCACCAGCCGCAGCAATGGGCCACGCGAAAGATCGAGGCTCGCCTGTGTTTCCGCAGCTACGCGTTCAATTTCCGCAGTCTGCTTTGTCTCGTTCAAACCCGAAATGTCGAGCGAGCTAAGCGGCACGTCCGGCTCTACGCCGGCGTTCTCCTGACGCCAACTGCTTCCGTCGCGGGTAAAGCGCAGGCGCAACGCATCGTGATGGGCCAACAAACGGTCCAACGCCTCGCGGAGCAGGGCGGGATCGAGAGTTTGCCGCACTTCGAGCAACAGCGCCTGGTTCCAATGATGTGGGTCGATGAAATCTTGTTCAAAGAACCAGTGTTGGATCGGGGTGAGGGGAACGTTTCCGGTGATCGTGCCCTGCTCGGCTTTAACTACTTCAGTGGTGCCGACAACAGACGACAACTCCGCTATCGTTCGATATTGGAAAATCTGATCGGGAGTGAGTCTTAAGCCCGCTTCGCTGGCCTGAGCAGCAGCCCGAATGCTAAGGATCGAATCGCCGCCGAGTTCGAAGAAGTTGTCGTTAACACTGATTTGCCCGAGGCCGAGCACCCTCGCCCAGATTTCCACGAGCGCTTGTTCCTTCCAGTTGCCGGGCGCGACAACTAGCGCGTCATCCTGCCGGATTCGTTCTGGTTCAGGCAGTGCTCGACGATCGACTTTTCCATTTGAACTCAACGGCAACTTATCGAGAAACATGAACGTGGTAGGAATCATGTACTCGGGAAGCTTGGCTTTGAGATGAAGTTGCAACTCAACGCTGGTTGGCTGTCTCTGCTCCGGAACTATGTAGCCGATGAGTCGTTTGCTGCCGCGCTGCTCACCGAAGGCATTGACCACAGCCGCACGCACGCTTTCATGCTCTTCGAGCGCCGCCTCGATTTCCCCGAGTTCGATACGATATCCCTGAATCTTGACCTGCGAGTCTTCTCGTCCCAGGAACTCGATATTGCCATCGGCCAGATAGCGGCCGAGATCTCCCGTACGATACAAACGCTCACCGGTGCGCGGATGCGTGATAAAACTTCGCTTGGTCTTTGCTTCGTCGCGCCAGTATCCGCGGGCCAGTCCGATGCCGCCGATGTAGAGTTCTCCCACTGTCCACACCGGACACGGTTCGAGCCTTTCGTTGAGCACCTGCCAACTCTGGTTCCACATCGGCCGCCCATACGGAATGCTCTTCCAATTCGGATCAACCTCTGCAATCGGATAAAGGATGGACCAGATCGACGCCTCAGTGGCGCCACCCAGACTAACCACTTCTATACCTGCGACCAACTCCTTGATCCGGTCCGGCAAATTCACCGGAATCCAGTCACCGCTCATCATTACGAGCCGTAAACTCTCGAGCGACTCATGTCCTCGCTCGCTCAGGTGGTCCACCTGAATGTTCATCAGCGCCGGCACTGAATTCCAGATCGTGATCCGGTGACGTGCGACGAGTTCCGCCCAGTGTTTTGGATCGCGTCTTGAGGCAGCGTCGGGAACGACGATCGTTCCGCCGGCCGCCAGCATGCCGAAGATGTCCCAAACCGAGAGATCGAAACTCAACGACGACAGCGCCAGCACCCGATCGTTTGGCCCCACCTGGAAACGCTTGTTTATATCGAGCACTGTGTTGACTGCGCCGCGGTGATCGATCATCACTCCTTTCGGTTGCCCGGTCGAACCCGAGGTGAAGATCACGTAAGCAAGATCTTCAGGCTGTTGCACTGAAGGTAAGGGTTCAATGCTCTCGGCGGCGAGTTCGTCGCTGCCGATGCAAATGCGGCGCACCCGCTCCGGCCACTCGAGTTTTCCGTCGAGCCGGCGCTGGGTCACGACGAGGTCGGCCTCGCCCTGGTCCAGCAGATAATTGATGCGCTCGGGAGGAAGCGTCGCTTCGATAGGAAGATAAGCCGCGCCTGCTTGCAGTATTCCCAGGACCGCGACCGTTTGTTCCCAGCCTTTCTCCATCACCACCGCGACGAGCTTGTTCGGACGCGCGCCCGAACGACGCAACCAGTGTCCCAGTTGATTGCTTTGCGCAAACAGTTCCTGGTACGTCAACGTGCGATCGGTATGTATCACTGCCGGCAGGGCGTCTTGTTTTTCTACCTGGGCGACGAAGAGCGTATGCAGCAGCTCGTCGCTGATCGGCATCTCGGTGGCATTGATCTCCGCGCGCTGTGATAGCTGACTGGCGATAAGCTCGTGCGTCGTGGCCTGCCATTCTTCGTCTGATTCAGCTAATGAATGCAGCAACCGGAGATAGGCGTCGAACATGTCTTCCAGGAGTGCCTCGGGAAACAGCTCTTCGATCGCGTCCCAGTTGAATCCCAGTCGCCCTTCAGCTTCAAAAGCCTGATGGTCCAACCAAACCTGTGGCGTTTGACTGATTCCGTAAACCTGCTGGCCCAGCCAGTTCAACGACCAGCCATCCGAGGCGCCACCGTTTGCAGCCGGTGCTTCAGCCGCCGGCAAACTCAACATGCTGGTGAAGACGACCGGCATTGTCGCCCCGGCTTTGCCTCCTTGCGCGCGAGACACTTCACGCAGGACTTGCACCCCACTCAGGTAGCGATGGTCCATATCAGCCCAGAGTTGGGCCTGGATGCGCCGCGCGCGCGTCTCGAAGGTTTCCCACTCCGCATTGTCTACCGCCAGCAGCGTCACCGAAGTGAAATCGCCGACGATGTCGTTGACCTGTTCGTGCAACGGCAAACGATTAAACAGCGTCAGGTTGATGGTGAACTTCGGACTCTTACTCCACACGGAAAGAACTTCTGCGAAGGCGGCAAGCAGGACTCCGGAAGGCGTGATGCCGGCGCGGGTTGCACGATGTTTTAGTTGTTGCCAGAACTCTCGGGGCAGTTCACCGTAACGGCGAACGAAGCGCGGCCGCGTTATCGCATTGGGATTTTTTGCCAGTGGCAAGTCGGGCGCCGGCGGCAACGAAGACAAACGGTCAAGCCAATATTGTCGCGACCGCTGGTACAAGGCCGATTCCTGTAGTTGCGCTTCCGCCAGCACGTAGTCGCGGAACGACAGGACCAGTTCGTCGAGCGCTTGATCCGGCTGCTGGTAGAGTTGTTTTAGTTCCTGCGAAATGATCTGAAAACTGCGCGCATCGCCGATCAGAAGATCGAAACTGACATGCAGGCGCGTTTGCTGGTCGTCGAGCAGCGACGCGCTAATCTCGAAGAGCGGCCATTGATCGGCACGCATTACTTGATGAGATATTTTTTCGCGCACCTGCTCGAGTCTCGCCGCCCTGGCTTCCGCCGGCAGGTCTCTAAGATCGCGCACTTCGATTTTATAAGGCGGCACAGACCGTAGGATCTGTTGCTGCCCGTCGGGCAACACGATAGCGCGCAGCATCTCGTGACGTTCAATCAAACGCTGCAAGGCGAGATTGAGTCGCTCGATGTCCAAGCCGGTGCTTTCGATTTCCACAGCGATGTGCGTGGCCACATTACCGAGCTCAAAGATGTTAGTGCGGCCGATCCAATAGGCTTGTTGAACGTCGGTTAGCGGAAACGGCTGGTAACGTTGGCTGAGGTCAGCCGTGATCAATGGAAACTCTTCGACCGTGTATTCCTCTTCTGAGCCACTCGCTTTGAGCCGTGAGATATGGGCGGCAAGATCGGCGACTTTGGGTATTTGAAAGATGCTCAGCAGAGACAGATCGAGTTGGAAAGCTCGCTGTAATCGGAAGAGGAGTTGTGAGGCTAATAGTGAATGGCCACCCAGCGCGAAGAAGTCATCCTGCCGCCCCACCCGCGGCACTTGCAGCACTTCCGCCATGATCGCGGCCAGCACTTCTTCCACCGCCGTGCGTGGTGCTTCGTATTCTGTGCCCGTCAGTCCCCCGCCCGCCTCCGGCTCCGGCAGCGCTTTGCGGTCCAGCTTCCCATTCGGTGTCTGCGGCAGCGCGTCCAGCACTATGAAATAACTCGGCACCATGTACTCAGGCAGCCGCTGTTGCAGATGCTGGCGCAGCACCGCTCCACTGATTGTCTGATCGCCAGCGGCCACCACATAGGCCACCAGCCGCTCACCGCGCACCGCCACGGCCGCACTCGCCACACTCTCATGCGCGCGCAGCGCGGCCTCAATCTCACCCAACTCGATGCGATAACCGCGCAGCTTCACCTGCTGGTCACTGCGGCCCAGATATTCGATTTCACCATTTGCCAGGTAGCGGCATTCATCGCCAGTGCGATACAACCGCTGCCCGCCACGGCGACTGAACGGGTCAGGCACAAACCGCTCGGCCGTCAACTCACCTCGCTGCCAGTAGCCACGCGCTACTCCGTCGCCGCCAATATAAAGTTCACCACGCACACCCACCGGCGCCGGCTGCAGCGCTTCATCCAACAAATAAAGTTGCGTGTTAGCGATCGGACGGCCGAGCGACACAATCGGCGTCGAGGAATCCGTCTCATTCACTTCATGCGTAGAAGACCAGATAGTCGTCTCTGTTGGTCCATACATGTTGTGAACTGTTCCCTTGAAGGTCGCGCGCAACTCGGCAGCCAGACTGCCCGGCAGCGCTTCACCACCACACAGCACTTTCAACTCCAGCGGTT
>CAMLLD010000130.1 GCA_946480785.1 uncultured Blastocatellia bacterium | reverse complement strand
AAACTCGTCGGCAGTTGTCGCACAGCGAAGAGATCGACGAGACCGAACGCAAGCAGAATCACCGCGCCGATCACGGCTTTGCGGATCAGCCCGTGACTCCAGTTGACGTAGCCGTGCGTTGCGCGCGTGAACCAGCGATTGAAGCCGCCGAAGAACCGTCCGAGCACGCCTTTCGATTGCTTGCGCGGTTTCAGCAACAGCGCCGAGAGCGCGGGCGAGAGCGTCAACGCGTTGAACGCCGAGATCATCACCGAGATCGCGATCGTCACCGCGAACTGTTTGTTCAACCGGCCTTGAATACCGCTGACGAACGCGATCGGAATGAACACCGACGCCAGGATCAGCGCGATGCTAATCACCGGTCCCGACACTTCCTTCATCGCGAGCAGCGTTGCTTCGCGCGGCGGCATGCCTTCTTCGATGTGGTGCTCGACTGCTTCGACGACGACGATCGCGTCGTCAACCACGAGACCGATCGCGAGCACGAGCCCAAACAATGAAAGCGTGTTAATGGAGAAACCGAGCAGCGGAAAAACTGCAAACGTGCCGATCAGCGACACCGGCACGGCGATCATCGGAATCAGCGTCGCGCGCCAGTTTTGCAAAAACAGAAACACGACGAGTAAGACCAGCACAATCGCGATCACGAGCGTCTCGACTATCTCGCGAATGCCTTCAGTGACGGGGAGCGTGGTGTCGAGTGAGATCTTGTAATCGAGGTCGGCGGGGAAGCGTTGCTTCAACTCCGCGATCGTTTTCTTCACGCCGTCCGCAACTGCGAGCGCGTTTGAACCGGGAGTTTGAAACACGGCGATAATGCTGCCCGGCTGTCCGTTGAAACGCGTGAACTGCTGGTAGTTCAACGCGCCGAGATCGATGCGCGCCACGTCTTTCATCCGCACGACTGAACCGTCGGGATTCGAACGCACCACGACTTCGCCAAACTCTTCCGGCGTTTGCAAACGCCCCTGCGCGCGAACCGTGTACGTCTTTTCCTTGCCGGTTGGCGCGGGCTCAGCGCCGAGTTGTCCCGAAGGATTCACCGTGCTCTGTTGCTGCACCGCCGTGACGAGATCGGGCACGGTCAACCCGAGTTTCGCGAGCACGTCGGGCTTGACCCAGATGCGCATCGCATAATCGCTCGCGCCAAACAGCCGCACCTCGCCGACGCCCGGCACGCGGTAAAGCGCGTCGTTAATGTTGATGTTCGCGTAGTTCGCGAGAAACAGCGAGTCGTAAGTTTTGTTTGGCGAGAAGAGCGAGATCACGAGCATCGGCAGACCAGTCGACTTACGCATCGTCAAACCAAACTGGCTGACGTCGGTCGGCAGGTTCGGCTGCGCCTGGGCCACGCGGTTCTGCACGTTGACCTGATCGATGTTTGGATCAGTGTCGACGTCGAACGTGACGTTCAGCGCCATCGTGCCGTCGTTCGCGTTCGTGGACGTCATGTAGAGCATGTTGTCCACGCCGTTCATCTGCTGTTCGAGCGGTGTCGCGACGGATTGTTCGATGGTGACCGCGTCCGCGCCGGTGTAGGTCGTCGAGACGATAATCTGCGGCGGGATGATATCGGGAAACTGCGCGACTGGAAGCGATCTCATCGCGACCAGTCCGCCTAACACTGTGACGATGGCGATCACCATCGCCACGATGGGACGATCGATAAAGATCCGGGAGATCATTCTTACTACTGCCTTACAAAGAAACGAGACGCGGATTCACAGCGACGCCGGGCCTGACTTTTTGCGTGCCTTCCACCACGACCCGTTCACCGGCTTTCAAACCGTCGTTGATAATCCAAAACTTGTCGACCTTCTCGCCGACTTTAACCGGACGAATACTCACCTTGTTGTCGTCGCCAACGACGGCGACCTGATAACTGCCCTGCAACTCCGACACGGCGCGCTGCGGCACCATCAGCGCGTTGTCTTTCACACTCGTGACCGCGCGGACGCGGCCAAACTGTCCCGGACGAAGCACGTTGCCGGGATTCGGAAACACGCCCGCGAGCCGAATCGCGCCCGTCTTCGGGTCCACCTGCCGATCAGCAAAGAGAAAGCTTCCCTTCTCCGGATAGGTCGAGCCGTCGGCGAGAATCAGATCGAGTTGCAGATTTGCGACGCTCGCGCCGGGCTGCGCGTCGATCAGGTTTCGCTTCGTGAACGCGAGATATTCCTGTTCGTTGAGCGTGAAATAAACCTTGATCGGATCGACTGTCGAAACTGTCGTCAACGGCGAGCTGTTGTTGCCGTTCGTGCTGATCAGGTTTCCGACTTGCGCCGTCGCAATGCCCGCGATGCCATCGATCGGCGAAACGATCCGCGTGAAACTCAGATTGAGCTCCGCTGTTTTGACTGCGGCCGTGGCGTTCTCGACCTGGCCTTTTGCCGTGGCAACCGCGGCTTTCGCCGTTCCGACTTGCGCATTCGCCACGCGCAACTGCGAACGCGCGGACTCGACGCCCGCTTTCGCTGCTTCGACCTGCGCGCCGGCAGTCTTGTTTTGCTGAATCGCGTTGTCGTACTCCTGCTGCGTCACGGCTTTTTGCGCGGCGAGCGGCGCGTACTTGTTGACGTCGAGCTGCGCTTTGGTCTGGTTTGATTCCGCTGCCGAGAGCTGCGCCTGCGCTTGCGCGACGTTGCTGTTGGCCTGCGTCACTTGCGCTTCGGCTTGAGTGACCTGCGACTCAGCTTGTTGGAATTGACCTTGAACCTGGGCCAACTGGCCTTTCGCCTGATCGAGTGCGGCCTGAAACGGGCGCGGATCGATCTCGAAAAGCAGTTGTCCTTTTCTGACGAGCGTGCCTTCTTTGTAGTCCTGCCGCAGCAGATAGCCGGTGACCTGCGACTTGATCTCGGCGTTGACCATGCCGTCGGTGGTCGCGACCCACTCGCGATAAACCGGAACGTTGTCCTGCTTCACCTGGACCACTTCGACTTCGACGGGTGTGGGAGCCGCCTGCGCTTGTTTGCCTGAACGGCTGATGACCACGATCGCAATCACGCCTAAAGCGACGACGCAAATGGCTAATGATGTTATGAGCTTTTGTCTGCGAAGAATGTTCTGAGTAGACCTTAGGATAGTCACGAGATTCATTTCACCTGCTTTTAGAAACACGAAGTGGGTGAACTTGCGCCCGAACCCCTGCCAGTTCCAAGTCCACCCACTTTGAACACAGGCACCGCCCCCCAGCTCGGCCTGTGCTCTCGCTTTGTCTAGCTCTTACCCACCTTGTTCGTGGGTCGCTGTTGCAAGAGGCTTGCCACAGGGAGGCATAGGTCTTATAGGGCCTATAAGACCTATATTACGGATTGTTGGTCGCTAACACTGACAACATGTCGCCAGATGACGAGCGATGGTCACGAGTGCTGCGGTTGAGGCCGGCTGATGCCGAGTTTGCGCATGCGGTGATTGAGCGTGGTGCGATTCATGCCGAGCCGGGCCGCCGCGCCGCTTGGACCGCCGATCACCCAACGCGTTTCGCTGAGCACGCGCAGAATGTGATCGCGCTCGACTGCCTCAAGCGTCGTCGAGCTGTTGGTGACCGTGGTCGTACGCGACGCGCGTTTCAATTCGGTGAGCGGAATCTCGAGGGTCGAGCCGCGCGACAAAATCACGCCGCGCTCTACGAGATTTTGCAGCTCGCGAATGTTGCCCGGCCAGTTGTAACTCACCAGCGCCGCCATCGTCTCTTTCGGCACACTCTCGATGCGCTTCTTCATCTGTTGCGCGAACCTGTTCGCGAAGAAGTGGACGAGCAGCGGAATGTCTTCCGGCCGGTCGCGCAACGGCGGCACGTTGATCGGAAACACGTTGAGACGGTAGTAGAGATCGCTGCGAAACTTTCTTTCCGCGACGAGCTCAGCGAGATCCGTGTTTGTCGCCGCGACGACGCGCACGTCCACGCGTTGCGTGCGCGAGCTGCCGAGACGTTCAAACTCCTGTTCCTGCAGCACGCGCAACAGTTTCGACTGCAACTCCAGCGGAATGTCTTCGACTTCATCGAGGAAAATCGTGCCCTGATGTGCGAGCTCGAAGCGGCCGATGCGGCGATCGATGGCGCCGGTGAACGCGCCGCGTTCGTGGCCGAAGAATTCGCTTTCGAGCAGGCCGGTCGGGATCGCCGCGCAGTTGACTTTGACGAGCGTGCGCTCGCGCCGCGGGCTCAAATTGTGAATCGCGTGCGCGATCAGTTCCTTGCCGGTGCCTGTTTCGCCGTAGATCAGCACGGTGGAATCGGTCGCCGCGACGGTCTCGACGTCCTGCAGGACGCGCTTCAGAACCGGGCTGTTGCCGATGATCTCTTCGAAGTTGTACTCGGTGCGGATCTCTTCTTCGAGGTAGAGCTTCTCTTCTTTGAGTTGGTTCTTGAGCGCGTCGATCTCGCGAAACGCGAGGGCGTTCTCGACCGCGATCGCGACCTGCTTGCCGATCTGGTTCAGCAAGTCGGCATCGTCTTCGTTAAAGGCGTGCTCTTTCAAACTGCCGACGCCGAGCGTGCCGAGCGCGCGATCGTGTGAGATCAACGGCACGACAACGCCTGATTTCAGTCCTGTGCGTTTAGCGATCGGGGTCAACGGCTGACTGCCGTCGTTAATGACGGGCTGGCGCGTCATGAACGCGCGGCCGGCGTGTGTGCCGTCGGGTTCGATAATCTCGTCGGCGATAAAAACGTTTTCGTCCGTGGGAAAGTCGAGCGCGGTGACGCGCAGTTTATTGATGGCCGGATCGTAAAGCGTCAAGCCCGCCGCATCGTGCGGCAGCACGTGCCGCAGACAGCTCGAGATTGCCGAGAGCAGTTCGCGCAGGTTGAGATTGGAGATCAGCGTGTTGTTGATTTCGAGCAGCAGTTGGGAACGATCGCGTTCGCGCGCGAGTTTCTGCTGGTGGCACTGCGCTTCGACCGCCACCGCGATTTGCGCCGCGAGCAGTTTGATAAATTCGATATCGAGCTCGTCGTAAGCGCCCGCTTTTTCAGTCCAGAAATTAAGGACGCCGAGTCGTTGATGGGCGGTAGTCAACGGCACGCTGCAAATTGATTTCACCGGCCGTTCGAGCAGCGCCTTCGCATACGGGAAACGATTTTCTACTTCCAGGTCGTGAACAACGAGCGCCTCCTGGTGCTCCCAAACCCAGCCGGCCATCGAGCCTTCCAGGGGCACTTCCGCCGGGCTTTGCCGCTCGGGCGGCTCGCACGTCTCGAGCAGATGAAAGCGCATCACGTTGTGCTTCGCGTCGTAGAGCATCACGCCGAGGTGCGAAAAGTCGACGAGTTTCTGCAAACGGCACGCGAGGTCGTGAAAAAGTCCCGAGAGATCTCGATGCGAGGCGATGGCTTTCGAGAGTTCGAGGAGCGTTAGGTATTTTCTGGTTTGTTCGTCTGTGACGTTTGCTTGTCCGTCTGGGACGGCGACCGGAGCGGGAGATGTATTCACGTCTTAATTCCTGTTCTACTGCAATTCGAAAAGGATACTTGACCGGCTGGCGACGAGCAACCGTGATGACGATATACCGTCATTTGGTCGCAAGCTGTCACGTTCGTGCGCGAATTAACGGGAATTGCGCTCGGTTTGTTTCGGATCACCGTGGCAGGGCGGTTGCTCTACGGCGGGCGAGGACAGAGCTGTGTTACGCATTACCACACGAGAGATCGCCGGCGACGTCGGCCTTTTTGTTGAAGGACGCCTTGCGGGCGCCTGTGTCGAAGAACTGGAAAAGTGCTGGCGCCGCGCCGAAGCCGGCGAAGCACCGGTCCCCACCGTCATCGATCTGACGGACTGCAGTTTCATCGACGCGAACGGCAAACAACTCCTCACGCAAATGCACGAACACGGAATCAAACTCATCGCCAACGGCCTGCTGTCGAAACTCTTCGTCGAAGAGATCGAACGCGCCTAAGGCTTCCCACGCTCAACATCAACTCGATCGTGTATTATCTGCGGCAAATCTTGCCCGATGAGGAACCTGTACATGCCCAAGAACCTGCTTTTGTTGCTCGTCTTGTGTACTTGTGTGGTCAGCCTGTCAGCCCAGACGGCGCAAACTCCTGCGCCCGATGATTACAACAGCATTTTCAAGGTCGTGAAGTGGCGTTCGATTGGTCCGTTTCGCGGCGGGCGTTCGAATGCCGGTACCGGCGTCGTTGGCGATCCGAAGACCTATTACATGGGCACGACCGGCGGCGGTCTTTGGAAGACTGAAGACATGGGGATCAGTTGGCGCAACGTCTCGGACGGTTTCTTCAAAACCGGTTCGATCGGCGCGATCGCGGTTTCGGAAAGCGATCCGAACGTTGTCTACGTCGGCACGGGTGAACACGCGGTGCGCGGCGTGATGACGCACAGCGGCGATGGCGTTTACAAATCAACCGACGCGGGCAAGACGTGGAAACGAGTCGGGCTCGAACTCACCGGACACATATCGCGCATCATCATTCATCCGAAGGATCCGAACATCGTGTGGGTCGCGGCGCAGGGCACGCTCTATAGCCACTCGCCGGAACGTGGCGTGTTCAAGTCTGTCGACGGTGGCGCGACGTGGAAGAAAGTGCTCTTCGTCGACGATAAAACCGGCGCTTCCGAGTTGTCGCTGGACGCGAACAACTCGCGCATTCTTTACGCGGCGATGTGGGAACACGGCCGCCTGCCGTGGAAAGTGATCAGCGGCGGTCCGGGCAGCGGTCTTTATAAATCGACCGACAGCGGCGAGACGTGGGAGCGTTTGAAAGACGGCTTGCCGGAAGAGATGGGCAAAATGTCGATCGCGGTGAGCCGTTCGAATCCGGAAAAAGTTTACGCGCTGATCGAGAGTGATTCGGACAAAGAAGCGGGTGGTCTGTTTGTTTCGAATAACGGCGGCAAGAACTGGAGCCGCGTCACGAACGATCATCGCCTGGTCCAACGCGCGTGGTATTACATCGAGCTCTTCATCGATCCGAAAAATGACGACACGGTTTACGTGTTGAGTGCGGAAGCGTTGCGCTCGAGCGACGGCGGCAAAACGTGGCAAGAGATCTCGGGTACGCACGGCGACTTTCACGACCTCTGGATCAATCCAAACGATCCAAACAACTTCATCATCTCCAACGACGGCGGCTCCGCGATCACGTTCAACGGCGGCAAGAGTTTTAGCTCGCAGATGAACATGCCGACCGCGCAGTTCTATCGCATCAATGTCGACAACCAGTTTCCGTATCGCATCTATGGCGGGCAGCAGGACAACTCGTCTGTTTCGATCGCGAGTCGTGAGTTGGGCAGCGGCGGCATCGGTGAAGCGAGCTGGACCTCGTCAGCGGGTGGTGAGAGTGCGTTTCTCGCGTTTAATCCTGACGATCCGCGCTACGTGATGGGCGACAGTTATCAGGGGACGATTGAGATCCTGGATACAAAGGCGAGCGCGTCGACGGCCGTGATGGCCGCGCCGATTCAGTACCTCGCCATGGACGCGAAGGACATCAGGTATCGTTTCAACTGGAACGCGCCGATCATCTGGAGCAAGCATGAACCGAACACCTTCTACCACGGGGCGCAGTTGTTGCTGAAGACAAGCGACATGGGCCGCACGTGGAAGGAAGTGTCGCCTGATCTGACGCGCAACATAAAAGAGAAGCAGGGCAAAGGCGGTGGTCCATATACGAACGAGGAAGTCGGCGCGGAGAACTACGGCACCCTCGCTTACATCATCGAGTCGCCGCACGAGAAAGGCGTGATTTACACCGGCAGCGACGACGGGTTCGTTTATGTCACGCGCGATGGCGGCGCGAACTGGAAAAACATAACTCCGCAAGGCCTCGCGGAATGCTTGATCAATTCGATTGAGGTCTCGCCACACGACAAAGCGACCGTCTACATCGCGACGACGCGTTACAAGTTCAACGATCACACGCCCGCGCTCTATAAAAGCACTGACTACGGTAACACCTGGGCCAAAATTACAAACGGGATTCCGGCAGATGCGTTCACGCGCGTCGTGCGCGAGGACGACGTGCGGCGCGATCTGCTGTTTGCCGGCACCGAGCGCGGCGTCTTTATCTCGTGGGACGGCGGAAAGAACTGGTCGCCGTTTCAGTTGAACCTCCCGATGACGCCAATAACCGATCTGCGCGTGCACAAGGGCAACCTGATCGCGGCGACGTCGGGAAGATCGTTCTGGATTCTCGACAACCTGAGCGTGATTCGGCAGTACAAAGGCAACCCGACTTCGTTTGCGCTTTATCGGCCTGACGACACTTATCTCGTGAACGGCGGCAGCGAACTCGATCGGAGCGATGATGAGTTCACCGGCGCGAACACGTTCCGCGGCGTGAATCCGGCGACGGGGCTCGTTGTTTACTATCAACTTCCCGAACTCGGGAAAGATGACGTGATCACGCTGGAGATCAAGGACAGCGCCGGCAACGTCGTGCACACGTTCTCTTCGAAAGCCGACGAGAAGTTTGTCACTTACGAGAATAATCCACGACCCGATCCACTGCTGACGAAAAATAAGGGGCTCAACAGATTCGTTTGGAACCTGCGTTACCCGTCGATGGTGGCCGTGCCCAATGTTCGTATTGAAGGTAATTTCGCGGCCCACAAAGCGATTCCCGGCAAGTACACGCTCACGTTGAAGACGCCCGCTCAGTCGCTCTCGACGGACGCCGAGATTCTCGCGAATCCGCTCTATTCAACGGACGCGGCGACCTACGCTGAATATCACCGCACGATGTCGGCGATGGAAACGGAGCTGACGACGATGCACCGGCTCGTCAACAGTCTCTTTGAAAAGCAGAACCAGTTGGAATCGCTGCTGAAGTCATTGCCGGCCGGCGCCAAGTACAGCGCAGTGAAGCAGGATGGCGAGGCGTTGTTGAAGAAGATGAAAGCGTGGGACGAAGACATGGTCCAACGCAAGTCGAAAGCTTACGACGACGTGGAAAACTTCCCGAATAAGTTCACTGCGAATTATCTGTTCATGATTAATGCGACGGAGAGCGACATTCCGCGCGTGAATCAGCCTTCGCTCGATCGGATGAAGGAATTGAACGCGCAGTGGGCCACGCTGAAGGCGCGGGCGGACGAGATTCTCAACCGCGACATTCCGGCGCTGAACAAGAAGCTTTGGGACGCGGGCCTGGGGGCGATCTGGGCAGATAATAGTCGCTAGTTATTCGAGACCGACGATCATCAACGCGGCGTCGTCGCGGAACGTATGGCCGCAGAATTCCGCGACGGCGTCAAACACGATCTGCTTGAGCTCTTCCGGCGTGCGGTGTCGGTGCTCGCATAGCAAATCGAGCAAACGCTCCTCACCGAATTGTTCGTTGTGCTTGTCTACCGCCTCACTCAAGCCGTCCGTGAACAGCACAATGATGTGTTGATACACGTTGGTTGA
>CAMLLD010000129.1 GCA_946480785.1 uncultured Blastocatellia bacterium | reverse complement strand
ACCTCAACCGCGCGGAACTTACGGCGGAGAGATTCGTGCCCCATCCCTACGCCACTCAGGGCGGGGAGCGACTGTACCGCACCGGTGACACGGTCAGGTGGGGAGCGCAAGGAGAGTTGGAGTTCATTGGTCGTGTTGATGGGCAGGTGAAGATTCGCGGCTTCCGCGTGGAGCTGGGGGAGGTGGAAGCGGCGTTACGACAGCAAGCGCAGGTGCGCGAGGCCGTGGTGCTCAGCAGCGGGGCCGCGACGGGAGAAAATCGGCTCATCGCTTACGTGCTCACGGAAGCGGAAACAACCTTAACCACGAGCGGGCTGCGAGCCGGGCTGAAAGCCTTGTTGCCGGAATACATGATTCCGGCTGCCTTTGACTTCCTGGATGAGTTCCCACTGACACCCAGCGGCAAGATCGATCGCAAGGCTTTGCCCGTACCAGGGCAAGTCAGGCCGATTCTCTTTGGCGACTACGTGGCCCCACGCAGCGCCACCGAGCAGGTCCTGGCCCGCATCTGGGCCGAGCTTTTGCACGTCGAACGCGTCGGCCTCAACGACAACTTCTTTGACCTTGGCGGACATTCGTTATTGGCGACCAGACTAATCGCCAGACTGCGCTCGGTATTGTCCATCGAATTGCCGCTGCGCGCAGTCTTCGAGTTCTCGACGCTCGTTGACCTGAGTGAGACCGTGCTTCAGCAGGCGGGTCAACGCGCCAGAATAGAGAAAACGGCGGAGGTGCTGCTGGAGCTCGAACGGCTTTCTGAAGGCGAGGCGGGGCAGATGTTGGAGGCAGTAACTGTCTCGACAGCGGAAAGGGAAGCGAGATGAGCAGTGCTGAGCCATCGGCTTTTGAGTTGTCTGAAAAGAAGCGTGCGTTGCTGGCAAAGCTGCTTCGGGAAGCAGGAGTTGAAGCGGTCACGCAGCCGAGAATCGTCCGGCGGGCCAGGACAAACTCCGACCCGCTCTCGTTCGCGCAGCACCGACTTTGGTTTCTCGACCAGTTGGAGCCGGGCAATTCTTTTTACAACATCGCGGCTGCTGTGCGACTCACAGGCCAACTCGACGTGGCAGCGTTGGAAAGAAGCTTTGCCGAAGTCATCCGCCGCCACGAATCGCTGCGCACCACTTTCAGTGTTGTGAACGGCGAACCAGTTCAGGCCGTCATGCCGTCACCGCAGACGGATCTGCCGTTCATCGACTTGAGCGTGTCGCCCGGTGAGGACCATGAGAAAGAAGCGCGACGGCTGGGGACCGAGGAGATTGGGCGCCCATTCAATCTCGCGACAGGTCCGATCATTCGCGGGCTTTTGCTGCGTCTGTCAGCTCGCGAACACGTCGCCGTTTTGACCATACACCACATAGCTTCCGACGCCTGGTCGATCGAGATTCTGGTGAAGGAGATCAGCGCGTTCTACGACGCTTTCTCACAAGGCCGGCCGTCGCCGCTTCCGGAATTACCTATTCAATACATCGACTATGCCTGCTGGCAGCGAGAGTGGCTTCGCGGCGAAGTGCTGGACCAGGAATTAGCTTACTGGAGGGACCAACTCCAGGAAGTGGTGACTCTGGAATTGCCCACCGACCGTCCGCGCCCCGCCATCCAGACCTACGCCGGCGCGACGCGCATGTTTCAGTTGCCTACCAAACTGGGCGTTGCAGTGAATGCCCTTGGTCGACAAACGGGGACGACGGCTTTCATGACAGTGCTTACCGCATTCAAAGCACTGCTCGCGCGCTATACGAATCAGACTGATATCGTCGTCGGCACGCCTGTCGCCAACCGCAGCCAGGCGGAGACGGAAGGGCTGATCGGTTTCTTCCTGAACACGCTTGTCCTGCGCACGAACTTCTCTGGCGATCCGACCTTCGCCGAGCTGCTCGGACGTGTGCGCGAGACGGCTCTCGGCGCCTACGCGCATCAGGAAATACCGTTCGAGAAGCTCGTCGAAGAGTTGCAGCCTCGTCGCGATCTGAGTCGCTCGCCATTCTTTCAGGTGATGTTCGTGCTCGAGAACGTGGCACTGTGGGAGAGCGGCGGGACGCAAATACTCTCTGGACTCACAATGAGCCGGTTCACTTTGGGCCGCGCGACGGCGAAGTTCGACCTCACGCTTTTAATTCGCGAGTCACTGGATGATTGGTCGTGCGGTATTGAATACAACACTGACCTCTTTGACACTCAGACGATCGATCGCCTCATCACGCATTTTCAAATCTTACTCGAAGCAGCAGTGGCGCAACCCGAGCTGCGGCTCTCGGAGCTGCCGATGTTGTCAGCGGCCGAGCGGCAGCAACTGCTCGTCGAATGGAATGCCACGGAGGTGACCGGCTTTGAACACACCTGCGCCCACGAGCTGTTCGAAAAGCAGGCCCGGCGCACACCTGACGCCTGCGCCGTGGTTTTCGAGGGAGTGCGCCTGAGTTATGGGGAGCTGAACGGGCGTGCCAACCAGATTGCGCATCACCTGCGCAGACACGGCGTCGGACCTGAATCGGTGGTCGGCATTTGCGTCGGCCGTTCGGCGGATCTGGCCGTTAGCGTGCTCGCGGCGTTAAAGGCCGGCGGCGCATACTTGCCTCTCGACCCCACCTATCCTCGCGAGCGCTTGCAGTTCATGCTCGAAGACGCAGCCGTCGAAGTATTGCTGACGCACGAAGGCGCACGCGACGTTCTGCCTCCGCACAGCGCGAAAGTGATCTGCCTCGACAGCGACACTGAGGCATTCGCCGGTGAGAGCAATGTAAACCCGCGCACGACCGTTGCGTCCGAGAATCCAGGCTATGTCATTTACACTTCCGGCTCTACAGGCAGGCCGAAGGGCATCTGCCTGCCACACCGCGCATTCGTCAACCTGATCGAGTGGCACCGCGCCAGCCTGCCGGCAGCAGCCAGCACGCTGCAATTCGCTTCGCTCAGCTTCGATGCCAGCTTCCACGAGATGTTCTCGGCGTGGAGCACGGGCGGCGCGCTTTTCATAGTGTCAGACGAGCTGCGCCTGGACATGGAAGGGCTCGCCCACTTTATTTCCGACCAGCGCATCGAGAAGGTGACGCTGCCCGTTGTCGTGTTGCAGCAGTTGGCCGAGAGGTGTGCCGCACGCCCGCAGCTCTTGACTAGTCTCCGCACCGTCATATGTACCGGCGAACAACTAAGAATCACGCCGCCGGTGGTCCAACTTTTCAAGGCGCTGAAGGGTTGCCGTTTACATAACCACTACGGCCCTTCCGAAACCCACGTCGTCACAGCGCTAGTGACCGACGATGCGCCCGACACTTGGCCGGCCCAGCCGTCGATCGGAAGACCCATATTCAACACGCAGATCTACGTGCTCGACGCCCATTTGCAGCCAGTGCCCATCGGCGTGATCGGCGAACTCTATATCGGCGGCGACATGCTGGCGCGTGGTTACCTTGATCGCCAGGAGCTGACTGCGGAGAAGTTTGTTCCCGATCCGTTCCACACTCGCGCCGGATCGCGCCTTTACCGCACGGGCGACCTCGCGCGCTACCTGCCAAACGGGAACATCGAGTTCCTGGGCCGAATCGATCATCAAGTCAAGATACGTGGTTTCCGTGTCGAGCTGGGCGAGATTGAGTCCGTGCTTAGTCAGCACTCGTCGGTGCTCGAAGCGGTCGTGCTCGCGCGTGCCGAGGCCGGCGGCGAGCAGCGGCTGGTGGCTTACCTCGTCTGCGAACCAGGGTACGAGTCGAGTCAGAGCGACTGGCGGAAGTATCTGGCGAAGCGGCTGCCTGAGTACATGGTTCCAGCACATTTCGTCACAATGAAGGAACTGCCGCTAACGGCCAACGGCAAGCTTGATCGTCAGGCGCTGCCGGCTCCGGAGCGGTCGCGCCCCGAACTTGAGGCTGCATATGAACCGCCAGGTAACGCCACCGAAGAGGTGGTGGTAGGCGTTTGGGCGGAGGTGCTCAACGTCGAACGCGTAGGCGTCAATGACAACTTCTTCGACCTCGGCGGTCACTCGCTATCGGCTACGGGGGTCATCTTTCGTTTGCGCGAAGCACTCCGCGTCGACTTGCCGCTGCGCGCGCTCTTCGAATCACCGACGCCGCGTGGACTGGCCGATGCCCTGGCAGGCGCGTGGGGTGACCGCGAAGTCCTTGAGGAAATTGCCCGCACCAACCTCGAACTCGAACAGCTTTCGGACGATGAAATGAAGGCTTTGATCGAGGCACAGGATTCTCAATAAGGAGGAACCTCTCTCATGCGACTGAAAGCAGACCAGATCAGCGCCTACGAGCGGGAAGGTTTTCTATTCCTGCCGAACTACTACATGCCTGCTGAGGTCGGCGTGCTGAAGGCGGAGATGCTGAAGGTTTTCGCTGAAGACACGCCAAACCGCGTGCTCGAAAAGGAGCGAGGCATCGTGCGCTCGGTCTACGGCTCGCATGCGACCAGCACGATTTTCAACCGTCTGTCGCGCCACCCGCGCATTGTTGAGCCGGCGCAGCAACTTCTCAACAGCGAGGTCTACGTCTATCAGTTTAAGGTCAACGCCAAGGCTGCCTTCGGGGGCGACATGTGGGAGTGGCACCAGGACTACATCTTCTGGCAGAAGGAAGACGGCCTACGATCGGAGCGCTTAGCGAGCGTTGCTATATTTCTTGACGACGTCAACGAGTTCAACGGGCCGATGTTCCTGATCCCGGGCTCGCAAACGGAAGGCGTTATCGACCGCTCAGCGCGACCAGTGGAGGAAGTTACGCGGTTCAAAGTCTACGAGGACAGTCCGACTTGGATTTCCAACCTGACCGCTGACCTCAAATACTCTATCGATCGCGAGACGGTTGCTTACCTCGTCAGCAAGTACGGACTTGCCGCGCCGAAGGGGCCGGCCGGCTCCGCGCTCTTCTTCCACCCCAACCTCGTCCACGCTTCATCCAACAATATCTCGCCCTACGGTCGGGCGGTCGCCATTGTGACGTTCAATAGCGTGGAGAACGTTCCCGAGTGGCGCGAGAATCCGAGGCCCGATTTTTTAGCAAATCGGAATGTGGCGCCCCTCGTACCGGTGCTGGACGATGCCCTGTTGTCCTCGGTTTCGTGTTCTGGGTGAGGCCGATACTTACTCCAGATCACGTCGTAAAATCCTCCGCCCGCTGGAAAACATTTTCAATCCCGCACAGATACACGCTTCATTTAGTTGGTCTACCGAAGTGCGCTGGAGAAGTTATTAATGTCATCGAGTTCACTCACATCGAACAAGCACAAAGCCCTCGACGCTCTGCTCAAACAAAAGGGCATCAACGTGCGGCAGACGGAGACCATTCCGCGATGCGAGAAAGCCGACGCCTACCCACTCTCGTTCGCGCAGCAGCGGTTGTGGTTTTTGGACCAGTTGGAGTCGGGCAAAACAACCTACAATTTACCGGCAGCAGTGCGCTTAAGCGGTCAACTCGACACCTCCGCGCTTTCGCGCAGTTTCGATGAAATGGTCCGTCGCCACGAGTCGCTGCGCACGACCTTCGAATCCGTCGATGGGCAGCCTCGCCAGGTCATCGCCAAAGCCGGCCCGCTGCCCTTGCCGCTGATAGACCTGGCTGATCTGGGCGTGAGCGAACGCGAGGGCGAAGTCGCGCGCCTCGTCGGTGAAGAGGCGCGACGACCGTTCGATCTCGCCGTGGGACCGCTGCTGCGCGCAAAACTGCTCCGGCTTGATGATAACGAGCATGTGTTGTTGCTGAACATGCACCACATCATTTCGGACGGATGGTCGCAGGGAGTACTGGTGCGCGAGCTGACTCAACTCTATGCGGGGTACGCCGCCGGACGCGCGCCACAACTGCCGGAGTTGCCCCTCCAGTATGCAGATTACGTGATGTGGCAGCAGCGCTGGCTGCAGGGAGCAACGCTTGAAGAACAACTCTCGTACTGGCGCAAACAGTTGGCGGACATTCCGAGTGCGCTGGAGTTGCCGACCGACAGACCGCGTCCCGCAGAGCAGTCCTACCGTGGCGCGTCCACTTCTTTTTCGTTGCCGGAGAGTATCACGCAAGAGTTGTGGCGGCTCGCACGCAACGAAGACGTAACTCCGTTCATGTTGCTCTCGGCCGCGTTCAAGGCGCTGCTCCATCGCTACACGAATCAGACAGACATCGTTGTCGGTACGCCGATCGCCAACCGCAAACGTGCGGAACTCGAAGGCTTGATCGGTTTCTTCGTCAACACATTGGTCCTGCGCACAGACCTTTCAGGCGACCCGACTTTCGGTGAGCTATTGGCGCGAGAACGTGAGGTGTGCCTGGGCGCATATGCGAATCAGGATGTGCCGTTCGAGAAGTTAGTGCAGGAGTTGCAGCCCGAGCGAGACATGAGCCGCTCGCCGCTGTTTCAGGTGATGCTGGTCTTGCAGAACGCACCGCAGCGGGCGTTCGAGTTGCCGGGGTTGACCTTGAGTGCCTTCGAGACAGGAACTCGAATGGCGAAATTCGATTTGCTGCTGACGTTCGTGGAGGGAGCGGATGGTCTGACTGGTGACCTGGAGTACAGCACCGATCTCTTCGACGCGACTACGATCAAGCTGATGCTGGGCCACTTCCGGACACTGCTCGAGAGTATTGCGGCTAAACCCGATCGGCGCCTCATGGACCACTCACTCATGGCGCCGGAAGAACGGCAACTGCTGGCCGAATGGAACGCCACCACCGTCGCTTATCCACGCGATCTTTGTTTGCACGAACTTTTTGAAATGCAGGCGACGCGGACCCCGGATGCCGTCGCCTTGATTTCCGGCGAGGAGCGCATCTCTTACCGTGAGTTGAACGAACGAGCAAACCGTGTAGCCCATCACCTGCGCAAGCTTGGCGCCGGCTCTGAGTCGTTGGTCGGAGTGATGCTGCAGCGTTCTACCTCGCTGATCGTAGCGTTGCTCGGCGTACTCAAGTCAGGAGCATCGTATGTAGCGCTGGATCCGGCATATCCCCGCGAGCGGCTGCGCTTCATGCTCGAAGATGCGCGCGCAACAGTGTTACTGACGCAGCACAGTTTGCGCGACCAGTTTTCACCTCACGATGCTCAGGTTGTTTGTCTCGATGCTGAATGGGAAAACATTGCCGCGGAGAGCAACGAAAACCCGGAGCGCCGCACGTCGCCCAGAAGTCTGGCCTACTTGATTTATACCTCCGGCTCAACGGGCAGACCCAAAGGCGCGGCAATCGAACATCATAGCGCCGTCACGATGGTCCAGTGGGCGCGGGATCTATTCACGGTGGATCAGTTAAGCGGAGTGCTGGCTGCGACGTCTGTCTGCTTCGACCTCTCGATCTTCGAAATCTTTGTTCCGCTCGCTGCAGGCGGCACAGTGATACTCGCAGCTAACGCACTCGAACTGCCAAACCTCGAGGCGGCCGCTGAAGTTACGTTAATCAACACCGTTCCTTCGGCGATGACAGAGTTGGTCCGAGTGGGTGGCGTACCCGACTCGGTGCGAGTCGTCAACCTAGCCGGCGAACCATTAAAAAAGGCGTTGGTCGAACGAATTTACGAGTTGAAAACCGTAGATCAGGTTGTGAATCTGTATGGCCCTTCGGAAGACACGACTTATTCAACGTGGGCCGTAATAGAGAAAGGCGACTCGCGTGAGCCAACTATTGGACGGCCAATCGCCAATACCCAGGCTTACGTGCTTGATGCTCAGCAACAGCCTGCGCCAATTAACGTCCTGGGCGAGTTGTATATCAGTGGTGATGGACTGGCGCGTGGTTATCTCGATCGACCCGAGCTAACGGCGGAAAAGTTTGTACCGAACCCGTCTGCTTCCGAGCCCGGCGCGCGCATGTATCGAACGGGCGATCTCGTGCGCTACCTGCCGGATGGACGGCTCGAGTTCAACGGTAGACGCGATCAGCAGGTGAAGATCAGAGGTTTCCGGATCGAGTTAGGCGAAATCGAGGCGGTGCTGAACACGCATGAGGCAGTGCAAAGCGCGGTCGTGGTGGCCCGCGAGGTTGAAGCGGGAGAAAAAATGCTGGTCGCCTATGTTGTCGCGCAGCCTTCACACTCGCCTTCCACGAGCGAATGGTATGTCTACCTGCGTGAAAGACTGCCGGCGTACATGGCGCCGCAGGCATTCGTTGTGTTGGATGAGTTGCCGCTCATGCCAAACGGGAAGGTGGATCGACGCAAGCTGCCGGCGCCGGAGCGGTCGTGGCCCACGTTGGCACAGGAATACATCGCTCCACGCACTCCTGTTGAAGAAGTACTGGCGAGCATCTGGAGTAAAGTCCTGCGGCTTGATCGAATCGGCGTCTATGACAACTTTTTCGAGTTGGGCGGGCACTCGCTACTGGCGACGCAGGTGATCTCACGCGTGCGTGATGCGTTCGGGCGGGAAGTGGCGTTGCGCAGCTTGTTCGAGCAACCAACAGTTGCCGGACTGGCGCGTGAGATCGAAGCGGGCAGACTGGGAGCTGAGTTACAAGCGCCACCGCTGGAGCGAGTGGAGCGAGCAGAACGGCTGGCGTTGTCGTTTGCGCAGCAACGCTTGTGGTTCCTGGACCAGTTGGCGCCAGGCAATTCGTTCTACAGCCTTCCGGCGGCGATGCGGTTGCATGGGGTGCTGAATGTTGCAGCGTTGGAGCAAACGCTGTCGGAAGTGATGCGGCGGCATGAAGTGTTGCGGACGCACTTCATCGCCATCGATGGCGAACCAGTGCAGGTGATCGAGGCGGCCGCACCGATCAAGTTGCAACTTGCTGACCTGAGTGCACTGAGTGAAGCTGAGCGCACGGCAGAAACCGAGCGGTTAGTAGCCGAGGAGAGTGCGCGACCCTTCGATCTAACAACCGGGCCCCTGCTACGTGTGAGCCTGCTCCGGCTCGGCCCAGAGGAGCACGTGGCTTTGGTGACGATGCATCACATCGTCCGTGATGGTTGGTCCGTCGGCGTCCTGGGACGCGAAGTCGCGGCGCTCTATGCCGCTTATGTGCGTGGCGAAGCGTCACCGCTGGAAGAGTTGCCGATTCAGTATGCAGACTTCGCGCACTGGCAGCGCAACTGGCTGCAAGGCGAAGTGCTCGAGGCACAACTCGATTACTGGCGGGCGGAGTTAGCTGACGCTCCAACCGTGATCGATCTCCCGATCGATAAACCTCGTCCACCCGTCCAAACTCTTCGTGGCGCTGATCATCCCTTCCAGCTCTCACCCGAACTGTCGTCACAACTGCGGCAGTTGAGTCGCCGTCATGGTTCGACGCTTTTCATGACGCTGCTCGCCGCTTTCGACGTGGTGCTGTGTCGTTATGCAGGACAGGAACAGGTATTAGTTGGCAGTCCGATCGCCAATCGCAATCGCTCGGAGACGGAAGGGTTGATCGGTTTCTTCGCGAACACCCTCGTGCTCCGCGGTGACGTGCGCGGGAATCCGAGTTTCAGCGAGTTACTGCGGCGCGTGCGAGAGACGGCGTTAGGCGCGTATGCGCATCAGGACTTGCCGTTCGAGAAGCTGGTGGAAGAGTTACAGCCGGAGCGGGACATGAGCCGGTC
>CAMLLD010000128.1 GCA_946480785.1 uncultured Blastocatellia bacterium | reverse complement strand
CACCGCTTTGGCCAAAGCGCCGACGAGTCGGCGCACTCCAAATTCAAATCGTTTGGGCCACGGCTTGACCAGAACGTGTACAATGCTGGGGCATGAGTGATTGCCCGCACCTTTCTGTGCGTGAAGAGATTGCCAACAGCATCAGCCATGGTCTGGGGTTGGTGCTCGCAGTTGTAGCGCTGCCGATACTCATCCTTACCGCGATGCGTATCGGCAGTACGCATTTTATCGTCGGCGCCGCGGTGTTCGGCGGGACGATGGTCCTGCTGTATCTCGCGTCAACTCTCTATCATTCGATCACTCACGAAAAGACGAAACACTTCTGCCGCCTGTTCGATCACAGCGCGATCTTTCTGCTGATTGCCGGGACGTACACGCCGTTCACGCTCGGCGTGTTGCGCGGCGCGTGGGGCTGGACGCTGCTGGTGATCATTTGGAGTCTCGCGATCGCGGGCATCATCATCAAGGCGCTGCCGCGCACACGTCATTCATGGATCTCGATGGTGCTCTACGTCGTGATGGGCTGGCTGGCGCTCGTCGCGATCAAGCCGATCTGGCAGCTAGTGCCGCTGCCCGGCATACTGCTCATCTTCGCCGGTGGCGTGGCTTACACAGGCGGGCTTGGGTTCTTCTCCGCGCGCCGCCTGCGTTACGCGCATTTCATCTGGCACCTGTTCGTCATCGCCGGAACGACGTGTCACTTCTTCGCCGTGCTGTGGTACGCGTCGTAGTAGTTACCGGGACTTGTACTGAAACGTGATCTTCGTCTCCTCGTCCAAAACCAGCGGCCGCACGAAGCGATAAGATCGTCCACCTTTCGGCACCTCCATACGCACCGGAAGAATGCCCGCGACACGACGTTGCAAATTGAAAACGTTTTGCGACGGCGCGTTCGCAAATACTTGCTCGTCCTTTTCGTTCTTCCGTACGAGGTTCTCGATGCGACGGCTCTCGGTATTTAGAGCGTTAGCTCCGTCAGTAACCGTCACAGTCTCTTGAACGCTTCCGACTTGCAGCGTGGTGCCGAGACGCATCGGCCGCGAAGCGTCGTAATTCAGCTCCTGGCGCGTGTCTTTGAAACCGGGCGCCGCAATCATCACGCTTACTGGACCAGGCGCAATGCCGCCCAGCACCCAACGGCCTTCACTATCGGAGTTCGTCCTCACCATCGCGCCCGACTGCGTGGTTACTGTCACGTTCGCACCCGGAACCAAAGCACCGTTCGGATCGACCACGATGCCTCCTAATTGACCAGGCTGCAGCGCACTGAGATCGTTCCGCTTCCAGTTGTTCGGCTCAAACTCCTCGCCGTCGGCATCGGCGTCGGCCAAAAAGTCTTGTCCGGCCGGCGGAAACACCTCCGCGGAAATCGCATTGCCGCCAAACTGCTTCACCGTGAGTTGATCCGGCAGCGAAACTTCCCACGTCAACAGGTTGATCGGCAGATCCAAACGCGGCAAACCCATGTCGTACGTGCCGTTCTTCGCGAACCGCGACCCCGAGCTCAGATACACAAACGAGACGGTGTACGCGCCCGACGGATTCAACCCGGCCCGCAACAACGGCACACGGCTACCGTCGGGATCCTGCGCCGGTTTCACTGCCTGACCTTCAACTTCAGCCGTGACGATCTGCGCGCCGCGCGGCAGTTCGACTTTCAAGAACGACTGCGCGTGATTGCGAACACGCAAGCTGACCTCCGTCAGCGATCGTCCTTCGACAGTCATCAACGTCGTGACAGTCGCACGCTCCGCGACCGCCGAAAGTACATCGGCATCCGAAAACTGCCGCCACTCGAGTTGAAGTTTAGGCGCGTCGCTCGCGCGGCGGTTGTAACGAAACGCCGCCTGCAACGGAAAGTGCGAAAGCGATCGCGTGATCGCATTCGCCTCGCGCACGTCCATCCGACGCAAGCCGCCCGACTCGGTCGCGACCAGTTCCATCGCGCCGACAGCTTCTACCAACAACTCGCCCGTCTCGCGTTGCGCGCCTTCGAAGGCAAATAGTGGCGGCTCGGCTTTCGTCTCGCGATTCGGGCGTTCGATCGCGATCAGAAATTGATGGTTTCGTTTCGCAGGATCGTGAACCTGAAGCGTCAACACGCCGTTCGCCAGCTCGCTCGACTCCAACGAACTTCCCGAAGCGTCAGTCAATTCAAATCCCGCCGGTATCGAGAGCTTGAACTCAGCCGGCTCGCCCTGAATGACGTTCACGTCGCACAAAGCCGTGAGCCGCAGTTGTGAATCACCGACCGAAACGACGGTTTTGATGTCGGAAAGAAAACGAACCTCGCGTTGCGCGACCGGCGCCGCGACTTCACGCGTGGTCCACCAAACGCGCGCCGGCTTGCCGGGCTCGAGTGATGCTTCGATCAACGTGTTGCCGTTTGCGGTGTTGCGACTCGTAACGAGTCCCGGTTCGACGTGCACGTTCGCGTGATTGCCCGGCAGTTCCAAACTCAGCAGCGAACTGCCCGCGAGCGGCGCCGGCAACGTGAACGACGCACGTCCGGCGTCGATAGTTAACGGCGTAGCGACGCCGAGCGACACGGCGAATGGGCCAGGCTTGTTTAAGATCGCGGCGTGACTCGATCCTTCGAGCAGCAGCGGCAGCGGATTGCCCGATTGATCGGCTTGCAGGATCGTGAGACCGCTCAACAGCGGCGCTTTCACTGGTCCTTTCGCGAGCGACGCGCCGTCGATCGTGACAGTGCCCTGAAGCGTTTGGTCTTCAACCCGCAACTTGAAAACGGCGCGCGTCAACACAAACGGCAACGGCGCTGCGTCGGGCGATTGTGTCTTGCGTGCGGAAAGCTCAACGAGACGGTTGTATTCACTCAGCGAGAGCGTCACGGTTCCAGCGGCGCCGGCTGCCGGCAGCGGCACGTCGGCAGTTGAGTTGCGCTGTTGGCCAAAAGTCGTAATCGTCAGCAACAGAATCAGAATCACAGAGTTTCGCATCACTCGCCTCTCTTTCTCTCACGTTGAAAATCAAACTCGACCGTCGGCGACTGGTTCTCGCTCGTCAGCTCCGACACCAAAAAGATCGAAGGACCAAAGTGCGGAAACACGACGCGCAACGGCAGGTTGCGTGCGGGCCGCGCGCCGTGCGTGTTCTCGCGCACCTTCGCGACGAGTTGTTTCGCTTCGGCCTGGTCCACCGAGATCTCGCCTTCGGCTTGCTGTTGTGCGCTGGCAGTCGAAGTCGGTGATGACGTGAATGCCGGCGATTCCGGCGGTGTGTAAGTCGCGACGCGGAAGTTTCCCGAAAGTCCGACGACAGGCGTTACGCGAAACAGCGGCGGATGATGAACCAGCAAATGTGATTTCGAGATCGGCAGGTCGACAGCGACGAGCGAAACGCGCGCGCGACCGCGATCGGTCCACGCCGCGGCGCGATCGAGATACGAAACCTCAACGATGAACGCCGGCGCTTCACTGCCGGAGCGGGTCTTCTCCAGCGGCAACAGCAGCGAACCGTCGGGCCCGCGTCCCGGGCGGATCGGGCGACCCGCAACGGAGGCGCTCCACAGCACCGCGCTCGGCGGCAAGATGAGTTTTAGAAAGTTTCGTTGGTTGTTGCGCACCGCGAAACGCGATTGGACCAGCACCTTGCCATCAACCGCGATCAGCGCATTGTATTCAGCCTCTTCGATGTTGGCCGTGAGCACCGCTTGCGGCGTGTAGCGCGCGACGGTCAGCGAGAGTGTTCGCGTCGAATTGCCGTCGCCGGGATGAAGCCGGAAAGCGATCAGCGAAGGTGACTGGCGGCTCGAAATGAGTTGGCCCAACTCCGCGGCTTCGGCTTCGTCCAAACCGTTTGCCTGTCGCTCCTTGATCTCGCCCGCGCCGAGCACTTCCACGCCGACGCCGCCGCTCTCGCGTTCGACACCCGGCAACCGAAGTAACGGCACGTTCACCTGGCCCGCACGCGCGATACGCAACTCGCCGGTCAAAGTAAACCGCGCCGTGTTTTGCACGGGTTCAATAAACCAGACTTGCAGGTCGCGGTCCTTCACGTCCCAATCGGAAACGGTGGCGCCCGACACCTGGTTGATCGTGAACTGCTCCGGCAGTTGCACGTGAACGTCCTGCGCCACGCCCTGCAAAACTTCCAGCTGCACTTCGGCATTGACTTGCGTCGCGTCTTCACCAAGACCGACGAGCTGCGTGATCGCGCCGCGCATTCTGAGCGGCTGCGTGAGTCGCGAATCATCGACTTTGCGCCGCCACGCAAACGTCAACGGCTCACCGCCCTTTCCGTTTGCAATCCAGCTACTCCCAGTTGCCGATTCGGAATGCTGCAGCAATAGACCGCCGGTGATGCGCACGTCGACGCCTTGTCGCAACAACTCGATCGCCGCATGCGACACGGCCGAGTTGCTGACCGGAAGTTGCAGCACGTCTGTACCCGCAACCGTCTTCACCGGCGCGACGATCTTCAACGTCAACACCGAGCGGCCGGTCTTCGACAACAACAGATCGAGACGTCCTGACTGTCCGGACTGCGTCGCGAGATTGACCGGATGACCATCGAGTTGTGCATCGCGCACCATCAAGCCATCGGGCAGCGGCACACGCACCCAACCGTCTTTGATCACGTCAACAGTCAGGCGCGCTTCGCCGGTGGCGAGGTCGCCGTCGATCTTGAGGTTGTAATCAATGCGGCTGAGAGTGGCTTCGACCGGCGGCGGCTCGGGCTCCGGCTCGGCGGGCGAAGCAGCGCGTTTGAGCGCGGCATATTCACTGACGGGAAGAACAACCCAACCGTCGGAGGTCGGGGCTGTGCTCTGTGCTGACGCCGACACTCCGCCGGCGATTGCGATGGCGATCAAGACAGATCTCCACACGAACAGACGCAGACGGTCCATTGTCTTTCTCCTTTGCAGATTTGTGCTTTAGTGTTGGGAGACTGTGGCGAGAAATCCGAATGCCGCGATTAGGATGCTATGATTTTGGAGAAAGGTGTCTGAGTAGATGCGGCCGTTTTTAAGACCACGCGTGAAGATCTGTTGTATCGCGAGTGTCGCCGAGGCGTGGCTCGCGATCGAGCACGGCGCGTCGGCGGTTGGACTGGTGTCGGCGATGCCGAGCGGACCGGGACCGATCGCGGAAGAACTGATTGCGGAGATCGCAGCGAAGGTTCCGCCGGGTGTGAGCTCGTTTTTGTTGACGTGCCGGCAGGATGTCGCCGCGATCATCGATCAGCAGCGGCGTTTGCGCGTGAACACGCTCCAGATCTGCGATCGACTGCCAAGCGGGAGTTACACTCAGTTGAGAGAAGCATTGCCGGGCGTGTCGCTGGTGCAGGTCGTACACGTCACTGGACCGGAAGCTGTCGACGAAGCGATCGCGATCGCGCCGGAGGTCGATGCGATCTTGCTCGACTCAGGTAATCAATCGCTGCCGATCAAAGAGCTCGGGGGCACAGGGCGAACGCACGACTGGCGTTTGAGCCGCGCGATACGCGAGTCGATCGACGTGCCGTTGTATTTAGCGGGTGGCTTGAAACCGGAGAATGTGGCGGCGGCGATTAGAGAAGTAGAGCCGTTTGGAATTGATGTGTGCAGCGGTCTGCGGACCGAGGGACGACTCGATCCGCAGAAGCTCGCTGCGTTTTTTCAAGCAATCTAAAACGTGAACTTCACGGCTAACTGCACCTGCCGCGGATCGCCTACACCCTGACGCAGAAAACCGTCGAAGTTGAATAGCCCCGGCGTCACGAGCGGGTTGATGTTGTTGGCGTTGTTGAAGGTATTGAACATCTCGATCACCGGAATGATCGAGAAGCGTTCGTTGATGGCGAACGGCCGCTGAATGCGCCAGTCAAACGAGAAATACTCGTTGTCTTTGCGCGCCGAGTTGCGATTGGTGGCCGTGCGCACGCCCGGCGTGAGCGGTTGCGCGCTCCGCGCCTGCACGCGGAAGTTTCCCTCGAAGCCCCAGCCCATCTCCACGTACGTGAAGAAGTTGAACTTGTGCCGGATGTCGCGATCCGAGTACGCGTAATCAAGCTGGAGATTGTTGATGTCGAACGCGCGATCGGTAAACGGATCGCGCTCGTTTGAATCGTCGTCTTTATCTTTCGCGTACGTGTAGTTCCACTCGAGTTGATAACGGCGGCTGAAGCGTTTTCTCATACCGACCGTGAACCCGTCGTAGACTGACTTACCCACTGCGCTCTCCACCATCGTCTCACCTAAAAACGGCGCGAAGAAGTTGTTGCGATTCACGTTGAGAAAACGAGTCAGGTGCACGCCTTTGGAGTGTGTGTAGTCGAGATAGAGCGACCAGTCCTGGGCGATCTCCTGTTCGAAGCCGACGTTCGTCGAGTAGATACGCGGGTTGGCGTAGTCGCGACTGAACACGCGCACGCCGCTGCCGCACGGAAACGGATTGCTGATACCACCCGAGACGCACGGCACCACAGTCGACGGCGGCGCGATAACGCCGGGCCAAACCGGAGCTGGTGTGATGCCGGCCGCGATGAGTGGCGTCAGGCTGACGAGCGTCTGCTGCTGCACGCCGTTGGTCGTGATCGATCCGACCTGCGACAGCATGTTCTGTCGCGCGTAGTAAACTCCCGAGCTCGCACGCAAGACTGATTTACCCGCCCCCGAGATGTCCCACGCAAACCCGAGCCGCGGTTGAAACTCTTTCTTCTGGCTCGGCAACGTGCCGTCAGACGGGAAACGCGGATCGTTCAGGAAGATTCCGTAAGCAGTTGAAGCCGGCGGCACCACCGGATCCGGAAAGATCTGTGCTTCCCAACGGAGACCGTAGTTGAGCGTGAAGTTGGGCCGGATTCTCCACGAGTCCTGCGCAAACGCCGCGAGGTCTTCGTTCTTGATGTTCGAAGCGCCCGCTGCATCGGTGGCTGGTCCAGTCAAGCCCGCGCCCTGCAAGTAGAGCAGCAATGGACCACCGCCCGGATCGGCGCCGCTCGCGCACACGGTTGGCGCCGTAACGTACGTGCCGTTGGCGCAGCGAACTGTGTTTGGACCAAAACCGCCGGGCGCGGCCGGCGAGGCGTAGCGCAGGAAACCGGCGACCGTATCGAAGATGTATCGGCCGGTGAAGAACCCGCGAAACACCTGGTCGTTCAGCGTGTGCAGCCACTCGCCGCCAAACTTGATCGTGTGATTGCCGCTGACGATCGAGAAATTATCTTTCACCTGCGTGCGCCACAACGTCTCGTCGACGTTCGGTTCGAGGAAGAACGGGTTGCCGAAGCGAAACGTCGTGACGAAACCCATCGCGGTGTCCGCCGGTATGTTCGAATCGACAGCGGAACGTGGGCGCAACTCGCGGCTGTAAGAGAAGTGCGCTTCGTTCACCTTCGTCGGCGACACGGTGGAAAACAGATTGGCGCGAATGACGTTGATCTTCGAAGGCCCTTCGATGCCGTTCGCGGAGTTGCCGTACGACGCGACGTCGAAAGTCTGGTTAGTGTTCTTCGAGTAGTCGAAGTTGTAAGAGATCGCGAGCTGATTCGAGTTGTTCAGATCGAAATCGAATTTCGCGAGAAACGCCTGGTTGTTGATCTTATGCGCGACCGGCAAGCCTTCTTCCTGGTTGCGCGTCGTGCGGATGAAGTTGATCAGCGCCAGCCGCGCGCAGTCGTCGCTGCTATTGATCAGGGCTTCGTTTGCGAGAATCGTCGGTGTAGCGATCGGACAAGGCGTGCCGATCGCTTCGCTCAGGTTCGGGCGCGTCAGGTTTTCGCGGATACCTTCGAACGCGAAAAAGTAGAACGCTTTGTCCTGACGGATCGGGCCACCGATGGTCGCGCCGTACTGCTCGCGATGAAAATCGTTGAGCGGTTTACCGTCGGACGTGTTTGCGGTCAGTGCTTTGAGACGTTGAAAGTAAAACGCGCTGCCGTGAACGTCATTCGTGCCTGACTTGGTGATGACGTTGATGATGCCGCCGGCCGTGCGGCCAAACTCGGCAGTCGCTCCCGTCGCTACGACCTGAAACTCCTTCACTGCTTCGAGCGGCAGATCGATCGCGGCGCGCTGGCCGCCGAGTTGCTCGCCGAAGAAACCGTTGTTGTAGTCGCCGCCGTCGAGACTGACGTTATTGAAGATCCCGCGTTGTCCGGCGAAGTTGATCTCGTCACCGTCCGGACCCTGCGTGATGCTGACACCGGGCGTCAACGTGAGCAGGTCTTCAAACTTGCGCCCAAGAATCGGCGTCTTGGCGACGGTGGTTTCGTCGATGGTGGTGCTGACCTGAGTTTTTTGCGTATCGACGGTTGGGATGCTCGTGATCGTCACGGTACCGCCGACGTCACCCACTTGTAAGGGCGCGCGCAGCGGCACGTTCGCGCCTACAGTCAACGTGACTTCTTTAAACTCTGCGGGGGCAAACCCCTGTTTGGTAATTCGGACGCTGTATTTTCCGGGAGGAATTGCCACGGCGACGAAGCGGCCGTTATCGTCAGTCGTACCGCTGCGTGTGAAACTTGTATCGAGATTTTTGAGGTCGACCGCAGCGCCGGCGACAACCGCGCCGTTCGGGTCGGTGACGACGACCTCGATTACGCCGGTAGTACTTTGTGTTTGGGCGGCGATTGCCGGAGCAAGTAAGAGGATTAAGATCAAATTGGCGGCAAAGTATTTCCAATTGGGGAAGCTGCGAAACAAAGGGGGTCGCATAGTGTTCTCCTATATTTAAGTCCGGCAGTGGTGCTCATCGGTGTCAGGTAAGTTCAAGTTTTTGATGGACCGGGGTTAGATTAGTGAGAGGTTACGGATGTGTCAATGAAGTTGTGAGTAACAGATAGGACAGAGTTCAGATGATATTCATAGTAGCTGCGACGCTCTGGCGGGAATGGAACGAGATTTTGCCTGAGGTTTGGGACTTTATAAACAAAAGGTTCACCCTCGGGCGGATCACGGTTTCGATTTCGGGCTTCGTCATCGGCGTGCTCGTTTTCATACTCACGCTCGCGCTCGCCCGCTATTCGAGCAACTTTGTCGAGAAACGACTGAAGCTGCGCTCGCACATCGATCCGGGACTGCGCTACACGATCTGCCGGCTGACGCGTTACGGCGTGATCACCATCGGCGTACTGTTGACACTCAAGGCGGCGTTCCAGGTCGACCTCACGTCGCTCGCTGTCATCTTCACTGCGTTGTCGGTCGGCATCGGTTTCGGACTTCAGTATCTCGCCGCGGACATCGCCTCAGGTTTCATCCTGCTTTTCGAGCGGCCGATTCGGGTCGGCGATCGCATCACGATCGGCGAGGACGAAGGCGACGTCGAGAGTATCAACCTGCGCACAACCATGGTCTCGACGAACGATCGCATCGCGATCATCATTCCCAACTCAAAACTCGTCAGCCAGCGTGTCATTAACTGGTCGTACGCAGATCCGCGCGCGCGCATCTCGATTCCTATCGGTGTCGCGGACGATTCGGACGTCGATCACGTCACAAAAACTCTGATCGAAGCGGCACAAGGCGTTGAGTTTGTGCTGAAGGATCCACCGCCGCGCGTGCAATTCATGAAGTTCGGCGACTACACGCTGGATTTTCGTCTGCTGGTCTGGACGAACCAGCCGCGGCGCCATCCACAGATCCGCAGCGACATCAACTATCGCATCTATCGACTCTTCAACGAGCGTAAGATCCGCATTCCTCATCCCACTCAGGACATGGTGTTGAAGGCCGTTTCGTTGCCGAAAGAGCTGGAGGCGGCTCTTCCGCACGACGAGGAAAACCCGCAACCGAAGGACTGACAGCCGAGAAGTGACAAAACTTTTACGTGCAGCAGCTTGAGCTTCGATGAATGAGTGAGGCATCATTCAGTGGCAGACGATTATGCGTT
>CAMLLD010000127.1 GCA_946480785.1 uncultured Blastocatellia bacterium | reverse complement strand
TCACGCCGGAGTTTTTCGCGCAGTGGAGTGTCGCGGATCTCGCGGCGCAATCAGATGAATGGTTGAACGCGCAGGGGCGAATCACGCACCCGATGTTGCTGCAGCGCGACGCGACGCACTACGAGCCGATCACGTGGGACAACGCTTTCGAATTGATCGCCGCGGAGCTCAACTCGTTGAACTATCCCGACCAGGCGATCTTCTACACGTCCGGGCGCGCGAGTAATGAATCCGCTTTTCTTTATCAACTGTTCGTGCGGCAGTTCGGTACGAACAACCTGCCTGACTGCTCGAACATGTGTCATGAGTCGAGCGGCACCGCGTTGAGCGAAACGATCGGGATCGGAAAGGGAACGGTCACGCTCGAAGATTTCGATCGGGCGGAAGCGATCTTTGTTATCGGTCAGAATCCGGGGACGAACCATCCGCGCATGTTGACGTCGTTGCAACGCGCGAAGCGAAACGGTTGCAAGCTGGTGCATATCAATCCGCTACCGGAAGTCGGCATGACTCGGTTCAAGCATCCGCAGGAAGTTTTTCGGTTGCTTGGTTCGGGGACGAAGCTGGCGGACCTGTTTCTGCAAGTGCGGATCAATGGCGACGTAGCGTTGCTGAAGGGGATCTCGAAAGGCGTCCTCGCGCGCGGCGCTTTGGATAAAGAGTTTATTGACGCCCACACTATCGGGTTTCGGGAGTTTGCGAGTGCGTTGGCAACCGTTAGTTGGGAGGAGATTGTTGCGCAAGCGGGAGTACCGCGGAATTTAATTGAAGAGGCCGCGGAGATCTTTGTTAAGTCGGAGCGCACGATCTTCTGTTGGGCCATGGGGTTGACGCAGCATCGCAACGCTGTGGCAAATATCCAGGAGGTCGTGAACCTGATGCTGCTGCGCGGCCAGGTGGGAAAACCGGGCGCGGGCTTTTGTCCGGTACGCGGCCACAGCAACGTGCAAGGCGATCGCACTGTCGGCATCTGGGAACGGCCGACGGATGTGTTTTTGGATCGACTCGGCGCGGAGTTTGGTTTCGAACCGCCGCGCAATCACGGTCTCGATACGGTGAAATCGATCCAGGCGATGCACGACGGACAAGCGAAAGTCTTCTTCGCCCTCGGCGGAAATTTTCTCTCCGCGACTCCCGACACCGACTTCACTGCCGACGCTTTGCGCCGTTGCCGCTTGACGGCCCACGTCTCGACGAAGTTGAATCGTTCGCACTTGATCACCGGCGACACCGCGTTGATTCTGCCGTGCCTCGGCCGGACCGAGATCGATATGCAGGCAAGTGAACCACAGTTCGTAACCACTGAAAACTCGATGGGCGTCGTGCAAGTCTCGCGCGGTTCACTCGAACCTGCCTCGCCGGAGCTGCTGAGCGAACCGCAGATCGTTGCGCGTCTGGCAAAGGCGACGTTCGAACATCGCACGACCGTCGCTTGGGACCAGTTGGCGTCGAACTACGATCTGATCCGCGACGCGATCGAACGGGTCGTGCCCGGTTTCGAGAATTACAACGCGCGCGTGCGCGAGCCCGGCGGATTTCACCTGCCGAATGGCCCGCGCGAACGCGTGTTCAAGACGGCTACGGGCAAAGCGATGTTCACTGTGCATCCGCTGCCGGATAACAAACTCGAGCCCGGTCAGTTTTTGATGATGACCATTCGCAGTCACGATCAGTTCAATACTTCGGTCTACAGTGCGAACGATCGTTATCGCGGCATTCGCGATGGGCGGCGCGTGGTTTTTCTTAATCAACAGGACATCGCGTCGGCTGGATTACGTGCGCGGCAAGTGGTCGATCTCGTCAGTCACTTCGACGGTGAAGAACGCGTGGCGCCGCAGTTTGCAGTCGTGCCTTACGACATTCCGCGCGGTTGCGCCGCGACTTACTTTCCCGAAGCCAATGTTTTAGTGCCGGTGCGAAACGTGGCCGAGAAGAGCAACACGCCCGTTTCGAAATCGGTGGTGATCAGTCTTAGGACCAATTCTGTCACGGAGGACCCGCATCAGCCATGACGGCCGTTTTGACCAAGCGAAAGCCCGCGAGCAAACGCGCGGCTGCAAAACAAAAACCCGCCAAGAAGCGCGCGACAAAGAAACCCGCGCGTGGAAAGCAAAGCGAGAAGGCGAAACTCTACGCGAGTCTCGTCGTGCAACTGATGAGTTTGCTGAAGGGCGAACAAGACTTCATCGCGAACGCCGCGAACTTCAGCGCGCTGCTCTTCAACTCGTTGCCGAACGTCAACTGGGCCGGCTTCTATTTTCTGCGTGGCGACGAGCTCGTGCTTGGTCCGTTCCAGGGCAACCCGGCGTGCGTCCGCATTCCGATGGGCCAGGGCGTGTGCGGTGTGGCCGCGCAGCAACTCGAAACGATCATCGTGCCGAACGTGCACGAGTTTCCGGGACACATCGCCTGCGACGTAGCGTCGAACTCGGAGATCGTCGTGCCGTTGTTTGACGGCGAACGTTTGCTGGGCGTGCTCGATCTCGATAGTCCGTTGATCGGCCGCTTCGACGATCAGGACGCGGAAGGTTTGAATGAGTTGGCGACGGTGTTCGTCGCCCACGAGGAAGGTTTGGGTTTGTAGCATGATCACGATCAGGCGTTCCAGCGAGCGCGGGCATTTCGATCACGGTTGGCTGAACACGTATCACACGTTCTCGTTCGATCAGTATTACGATCCGCGTTACATGGGCTTTCGCAATCTGCGCGTGATCAATGAAGACTTCGTGGCGGCGGGCCGCGGCTTTCCCAAACACGGCCACCGCGACATGGAGATCATCACCTACATCCTCGAAGGCGCGCTCAAACACGAAGACAGCATGGGCAATGGGTCTGTGATTCGTCCCGGCGACGTGCAACGCATGACCGCAGGCACGGGCGTCAGGCACAGCGAGCAGAACGCGTCCGATAGCGAGCGCGTGCACCTGTTGCAGATCTGGATCCTGCCGAACACGGTCGGACTCGAGCCGGGCTACGAGCAGAAAGCGTTCAGCGAAGACGAACGACGCGGGCAGTTGCGATTGATTGCTTCCGAAGATGGACGCGAAGGCACAGTGCAGGTGCATCAGGATGTGAGCTTGTTTGCGTCGATCCTGCCGGCTGGTGGAGAAGTCGAGCACGCGATGGACCAGCAACGGTACGCGTGGCTTCAGGTGGCGCGCGGTGCGGTTGAAGTTAACGGCGAGCGAGCGGATCAAGGCGACGGCGCGGTCGCGATCGGCGAATCGAGTTTGCGCATCCGCGCGGCAGAAGATGCGGAAGTGTTGTTGTTTGATCTCGCATGAGCACACCGAATCAGTGGCGTGCGTTAGCGCTGCTCGCGGCCGCGGAACTTTTGGGCATGGCGCTGTGGTTCAGTGGCTCAGCAGTCGTGCCCGCCCTCGCTCATGAATGGAACCTCTCGACCAGTCAGGCGAGTTGGCTCGCGAATGCGGTGCAATTCGGGTTCGTGGCCGGCACGCTCATCAGCGCCACTCTCAACCTCGCTGACATCATCACCACGCGTCATCTGTTCGCTGTGTCTGCACTGCTCGGTGCGGTGACGAATGCTGTCTTCGGTCTCTATGTTCATCAAGTCAGTACCGCGATCGGGCTTCGCTTTTTAACGGGCGTTTGTCTCGCCGGTGTTTATCCGCCCGGGATGAAACTGATGGCGACGTGGTTTCGCGAGCGGCGCGGGATGGCGCTCGGCGTGCTCGTTGGCGCGCTGACGATGGGCAAGGCAACGCCGTATCTGGTGAATGCACTCGGCAGCGCGAACTGGCGCATCAACGTGGTGTTCGTGTCAATACTGGCCGTGCTCGGCGGCTTGATCGTATTGTTATTTGTTTCCGATGGTCCATACGCGCTGCCGCCCGCGACTTTTGATCTGACGCAGATTGTGAAGGTGTTCCGCAATCGCGGCGTGCGGCTCGCGAGCTTCGGCTACTTCGGTCACATGTGGGAACTCTACGCGATGTGGATCTGGATACCGGTGATGATCCGCGCGAGTCTCGCGGCGCAACAGGGATCTTCCACGGCAGTTGATTCGACGTTGGCGGAGGCCGGTTCGTTTCTCGTGATCGGATCGGGTGCGATCGGTTGTGTCGTTGCGGGTTTGATTGCTGATCGTGTGGGTAGAACCGTGGTTACTTCGGTGGCGATGGCGATCAGCGGCAGTTGTTGTTTGCTGGTCGGATTTTTGTTTGGCGGGAGCGTGTGGCCGCTGTTGCTCGTCGCAGTGATCTGGGGCGCGAGTGTTGTCGCCGATTCAGCGCAGTTCTCGTCGTGTGTGACGGAGCTCGGCGATCCGCAGTACATCGGCACGGCGTTGACGCTACAGATGTGCGTTGGATTTTTGCTGACGACGGTCTCGATTGAGTTGATTCCGAAAGTCGTCGATCACGTTACGTGGCGCTACGCGTTTGCGATCCTCGCGCCTGGTCCATTCCTCGGTGTGCTCGCGATGCTGCGTCTGCGCGGGCTTCCCGAAGCGACGAAGATCGCTCACGGGCGTCGTTAACCCTTAGTCAGAATCGAGATTGGCTTCGCAATTGTTACTTCGAGCGACGAGGACGCCTGTTCAGGTTTTTGTTCGAGCTCAAAAACCAGGCGCCAGTCTTTGATGTTGTTGTCGTTGCTGGCGGCGGACGCTTTACGAAATGCAGTCTTCGGGTCAAGCGTGAACCTCCCGGGGCGATCCACCGGGTACAAACTGAAACTGCCAACTTCGATTTTCTCAGGGTTGTCGCGTTTCTCGTTTGGCCGAGAAAGATAAACGAAAATGGTAACGCCCCTCGCGCTTGGGTTAACCACCTTCGTCACCTCCACTTGAAGCGCCGCAAACACTGGCGGCACTTCGGCGCCAGTGGGTAGATTTTTGAGTAGATCAGGTTGTAACGGAAACGAACCGGTTGGTTGTTGGCTCGTCAACGTGATCGTTTCCGGGGTTGGTTCCGAAGCGGGCACTTGCACGTTCGCAGACCCACAACTCATGCCGAATAACGGCAAACTCCAGATCGTTAATGCGGCCAGGAACAGTTTCATCTCGTACCTTCCATTGCAGACTAGGTGCTGTCCTGGCCGCTCATGGTTGCCCGATCAAAACGCAGCGGTCGCGAGCTCCACGCGGCCGAGCGTCACTTTCTGCGTCTCGATGCGACGCCCTTCCTCGATTGGCACCGCCACCAGCGTGATCTGCGTGTCCGCTGAAAGCGAGCCGGCCTGACTCAGCCTTTGCACCGTCGCCGTTGCGTCGACGAAATAGCTGAGCTTCTGATTCGTCGCTGCTGCCGGTGTTGGCGTAGCTGCCGGCGTTGCCGCTGCCGCGCCTTCGTGAGGATGTTCCTGGCAACAGAAGAACGCAAAGCTGCCCGCGTAGTGCGGATCCTCGATCGGCGTGGACGCGGACGCATCTGGTTTGTTGATGAAGACGCGAACAAACACGTCCTGTTTCGGTGGTGCTTGCACCTCATCGATCGTGAGCACCGCTTTTTGCCGCGCGTTGTTGTCGAGCACCGAACGCAACGCGTCGGGTTGAATTTGCAGCCGTGCCGCCGCGGGTTTATCGACGGCGAGATCGAGCGATTGACGCAGTTCGAATCGTCGCGTGAACTCGAGTTTGTGCGGCGCTCCCTCGCGCAGGAATTTCTCGAGGGTGGCCCTGTCTTTTGTTGTGAGCGTTGCGCCCGGCGCACACGGCTCGAATTGATAACTGAGTAGCGGCATGAGCAACGTCGTTGCGACCTGAATCGTCACGGGATTGCCATCGGCGTCGACGAAATCGCTGAAGCTGAAATTGCTCCAGTTCGTATCGTTGGTGTTGGCGTTTCCCTTGTTGATGTTCCAGTCGACCCACAGACACTCAATCATGTTGTGATGACACCAGAAGACGGGATCGAGTGGCGACATGTAGTTGCCCATGTCGCCGCCGACGAAGCCGTGAATGTAATTGTGTGGTCCACCTTCGAGCACGCCGTACTTGATGTTCTGGTTTTGCGCTGTGGCTTGCGCACTCGCAAAGAGGAGGAAATTGGTTTCGCTCAGAACGTTGTTGTTGATGTTCGACGCGCCGACGACTGATGAGCTCGCGACGCTCGACTGGGTGGCGATGCGCGTGTTGTCGAAGAGCGGATTTCCGTTGCCCCAGAACGGCGCGGGTATGCTCGGCGTCGTGGTCCAATTCCAGTAAGGAAGCGCGAAGTTGTTGTTGCCGGTTAGCTTGCGGCAGATGGCTTCGAAGTAAAACAGGTAAGCACGATGCCACGGCAGGAACCACCAGTTGCCGTGCACGCAATGGTTGTTATGGATCTCGGCCTGCTTGGTCCAATTGCGGCCGTCGCCGGCCGGCAACGCTTTCATGGCGCTGACTGCGTCTTTGTAGGTTTGAATGATCGGATCGTTAGCGGCAAGGTTCGCGATGTTGCGCCGCGTCGGGCGATTTTTGATTTGGTTGTAGCACGATTCGCAAGCGCCGGTTGCTACGGCGAGACTGGTCAGGCCGAGGCCTTTGAGAAAATCGCGGCGCGAAAACCAATTAAATTCCTGCATTGAGTCGGCTCCTCTCGGTGAGAGATGTGATGAGAACGCGGTGTTCGAATTGCGAGGCGTCAGCTACCCGAGGGTTCGTGAGAAAAGCTAAAAGAGCGGCGCGCACTATTTCATCTCGGGCGGGAAAAGTCAATGAAGTTTATTTACGGTGGTGGAACTTCTGCTTGCCAAACTCCGTACCTTTCCGCTAGTCTCTGCGACACAGGTGATTACGATGAAAGTATTCCTCGTCCTCAAAATGCGGCCTGACCTGGCTTGATTCCCGCGCAGCATAGCTGCGCGACCGGAATTGGGCTCCTTCGCTTGCGCTAAACCGCAGGCGGTCGCTGTCCGTCCGGTCGCTCCTATCTTTTCCCAAACAATCCAAACGTTTTTCAGTGGACCTGCTGTCGTCCACTCGCGAGGTGATCATGCAAAAGCAAGCTATTCAGGTACGCAACCTGCGCAAGTGTTTCCGCAAACGAAACGGTTTCCGCAAATCGACCGAGCTCTGGGCCGTCGAGGATGTCTCGTTCAGCGTCGCGGAAGGTGAAACGTATGGTCTGCTCGGGCCGAACGGTTCGGGTAAGTCGAGCCTCATCCGCATTCTTTCGACGTTGCTGATCGCTGATAGCGGTGAAGTGCGGATGCTCGGGTTGAAACTGCCGGAGCAGCAGGAAGAAGTGCGCCGGATCATCGGACGCGTGAGTGTCGACGCGGCGTTCTACAAGAAGCTTTCCGCACGGGAAAACCTGCTCTACACGGCGTTGCTTTACGGGCAGAACATGCGCGCGGCGGAAGCGCGCGTCATGGACATTCTCGATCGGCTCGGCATGGAGAACGCGAAGTTTTCGACGCCGCTCGAGGAGATGAGCCGCGGTATGCAACAGAAGATCAGCATCGCGCGCGCGTTGATGATCAATCCGCCACTGTTGCTGCTCGACGAGCCGACAACGGGACTTGATCCGAAGAGCCGGCGCGACGTGCAGTCGTTTCTCGAAGACCTGCAAGCGCGTGAAGGAACGACGATTCTGTTGACGACGCACGACATGGCGGAGGCTGAACGGCTCTGTGCGCGTATCGGTTTTCTCGCACATGGGAAGCTCGTGGCGGAGGGCACGGCCGCGCAGTTGAAGAGGCTCTCCGGCGCTCCGACGCTCGATGACGCGTTCATAAAGCTGACCGGTGAAGAACTGGAAGAAGCGGAGCTGATCGCAGTCGGAGAGTAAAAGGAACACGGATGAACACGGATAGGAGATAGTTATGGAAGCAACTTTACGACAAACGTGGGCCTTCCTGTTTCGCGGTTATCACATCACACGCCGCTACATCGGCTGGGTCATCGTGTTCAACTTCTACGCGCTCGTGACCTCGGCGACAGTGGCGCTGATCGGCGTCGCACAGGGCGATTATCAACTCACGCTGAAACTCGTGGTAGGCGCGTTGCTGTGGAACTATCTCTCGTGGCTCTACAACGAGATCGCGATGTCGATCGCTTACGAGCGTTGGGAAGGCACGCTGGAGTACACGTTCATGGCGCCGGTCTCGCGCGCGGTTCATCTGCTCGGTGTGAGTTTGTTCTCGCTCTTGAACAGCATCGTGACGAGCGTGATCGTGCTCGTCGGCCTGATGTTCTTCACGAACCTGAACCTGCACGGCGTGAACTTCTTCGGCGTGCTGGTCGTGCTCGCCGTGAGCACGGTTGCATTCGTGGGCCTGGGCCTGTTCGCGGCGATTTTCCCAGTGATGAGCGCGGAACGCGGCGCAGAAGCGACGCACATCTTTCAGGGCTCGCTTCTGTTAGTTTCGGGAGTTTATTATGACATCGAGGTGCTGCCTCGCTGGTTGCAACCACTCTCGAAGATATCGCCGGCGACCTACACACTGTCGGCGTGCCGCAAGTTGTTCGGCGTGGACAACAGCAACTCGACGGCGGAACATCTTGCCGGCGCTCCGTTGTCGGCAGTCACACACGAATTGCTGGTGCTCGCACTGATGGGAGCGATACTGTTGCCGCTCGGTCTCTGGGCATTCGTGCGCATCGAGGCGTGGGCCAAGCGAACCGGGAAACTGAAGCGGACGGGATGATCGATGGCCAAACGCGAAACGACTGACGAGTTGAAGAAGCGCGTGCGCGACGTGATTCGGCGCCTGAAGCGCGCGTATCCGGACGCGAAGACGGCGCTCAATCACTCGAACGCGTTTGAGTTGTTGGTCGCGACGATCCTCTCGGCTCAGTCAACCGACGAGCGGGTGAACATCGTGACGGCGGATCTCTTTCGGAAGTATCGGAAGCCCGAAGACTATCTGAAAGTGCCGCCGAGCGAGTTGGAGAAAGACATTCATTCGACGGGCTTCTTTCGCAACAAGACGAAGTCTCTGCAAGGGACCGCGCGGGTGTTGCTCGAGAAGTACGGCGGGGAAGTGCCGCACACGATGGACGAGTTACTCGAGCTGCCAGGCGTCGCGCGCAAGACGGCGAACGTCGTGTTGGGTAATGCGTTTGGCGTCAAAGCCGGTGTAGTGGTCGACACGCATGTGATGCGGCTATCGCACCGGCTCAACTTCTCGCAAGAGAAAACGGCGGAGAAGATTGAACTCGACCTGATCGAGATCGTGCCGAAGAAAGAGTGGGTGCTGTTTCCGCACTTGATGATCTTTCACGGGCGAAGAACGTGCAAAGCACGCAATCCGCAGTGTGAAGAATGTGTGGTTGAAAAACAGTGCCCGTCTTCGTATTTGAAGACGGGCGTCATGCCTGGTAGTTAGGCCACAGATTACACGGATAAGAGTGTTATTGTTTCGTGGCGGCCTCGATTAAAGCTTGTGCAGCTTGCGTCGTGGGTCCGGTAACGATGTCTTCACCGGCCGATTTCGCTTTGCCTTTGAACTGCTTGCTAAATGCCGGGTAGCCCGCGCCGGGTTTTTCCAAACGCACGTCAACTGTTAGTTCATCGCGCGCTTTGACGTCGGTGACGACTGCTGTTGTGGCGGCATTCGCGGCGATTGCGCCCGCCGTGCTGCCGTAACCGATCGTATTGCCTGCCACCTGTGCGGCTGTGCTGCCGAAGACGCTGCCAAAACCACCACCGCCGCCTTTCTTGTGCGTAACGGTCGTGTAGACGAGGAAGTCGCACTCTTTTTGTCGCGCTTCCGCTTCGATCTGGTTGAGCACTGTTGCCTGAATGGGCACGGCTTCAACGTTCGGCGCTTTGAGTTTCTCGCTAAGCGTTGTTTGCACTGCGCCCGCGAGATTGCCCGCGTTCATGTTGTCAGCGACAGCACCCGGCTTCACAGTGACGATCCCGATCCGGATCATTCCTGCTTTTTTCGGTCCGACTGTTGGCGCCGGAGTCGTAGTTGCGGGAGCAGCGGAAGGAGGTGTAACGGACGA
>CAMLLD010000126.1 GCA_946480785.1 uncultured Blastocatellia bacterium | reverse complement strand
ACCGCCGCCGGGTTCGAGGTCGACGTGGCGACGATCGGCGGCTCAGTGATCCAGATGCCGGGTTCGCGCATCGGCGGCGACGTAATCGTTCTCGGCGGCACTTATACTGCCGACAGCGCCTCGGCCCAACGCGATCCGAAGAGCATGACGATCATGTACGCAGGTTACCAGCAGGAGCTGCGCGACATGATGCGCAATCCGACCGGGCTCTTCAGTCCTCATTGGACACCGACGTACTTGGGCACGCGGCTGCTGGTCGTGCTCTTCTGGTTTGTAGTATCGCTGGCGTTTACGTGGGTAATGCCGGGGACGATTGGGCGCGGCGTCGCGCGCCTGCAGTTGACGAGCATACGCGTGGCGGCGATCGGATTGCTCGGAGTGTTGGTGCTCTTTGTGAGCGTGCTGGTCTGTTTGTGGAGCATGCCCGAGCCGATCCAAGTAGTGGTCGGTTTGCTGGCCCTGATGCTTTGGCTGGCGGCGAGTTTGTTTGGTAGGGTGGTCTTGTACGCGGCGACGGGAAAATGGCTGCAAAGAAATTACGTGCGGTTTGGTAACAATTCAGAGGCTTGCGCGTTATTGTTAGGGACAAGTTTTTGGGTGCTGCTCGGGTCGCTGCCTTATGTTTGGCCGTTCATGGCAGCTTTCATTTTGATAATCAGTTTCGGTCTCGCTTTAACCGCCCGATACCGCAAACCCGTTACTGTTTAGGAGAAGACCGGCAATGAGAACGTCTCTTTTAGCAATCGTATTGGCATTGTTCTTTCAGGGCGACGCGGGAATCACTGCGAAGTATGCGCTCGGCGAAGTCAAAACCATCGACGCCGCCGCGAAGCAACTAACGATTCAAACAGACGCGGGCGCCACGGTCACTGTCACCGTCACTGACAAAACTTCGTACAAGAAACTCGCGCCCGGCGAGAAGTCACTCACCAACGCGACCGATACAACGCTCGCCGAAGTAGGCGAAGGCGATCGCATCATGGCCCGCGGTAACGTCGACGTTGACCACAAGTCTGTTCCCGCTTTGCAGATCATCGTGATGACCAAAGGCGATCTCGCAAAGAAACAGGATGCCGAGCGAGCGGAATGGCGTCGTCGCGGCATCGTCGGCGTGATCAGCGCGCTCAAGCCGGACACGAAAGAGATCACGATCTCTCATCGCGCGATGGGCGGTACGCAGGCGATCGTGATGCAAGTCGCCGACAACACCGAAATGCGTCGCTACGCTCCCGACTCCATCAAGTTCAGCGACGCGAAGCCGAGCAGCTTTAGCGAACTGAAAGTCGGCGATCAGTTGCGCGCGCTCGGCGATCGCGGCGAAGACCCGCTTCGTTTCACGCCGCAGAAGATCGTGAGCGGAAGTTTCCGCACCATTGGAGGTGTCGTAACGGCTGTGGATCCCGCGACCGGTGAGATCAAGATCAACGAGCTTGAGAAGAAGACGCCGCTAACGATCGTCGTCAAGCACGATGCGGTGTTGCGACGTTTCCCACCGGCTTCTGAGATGGGCGCGATGATGGGCGGCTTCGGTCGTCGACCTGACGGCGCAGGCGGCCCCGGCGGTCAAGCTCCCGCAGCCGGACAGGGACAAGGACAGGCTCAAGCACGACCGCAAAACGCGGGCGCACCCGGCGCTGGTGGTCCGGGCGGCGGTCCAAATCGCGGCGGTGGCGGCTTCAACATCAACGACATGCTCGAAAGATTGCCGACTATTTTACTCGCCGATGTTAAGGTCGGCGACACGATCATCGTTTCCAGTACGCAGGGCGTCGATCCCACTCGTCTGACCGCGATTTCTCTGGTGACGGGCGCCGACACTCTGCTCGCGATGCTTGCGCCGCGGCCTCAGCCCGGCCAGGCAGCTCCCAACCCCGCCGCGGGTCTTGGCAATAGCGGCATCACGTTCGGCATCGGCTTGCCGTAGCCGTAGGCAATAACCTTTTTCCCCCGAAAGGCACCCAATGAAATATGCCCGGCGTCCCCTGCAATCTATTTCTGTCCTCACGATCTTTGTTCTTCTGTCCGTTTCAGTTGCCGCGCAACAGACGCGCGGCACTTTGCGCGGTCTGATCACTGACGAACTCGGCGCGGTGATCGTCGGCGCAAGCGTCACGTTGACAGACGCGAGCGGAGTGCAGAAGAAGACCACCACGAACGGCGAAGGTGTCTACACGTTCGCCGGTGTCGTTCCCGGCAGTTACAAGATTCAGGCAGTGGCCAACGGCTTCACTCCATCTGAAGAAGCGGCTGTCGAGATCAAGAACGCGCGACAGTCGCTGGACATCACGCTAAAAGTCGCGTTGATCGTGGACAAGGTCACGGTGGCGGAAACACCGATCAGCACCGAAGCGACCAACAACGCGAACCAGACGCTGATCGCCGGCAAAGATCTCGATGCGTTGCCGGACGATCCGGATGAGCTTGCGGCTGCGTTGCAGGCGCTGGCCGGACCATCGGTTGGACCAAACGGCGGGCAGATCTTCATCGATGGCTTCACCGGCGGTAACTTGCCGTCGAAGGACGCGATTCGCGAGATCCGCATCAACCAAAATCCCTTCGCCGCGGAGAACGATCAGCCTTCCGCGCGTATCGACATTCTCACGCGTCCCGGCACCGACAAACTGCGCGGCGGCGCGTCGTTCAACTTCAACGACGAAAGTCTCAACTCGCGCAATCCGTTTGCGATCAGCTCGAGCAAACGCACGCCGTTTCAGATTCGCCAGTTCGAGTCGAACCTGAATGGACCACTGGTGAAGAGAAAAGCGTCGTTCTTTGTGAACTTCGGCCGGATTGAAACCGACGACAACGAGCTCGTTCGTGCCACTGTGCTCGATTCAAATTTCAACGAGGTCGACTTCGGCCAGGGTTTTCTCGTCCCGCGGCGCAACACGTTTTTCAGTCCGCGTATCGATTACGCCATCAACAACAGCAACACGCTGATCGCGCGTTACAACTTCAATCGCTTTCGCGTCAACGACGCGGGCGTCACCGGCTTCAACCTGCCCGAGCGCGGCTACGACACGATCTCGACCGGACACAACATCCAACTAACCGAAACGGCGATTCTCAACCCGACAACGATCAACGAGACGCGTTTCCAGTATTCCCACAACACCAACGAGCAGATCGGCAACAACTCCGTTCCCGCGCTGAACGTGAGCGGCGCGTTCGGCTCGGGCGGTTCGCAAGTCGGACACTCAACCAACACCCGCAATTTTTTCGAGCTCAACAACTTCACCGCGAAGCAACAAGGCGCGCACGCGATCAAGTTTGGCGGCCGCATTCGCCACGTGAGCATCGACGACATCAACGAGAATAACTTCGGCGGCAGTTGGTCCTTTACCGGCGGTTTCGGTTTGACGAGCATCGAACGCTATCAACTGACGTTGCGCTTGCAGGCGCAGGGACTCACGCCCGCACAGATTCGCGCAGCCGGTGGCGGCGCTTCGACGTTCAGCATCAACAGCGGCAATCCCTTCGCCGACGTGAAGCAGACAGATTACGGTTTGTTTCTCCAGGACGATTGGCGCGTGCGGCCCAATCTCACGTTGAGCTATGGTCTGCGTTACGAGACGCAGAGCAACGCGCACAGCAAGTATGACTTTGGACCACGGCTCGCGCTCGCGTGGTCGCCGGGCGCAGCGAACAGCGCGCGTCCACCGAAGATGGTGATTCGCGTGGGCACCGGTTTCTTCTACAACCGTTTCAGCGAGAACTACACGCTGACAGCGAATCGCTTCAACGGCGTGAACGTCGTGCAGACCTTTGTGACGGAAGAAGCGAAAAGACTGTTGCCGCCCACCGTCGCCGAGCAACAAGCGCCGAACGTCGCCGGCCTCTACTCGATTCTGAACCAATGGAGCCCGACGAGCGTGCCGTCGGTTGCGGGTGTCCCGGCGACGCAACAGACGATCTGGCTCGTCGATCCGAATCTGCAGGCGCCGACGCTTTGGCTCGCCGGCACGCAAGTCGAACGACAACTACCGCACAACCTGACGATGTTCGTCGGCTTCTACAACATTCGCATCGTGCACGTGATTCGCGCGCGCGACGTCAACGCGCCGTTCCCCGCGAGCATCACGCCGCTGACGCCGAACGGCCTGCGGCCGGATCCGACGAAGGGTGAGGTTTACCGGTTGGAAGCGAGCGGGCAGTTTAATCAGCGGCAGTTCTTCGTCGGCTTCAACAGCCGTTTCAATCGCATGTTCCAGTTCCAGGGAAATTACTCGCTCAGCAAGACCACGAACGATACCGACGGGCAGGGCGGTTCGCTGTTTCCGCCGAACTCCTACGATCTAACAGGCGAGTTTGGCCGCAGCTCTTTCGACGTGCGCCATCGCTTCACGATCATCGGCACGGTGAATCTGCCGTGGTGGAAACTCGTGCTAAGTCCGTTTGTGGTGGCGAACAGTGGTCCACCATTCAATATCATCACGGGCCAGGATCTGAATCTGGATCGCCAGGCGAACGAGCGGCCGAGTTTCGCTGCGGCTAATGCCGACTGCAACGCGCCGAACATTCGTTGCACGCGCTTCGGTAATTTCAATCTCGTGCCGTTGCCGGGCGAGACGATCGTTCCGCGCAACTTCGGCAAGGCGCCCGGATCGGTCGTAGTCAACCTGCGCATCAGCCGCGCGTTTGCGTTCGGCACGATTCACAGTGGCGGCAACGCCGCAGCCGCGCGGCCGCAACCGCAACCCGCAGGTGCTGGTCCAGGCGGCGCGCAAAGAGTCGCGGCTGTTGGACCAGGCCCACAGGGCGGCGGCCCCGGTGCTCCATCGAGTGAGAAGCGCTACACGGTCAACGTTTCGATCAACTTCCAGAACATCTTCAACCACGTGAATCTCGGCCCGCCGGTCGGCAACTTGTCGTCACCGAGTTTTGGTGAGTCGGTCGGGCTTGGCGGCAGTTTCGGTGGCTTCGGTGGCGGAGGCGGCGGCTCGACCGGCGCCGGTAATCGTCGCATCTATGCGCAAGTGCGCTTCAATTTCTGATCTGAAAGGGCGGGGAAATGAGAAAGACAGCTTTAGCATCGCTGGCGATCGCGATCTTGCTTGGCGTGACGAGTCTGGGCCAGGAACCAACGAAGCCGGCGAACGGTAGCGCCGCGACTGCAACGACACCCGCGGCCGACGCACCCGCAGCGATCGCTATCACGTCCGAAACGTCGCCAAAGGATCTTGCGCGTGCGGCGTTCCTCGCCCAGGGCGGCGAAAAGTTTCGCTCGGTGCAGAACATGATCCTGCGCGGTTCGGTGCAGCTTTATCCGCCTAACAGCGTGCAATCGATTCCGGGCGGGTTCTCACTCATCACGGCGGGCGACAAGTTGCGCATGGAAATCGACGCGCGGCCCGCGATCACGTTCAAGCAGATCTACAACGGCGAACAGACTTACAGTTCGATGCCGAACGTCGCGGTGCCGCCGTTGACGAAGTTTGGTCCGGGTGCGCTCGCTCGGTTCGATCAGCCCGGCTATCAGATCTCGGCGATCGCCGACAAGAAAAAGCAGCGTGGCTTTCGTATCGTCGATCCCGACGGCTACACCACTGACTTCTATATTGATTCAAAAACCGGCCGCGTGATGTCGTTTCTCATTTACTACAACGGCCTCACGCTCGGCACGGAAAACAGCAAGTTCAAGGAAGTCGAAGGCGTGCTGGTGCCGGTGAGTTTCTCGCAGAAGTTTGAGATGCCGATAGGCGCATTCTTCGCGGAGTTCAGCGTGAAGGAAGTGAAGCTGAACCAGCAGTTAGGCGAAGACGCGTTTGCGATCCCGCGGTAGGTTTAATACATGGGACGGCTGTGAAATGGTTTCGGCCGGCCCGCGAGAATTCCCTGGGCGAGTTTTAGCTGGGCCATCATGCGGATCTCACTCCGCTCGAACCCTGCCGTCAAACTCACGGCCCGATCGAAATCACACCACGCAAAAGAGCCGGCGTTGTTGGCCAGTATCGTAAGCAGGCTGCCGATGGAGCCTGCACCCGTCATGTTCCACTCGCCATCGCGCAGATAATGCGTGTCGTAGCCATCGAGCTTCGCGGCCGCAGCCACAAGCTCGTTGAGCTTTGGCAACAACGACTCCATCACACTAAAACCGCGATCATCATTCAGCAGGCAGTAGGTTGCGGCCAAAGCGATCTGAAAGCGGGTCTGTCTCTCGCCGGGACTGAAAACGTCAATCATGCCGTTGGCCCGGTCGAGCATTTTGAAAGCAAATTTTCGATCAGTCACGGCGAACAAATCTGCCACCATCAGTAGCCGTTCGGCACGTTGTGGCGGAGGCAGCTTGGCCCACTCCTGTTCCGCTTTGGCAAACTCTTCCTCCAGTCGCTTTTCGGAAAGGTTGTACATCTCGACCTGCGCGTTCAGTACACGCTGCGTGTCCGGATCGGCACTGTAAGTGGTGGCTAGCTTTTGCGCGCGTTCAATATCTCCTTCTGCTTCAGCCTTCGACATCGCGCGCATCAGGATCTCATTCTGGAGCGAAGGATACTTCGAGCGCAGCTCCAGAATTTCATCCACCGTGCCGTTTTCATAAAGGTAGTTCAATTCCGAGTACGAGTGAGTGATCGTATCGGGCCGATACTGGCGATCTTCCGGCGCCCACGCACGTAGTCGCCGCGCTTGAGCCGGATTATATTTCTCCATCAGCGGTATGAGTCCACCAATAGCACCACAGAAGTTATCGTGCGCTTCACGTTCGCCAGGTCCCGCCGTACAACCCTTGGCGATCGCCTTCGCGAGCAGGACATCGATGAGCTCTCTGTAAGTAGCGTCGTCCGCGGCGGGCGGTGTGAAATGTTCGACCAGTTGAACGACCGAATAGGTGTCCGGATAATAATCATTGAAGTCACTCTCGCGGAGCTTCTGCACGATGTCCTTATAGAGAAGCTGCGTCTGTTCCCGATTTTTCGAGCTCAATCTGATCAGTAACATGAGCAGCTCCGCCGACACGCCGCGCTCGAGTGATTGCCGCGCCAGTTGGACCGCAACTTCAGCGTTGCGCGGACCGATTTTGGTCGCGAGGCGGAGTTCCTCCGCATGTTCGGCGCGCTTCAATTCGAAAACAACGTCGCTATGGCGCCATTCGGATGCTGCTTCTATGATTGAGGGCAACGTTTCTTTGAGGAACGCGAGCGCCAACTCCGGATCGTGTTTCGCGATCCGCTCGACGTTGTCCTGCCGCAACTTTAGAAAGACTGCGAACGTCTGTTCACCATCCTCCTGGTCTTTAATCTGTTGCAGGCCGAGCTTAATGTCCTCGGCGACGAGGGCGAAGAGATCGCGCGCGCGTTTCTCGTCATGCGACCAGATCGATTCGGCGATGTTCGAGCCGATGCGCGCACGGTTCTCCGCTGACTGCAACGAGCTGAGTTGTTCGGAAAGCGAGTCGAGCAGCTTGTACGCTTTATCGCGCAGGGCTGCGTCGGCCGCGGCCTGGTTGTCGTTAGTAGAAGTGGTTTGCTGCGCGTGGGCCGTTTGAAAGCAGAGTAAAACTGCGAGGAGTAGACCCAACGCTGACAAGCGTGAATGAGTCATGGGAGTTTTGAAAAGCTACACGCTCATGATTTCCTGCTCTTTGGATTTCGAGAGTTCGTCGATTTTAGTGATGTAGGAGTTGGTGAGCTTCTGGATCTCGTCGAGGGCGTCGCGTTCGGCGTCTTCGGAGATGGTCTTGTCCTTCAACATCTTCTTGAGCCGGTCGTTCGCGTCGCGCCGCACGTTACGCACGGCGGTGCGATGATCTTCGGCAACGTCGTGGACTTGCTTCGCGAGCTGCCGGCGGCGCTCTTCGGTCAACGCCGGAATCGGAATGCGCACGAGCTTGCCGTCGTTCGAAGGGTTCAAGCCTAGATCGGCGGCGCGGATCGCTTTCTCGATGGCGCTGATTTGAGTCTGGTCCCAGGGCTGCACCGTCAGCATCTGCGGCTCTGGCGCATGCACTGAAGCCATCTGGTTCAGGGGCGTCATCGTGCCGTAGTAATCAACCATCACGGTGTCCAGCAGACTCACGGCCGCGCGGCCCGTGCGAATCGCAGCGAGCCTGCGCCGAAAGTCGTCGATGACTGTTTCCATTCGCGGTCGCGTTTCTTTGATTACGTCTTTTTCACTCATGTCGCTCGACTCCGCTGAAAGGATTTTAGTTACCCGACCCTGGTCCCGACTCCGATTTCGCCCATGACAACGCGCCTGATGTTTCCCGGCTCGCGCATATTAAACACGATAATGGGGAGATTGTTATCCATGCAAAGCGAGATGGCCGAGGCGTCCATCACTTTGAGCTCGCGTTCGAGCACCTGGCGGAAAGTGATCTCGTTGTAGCGCTCGGCGGTCGCGTCCATCATCGGATCTGCGGAATACACACCATCAACTTTGGTAGCCTTCATGATGACGTCAGCGCGGATTTCCAGAGCACGCAAGGCCGCGGCTGAGTCGGTGGTGAAATAGGGATTGCCGGTTCCGGCCGCAAAGATCACGACACGGCCTTTTTCCAGATGCCGCACCGCACGCCGGCGAATGAACGGTTCCGCGAGTTGCGGAATGTCGATCGCCGAAAGTACGCGCGTGTCGACGCCCGCTTTCTCGAGCGCATCCTGCAGGACTACGCCGTTCATCACGGTCGCGAGCATGCCGATGTAGTCTGCTGACGCGCGATCCATGTTTCCGGCGCTCTTGGAAACGCCGCGAAAGATATTGCCGCCGCCGACCACGACCGCAACTTGCACGCCGAGTTGATAAACGGCTCTCAGTTCTTCGGCGACGCTGCGCGCGACATTGACGTCGATGCCGTAGGCCTGCTCGCCCATCAACGCCTCGCCGGAAATTTTCAGCAAGACGCGGCGGTAAGCCAGGTTGGAACCGTCAGTTTTCATCCGAGCATCGATGCTACTTCGTTGCCGAAATCTTCCGCGCGACGTTCGAGTCCTTCGCCCATTTTGTAACGAGTGAAGCGGCGCACGGCGATGCGCTCGCCGGTCTTCGCGGTCTTTTCAGTTACCAACTCCCCGACGGTCTTCTCGGGCGCTTTCACGAAAGGCTGGTCCAACAGCACCGTCTCTTCGTAGAACTTGTTCAAGCGACCTTCGACTATCTTCTCGATCACCTGATCCGGCTTGTTCGCCATCTTGGGATCGTTTTTCGCCTGCGCGCGCGCGATCTCGCGCTCTTTCTCCAGCACGTCTTGCGGCACTTGCTCGCGTGAAACGTAGCGCGGCTCCGCGGCCGCGATGTGCATCGCGATGTCTTTCACGAGCTGCTGAAACTCATCACCGCGCGCGACGAAGTCAGTCTCGCAGTTCAACTCGACGAGCACGCCGACTTTGCCGCCCATGTGAATGTAGGAACCGACGATTCCCTCGGCGGCGATGCGGCCTTCGCGCTTCTTCGCCGACGCCAAACCACGCTCACGCAGAATCTCGATCGCGCGCTCTTCGTTGCCACTTGATTCGACGAGCGCATTCTTGCACTCCATCATTCCGGCCCCGGTCTTTTCCCGAAGCTGTTTCACTGCCGCTGCTGTTATCTCAGCCATGATTACCAATCTCTCCGAGTACTAAAATTATTTGTCTTCAATGAAAAACGCAGCCCGGCGGTTGGTCCGCTTGAAGGCTGCGCTCACCTAAAGCCCGGGATGTCGCTTAGCTCGCGGCCACGACTGACTCAGGGCTCTCATCGGGCGCCTCTTCATTCTCCGGCGCGCTTGCCGTGGTCGTGGATTCGGATTGCGCCTCCTCGCCGTTGACGGCCTCTTCACCGCGGGAACCAAACTCCGCCGCGGCAGCTTCTCCCGCTTCGCCCGCACCACCTTCGCCTGATTCCTCATCCGGTCCGGGGCTGACTACACCGCCTTCGGTAGCAATCTGATTGCCTTCGACGATCGCGTCCGCGATGCGTGAAGCGAAGAGCCGGACGGCGCGTAACGCGTCGTCGTTGCCGGGAATAACGTAATCGATGCCTTCGGGCGAACAGTTCGTATCAACGACTGCGACGATCGGAATGCCGAGACGGTTGGCTTCGGCAACGGCGATCTCTTCTTTCTTTACGTCGATGATGAAGACTGTGTCAGGCAGCCGCGACATCGACTTGATACCCGAGAGGTTCTTGTTGAGACTCTCGCGTTCGCGGTCGAGTTTGATGCGCTCTTTCTTCGTGAGCTTTTCGTAGCGGCCGTCGGTCTGCATGCTCTCGAGATCCTTGAGCCGCTTGATCGATTTTTGGACCGTCTGGAAGTTGGTGAGCAGGCCGCCGAGCCAGCGCTGGTTCACGTAATACTGACCGCAGCGTTCTGCTTCTTCGCGAATCGCGTCCTGTGCCTGGCGCTTGGTGCCGACGAACAGAACGGTCCTGCCTTTGTCTTCCGCGATGATGTTGGTTACGAAGCTGATGGCTTCGCGAAACATGCGCTGCGTTTTTTGCAGGTCGATGATGTAAATGCCGTTACGCTCGCCGAAGATATATTCCTTCATCTTCGGGTTCCAGCGTCTTACCTGGTGGCCGAAGTGAACACCGGCCTCCAGCAGTTCTTTCATGGTTACCGAAACCAAACTTTAAGTCTCCTTCTCGTCAATTGGTTTAATGTACTCGCCGCAGCCGCTCGACTTGTCTTGTAAGCAACCAATCGGACCGCGACAATGGATTTGCAAAAATTAGCGCTTCGAAAATTGGAAGCGTTTGCGTGCGCCCTTCTGTCCGTACTTCTTTCTTTCCTTGATGCGTGGATCGCGCGTCACGAGACCGGCGTGTTTGAGGGCCGGCCGCAAGTCCCCATCATACTCGATCAACGCGCGCGTGATACCGTGGCGGATTGCGCCCGCCTGGCCCGCGGGTC
>CAMLLD010000125.1 GCA_946480785.1 uncultured Blastocatellia bacterium | reverse complement strand
ACAGCGGTGATTGAGTGCGCCGTTGATATACCAAAACTTGTCCGGCTTGAGGCTCTGGAAGTGAACGATCAGCGCGCGCGTGGTCCACGCGGGATCGTACTGTAGGTAATATGCGAGAAAGTTGTAATCGTAATCGGGAGTAATCGAGACCGCGTCGCGCTCGCGGATGGCGAGAGCGTTCATGATGATTTCGTCGGTGAAGTGGTGAATGTCGTCTTCATACGCGCGTTCGAGATTTTCGAAGTAGTGTGAAATCTCGCCGGCTAGTAGGTCGAAACCGCGTCCTTGCACGGAGAACACGCCGGAGTTGATCCAGTTCCACTGCGGCGGCGGTGAGTGTTGTATCTGAAAGAACTCCGCCTGCTGTGGTGTGGGTTCCCAACGCTGCTCTTCGATCATGAACTGGTTCGCATCAACCAAACCGATGTCGGAAACGAGCAAGGGGCTGAGGTCGACAGCGCCTGTAAACATCGTGTCGAAGTCGACATGTACGATCGCATCCGCTTCGCGATTTAGTATGGGATAGAATTTCGACAAGATCGTTCTGACGGACGGAATATCCTCGAGCACGCCCTGATCGATTTTGAAAACCGAGAGCAGATCATTGTCGGTGACGAACTTGATTTTGAAGCCGTAGCCGGTCTTCTGTTTGTAGGCCCAGAAGATTTCGAGCGGTCGGCGATCATTGGTCGTGACCAGCAGGTCGTAAGTATTCCCATGCGCAAAATAACTTTCCAAACAAACCAAATGCTGCTCGACCATCCCGCGCATCGCCCAATCCGGCGCATCGCGCCAACAGTAGAGTGGAATATGGATCAGAGGCTCGCTGGTCATTTTGTTTTGTGTGACGTGAGTCTTCGGCCCGACAGTTTGCCACAGAAAAGTTGAAACTGCTCGTTGTTTGCTGTAACTCTCGATCGTAATGCTACGACCATTCACATGTGGTCGTTCTTCTGCTTGTGTTACCATCGGGCCATGACGATGACCTTCACAGTTGAATACGAGCGAGAGAATGACGGTCGTTGGCTCGCGGAAGTTTTGGAGTTGCCCGGCGTACTCGCCTATGGCGTCAATTCAGATGAGGCGATTGCGAAGGCCCAAGCCCTTGCTTTGCGCGTGCTTGCCGACCGACTTGAACATGGCGAAGGCAAACCGGAGTTTGTCAGCATCTCTTTCGCGGCTGCTTGAGTCAATGGCCCTCAGCTAAAGCCAAGCGCGTTCTCGCCGCGCTCTTGCGCATCGTCCGAAGATGCTTGCCCGCATAACAAAGCACACTGACTTGAAGCGCGACGATCTATAGATCCACCCACAGCGAGCCTAATCTCAGCGAAGGTTGACATCAACGAACTGAACCACTACTGTCGCCGCGCTCTAACATTTCGCACAAACTCCCCGACTTTCATTAACGGAAGGAGATAAGAATGGCAGTACAAGTCATCCTCCAGCAGGCTGGGCCACTCCCTATTACCGCTACTTTCAATTCCATCGGCGACTCCCCCATGTATCTCGAAGTAAACGGATCCATTTGGACCATGACTCCAAACGTGATGATCGCTTTCGATATCCAGATTGACGGACAAACCGTCGGCAAGGCCACCATCTTTTCCAACGGCGCCTCCACTCACCGTCCGGTCGTGCCCGTGTACATCCCGGTGACCCTGGCGGCCGGCCCGCACAAGCTCACGTTGTCGGCGAGCGCCAATACCGTTTCAGATTCAAACGATCGCTACAGCGCTGTAATTCATTACTAAACTCACTCGGCGATAAGGAAGTCCTCACTTCCTTATTGCCCCGAATCTAACGGTTTCACCTGCCCAAACAACGACGGATCAGGTATGCTCTCAACTCGTTATGAGAAGACTTCCCCTACTCTTCATCCTCGCTGCCCTCTCGGCTTTCAACGTCGCTGCGCAATCGGGCAGACGCATCACCACGCCGGCTTCCGCGACTCCGCCCGCGCCCGTGCAACCGCCACTCAATCCGGAACCCGAAATCAAAAGCACCGCGCCCGTTCCGCTCACGAACCTGATGTTCCTGCCGGAGAGTACGTGGGAACGACAGATCAAAGCGTTCGACGACCAAAACTTTCGCCTCGCGGATTTTCACGGCAAGGTGGTCGTGATCAATATCTGGGCCTCATGGTGCGGCCCGTGCCGCCGCGAAGTGCCCGAGTATGAGAAGGTGCGCAAGACGTACACGAACGGCGACGTCGTCTTCATCGGCTTGACGACGGAAGATCCGCGTTACGAATCAGCGCGCGTGCAAAAGTTCGTGCGCGAGGTCGGCTTTGGCTTTCGCCTCGGCTGGGCCGATCGCGAACTGGCCATCTCGTTAACCAACGGTAAACGATCCATCCCACAAACTTTAGTCATCGATCAGGAAGGCCGCATCGTGAGTCACTGGGACGGTTACATGCCCGGCCGCAGCGGCGATCGCCTGAACCAAACAATCAAACAAGCGCTGACACGTGAATAGAAATCGGAGGTTGTAATGTTGTCTCTAAGCAAGTTACTTTTTGTCATCCTCATTGTGGGATTATTCTGGACCAACGGCTTCGCGCAGGGCCCGAACCCCTCCACCGCAACGCCGACGATCAAAACCGTTCAGGTCACGGCTTCAACGAAAGAAGCAGAAGTGGGCCAACAGGTGAAAATCACCGCCGTCGCCATGGACGACGCGGGCAACGTCGTCAAACTAACACCTTCTACTTACTTCGCCGGACCTTTCGACATCGCCGCGGCTGACGACAACGGTAACGTCAAGCTCTTTGGAACCGGCGAGGTGACGGCCGGCGCGGTCGTCGGCGACAAGGCCGGTTTCGTGACTATTAAAGTGAAAGCGCCGAGCGTGAAGACGATCGAGATCGCTCCGCTCACAACGCCGCTCGTTGTCGGCAGCAACGCCCAACTCGACGCCGTGACGCGCATCTACACCGGCGATCCACGCACCGGCGTGCCGATCGAGTGGACCTCGGATAACGCGCGCGTCGCGACCGTAGATGCGGGCGGCGTGATCACGGCGATCGCGCCAGGCAAAGCGACAATCACAGCGACAGCAGGCCCGGCAACGAACAGCACCACGATCACAGTCGTAAAGAACAACCTGCGTAGTTTGCTGGTTAGCGCATCGATGAAGTCGGCGCTAACCGGCGATGTCGTGCACTTGACCGCCAAAGGCGATCCGGCGGGCGATATCGCGACGCGCTGGTCAGTCAGCGGCGCCGGCGCAACCATTGATTCCGACGGCGCATTCGTTGCCGAGAGACCGGGCACATACATCGTGACCGGAACCAGCGGCAACGTTTCGTCGAGTGCTTCGATAGTCGTCGCGCCACGTAATCTCGAGCGCGAGATAAAAGTCGTCGGGCGGGCGCCGTTCAAGGAGTTTCAGGGCGCGGAACAATGGATCATCGGCAACTACGCGTACTACTCGACCATCTTCGATCGTTTCCTCGTCTACGACATCTCCGATCCCACCCAACCCAAGCTGACCGACACGATCAAAGTCGATGCGCGTACAGTCAACGACATCATGACGACGGCTGACGGCAAGATCCTCGTGATCTCACGTGAAGGCGCGTCGAATCGAAAAAACGGCATCGCGTTTTACGACACGTCGGACCCGGCGCATCCGAAATTTATCTCCGACTACACCGCGACCGTTACGGGCGGCGTTCACAGCGCCTACGTTAGCGATCACTACGTTTATCTCACGGACGACGCGACCGGCTCGATGCGCGTGATCGACTTCGCCGACGTGAAGAATCCGAAAGAGGTCGCGCGCTGGCAGACTGAGAATCCACTGCTTTCGAACCAAACGAACGGCGGCGGACTGGAGGCCGGCCGCTATCTTCACGACCTGCAAGTGAAGGACGGACTCGCCTATCTCGCTTACTGGCACGATGGCCTCGTCATTCTCGACGTCGGCGCCGGCATAAAAGGCGGCAGTCCCGAACATCCGCAGTTCGTCAGTCAACTTCGTTTCAATCACCACGAGCTTTACGGCGACGGCTGGCTCGCGGGCACGCACTCAGTCTATCGCTATAAGAACTACGTCTTCGTCGGCGACGAAGTGTTTCCCGGATTCTTCGACATCAGTTCGACGAGACGCATTCCGGTGCGCGGCATCGTGCACGTGATCGACGTGTCAGACATCAATCATCCGCGCAAAGTCGCGGAGTATCCGGTGCCCGAAGGCGGCGCGCACAACATGTGGGTCGAGGACGATGTGATGTACATGGGTTATTACAGCGGCGGCGGGAGAATCGTGGACGTGTCGGGTGAACTGAGCGGCGATCTTTATCAGCAAGGCCGCGAGATCGCACGCGTGTGGACCGGCGCTCCGGATGCTTTCAGGCCGAACCTGACGTTTACGTGGGGCGCGCAACCACACAATGGTCTGATCTATTTCAACGACATTAACTCCGGACTCTGGATCGTGAAGCTCGGTGAGAAGATCGAAAAAGGATCGACCACCGCGCCCGGACATTAATTAAGGATTGGTCTTGTAGAAGTCGATTCCGGCGGCGCCCGGCGGCAGATCGAGAGTCGTGACTGTTTTCAACGTCGCGAGATCGATAACCTCAACTGTGCCGGGCTCCGAGCCGATTCCCTCCACAGTCACAAACGCGTAGGCGTCGTCAGGCGAAACCACGACGCCGTGCAGCACCTTACGCTTTGTCGGCACGCGCGCCAGTTCCCTTCCCGTTTTCAAGTCGTAAATCGAAACTGACTGATCGCGCTTGTTAGTCGCGAGCAGTCGTGTTCCGTCGTGCGTGGCTTCGAGATTGTAGACGCCGTTGCGCGCGGGAATACGTCGCACAAGCTGCCACGTGTTGGCGTTGATCTCGACGATCTCGCTCGAGGCGTTGCACGCGACGAAAACAGAAGAGCCGTCGGCTGAGGGTTCGGCCCACGTGGGCGAACAGGAATTGTCACCGGGTTTCGGCGGCTCCGAGCCGTGCCCGCTCATGCCGGGCATCGCGTGTGTCGAAGTGGTCGAGTGCAGCGCGGGCGAGCCGATCATTCCCATCTCTTTGTTCTTGGTGACGATGAAGTGGCGTGTGACTTTGAAAGAGCGCGTGTCGATCTCGACGAGCATGTCGTCCATCATGCAGGCCGAGTATTGCTTTGTGCCTTGCGGATTGAGACGCGAGCCGTGCGGCATCGTGCAGGTCGTAATGCGCGAGACTTCGGTCATCGTTTGGGTCGACACGACGGATACGGAAGATGGGACCATGTCGCCGTGCAAGTTGAAGTTCACGACGAAGAGGAAGTTGCCGTCAGGCGTGATGTCGAGGGTGGCGGGGAAATTTCCGAGCGTGGTTTTGCCGAGAACTGAGTCGTCCTTTGTTGAATATTTCCAGACGGAACCGAACGGGCGGCCGTGTGCGATTGAGACGTAGTAGAAGCGACGGTCAGGTGAGATGACGATGCCGTGTGGACCATCGATGTCGACGGGCATGTCGCCGGTGTCGATCTGGTGATCGAGTTTCGCGGTTTGGCCGTCGAAACGGATCAGCGAGATCTTGTCGGCGGATTCGCTCAGGACGTACAGGAGATACTCTTTCGGCGTGGGAGCTTGGGAGCGTGCGGCCACGGGGAAAAGAAATATAAGAACAAGGAGGAAAGCGGATCTACGAAAAGTGGATTTGCGACGCCGGATGTTCATCGCACAAGTCTATTACATCACACGCTACTTCACGTATTCCCAATGCCACGGCTCGTAAAAATAAGGACGGAACCCAAAGCGCTCGGCGTTGCGCACGAGCCAGCGGTAAGCAGGCGTGTTGACCTGGATCGCGCGATTCGCATCTTTCGTGTCTACCGGATCGCCACCGACGTAGAGATCCAATGCGCGTCCCGTGAAGTGTGGACTGTTGACCGCGAGACCGGCGGTGCCGGAATTCGGCGACTTGCGGCGTAGCTCGTCCTGATAATCACGCGAACGATAAGCCGAGACGATCTTGAAGTAACTCTCTTTCGACGTAAGCTCGTTGGCCGAAGTGTGGGCCAGCTTCAACGCCGGATCGGAGATCGCGGCCGCGAGCATTTCTTTGTAGGCTTCATACGTCTTGCGTTCGACCTGGCGCAGCTCGGGCGCGCGCGACGGATCGTAGAAGTCCGCCGTCGGCGCCGTGATCAACTGACTCGGATCGGCAACCGTGCGTGTCTTTAATCGATTACCCTGCCACTGCGAAACCATGCGCATGAGCGAGTTTTCATCGAGCACACCGCTGGCGCCGAGACCGGATCGTTTTTGCCATGTTGCGAGTGCGGCCGCGAAGCCGGTCGTATCCGGCTCATGGTCCGCATTCAGTGTCTTATTGATCAGCAGATCGTAGAGATACCAGCCGTGCTGTTGTTTACCGCCGAAGGTCCATGTCAGTTCGTTTCTGAGGGTGGCGTTTTGTGTTGCCGCGGTAGCGAAAGCAGCATTCGCATTTGGCGTGACTCGACTCGTAGCGCGCGTCGCCGGCGAAGTCGCCGGTCCACTTCTTTGCCGCGTCCCCTGCCCGCTGCTCGTACGCGCCGCGAATAAAATCAATGTTCCGAGCGCGGCGAACACCGCCAACACGATCGCTAAATGAACTCTACGATTCTTCATACTCGGTCTTAACGGATGCACGAGATCGCATCATGGTTTGCGCCGTCGTCTCGATTTGTGACTGACCTTCTCGGATTTTCGTTTGGTCTCTTTGACCGTAGGAGTTTCGGTCGCGGGCTTATATTCCTGGCCCGGCGGAACGGTGTCTTCCAGAGAGGCCGTAATCAGATCGTCACTCGGACGCACACCATCTATAAAAGCGAACACATGATAGTTGGCGTTGCGTTCACGTATCGCTTCGATGCGTCCTTCATTCTTCAAACGCGCGAGCTCCGCCATCACGAAATTCTGCTCTGCCGCGCTCATAAAACGATAGTCGATATCAAACGCAAGACCGGTTGAATGCGGCGGCGCTTCGATCAATACGGCGTTGCGGTTGTATCTCCTGACGACGTGTTGATATTGATCCGGCCGCACGAGCGAACTCACCGGCAGCGGACGATCGAACTGTCGATGATACGCACCGGCCACTTCCTCGAGGATCTTCAAAGCCGCTGGTCTCAACGTACTCAGCATGTTGGCTTTGAGCACCTGCCGGTCAGTCGGGTCATCGAGGTTATAAGAGCGGCCAACAAAATTTTTTGCGAGTGTTTGCAGCGGCGTGTAGTCATGCGAGACGTTCTGATCTTCATCGTTGGTGAACGAACCATCATCGACGCGCTGCGCGACGCCGTATAGAACATAAGTGTCAGTAACTCCGGGAACTGAAACCATGTCGCCGCGTATTATCAGTGCAGCCAACTCAAGATAGTCCTGGCAAACCGGCACATTGTTTTTCTTGATCTCTGCAATCTGTGTCGCGAGGAACCAATGACGATCGCTGTAGTGTCTTAGTTCAGGCGGAGTCTCCACCGGCCCCTTCGGATCGGTGCGCTCCGCTTTAACTTTCTCTACCGCACTCGTCCACAGATCGAATTGCGAAACGTTGCTAATAGGCGGGATGTCGTTAACTACTGACGCAGTGACCTGCTTCAGATTTTTGAAGTGCAGAACGGCCCACGCGACCGACACAAGAACGATCAACAGGACAACTAAAAGAACGACTCTCTTAATCATAGAAGGCACGTTATAACAGCGATCGCAACAGCTCATACTATCAACACGAGTATGTAACGCAGCGGCAAGATCATTGCAAACTGCCTAGGCAAAATGGGCTTCTTTTGGGTTGACACCAGATCAGAAAGGAGTATGATTAGCAGCCTCATGTAACGGTAATTCCACTACCCCGAACGCGGACTCCCTTACCGTTTTTGCAAATTTGATTTGTTAGCCTTCCCAGTAGGCTAAAGCGCTGTTGGCTTTGGCAGCTTAACAAAAAATTAGCCCAAGTTTGACGAGGAATTAGCTTTTAGTTGATATAAGTTCAGCGCCCGGAACTTTACAACGACTCGTTGTCGCTTAGCCGTCGGTATTCGATGCTTTTTTGAGACATCGTGGACCGTGGTGGTCCATAAACATTAAGTGCGAAACAGTGAAGTCGTCTTTGATTTTTGATCGAAAGGAAGGTCGCTAAAACTAAAAGCTCCGCTGTTACTGGCCGGTAACAACGGAGCATCTAGACAACAACACCTTCACTGCATGAGCGTAAAAGGTGCGTCGCTCGACAGCCTGCATCATAGCGCAAAGTGCAGTGGGGACTCAAATAATTTACGGAGTCACAATGCACGATGCTCCCTCGGCTCGGCCCGATATCCCCATGTCTCGAGATAAGCGGTTGAGACGGTCCCTGAAGCGGGACCGGCGAGATTGCTCTGTCGAGTCTCGGATCAAGCCAACTCTTATCAGCACTACTTTTTGAGAATGCGGAGCTTTATGCGGCGGGACTCCATTTTCAAAATGGAGCCTGACTATGAGTATCGAAGTAGTAGACCATCTTCCCCAATGGTACGTGGTACACACCAACCCAAAACAAGAGGATCGCGCCGATAGCAACCTGCGTTGCTGGGGTGTCGAGACTCTGCATCCGAAGTTGAAAACCCGGCGGGTCAATGAGTTTACTGGCGCGCTTACTTATCTCACCAAGCCCATGTTTCCTCGCTATTTGTTTGCCAAGTTCAACGCTCGTAAGCAACTCGCCAAGATCTCATTTACTCGAGGCGTGCATCACGTCGTGAGTTTCGGCGGACAACCAACAGCGGTGGAAGATGAGATCATCGAGATCATGCGTGCGCGCATCGACGAGAATGGCTTTGTGAGGTTCGGCGAAGAGCTGAAGCAGGGCGACAAAGTCGTGATCAAGGCAGGACCGTTAAGGGACTTCGAAGGCGTCTTCGAGCGTGAACTTAACGACAGCGAACGGATTTCTGTATTGCTGACAACGATTACTTATCAGGGGCGAGTTGTCGTGAGCCGCGACCTGCTGGAACGAGCAAGCGGATAAAGACGAACACTGTCCTTTAGTCGAGAACAACAAAAAACGGGCGCCAACCAGCGCCCGTTTCACTTTGATCAATTGCAATTGTTGTCAGGCCGCGGCGGCTTCCACCTTCTCAAGGTGGCCCTGGCCTTCGAGTGTGCTCAGATCGATCTCCGCAATGCAGCGTACTCTGTTGTAGTCGAGAGTTAGACCACCGACGAGCCGTACCTTGCCGGCGCCGTTCTCGAAGTTGGCGCCGCTGAGATCCGAGGCTTCTTTGTCGAGTTTGAAGCCGAGCTCCGTGCCGCCCTTCGTTTCCGTGAACTTGATGCGCACGTAGCCGCTGTCGATCGCTTCTTTCAGACCGTTTAGTGTCGGTTCCGGACGTTGGCTGACGACTACATGATGATCGCCTTCGCAGAGTCGATCGACGAGGCTGGGGCCTTTCGGCGTTGTGTCGGCAGGTGGAGGTGGCGGCGGGTTCTTTGCGATCTCTTCCATCTTCTTGCGCAGGCTGAGTGGCCGCATGTCGGTCCACACTTCCTTGATGTAAGCGAGACATTCGGCCTTGGGTCCGACTTTCCCCGCATCGTTCCAACCGGCCGGGTTCTCTCGATACTCGGGCCAGATCGAATACTGCTCCTCGTGATTGACCACGACTTTGTAGATAGTTTTGTCTTCGTCTTCGTTATTGAAAGACATTTGTCCTCCTCCTCAGGTTGAATGTAATTTCATATATGCGGCTTGCGGGCGGAAAGAATGCCGCCCGAGCACAAGGAGAACAAGGCGTCCTTCAGAAACCCGTCAAATGAAGGAGAGCCAAGTGAACTTGCCCTTGTGCCCGGGCGGCGTCGACCGCTTTCATCTCCCACATGATGAAATGGTCGATGCGCGTTAGACGCCTCAAAATCGTCTTTCGCTTGCTGGTCAGCCGGAAGTGAGTGGTCAGGCGGCGGTATGCGCCGCTGCCGCGGGTTTCGCCATGAGGTCGAGACTGTCAGGAACAGCGAAACGAAGTTCGTTGTTGCAGAATTTTTTCCACTGTTCGGTTACGTCGTTGAAGAGCACGTCCTCGCCGGCCCACATCAATCTGGTGACGGTGTAGTCCTGGTGCAGAAAAACGACGTCATCGTCTTTGAGATCGTGAGCGTCGCTGGTCCAATCCGGATAGCGCCGCAGATCGCCGAGATAATATGCCGTGCAATAGTTGCGGGCGGATGCTTGAGGCGCGCCGGCTTTCGCCTCGGCCGCGCGTAAACGCTGCACCACGTCTGCGTGTCCGGCGGCGAGCGCGATCATCTGCGGCGTGCGCAGATCGCGTCCGGTTGCGAGTGGATCGGCGCCGCGTTCGAGCAACAACTCGACGATCTCGAGATGACCACTGCCGGCAGCCCAGTTCAGCGGTGTCCAGCCCTGGTTGTCCTGTGAGTTCAACTCCGCCCCGCCGTCGATCGCCTCCTGGACCGCGGCCCGGTTGCCGGATTTAATCGCGTCGATTAGCTCCATCTGACTCATGTACGTTCCTTTCAAAACGTTATTGGAAGTGCGCGGCATCAGTGCCGTTACCTGGCAGCGCCGGATTCGTCGAGCGAGCTATCTGCTCGTCTAGATGCTTTACGTTACCGTTAGCTTTCTAACCGGCGCTACCACGTTACGGTACTGATCTTTAGCCGGCCGTTTGCCGCGCTGGCACGGCACAACGGTGCATGGCTTTTCGCGAGCCGCGTTTGTGATATTCGTGTTGGGATTTTTGACGGGCTACCGCCGTTGAGGCCGAGTGAGTGGCCCTGAATTTATATGAATCCTGTCGGGAGCGAGGGCCGCAAGTATTCCACGACAAACAGTCTCTGTCAACCATGAATTTGTGCCGGTGACGTCAAGCAGCTTGTGTAAAAACCTCGAGGGTGCGGGTTTTCCATTCCA
>CAMLLD010000124.1 GCA_946480785.1 uncultured Blastocatellia bacterium | reverse complement strand
GACCTCCTTCGGAGTTCAACGTCGCCCCTGATTGCCTGAAAGATTTCTCGACCTCGTTCCGAGTTCAATGTTGCCACCGAATTGCCTGGAAGATGTTGGAGAAGTCGTCGCTCCAAACGCGCCCGCCTTTTCTACCGTTGAGCCGCTGCCATTGCGAGTTGATCGAGAGATTGCTGATCTCCGGCAGCGAACGCGCCATCACCACCCACTGCGAGGGATCCTTGCCCTCGAAAGAACCCGGTTTCAAGTCGTCAAAGCCGATGCATACGAGTTGTCGGCTCTCGGCCAGATCGGCAAGGATCGGTTTGAGATTCAAACTGCGATTGGAAATGTGAAACGCCAGCATCCCGCCTTCGGCCAGTTTCGATAAATAAAGATCGAGCGCTTGTTCGGTAACAAGATGAACGGGGATGGCGTCGGAGCTGAAAGCGTCGAGCACGATCACGCCGTAATGACCGGCCTCCGCGTTTTGCAAATTCAAGCGCGCGTCGCCTTCGATCACGTTCAACGATCCATTTGCGCAGTTTTGCAGGTATGTGAAGTATGGCGAGTTGCGCGCGAGATCGATTACGTCGGGGTTGATTTCGTAGAACGTCCACTCCTGACCGGGTTGGGAGTACGACGCCATCGCGCCGACGCCCAGCCCGATCACCGCCACACGCGCGTTCGCCGGAGCAGCATTGAAAACAGCCATCACCTGGCCCAACGGTCCATTCTCATGATGATAAGAAAGAGGCTCGCAACGCCGCGACTGTTCCACAAACTGCCTGCCGTGGACCGTGTTGCCGCTGTACAGACTATTGATTCTTCCGGTTGAGTCAGTGGTCACACGGCTGGTGCCGAAAAAGTTTCGGGTAAGACGGAGTGTGGGCTCGGAAGCGTCGGTGTAATAAACGCTGGCGAGCATCACGGCGCAGAGCCCGAGGCCAAAACGCAGCGGCCGGTCGCGAAAGAAGTGGTTGATGATGATGAGCGGGACGCCGAGAACGATGAACAAGTTGACGATCGAAGAACCGGGACGAACGTGCGTAACAATCAACGCGAGGCTTAGCGTAAGGAGATAAAGACCGAGCGGGTAAACCAGATCGAGATATTTGCTGCGGCGGCCGGGTTGATGCTCGCGCCGCAACAACATGCACGCCAGTACAATCGCCAAGGGATACTCGACGACCGACTTAAACAACACCGGCGCAAGCAAGACGTTGAAAACGCTGCCCAGCGCGCCGCCGATCGCGATCCACAAATAGTATTCTGCGAGATGCGATACTGATGGTCTATCCGCAGCGAGTTGGCCATGACACATCAGTGCCGCCACAAAGAAGAAGATCAGATTCGCGAGGATCAGCAACCATGCCGGTTCCGTCGCGCCCGAAGCAAGGATCAGCGTTACGACCAAAGCGCCCACGATCACCAGCCGGTCCAGCGATAACGCAAATCGCGTCTTCGTAAACGCGAGCACAAACGCGAGCAGGTAAAGCGCCAACGGTATGACCCAAAGCAGCGGCACCGCGGCGACGTCGGCAGTAATGTAAGTCGTAACGCCGAGCATCAGGCTCGAAGGAACAAACGCCAATGCGAGCCAGCGAAGTCGACGCAACACAGTCACGTCATCATTCGAGTCGCTCTCAGCGACCGCAGGCACAACGCCTTTCTTTCGCGCCGCAACGACGGCAACCACACACGTCAGCACAATCAACATCGCAAACCCAACACGCCAAAAGCGAAGCTGCTGATTCAAACCGAGCGCCGGCTCCAACAGCAACGGAAACGCCAGCAGCGCGATCAAGCTTCCCGCGTTGCTCGCCGCAAACAGAAAATACGGATCGAGCGAAAGATAGTGTTGCAGTCTTGAAAACCAACTTTGCAGCAGCGGATTACTCGCCGAGATGATGAAGAACGGCGGCCCGATTGAAATCAAAAGATTCTCGAGCAGCCACAGCGTCGGCGTTCCTTGTTGCGAAGCAGTCAGTACCGGCGTGTGAAAAGGAAACCGAAACAGATAGACCGCGATCGTGAGCAGCAAAACTACGTGCACGGCCGCTTGTGCACGCACGCTGAGCCATCGCGACGACACGAGCGCATAAACGTATCCCAGCAACAGCATCGTTTGGAAAAACAACAGACACGTGTTCCAAACCGCCGGCGCTCCGCCGAGCAGCGGCAACAGAGTCTTCGCAATCAGCGGCTGAATCCAAAACAGCAAACTCGCGCTGATGAAAAGCGTGACGGCGAAGAGCAACGGCGCGAGGTAAGTGTAAGTCGATTTAGTTCTCACGGTTTTGGGTCCGCGACCTGGCCTTCTATTCTAAGCGACCCCTGGCTTGCTCCTTTTTTGTGATCTCTTGCGCGTGAAGAATTGAAAGGCAGAGTTTACTTCACAATCGCAGGAAAAAATCATGTTGCCAAAACATCTCGTAAGATCGCTTTTCGCAGCCGCGTTGTTGACCACACTGATCGGCTTACCAGTCTTCGCGCAAAAATCAGACGCCGCCAAACCCACGGGCGTCCCCGTTCTGTGGCGTAACCCCGGCGCTGTTTCCCAACGCAACCTGACGTTCGGCCCCGGCTCGGCTGAACTCGCGCCCGTGGCGCCGTTCACGTTTGTTAAGGAAGAGCTCACCGGTGAATCAGCGAAGTTCGACGTGACTGACGCGCGCGGCGAGACGTGGGTCGTCAAAGTCGGTCCAGAAGCGCAGGCGGAAACGGTTGCGACGCGTCTCGTCTGGTCGGTTGGCTACTTCGCGGACGAGGCTTACTATCTCGAGCGCGCGGAAATCAAGAACCTGCCGAAGCTGTCGCGCGGACAGGAATTCATCGAGAACCGCTCGGTTGTGCGTGGCGCTCGCTTCGAACCCAAACGCAAGGACATTCATCGCGGCGACAACTGGGACTGGGAAACGAATCCGTTCGTCAAGACTCGCGAGCTCGACGGTCTCAAGGTGCTGATGGTTTTGCTTGGCAACTACGACACGAGCCTGCGCAACAATCGCGTACTCTCGACCACGAACTCCGACACTGGTGAGTTGGAAGCGCGTTATGTCGCGACTGACGTCGGCGCCACGCTTGGTAAAGTCGGCGGCCTCGGCGGCAAGCGTTCGAAAAACTCGCTCGCGGATTTCCGTTCGAGTAAGTTCATTCTCGGCGTCGAGAACGGCTTCGTGAAATTCGACTACGACACGTCGCCGAAGAAGATGGGCGTGTTTGCCTCGATATTCAAGCCGAGCTACAAGAGCAGCCAGGAGCGCAAGGAACGCGTGATGAAGAACATCTCGGTGGAGAATGCGAGATGGATCGGATCGCTGCTCGCGGATTTGAGCGACGAACAACTTCGCGATGCGTTTCGCGCCGCGGGTTACGATCAGCAAACGATGGATGGGTTTGTGGCGGTGATTCGCGACCGCATCAATCAGTTGAACAAGTTGAATGCGACGGTTGCAGTTTCGAAGTAACACGAGGAAGAACATGAGGGGCATCAATCAGCGGGTCCACAGAGTGGCGGGGCCGGCAGCGACGGGAATTCTGTTGCTGTTGGCCCTGGCGGGCGTTATCGCATCAGCGCAAAAAGTCGTTGTGACGCCGCCGGAGATCAAGAACTTCGGCAAAGTCAACGACAACTACTTTCGCGGCTCACAACCAACACAGTCTCAACTCGCGGCTTTGAAAGCGCAGGGAGTGAAAACGATCATCGACTTGCGCCGGGATTTCATACCCGAGGAGCGTCAGTGGGCGAGTGAATTAGGACTGCAATACTTCAACCTGCCGCTCAAAGCGAGCAAGGCGGCGACGAAGGAACAGACGGAATACTTCCTGCGCCTCGTCAGCGATCCCGCGAATGCTCCGGTCTACGTTCATTGCAAAGGCGGTCGTCATCGCACCGGCGCGATGACCGCGGTCTACCGGATCACTCACGACGGCTGGACCGCGGAGCAAGCGTTCGAAGAGATGAAGAAATACGACTTCGACGACGGTTTCTTCGGCGGGCCATCGGCACAGCGGAAGTTCGTGTTTGAGTTTTACGAGCAGCAGCAGAAGTTGGGCGCTGCTAAATGAATTAATACGCGAACGATTGATAGCGCTCAACGTCCGGCAGCTCGTCAAGTGATTCGACGATCGGGTTGAAGCGCAACAGCTCGCGAGCACGGCTCGAAAGCTTATCGAACTCCGCGCGCGGAATGTTAATGGAAACTTCGGGCCGAAACAGCCAGCGCCGTGAGTAACCGATCACGATCATCGGTCGCGGCTCGTCCGTACGATTCGGCGTGCCGCGATGTAGTCCGCGAACGTCGCGAACCATCACATCACCTAACTTCAGCGTGATCGGTTCGAGAATGAGCTCGCCTTGTTCGAGCCGGCGCAGACCTTCATCCTTGGACATCATGTGCGTGCGCCGCGCGACTTCGAATGGACCATTCTCGACGCGCACGTCTACGAGCGGAAAGTTAACAGCGAGTTGAAACGGCGGCGTCTCCTGTCCGGTTTCAGGAAACAGCGGTAACGCATCTCGATGAATCTCCTGCGTCGTTGAGCCAAGGATCGGGGTGTCGGAAGCGAGCTGGCACATCACTGCGTCAGTTCCGACTAGCTGCTCCACGATCGCCAGGACATCGTCGTCTTCGTAGATACATGGGTCGGCAAACGGATCGGTGAAGGGAAGCGTCACGTAATACCGGGCCGGGCCGCGGTTTTGCAGATGTCCCTCACGCGCGATGTGCTGCTCGAGTAGCGGCAGAAAACTCTGACGCCAACGATCGAGCTTCTCTGGTGAAAAGTGTCGCGGCAAAACGCAGAAGCCCTCGGTGATAACTGACTCGGCGAATTGTTTGATCTGAGTGGAATCGTATCGAGCGGGCATAAGAGAGCTGTATTTTACACGCGCGCAGGTGAAACTTTTGCGGCTACCGTTGGAGGCTGGCGGGAGCGAGGGCCGGGAATCAATCCCAGCCCTCACTTAACGTAGCCGTCAACCTGATTTACTCCTGCACTGCATTAATCAGGCGAACAGTTGTTGTCAGACGTGTTCTTGTCGTTAACGACAAAAGTCGTCTTCTTCTTTTCCGAATCAATCTGGACAACGGCGTGGCCGATGTTGTTGCAATGGTTCAATTGGGCCATAACTCGCTTGCCGGATTGATTATCTTCGAGCACGAGCAAACAGCCTCGTTGGCTAAGCGTGCCTGTGCCGGTCACGGTCAGGTCGCCGTGCGTAAACCGGTAATCACCGGTAGACGAATCGAACTGGAATGAGTCTCCGTTGCCGTCATCTTTGAAGCAGACGTCGAAGCCCGTAAACACGATCTTCGCGACCCACGCGTCCGAGAAACCACCACTGTACGCAGGCTGGAATGAGCTCGGAGTAGTCGGAAAATCAGTCGATGAGGTTTGACCCCCGGCGATGATATTTCCCGCCGCGTCGACCGTTATCGCGAACCCGCCTTCAGCACTGCTGCCTCCGAGATACGTTGAGAACACCAGCCCCGTCCCGGCTGCGTTGAGCCGCGTGATGAAAGCGTCGTTGTTGCCGGCGTAAGCACTCTGAATCGCGTCCGGGGTGACTGGGAAATTTGTTGAACCAGTCAGTCCGGTTAGAGTTGCATTGCCTGCCGCGTCAAGCGCGATCCTCACCGAGAACTCATCGCCGTCTCCGCCCAGATAGGTCGAATAAACAAGGGCGCTGCCCGACGTGTTCACTTCCGTTACGAACACATCCTGACCGGCGGCTTTCGAAGTCTGAAAAGCGCCTGGCGTGGTCGGGAAGTTCGAGGAGCCAGTAAACCCTGTGATGTATGCATTGCCGGCCTCATTGATCGTGAGACCGTTGGCGCCCTCAGTGCCACTGCCACCGACGAAGGTGGAGTAAATGAGCGCCGTACCGGTCGCGTTAAGCTTCGTTACAAAGGCATCGTTGACGCCGCCGAAAGTAGTTTGAAACGCGCCGGGCGTGACGGGGAAACCAGCTTGCGCCGTACCCGTAACGTAGGCGTTGCCCGCTGCGTCGATCGCTATGTCCGAGGCGGAGTCGAAACCGCTGCCACCGAGGAAGGTCGAGTAGATGAGTGCAGTGCCCGTCGCGTTCAGCTTCGTCACAAACGCTTCGCTGCTGCCTGCAGACGTCGGCTGAAACGCGCCCGGTGTGGTCGGATAATCGGCGTTGGCCTGGCCCGTGATAAAAGCGTTTCCGGCCGAGTCAACGGCGATAGCGCCGGCGATGATGGGGCCGAGAAACGTTGAGTAGACGAGCGCCGTGCCCGTTGGATTGAGCTTCATGGCAAAGCCATCGGATTCGTCGGAGCCGACTGGCGTGCTTCTGAACGCGCCGGGCGTGGTCGGCAGGTCACTCGAATCGCTCGCCCCGGCAATGTAGGCGTTGCCCGCTGCGTCGACAGCAATGTCGCGCGCTGAGTCCATATTGCCGCCACCTCCAAAATACGTGGAGTAAATGAGGGCCGTGCCGGCCGCGTTCATCTTTGCCACAAAACCGTCAGTGTCGACGCTGGTTTTTGTTGTATCGAACGCGCCCGGTGTGACGGGGAAGTTCGTCGAAGATGTGTCGCCCGTCAGGTAAATGTTGCCTGCTGCGTCGACGGCAATGCCGTTAACTCGATCGTTGCCGTTGCCTCCGAGATACGTGGAGAAAGCAAGCGTGGGATCGATGACGAGCGGTTTGCTGTGATCGTAATCCGCGATCTGAAACGCGATTTGATTCTTGTCTTTGACGACGTAGCTGGCCGGAATGATTTGTCTGGTCCCGTCAATCTGCTGATAGACCACAGGCCGCGTCTGGCGAATCTCGCCCGTGTTCGTGCGCAGTATCAGATCGCCTTTCTCGTCGACGCGCAAGTTGGTGATGCCTGCAAACCCGAGTGCGATGACGTCGGGATTAGCGCCAGGTGAAACGGTGAAATCGTATTCGAGGTGGTTCTGGTTTCCGTAAAAAACAAGATCGACCCCGGGATATACGCTCGAATATTTTACCTTCGCGTAATTCGGGACGTTGGTTTTCCACTGTCGCGGATCGCGGCCGATGAAATAGTTTGTCGTAGTGAGCAGCTTTTCAAAGCCGGTCACTCTTGCCGCGGCATTGCCGCCGAGCAGAGTCGCCTGTACTAGCGAAACGGATGCTTCGTTACTCTTGTTACGCTGGTCCGCAACGGCGAGAGTGAATGTCGTCGGGGCAAGCGCGAGGCTGTAGCCGCTGCCGCGGGAGACGAACTTTACGTTTTTGTCCGCCTGGCCGAGATTGGCGGCGAAGCTCAACGGAATCTTACCGTACGACTCTTTGATTTTCGCCGCGTCATGGCGGCGAGTGGGAGCTTTGTATCCGGCGGCTGACAAAGGATAAATCTGGGCCGAGGTTATGCTGGACAGCCCTGTCATACCGCAGAATAGAGCCAGTAGGAGCGCAATTGAATAGGTTCTCTTCACTGTGAAATTCTCCTAACTACCCGGGAGGGGTATATGTTCTAAACCGAAAGCTGTGGAGGAGATGGTGCGTAATATTAGTCGTTTAACCAGCGCGGGGCAATCCAAATTTCGCGCTACATGAAGGTCGTTAACAATGGCAGAAGTACGCTCGCGCCATGTCAGCGTCGCCGCATCGCAGCGCCTCACAAGCGCACCATGGGAGTTTGCGTCCATTGCCGGATGGTAGTTCCTGAAGTGGCTGGTAAGCGAGAAGGTCAAGATTGGATTGTAACTTGCCAATAATATGCCGCTCCGGCAACTCAATGGTTCCAACGCCCGGCAATTTAATGGTTCCAGTTTTTGGAGGAGTACAATTCGAAACTATCCACGATCCTCAAAGTCGAGGTCAGGCTGACGTGGTCCACCTTGTGCTATAATACGTCTCGCGCAACTTAGTTTTGTCAATTCAATCGCTCACTGAATAATAAATTCATAACAATCAAATTGAAGTTGGAATTCACACTTCACCAAGCTATGTGTGGGAAGTGTTTTCTATTGGGGGTGGATTAGATGTCTTTTGATTATGTGCATACTTAATTCATCAGATTGAGCTAACTGTAGTTGAAATCTTACTTGCTGTTGGCGCGATTGTTCTGTTGATTGAAGTAATCAAGCGCAAATTGAATAAGTAATAATTGCTAGCGTTTTCACCAATGAGCGTATTAAGCGAGAAGTGTGTTTAAAAATAAATTGAAGAGGTTATGTTTGTCGTTCACGTAGTAATTATGAGTCCACCTTACTTAAAGTCGTAGAGCTATTCTATGGTTGCAGGACCTTTCTGTTGGGAATGATTAATTCTGTCAGGAGAAATTGCTAAGGCGCGGCTCTAAGGAAAAACTTCTTGACACGCTTATCTTTTGGGTCATAATCATTTCACCTTTTGGTTGCTAGCCATAGCTTCGAATTATCTCCTTTCACAGTGATTGTGTTTTGTTTCTTGCACGAGTTTGCATTCGTGTGCAGAAACTAGGAGTAAATGGAATGTTAGAGGTTTTGATGATAGCTATTGTTATTCTCTTCGCTTACAAATTTGGCACTGCCAAAGAGATATACGTCAGATTCGAGAAGGATAAGGATGAGAAGAAACCATTGACAAAAAGGCTCAAGAAGTAATTTCCCCTACTTTAGGCTGGCAGAAATTGGGTGGAGTCACACGCGGAAATTTCCAGTAACTCGTCGCTGTAATCGCGGAGGTTTTTACACAACAGTGGAACCAACAGCAAAGGCCATTCAGAAGATCGTGAGAACATAGTCGATTTGACCGATCGGTACTGGCGAAAAAGTTAGAAGCATGCGCCGTTGTCGACGTCAAGAGTTAAGTGCATGGACTAGGTAATGTTCGGGATGAATAAGCCCCGGGACACTTCGAAGGAGATCGAAATGGGTGACGATGCGGAATACTATATGGAGCAGCAAGAAGAGGAAGGGCGATTTAAGCAACTATTCGAATACGCGGCACTGGACGATAGGGAAAAACCTCTTCGGTGCTGGGCAGACGGAGTTGGATATGAGGATGAGATTTGGAGTTGGGAGCCCCGTGACAAGATACTTGGGATTTTCTCTAATCTCTACAGAAAGAGGCAGATTGGTAGTGACTGCTTCCTAGCCAGCGGTGTTCCAATCGTAGATAACGAAGCAGATCGGGATAACGAATATGCCAGCCCACTCGAAACCAATGAGCTCACGGAGATCAAGTTAGTTGGCGAGTTGAAGTTTTATATTGCGAATAGTGAAGCTGACGCAACGCATGAGGTAATTGTATTGTCTCGCAAAGATGCTGACCTGTTAAAGAGGGAAGTTGTTCGGCAACAGAGTTCCGCGAAAACCTTGAAGGAAAACATGCTCGCGGAGATGTTGGAAGAGATCGGTTCAGTCATCGAAGCTGACTCACAGCGTAATATTTTTGTTTTCGCAAGAAAACTGTGAGAAGCATCTTCATGAAACTTGTTCGCGAGTACCAACTATGTCGAATCGCGGAAGGACGCTGTTGGTGAGCTGTGGGGTCGCAGTGGGCACAGAACTTTCGGCAAGGCTTAGCTTCCAATTTGCACTTTCGGCAATTTAAGGTTGCCAAAAACATTAACTCGCAGATAAGTGGGGATGCGAAATCTCTCGGTTTTATTTGAACTTACGGCAACTAATTTGGTTCAAATCGCGGCAGGTAATTGTTTCAAGTCACACAACACTACTTCATCACTCGTTAAAACAAATCTTGTTTTCAACTCCTCGGATATAAGATATAAACCGTCCTGCTACGATCGGCCTGAGTGCTAGTGCACTCCCAACAAGGCTGAACCAAATCAATCGCGTCGCTTTTATTTCCCGTTGAGTAGAGCGTAACGCGATTGTTAACTTCCTCATCCTCTCACCCCATCGGCATACAGCCGCAGGGGACTCCCGGTCCAGAAAAAGAAACGTAGGCAGTTCGAATTGATCTGCTTACTCCGTTGTCAACCGCTGTCACCAGCCGGCATGTGCCTCGAAGTGTGTGACTGCTGGTCCAGCTACACAGAGGAAAGGGAGAAAGGAATGAAAAAAGCGAAGGTCGGACTTGTTCCTAAAATGCTGATCGCATTCTTTGCTGGATTTGTAGTCCTGAGCATTTCTCTGACAACCGCAACCATGACGCCGCTCAGCGAAGGTTTCGAAGCCGGCGGCAAGACTGCTTACGCCGCGGGTAACGTCACGCTGGGCACCGGATCGTGGTTCATGGACGATGCCCTCACCGGCAATCTCTCGACTGACAGAAAGACCGGATCGTGGTCCGCGCGCATTCGCAATACCGGTCTCGTGCACATGAACTTCAATAAGACGGGGGCGGGAACTGTTTCTATTCAACATGCAGTCTTCGGCACTGACGGTTCGAGTACGTGGCAGTTGTGGTCGTCGCTAAACAACGGCAGCACGTGGACGCAAGTTGGTTCGACTGTAACGACCAGTTCGACGACGCTGCAGACCGCGACCTTTACCGTCAACAACGGCAGCGCGATTCGCTTTGAGATCAGGAAAGTTTCCGGCGGCGCGAATCGCATCAACATCGACAATGTTCAGATTGGTGATTTCTCTAGTCCGACCCCCACGCCGACACCAACTACGGACGAACATCTCACGATGGGAAACCCGAGTAACGCGGTTACCGACGTGGCGCAGCCGAACAATTACCTGATGGAGAAGCCGCAGTACTCGATGTCTTACAGTCGTGATAACGGTGGGCCAAACTGGGTGAGCTGGCATCTCGACAGCTCGTGGTTGGGAAGCACGCCGCGGCAGGATGACTTTCGCGCTGACACGACCCTGCCGGTTGGTTGGTACCAGGTGCAAGCGACAGATTTTTCGGGTTCAGGGTTCGATCGCGGCCACATGTGTCCGTCAGCGGATCGCACGATCACTGTCACGGCGAACTCGGCGACGTTCCTGATGACGAACATGATTCCGCAGCTTCCGGCTAACAATCAGGGCGTGTGGGCCAACCTGGAAAGTTATAGCCGCAGCCTCGTTACACAAGGCAATGAGCTTTACATCATTTCCGGTGGACAGGGTTTGCAATTCTTCATTGCGAACGGCCACGTAGCAGTGCCCGCGCAAACGTGGAAGGTGATCATCGTGTTGCCTGTGGGTACTAACGATGTTTCGCGAGTGACTACCACGACGAGAACGATCG
>CAMLLD010000123.1 GCA_946480785.1 uncultured Blastocatellia bacterium | reverse complement strand
GCTGTCGTTCCTCGGCGTCGGTGTGCCGCTCGTGCTCGCAAGCGCGAGACTTTCGCCTCGATCGCACGTGATCGAAGACCAAAGCGGCGTCAAGCCGCCGCACTCCAAGACGAATCAAAACTATTGACATTGCGCCGTTCTTAACCTAAAGGTGAGACAGGTTGTTTTGAACAAAAGGAGACCCGAGATGAAGATCCCCCGTGTGGTTGGTTTATTGATTTGTTTGGCAATTCTGGCGACCGCGCAAACCGCCTTTGCCCAGGACGCGGACGCCGCGCGCGACAAGACGCGCGAACGAATGAGCGCTTTGCTGACGCGTGTCGGGCCAGACCTCGGCATGAGTTTTAAACCGAGCTCGAAGTCGCCGTTCGTGTTCACCGGCATGCTGCGCGACGGCTTGAAGAACGCGGATTCGTTCGAAATCGTGATCAGCGTGACGTCGAAGGAGACGATCGGCTTTCGGATCTTTCCCCACTACAAAGGCGCCTACATCAATATCGACAAGGCGCGAAACACCGCCGCGCTGCTGCGGAAGATCGCCCAGCTAAACGATTCGACGTTTCTGTTCTGGGGCGCTGACGACACCGGCGACGTCTTCACGGGTTACACCTTCACACTCGAGTCCGGCTTTCCCGACAAAGCGATCGAGATCGTGCTCCAGAGCATCAAGAACTCCGACCAGTTTGTCGGCGAGATGCGTCCCTCGATCGACGGCACCAATCCCTAACTAAAAAGTAAACCTGATCTGCGCGTCGATGCGGCGGTTGTAAGCAGGATTGCCACCGCCGCCAAACCCACCAAAGAACCCGGCGGTCGAAGTCGACTGCCCGAACAACGACGAACCGAGATTGCCCACCGGAGTACCAAGGTTCGCGTGGTTCAGCAGGTTTTGAAAGTTCAGCGAGAACGTCAGGTTGTAGCGGCCGGTACCCGCGCCGCCACCGCCGAAACCACCGCCACCGCCACCTGGTCCACCAAAACCGCCGCCGCGCGGACCACCGCCGCCTGCTCCACCGGGACCCCGACCGGCCATGCCGCCACCCATAATGCCGCGCTGGCGTTGCTGCTGGTCCTGCTGATTCTGCTGGTTGTTCGCATTCCCGCCGCGGCCTTCCGAACCAAAACTCCACGTCTTGCTGACGCGCAGGTTCACCGTCGTCGATCCCGGTCCTTCAGCGAAGTTGCGCGGAATCATCACGTCGCCCGGACCAAACGTGAGCTTGAAGTTTCCAAACGGCGTGCAACGAACGATCTTCGTCTGCGAACAATCCGCATTGGCGGGAGCAAATGCCGGACGCTCGTTGATCACTGTGTCGCCGTTGAGATCGCGGCCGAGAATGATATTGAACGGCCGGCCTGACTGCACGAAGATCAACGGGTTCAGCGAGATTCCCCACGGCACCCGAAACGTTCCGGACAGCACGAAGCGATGCCTGATATCGCCGGAGGCACGGCCGTACTCGGTGCTGAAGTCGTACGGGTTCGCGGGAAAACTACCGGCGCCGTCAGTGTCGCTCTTCGCAAATCCGAGAACGTAGTACGCGTTCACCGAAGCGTTGCGATGCAAACGGCTGCTGAAATTGACGATGAATTGGTTCTGGTTGTAACGGCCACTCGAGTCGTACTCAAACACGTTGCAGCTCGGCGACGGATTCACGTCAGTCGGAATGAAGTCGGCGCAGTTCAATGGGTGAACTCCGCTGCCCGGAACGTTCGGAATAAACGTGCCCGGCAGCGGCGCATTCAACGGCACCGTGCGCAGCACGTGCAACGTGCGGATGTTGATGTAGCTCGTCGCAACGGTGAAATTGTGTGGCAGTTGTCGCTCGACACTCATCACCGACTGCATGGTGTAAGGGGCTTCGATTCCGTTCTGGAGTCGATAGACCGTTCCCGGAACGGAGAAGTTCAGCAACTGGTCCACCGTCGGAATGTTCGGGAAGAAGTCCGGATCGAGCACCGTGAACTGCTGCTGGTTGACGCCGTTCAAACGCAGCGCCGTCATCGTCAGGTTTTCACTGACGCGATCGTAGAAGATGCCGTAACCACCGCGCACCACCGTCTTCGCTTGTGGACCACCGGGCTGCCACGCGAAACCGACGCGCGGCGCGAAGTTGAAATTGCTGTCAATGTTGCTCTGATTTTCGTAACGCAAGCCGAGACTCAGCGTCAGGTTCGGACGAACTTTCCAATCATCCTGGAAATAACCGCCGAAATCCCACTGGCTAACCTCGCTCTCGGGATTGCCGGCGGACAAACGAAACTGGGCCGCGCCGCCGCCGGCCGCGCGAATCTGGGCCGGAGTCGCGCCCTGCGCCTGCAAGAGCAGCGTGGTTTGATAGCGCTCGATACTCGTGAGATCACCCACGCCGCCGGAGAACGTGAACGTGCCGCCGAAGTTCTGCGGCGAGAACTGCGAATCCTTGACCCAGCGCAACCGACCGCCCACCTTCAACGAATGCCGGCCCATCGAAAACGACGTGTTGTTAGTCAGCTCGGCTTCGTCGTCGGTGCTGTGTGATTGTCCGATCTGCGAGCCGCCGCCCGTGAAAGCGTCCTGCACTTCGATGGTCGGAATCGAATTGTCCGCGTCCTGTTCGCTGCGGCTGTGCTGAAACTGGAAGCGCGTTTCGTTGACGATCGTCTTGCTGATCACCGACGTTTCCGTCAACTGCACGCTCTGTTCGGTCTGCGCTGTGTCGTACGCGCGCGTGGGCAGCGAGAAGCCGCCTACGCCGGTGACACGCGAGGTGCGCGTGTAGTTGTAACGTCCAACGAGCGTGTTGCTCGCGTTGAGCTGGTAATCGATGCGGGGGCTGAAAGTCGTGCGCCGGCTCGGAATCGGAAACGTATCGCGGAAAGCGACGATGTTGTTGTTGGCGTCGAGGACCGTGGCGACAATCAACGAAGCGTCATCGATGTCGCGCTTGTCGAAGTCGACGAAGAACGAAGCTTTCTTCTTGGAGATTGGACCACCGAAGTTACCGCCGTACTGGCGCGTCTGGATCGCCGGGCGATTGTCGGCAAACGGATTGCGCGCGTTGAGCGCGTCGTCGTTGAAGTTGAAAGAGACCTGGCCGCGAAAACGATCGGTGCCCGGTTTTGTCAGGATCTCGATACGGCCGAGGCCGAGCCGATCGTATTCAGCCGAGAACGGATTCGAGTTGATGCGAATCTCGCGAATCGAAGCGCGCGGCGGCAGACGGCCACCGGTAAAACCATCGACGAAGATCTGGCCGCCGTTTGGACCAGCGGATGGACCAGCCAATGCTTGCAACGCTGCTGCGAGGTCGTCGGGATCGTCGGGCAGTGAGTCGAGGTCTTCACCTTTCAACACGACCGCGCCCGCGTTGTTTTCCGGATCGGTGCTCAATTCACGATTGTCGGCAGCGACCGTGACTTTCTGCTCTTCGATTTGGATCTTCAGGATCACGTCGTGTTGCTGGACTTTACCCGAGGTCACTTCGACTTCCGCGTTCTCGTAGAGCGCGAAGCCGGTGTTTACAACACGCAGCGTGTACTTGCCCGGCGCGAGTCCGGTGATCGTGTAGACGCCGTTGTCGTTGGTCGTGACGGTTTTCTCTGTGCCCTTCGCATCGACCGCGGTCACGGTCGCGCCGACAATCGCGCCCCCCAACTCATCCAGCACCTGGCCCCGCAACGATCCCGGGCGTTCCTGCGCCGAGGCGATTCCTGCCGCGCAGAACACGAGCAGGCACAGGATCGTGGCGGTTACTATTCTCTTCATTCCGAAGCTCCTTCGATCAGCTTAATTGGCGCGGATTGAGTGCGTTACGCCGCAGCTTGAGGGCGGATTGTACTCAAAACGGTCGTAAAGAGTCTGTCAATGGAATGTAAAGTTTTGTCAGTGGAGCCGAGCGCGCGATTGACACTTCTTTACGCTCGGAAAACAGCGCGTCGTGTAGGATGCGACTTACTTCTGAGCATCGCCCATCGGCAACGCCCGAGCGACTTGCCCTCAGGTATGTATATGTCTTTCAATTTGGCCGAACGACCAATGGAACACGTCCTGGTAATTGACGACGACGTCGGGCTCTGCGAGCTGGTGGGCGAATATCTTCAACCCGAAGGTTACACGGTTGAAGCGATTCACAACGGCGAGCGGGGCATCGATCGCGCTCTGTCAAACGAGCACGATCTCGTCGTCCTCGACGTGATGTTGCCGGGCACGAATGGTTTCGACGTGTTGCGACGTATCAGAGCGCGCTCGCGCATTCCCGTGTTGATGCTCACGGCGCGCGGCGACGACGTCGATCGCATTGTGGGCTTGGAAATCGGCGCCGACGATTACCTGCCGAAGCCTTTCAATCCGCGCGAGCTCGTCGCCCGTATTCGCGCCGTGTTGCGTCGCGCGCAACCCGGCGAATCGGCAAGCGTCGCGCGCGAAACGATCAAGGTCGGCGACATCGAAATGGATTTGAACACACGCAACGTGCGCCGCTCGGGAGAAATAGTCGAGCTCACCGGCGTCGAATACGATCTGCTCGAGATACTGCTGCGCAACGCGGGTCAGATCGTCAAACGCGAAGAGCTTGTCAAAGAAGTACTCGGACGCGAACTGTCGCCGTTCGATCGCAGCATCGACATGCACGTGAGTAACCTGCGCAAGAAATTGGGCCATCAACTGAACGGCCTCGAACGCATCAAGACGATTCGCGGCGTGGGTTATATCTACGGCGCAACCGCAGAGAAACCGGAATGAAGCTCCCTTTTCGCAGTCTTTATCTGAAGATTTTCATCTGGTTCTGGCTCGCGATGATCATCATCAACGTCGCGACCTTCGCGATCTTTGCGCTCACGCGGCCGACGCCGATTCGCCGCTCGTGGCGCGATCTCACGCAGGTTGGACCAAACGCGCAAAAGGCCGCGGAGATCTACGAACAGTCGGGCGCTGCGGCTTTGACGTCAACGTTGCAGGCCACGGAAAAGTCGTCGGGCGTGAGTGCGACGTTTTTCGACGAGAACGGCAAAGAGCTTTCGGGGCGGACTGTTTTTCCCGGCACGAACGAGCTGATCGCGCGTGCCGCGGAGAGTCGCGAGATTGAATTCAATGTCGAAGGGCGCGACACGCTCGTCGCGCGTCCGGTCGTGAGCTCAAAAGGCCAGCGCTACATGTACGTGGCCCACATTCCGCGGCCGCCGTTTCAGCTCGGGTTGCAGACTCAGATTCTGCGCCTGCTCGTCGTGCTCGTGATCGGCGGCATCTTTTGTTTTTGGTTGTCGCGTTATTTGACGACGCCAATTTTGAAACTGCGCACGACGACCAATGAGCTCGCGGAAGGAAATCTCGGCGCGCGCGTCGCGAACCGGTTGACGAAGCGTCGCGATGAAGTCGGGCAGCTCGGACGCGATTTCAACGTGATGGCCGAGCGACTGGAGTCGATGGTCAAAGCGCAGCAACGTTTGCTCGGCGACATCTCGCACGAGCTCCGCTCGCCGCTAGCACGGCTCGGCGTCGCGCTTGGCCTCGCGCGTCAGCGTTCGGGGACGGAAGCAAACGGCGCGTTGGATCGCATCGAGCGTGAGTCAGACAATCTGAACGAGATGATCAGCCAACTGCTCGAGTTGACGCGGCTCGAAAGCGGCACGGACGGACGCAAACGAACGGACGTCGATCTCGCGGCGTTGGTGCGCGACGTGGCAGAGGACGCGGATTTCGAAGCGCGCAGTGTGAACCGTTCGGTGCAAGTGGTTTCGACTGAGGATTGCTCGATCAACGGCGTCGAGGAGTTGTTACGCAGCGCGATCGAAAACGTCGTGCGCAACGCGGTGCGGTTCACGCCTGAAGGAACGGCGGTCGAAGTCGCGTTGAACCGGCAGAACGGCTACGTCGATCACTTCGCGGTGATCAGTGTTCGCGATCGCGGCAAGGGCGTTCCCGACGAAGCGCTCGAAAAGATCTTTCGACCGTTTTATCGCGCGGAAGATGCGCGCGACCGGCAGAGCGGCGGCGGGACCGGGCTCGGCCTCGCGATCACCGAGCGTGCGGTGCGGATGCACGGCGGATCGGTTCAGGCGGTTAACTTGAATGGCGGCGGTTTTTCAGTCGAGATGCGTTTGAAGTTGTGAGCCGGCGCCGCGGCGTCTTCTCCGCGCGAGTTGCAGTTCTACAAACCTCACCACCAGAATCCAAATCAAAGCGGCGGCGAAACCCGCGATAACGTCGGTCGTGTAGTGCACGCCGAGGTAAATCCGCGAGAGACCGATCAGAAGAAACATCGTTGCGGCGGCGATCCAGACGATCGTGCGCGTGCGTCTGCTCTTTATGCGGCCCGAAAGAATCGCGGCGAGCCCGGCGAAGAAGCAGCAACTGGCGAGCGCGTGACCGCTGGGGAAGCTGTAGGTTTCCGGCGCGGTGAGATTGAAGAATGGGACCGGCCGCGGGCGTTGGAAGGTGAGCTTCAACGTGGTGTTCAAGACTGACGCGCCGATCATCGTGAGCGCGAAGAGTTTTGCTTCGCGGCCCCACTTGCGCAACGCAAACAATGCGACAACGAAGATCGTTGCGGCGGTGAGAAAAAGCGTCGAGCCGAGAAACGAGATGCCACGCATAGTGGTGGTCATCGCGGGCGAGGCGAGCGTGTGAACGGCGGCGCGCGTAACGTCGTCGAAGTGACGCGTTTCGCCTTCGAGCACTTCGTCAGCCAGCCAGCCGAAGAAAACGAGCGCCGCGATGGCAGTGGCGAGGCCGAGCAGCAGTGACAGACTGACGAGTTCCAGCAGGCGCTTTCTGGCGGTGGCGATCGACATCGTATACGGTTACTTCACCACCTCGAATTGCGTCACCTGCGTTGCCGTGCGCCTGCTCACCTGATCTTCCACGACGATCTGCACGACATACTCGCCGGGTGTGAGCGCTGGGCCAAGTTGCAAACGCGCGCCGGTCGCGATCCGTTTCAGGTCCGTCTGGTCCGCAGCGCCAACGAGTGATCGATCCGAACTGTAGATTTTCACCGAGTCGCGATAGACGACCGTCTGCGTCGTCAACTGCGGCAGATGCGATTTCTTGTCGAGCACCGCGTTGTAAATCGTGTAGCCAAACACGAGCGACGCGCCCTGATGAAACCGCCGCAGCACCATGCTACTTTGCAACTGCTCGCTCACTCCCGCTTTGTTCGAGTCAGTCTCCGCGTAGAGCAGAATGCCTGACAGCGCCAACTGTCCGTCCGCGAGTTTCGGCACGTGGATGAATTGGCCCGCGGCGCCGATCTTTTGCGTCGCCGAATCGCGCACCGCGACTCGCAACTGAAACGCACCCGCTTCTTTAGCCGGCAAATCGAACGCGTAAACAATTCCTTCGCTCAGCGCCCGCTCATACGGCCGGCCGCGTAACCGGATGTTTGTTTTCTGATCCTGACGGTAGACCACTCTTCCGTTGTCGCCGAACAATGCGCTGTCGAGATCGAAATTCGCGACGTGCGTGCCGTCAGGTTCTTCAGTAAAGGTGAGATCTTTCGCATCGACGGCGACTAACAGGCGCAACAGCGAGCCGCGTGTGGGGTCGTCGGCAAACAACGGCGCCAATCGCACTGTGATTTCGTTCGCAGCAAAGGGCGAGGTCAGCGCCTTGTTCAGGCGATCGCCTTCCGACGCGGCAACAACGGGTTCCTCGGTGAGTCCGTAAAAGCCCGACCGTGTGCGCACGATATAGTCACCACGCTTGACGCGTACTTGAATCGCATGCTGTCGCCGATTGAACGTTTCGGTTGCCGGACGATAACCGAGCAAGTAATAACCATTCTGATCTTCGAGCACACGCTCCAGTCCGAAGTCGTTGGTGTTGCGGATCATGAAGCCGCCGGTGCGCTCCGTCAGCAGCGCCGTGCCCTCGACACTCTTGCGCAATTCCCCTGTCCGCTGGTTGTTCACCCGCCACAGCGGATTCTGCTGCTCCGGCATTACTCCGCTCATTCTGTGCAGTGGCGGAAAGTCGATCTCATCCGACGCATTTGGTCCAATCGTTTGCATTCCTTGCGCGTTGACGCCGTAGATAACCACGGACGAACGACTGGCTTGTTCGGCAAGGTCATCTAACGCGTCGCCGTAGCTTGTCGCCTGGGTCCACACGTCGATCAGGTTGGCGTTCTCTCTGACGGGCCGGCTAAATCCGAAATCTACCGGTGAGTTTTCCTGGGCCGCGAGCGGCAGGTTGTCGGAGATGAGCATCATCGACTTGCGGCCGGGGAGTTCGCGCATGCCGCGCAGGATAAAACGGATCGCTCGGATCGAGTATCTGAGTGAGTCTTTAGTTGGGCAGGGGTTCGACTCATTTGCCGTGTTGGTTCGATCCACTTGTGCACTTGTCGGAGATCGATCGGGCCGCATGAACGGACGAAGTGCACCCTCCGGCGGTGTACTCGAAAGCAACGATCTCTCCGGCGCGAGCACGCTGGTACCGACGCGGCTGCACGAGTTCCACTTGAGATCCGCGATCGCGTTAGCCAGCACGCGCGGATCGGTCGTGAACTGTTGCAAGGCGCCAACCTCGCCGCCGGTGCGAATGATCGCGACAAGATCGTTCGAGCTTAAATTTTGGCTGACGAATTTGCTCAGGTAGCGTCGCAGGTTCGCCATGCTTTCGAACGACATGCCCAGGTCGTCAACAACGATGACGAGGGTACGTTTGATCTCGTGCGGCAGTGGCGGCTTGGGCACACTCGTCTCGACTGCTTCCGTGGCCAGCTTTGTGGAAGTCGAAGTGGCAGGAGCGATAGAGACGTAGGCAAAGTTTGTTATCTGCTGGCGGCGGCCGTCTTCAAAAATCTCGAAGTCTTCGGGTTTGAGATCCGTGATTTGTTTGCCGTCTTTGGTGACGACGACGTCAACCTGGACTAGTGTGGTGGTGATGCGCACGACGTCCTGCGGCTCCTGCGCGTGGACGTTCAGGCATATCACCAGTAGCCAAACAAGCCTCTTCATGAGGGCCAAAGACTACCACGGATGACACGGATCAGGGCACTTATTGCCAACCGCCGCCGAGGGCTTTGTAGAGTTGCACTAAGGCGAGCAGCTCGTTGCGTTTTGTAAGCGTCAGATTGCGCTCGGCGTCGAAGAGATCGCGATCCGCGTCGAGTGCGTTCAAGAGCGTATCCACGCCGCCTTCGTAGCGTAGATAAGCGAGCCGTTCGCGATCGCGCAGCGTGGTCACGAGCAGCTCCTGCTGCGTGCGAATCTCTTTGACTTTGCGATACTGCACGAGCGCATCCGAAACTTCGCGAAACGAAGTCTGAATTGTTTGCTCGTACTGCACAACCGCAAGCTCCTGCTGCGCGCGCGCAAACCTCACGCCCGATTTCAATCTACCCGCCGTGAAGATCGGTTGCGTGATCTGCGGCACGAACGTCCATGCGCGGCTTGGACCAACAAACAGACTCGAAAGCTGATCGCTTTGAAAACCCAACAGCCCCGTCAAACTGATCGTCGGGAAGTACGCCTTGCGCGCCGCGGAGACCAGCGCGCGCTGCGCCACGAGGTTCTGTTCGGCGGCGCGAATGTCAGGCCGGCGCGTAAGTAGCGACGAAGGCAAACCCGCCGGCACCGCCGGCAATTCCTGTTGTTGATTCAACGCCTGCCCGCGCGTGACCGGCCCGGGATTATCGCCGAGCAAAAGACGGATCTGGTTCTCAGTCTGTTCTATCAAACGCTCCGTGTCGGGAATCGTTTGCGACGCCTGGTAGACGAGCTCTTCCGCTTGTCGCACGTCGAGCAGCGTCGCGAGACCGCCTTGCTGCCGCGCGCGAATGAGTTGCAACGATTGCTCGCGTGTGGCGAGCGTGCGCTTCGCGATGTCTAGTTCGGTGTCGAGCTCGAGCAGACTGAAGTAACCGGTCGCGACGTCGCTCACTACCGTGGTCATCACGGCTTGGCGATCTTCCTCTGCAACACGCAACTCCGCACGCGCAGCCCGCGTCTCGGCTCGCCGACGGCCGAAGATATCGAGCTCGAAGGTCAGCAGGTTAAGAAAGACGCTGCCGATGCTGCGCGAGCCGCCGCTCTGTCCGGGAATGTTCAGCGCGTTTTGCGAATTGCGATTCGTCGTGAGATCGCCGCTGGCTTCAAACTGCGGAAACTGGTTCGAACGCACCAGCCCGAGGTTCGCGCGCTCGGCGTTGATGCGGGCGACCGCCGCGCGCAGATCGTAGTTGCGCTGCAACGCACGGTTGACGAGTTCTTGCAGCGCCGGATCTTTGAAGACTTCAAACCATTTCAGGTCGCCAATCGACGCCGGAGTCGCCGGCGCGTTCGGATCGACGCCGCGAAACTGATCCGGTGTTTGGACCACGGGCGTTTGCGACTGTTTCTGGTCCGGCTGTTTCTGGCCGAAGGCGCTCGTTGCCACCAAACTAAATGCTAAAACTGCGGAGACGAAGTGTTTCATAGCTTCAGTCTCCCGGCGCATGCTCGGCCGCAGTAGTCCCCGTGTCGTGGCGCTTGGCCCACAGCCGCATCGTGAACTGTTCGACGATGAAGAAAGAAACGGGGATGATGAAGATACCGATCACCGTCGCGGCCAACATGCCGACGATCACGACCGTGCCGAGAATGCGCCGCGACGCGGCCCCCGAACCCGACGCAAACCACAACGGCAAACAACCAAGAATGAATGCGAACGAAGTCATCAAGATCGGCCGCAGCCGCAAGCGCGCGCCTTCGAGCGCCGCGTCCACAACGCTTCGTCCCTTTTCCAATTCCGCCTTCGCAAACTCGACGATCAGAATCGCGTTCTTAGCCGCGAGACCAATCAGCACGATGAGTCCGATCTGCGCGTAAACATCCAGGTCGTAATCGCGCAGCCACAACCCGAGAAACGCGCCGAAGATCGCGATCGGCACCGTCAGCAAAACTGAAAACGGCAGCGACCAGCTTTCGTAGAGCGCCGCGAGAATCAGAAACACGAGCACAAGCGACAACGCGAAGATGCTCAGCGCCGTGCCCGACGCCGCGCGCTCCTGGTAAGAAAGGTCGGCCCAGTCGTAACCCATCTGCGACGGCAACGTTTGGCGCGCGACTTCCTCGAGCGCGTCCATCGCCTGGCCCGAACTGTAGCCCGGCGCGGCCGAGCCGATCACTTGCGCGGCGCGATAGACGTTGAAACGGTTCGTGTACTCAGGACCAGTGATGCGCTTCGTCGTCACGAGCGACGAAAGCGGCACCATCGTCTGATCGTTGTTGCGCACGTAGAACTGCTGAATGCTGCTTTCGTCGAGGCGGTCTTCACCCTCGGCTTGCAGAAACACGCGCCATTGCCGCCCGAAGCGATTGAACTGGTTCAGAAACAGGCCGCCGAGATAAGCCTGCATCGTTTGATAAACGTCTCTGACCGCGACGCCCTGCTTCAACACCTTGTCGCGATCGACTTCCGCGTAAACCTGCGGCACCGTCGCGGAGAACGGGGAAACAACTCCGGTCAGTTCGGGCCGTTTACGCGCCGCTTCGAGAAACTTCTGCAGGTTTTGATCGAGGTAGTCGATCGAGCCGCCGCTGCGATCCTGAAGCCAGAACGAGAAACCGCCGGAACTGCCGAGTCCGGGAATCGACGGCGGCATGAACGCGATCGCCGCCGCTTCGGGAATCTCTTTCGCCATGCGACCGTTGAGCGTTTGCAAAATCGCGCGCGCCTGGAGATTCGCCGCCGTGCGCTCGTGCCACGGTTTCAAAGCGACGAAGAAGAAGCCGTTGTAACTCGCCGACACGCGATTCAAAAGACTGAACCCGCCGATCGCGTTGTAGTACTCAACGCCGTCGGTCTTCGCCAGGATGTCCTCGACCTTTTTGCAAACCGCGTTGGTCCGTTCGAGCGACGCCGCCGGCGGAAGCTGCACGTTCAGAAACATGTAGCCGTAGTCTTCTTCGGGAAG
>CAMLLD010000122.1 GCA_946480785.1 uncultured Blastocatellia bacterium | reverse complement strand
GACAAGACCGGAACGATCACGCTCGGCAATCGACAAGCGACCGCGTTCATTCCGCTGCCCGGTGTTGCTGAAAGTGAACTGGCGGAAGCCGCGCAACTCTCGTCGCTTGCTGATGAAACTCCTGAAGGCCGTTCGATCGTCGTGCTCGCGAAAGAGAAATACGGTCTGCGCGGCCGCGAATTAGAACCGCTCGACGCGACCTTCGTTCCGTTCACTGCGCAAACGCGAATGTCCGGCGTTGACTTCGATCATCGCGAGATTCGCAAGGGCGCGGCCGATGCGATTCAGAAGTACGTCGGCAGCAAGGGCGTCCACTTGAACGGCGATCTCACCGCGATTGTTGAAGCGATCTCGCGCGAAGGCGGCACGCCGCTCGTGGTCGCTGAAGACGGGCTGCCGCTCGGAGTGATTCAACTCAAAGACATCATCAAGGGCGGCATGGTCGAACGCTTCAACCAGATGCGCCAGATGGGCATCCGGACCGTGATGATCACCGGCGACAACCCGCTCACGGCCGCGACGATTGCGCACGAAGCCGGCGTCGACGACTTCCTGGCCCAGGCCACGCCCGAGGACAAGATGGCGCTGATCAAACGCGAGCAGGCCGGCGGCAAACTCGTCGCGATGACGGGCGACGGCACGAACGATGCGCCCGCGTTGGCCCAGGCAGACGTTGGGGTCGCGATGAACACCGGTACGCAGGCGGCGAAAGAGGCCGGCAACATGGTCGACCTCGATTCAAACCCGACGAAGCTGATCGAGATCGTCGAGATCGGTAAGCAGTTGTTAATGACGCGCGGCGCGTTGACGACGTTTTCGATCGCGAACGACGTGGCAAAGTACTTCGCGATCATTCCCGCGATGTTTGCGGGCGCGTTTCCGGTGCTGAACACGCTGAACGTCATGGGTCTGCGCACGCCGCAGTCGGCGATCCTGTCGGCGGTGATCTTCAACGCCGTGATCATTATCGCGTTGATTCCGCTTGCGTTGAAAGGCGTGAAGTACCGGCCGTTGAGCGCGGCAGCGCTGTTGCGACGCAACCTGTTGATCTACGGACTGGGCGGCATCATCGCGCCGTTCGTCGGCATAAAGGTGATCGACGTGATCGTGCACGTCCTGGGACTAGCATGAAGAACTTGTTGACAGCAGTTTTGATGACGCTCGTGACGACGGTTTTGTTCGGCCTCGCGTATCCCCTCGCAATCACGGGCCTGGCCCAGGTGATCTTTCCCGAGAATGCGAACGGGCAATTGATCAGAGCCGCGGATGGAACGGTGATTGGCTCGCGCTTGCTCGGCCAACCGTTCGTTTCGCGTGGTTACTTTCGTTCGCGTCCATCGGCGGCGAACTACGACGCCGCAGCATCGTCCGGCTCAAACCTTGGACCAATGAATCCGAAGCTGATCGATCGCGTCAAGTCGGACGTCTCGAAGTTACAACTCGAAAACCCAGGTGAACCGGTCCCGGTTGATCTGATCACCACCTCCGGTTCCGGACTCGATCCCCACATCACTCCCGCCGCTGCCGAGTTTCAGGTTCCACGCGTCGCACGCGAGCGCGGCATGAGTGAAGACGAGCTGCGACAACTCATAACTGAACACACAGCGCAACGACAGTTTGGTTTGCTCGGCGAGCCGCGAGTGAACGTGCTCGAACTCAATCTCGCGCTTGACGCCGCACGTCCGTTAAGAAAGTGAGCGAAAACGGCAAGCGACATTCGCCTGAAACTTTGCTCGCGCGTCTCAAGGACGGCGAGAAGCCACGACTGCGCGTTTACATCGGCGCCGCGCCGGGTGTCGGCAAGACGTACCAGATGCTCGAAGACGCACACCTGTTGAAAAAGCAGGGCGTCGACATCGTTGTCGCCGCGATCGAGACGCACGGCCGCGAAGACACGCAGGCACTGATCGGCGATCTCGAACGCGTGCCGACGCGGCACATCGAGTATCGCGGCGTCGCGCTCGAAGAGATGGACGTCGAGAAGGTGATGACTCGTGCGCCGGAGATCGCGATTGTCGACGAGTTGGCGCACACGAATGCGCCCGGTTCGTTGAACGCCAAACGTTTTCAGGACGTGCTCGAATTGCTCGAAGCCGGCATTTCCGTGATCACAGCCGTCAACATTCAACATCTCGAGTCACTCAACGACGTCATCACGCGCACGACCGGAGTGCACGTGCGCGAGACCGTGCCCGATTACTTTCTGCGGCGCGCGGATGAAGTCGTGAACGTCGACGTGTCGGTCGACACACTGCGCACGCGGCTGCGGCAGGGAAAGATCTACGACATCGTCAAGATCGAACAGGCGCTAAACAATTTCTTCCGCAAGGGAAATCTTTCGGCGTTGCGCGAGCTCGCGCTGCGGCAGGTGGCGGTGGAGGAGTCGGGCAAGTCGAATGAGTATCGCGTGCAGGAAGGACTCGAGCGTGCGGTCATTCCCGAGAAGGTGATGGTGGCGATGGCGTCGCGCGGCAGTGCGAAGAAGTTGTTGCGCGTCGGGTCGCGTATCGCCGGGCGGCTCGCGAGTGATTGGTACGCGGTCTACGTGCGGACGCCGGCCGAAGAGATGGGCCGCATCAAGCCGCAGGACTACGCGGCGCTGGAGGAGAACGTTCGCTTCGCTGAAGACCTTGGGGCGCGCGTGGTGCAGTTGCAGTCGCGCCGCGTGGCCGATGCGTTGATCGATTTTGCGCGACGCGAGGGCATCACGCACGTCGTGTTTGGGCAAACATCGCGCTCGCGCTGGGACATTCTCCTGCACGGCTCGATCATCAATCGCTTTCTCGATGAAGTGCGCGACGCAAACGTGCACGTGGTGCCGTTGGACCAGGCGACGAAATGAGTCTGCGAACGAAATTGCTGCTGGGTTATCTGGTGTTTGTGGCCGCGCTCGTGGTGCTGGGCGCGTGGAGCGCGTGGCGTCTGCGCGAGATGGGCGGCGTGTCGCGCCGCATCATCGCCAACAATTACGACTCGGTGGATGCAGCCGAAGAGATGAAAGAGAGTCTCGAGCGCCAGGATTCGGCGGCGCTCTTTGCGTTGTTGGGCGCAACCGACAAAGCGCGGGCGCAACTGAGAGAACATCGCGCGCGTTTCGACGCGAACTTTGAAAAAGCCGCAAACAACATCACCGAAGTCGGCGAAGCGGAAGCGATCGAAAACCTCCGCCGTGACCGTGATGATTACTATCGAATGTTCGATCGGTTCTTTGCGCCGGCAACAACGCAGAACGGCGCGAGTCTCACGGAGCGCGACGAGTATTTCACCCGTCTCGAACCGCAGTTCAACAAACTCCGCGCGGATTGCGAGCACCTGCTGCAACTCAATCAACGCGCAATGCTCGCGAAGTCGGAAGCCGCGGCGGGGGTGGCCCAACTCTGGTTTTATCGCACGCTGCTGATCGCCGGCACGCTCGTCACTGCCGGCGTGATCCTCGCGTTCGTCTTGTCCAATCGCATCATCGAGCCGTTGCGCCAACTCACTGCCTCCACGACGCGCCTGGCCGGCGGCGATCTCGAGGCGCAAGTCTCGGTTAATTCGCACGACGAAGTCGGACAACTCGCGGCTGAGTACAACCGCATGGCCGAGCGCATTCGCGAGTTGCGCCACTCCGATCTAGGCAAGCTGATCGTGGCCCAACAGACAACCGAGGCGGCCATCGACTCGCTTTACGATCCGGTGATCGTCACCGACGAAGACGGCCGCGTAACCAAGCTCAATCCCGCCGCGGAAGAGATCTTCGGCGCCGGACAGCAGAACAGTGGCAAGCACGTCGGCGAGCTCGCGCGTGACGGGCGCATCGCGGGCGCGGTGGCGCAAGCGCTCGAGTCGCAGCGTCCGGTGACGGGCGACGGAATGTCGCAAGTGTTGCCGCTCGCGGTTGACGGAAGCGAACGCGCGTTTCGCGTGCGCACGACGCCGATGCGCGACGGCGCGAAGCACCTGCTCGGCGCGGTCACGTTGCTCGAAGACATCACGCACCTGCGCGAGATCGATCGGCTCAAGTCTGAATTCATCGCGACGGCTTCGCACGAACTGCGCACGCCCCTCACGAGCGTGCAGATGGGTGTGCACCTGTTGCTGGAAGGCGCGGCGGGCGAGCTCAACGACAAACAGATCGAGGTGTTGAGCGCGTGCCGCGAGGATTGCGAACGGCTGGACCAGTTGATGCGCGACCTGCTCGATCTCTCGCGCATCGAGGCGGGCGAGAGTCAGCCGCAATTGCGAGCGCTCAACCTGCGCGAGTTGCTCGCGAACGAAGCTGAAGAACTGCGGCCGCAAGTTGAAGCGAAGGGATTGATCTTTCATGTCGAGCTGGCCCCGGATCTGCCGGCCGTCGTAGCTGATGCGTCGCAGATCGCACGCGTGATCACAAACCTCGTCGTGAACGCGATTCGTTACACGAAGCAGGGTGAGATCCGCATCAACGCGGCGCGACGCGGCCGTTACGCTGCGGTCTCTGTTGCCGACACCGGAAGCGGAATCCCGAGCGAATACCTGCCGCACATCTTCGAAAAATTCGTGCAAGTGCCGGGCGCGCCGACGGGCGGCGCGGGACTCGGTTTGGCGATCTCGCGGTTGATTGTCGAAGCACACGGCGGACAGATCAGCGCGCAGTCTGAGTTGGGCCAGGGAGCGACATTTACTTTCACATTGCCATGTCTGAACGCATTTTAATTATCGACGACGAAGAACACATTCGCCGCATGATGCGGCTGACGCTGGAAGCGGCTGGTTGCACCGTGGCCGAAGCCGGTGACGGGATCGCAGGGTTGGAAATTTTCGGCGACGGTTCGGAATGGGACCTCGTTGTGCTGGACCAACGGATGCCCGGCATCGACGGCCTCGAAACGTTGCGGCGTCTGAAAGACGTTAAGCCCGATGCGCGCGTCGTGATGGCGACGGCTTACGCGTCAATCGAGCTCGCGGTTGACGCGATGAAACTCGGCGCCGCTGACTTTGTGCGCAAGCCGATGACACCCGAGACGTTGCGCAACGCTGTGGCAGCGGCGCTCGCAAAGCCTCAATCCGCGCAATCCCTCTCCGCTGCTCTACCGGTTGAAACCGTCACGATGAACGGCTTCTCGATCCTCGATACAAACAAAGAAGACTGGCAGATCGCAGAGGAGAGACGCTTCACGGTTGTTAGCCCGAGCGGAACGCGTCACGAAGTCGTGGTCCATATCGACGAAGAAGTAGTCGATTACGTCGAACGTCTCGCGCGTGTGCGCTTGCCGTTCGAAAGTTCCTTCTGGAACGAAGCCGCGCGACGTCTGCTCGCGAACTATCTCTGGACCAACGGCGAGGTCCCGCGGACCAGAAAGCTTACGCTGAATCGCCTCGAACGCGACGCGATCATCACCGCCGAACGCTGGCGCGATTAACAAGACTCAGGAGAACCTGGTGGCAGCAGAATTAAAACGTTTCATCATCGGCAGGGCGCTCAAGACCGAACAGGCGGCGCACGAGCGCCTGACGAAAAAGACCGCGCTCGCGGTTTTCTCTTCCGACGCGTTGTCGTCGACTGCATACGCGACGGAAGAGATCCTCCTCGTGCTTGCGGTCGCGGCTGCGGCGACCCACGGGCAATCGTTTTATTACGTGGTTCCGGTCTCGGTCGGCATCGCGATGCTGCTCGCGATCGTGGCGATCAGTTATCGCCAGACGATTCATGCGTATCCGTCGGGCGGCGGCGCGTACATCGTCGCGAAAGAAAACCTCGGCCAGACGCCCGGGCTCGTTGCGGCCGCGGCGTTGCTGGTTGATTACGTGCTGACGGTTTCAGTGTCGATCGCCGCGGGTGTGGCGGCGATTACTTCCGCGGCGCAGGGAACTCGTTTCGCTTCGCTCATCGATCACAAAGTCATTCTGTGTTTGATCTTCATCCTGTTTATCGCGCTCGCGAATCTGCGCGGTGTACGCGAGTCGGGCGCACTCTTCGCCACGCCCACGTATCTTTTCGTGGTCAGCTTCATCTTCATGATCGTGTACGGACTGTTTCACTACTGGATGTACGGCGGGGCCGCGCCCGTGCCGAGCGCCGAAGATCTAAAGACTGCCGAAGGCTACCATCTACAACCACTCACGACGCTGCTGTTACTCGGCGCGTTTTCCAACGGCTGCACTGCGCTCACCGGCATCGAAGCGATCTCAAACGGCGTGCCCGCGTTCAAAAAACCCGAAGCACAAAACGCAGCGACCACGCTCGTGTGGATGGCGGTGTTGTTGACCACGATGTTTCTCGGCACGAGCGTGATGGCGTATCTGTTTCAGGTGCATCCGCACGCGAACGAGACCGTGATCTCGCAGTTAGCGCGCATCATGTTCAGCGGGCGGCTCGCCTGGTTTTACTACGTGGTCCAGGCATCGACGGCGGCGATTCTCGTGCTCGCGGCGAACACGTCGTTCGCGGACTTTCCGCGGCTCTCGTCGTTGCTCGCGCGCGATCGTTTTCTGCCGCGACAGTTCGCGAACCGCGGCGACAAGCTCGTGTTCTCGAACGGCATCATCATCCTCGCCGTGTTCTCGGGAATACTAGTCGTCGCATTCGGCGGCGATACGAGCCGTTTGATTCCGCTCTATGCCGTGGGTGTGTTTCTCTCGTTTACCCTCTCGCAGCTCGGGATGGTGCGGCGCTGGTACCGGACGAAGAGCGCGCGCTGGAAGAAGTCGATCATCGTCAACGCTGTCGGCGCGGTGGCGACGCTCACCGTGCTGTGTGTTTTCATCGCCACGAAGTTTATTCACGGCGCGTGGATCGTCGTCGTGGTGATTCCTTTGCTGGTGCTCCTGTTTCGTGAGATTCACGCGCACTACGTCGACGTGGCGACACAGCTCTCGATGGATGGCCTGGGCCAACTGCGGCCGATTCGTCACAGTGTGGTCGTGCCGATCTCGGGGCTGCATCGGGGCGTGATCACGGCGCTGGAGTATGCGAAATCGATCTCGCGCGACAACCACGTGACGGCGGTTTATGTCGACTTTGAAGAAGAAGCGACGGCGAAGTTACGCGAGAAGTGGGAACGTTGGGGCGCAGGTGTGAAGCTGGTGGTGTTGCCGTCGCCGTATCGCGAGCTGACGCGGCCGCTGTTGAAATACATCAAGCGGCTGGAGAAGCAGGAGCACGACGACGTGATCACGGTGGTGCTGCCGGAGTTTATTCCGGCGAAGTGGTGGCAGCACATTCTGCACAATCAGAGCTCGCTGCTGTTGAAGGGCGCGCTGCTGTTTCGGCAGGGCGTGATCGTGACGAGCGTGCCGTATCACTTGAAGCACCAGCCACAAAGAAACGGGCGAGGCACGACGTAGCCGCGCGGCTCACTGCGTGTACTTCAGATAGACCGTTCGCGTTTCCGTGTAGAAGTCGAGTGCCTGCGGGCCTTGTTCGCGCATGCCGAAGCTCGATTCCTTTGTGCCGCCGAAAGGCAACTGGTACTCGACGCCCGCGGTGGGCAGGTTGACGGTGATCAAGCCCGCTTCGATTTGGTTGATGAATTGATGCACGCGCGTCAGGTCCTTCGAGATGATCGACGCTGAGAGTCCGAAGCGTACGTCGTTCGCGAGCTTCATCGCTTCTTCGAAATCGTCCGCGGGCATAAGCGCGAGCACTGGACCAAAGACTTCTTCCTGCGCGATTCGCATCTCGCAGTTCACTGCGCTGAAGATCGTCGGCTCGATGAAGAAACCTTTGTCGTAGTTGTTGCCCGTCAGACGCTTGCCGCCGCACAACAACTGCGCGCCTTCACGCTGCGCGATCTCGATGTAATCGAGATCCGTTTTCAGTTGTGCTTCGTCGACTGCCGGACCGATCTGAACGCCCGCTTCAAGACCGTTTCCGACTTTCAACTGGCGTGTTTTCTCCACAAGCTTTTCGACCAGCGGTTCGTAAATCGAGCGCTCGACGATCGCGCGGCTACACGCGGTGCACTTTTGTCCGGTCGAGAAGAACGCGCCATTGATCAATGTGTCGGCGGCGTAGTCGAGATCAGAATCGGCGAGCACGATCGTCGGGTTCTTGCCACCCATTTCGAGTTGAATACGAATCTTTCGCGGCGCGACTTTTTCATAGAGCGCGTTGCCGACTGAAGTCGAACCAGTGAACGAGACCGCGTTGATTGCCTTGTTACTCGTGAGCGCATCGCCGACTGAGCCGCCGCTACCAGTCACGTAATTGATCGCGCCCGCCGGCACGCCCGTCTCATGCAACGCCTCGACCAGGCGATAAGCACTCAGGGGCGCGAGCGATGCGGGTTTGAGCACGACTGTATTTCCCGCGACCAGCGCGGGCGCGAGCTTCCACGCCGGAATCGCACTCGGAAAATTCCACGGCGTGATCAGCGCGACAGTGCCGAGCGGTTTGCGAATCGTGTAGCAGACGACGTTCTCGCGTTCCGACGGCACTTGATAAGTGAACTGGCGCGAGCCTTCACCGCCGAAGTAACGAAAGATATTGATCGCGCGCTTCACTTCGCCGAGTGCTTCCGGCAGCGTCTTGCCTTCTTCGCGTGTCATCTCTTCGCCGAGTTGTGCGAGACGCGCTTCGAGGAGCTCGGCTGCTTTGAAGAGATGCTCGCCGCGTTTGGTGGCGGGCAGTGCAGCCCACGCGGACTGCGCGTTCGCGGCCGCAGCGCAGGCTTCGTTCACGTCGTCGGCAGTCGATGATTGAAACAGGCCGACGGTTTCGTCTGTGTTCGCGGGATTGATGTTCGGAAAAGTCTTGCCCGACTTGCTCTCGGTCCATTCACCGTTGATGTAGTTCTTGAAAACCTTCATTTGTGCTCCGTTACGGCGCGATTGCGCTCTTCGCAGTGGTCCATGAGGCGGTTGCTTGTAGTGCTTCGAACGCGCGCTCGAGTGGAAAGGGTTGCGCGACGAGCTGCTCGAAAGGAAACTGCTCGCGATTGCGCGCGAGAAATTCCAGCGCCGCTTTCGTGTGCCGCGGTTCGAAGCCCCACGACCCGGCGACCGTCAATTGTTTTCTCGTGATCACGTGTGGGTTGAACTCGACCGTGCCCGCGTTGCCGTAGTGGCCCAAGACAAGATAGCGCCCGCCGTCACGACAAAGCTCGACGCCTTCGACGACTGCCGGCGGGATGCCAACGCATTCCAACACGACGTCCGCGCCGAAACCGCCCGTCAACTCGAGCACGCGCGCTTTGCGCTCGTCGGTTGAGGTCTCGTCGATGTCGATACAAACATCAGCGCCGAAGCGTTTCGCAATCTCGAGGCGATGCGGTGGACCCCCGAGGACGACGATCTGCGCCGCGCCGCTTGCTTTCGCCACCGCGAGGCACGCGAGGCCGACCGGCCCCGAGCCTTGAATGACGACGTTGTCGCCCATATCGACGCCGATGCGTTCGACGCCGTGCAGCGAAGTGGTCAAGGCGCAACCCGCGCCGACGACTGTTTCCGTCGGCAGCGTTTCCGGGATTTTGAAGATCGCTGTGCCGGGCCGAAGGTAAATGTAATCGGCATAGCCGCCGAGCAGATGTGGCGCGACGCTGCAATCGTAAGAGATGCCGTAAGCTTTGCGTTTGAGACAGCGAGTGGGCTCTGGTTTGACGCGGCAGTAATAACACTCGCCGCAGTTGATCGACGAGCTCCACGCGATGCGATCGCCGGCGGCAAGTGGTTCGCCTGTCCAATCCTGATGCAATCCCGCGCCGAGTTCCTCGATGACGCCGACCGTTTCGTGTCCGAGAATGACGGGCAAGGGAATCGGCAGTTGTCCGTGCCACAGGTGCACGTCGGTGCCGCAGATGCCGGCGAGTTTTACCTTCACGAGCGCCGCGCCGGGTTCAACCGCGGGTATGGGAAATTTTTTTAGTTCGAGCGGCGCTTCATAATTCGTCAGCACCGCGGCGCGAGACGTTTTCAAACGCATCCTCCGCTTTCTGATCGTCGATGTGTAAAGCGAGTTCGAAGATATATCACAGAACGCGAGGGTGAGACGAAGCGCGGTGAGTGGGAGTAAGAGTTCACTCCCACTCTTTCCGATCAATGTCGCTTGAAGTACTGCACGGCGCGCTCGTGCTTCTCGGCGGCTTCGCGACTGTCGAAGGTGCCGAGGTTGCGGCGCTTGTGCGTCTTTGGATTCGCTTTGCGCGAGTAGAGCCGGTACTTGCCTGACTTCAGTTTTCTAATCATCGCGGCTCCTTTCGTTTCGCTTGTCGGCCAGGTGGTCCAACGCGGTGTCGCGGTCCGTCGGAGTGTCGCGTTCGCGATCGCCGAACGCGCCTGCGTCCGGGCTCGTCGAACCAATCTGGTCGTAACCGTGGGCCGCACGTTCCAACTTCTGCGCTTCGGAACGTGAGCCGCTCTTCTGTGAATTTTGTTCTGACATCGTTTGAGCCTCCTATGCGGTTGGGTACGTGCTGCCGTAAGACGAGCCGCCGAGATGCAACTGCTTCGAAGCCTGGCTCGCGAGCTGAGTCAAACCGGTGTTCGTAATGCCGCGCGTCATCAACAACAGACCAGCGGCGCCGAGTCCCGCGCCGAGCGCGTTGCGGCGCACACCGCCGTAGACCGCGAGCGATGCGCCCGCTGTGCCGGCGAGTAGACGCGCGGTCGGCGACCAGTTTTCCTGGAGCAACGCGAAGCGGCCGCCGGTGCGTTCGCGTCCGCCTTGCAGCGCCGGATGGTTCTCGGCTTCTTCGTGGACGTCGAGATTGTTATTGACGTCCTGCACGCCTGCGGTCCACTTCACGCACGACAACAGGTGCGGAACTTCGTCGGCGAGCACTGGACCACTGAGCGTGACCGTGCCGTTGTTCGCGGTGACGTGGATCGCGGCCGGATGCGAGACCACACGGCCGAGCTTCGAGCGCACGCGATCGACGAGCACTGAATCGTCAGGTTGTTCGGATGAAATTCTGGATTTGATTTCGGAGATCAATCCGCGCGTGCGATTCGTCACGTCGCGGGTCGTAACGTCAATGCAGTCGCCGGTCATGCGGGTCAGCATCGTCAACTTGTCGCGCACAAGTGTGCGTCGTCTCTTGCCGCGAGCCGGGTCGAGCAAAAACATCGCGGTGGCGCCGAGCCCTGCGCCTAACAGCAAACCTTTATTCATAGTTCTTCCTCCTTGTAGTTGTTTAGACAACTCGCAAGCACGATGCCCCGAGGGCGTTGTTTCGACCGGCTTCGGTTTGTCGGTATACGCTTTGCGAATCGTTACTCGCAGTGCTGCACGAAGACGATGTGGCTGTGTGCTACTGGTACGCGTTTGTGCACTCGCGTTTTGATTTCGTGCAAGCAGAGCTTTAAAGAGGAGACGAGCGCCATGCCGGAAAAAGAGACGATCGAACGAGCGCGAAAAGATAAACGCGAAGGCAAAGCGGCGAGCACACAAGCGGGTGAGTTTGTGCGCGAAGAGATCGAACACATTCGCGAAGGAAAGCACGGCGCGCGTTCGACGAAGCAGGCGATCGCGATCGGACTTTCAAAAGCGCGTCGCGCCGGTGTCGATCTTCCGCCACCGAAGAACGCGTCGAAGGAAACACGCGAGCAAGCCGAGCGCGACACTCGACGCGCCGGCCAGAAACCCTCGAAGCGCCGTTCACGCGCTGCCTCGAAAGCTCTCAAACGCGAAGGCCACAGCGCCGCCTCGAAGCAAGCCCTCTCCCGCCAGGCCCACGCGGCCGCTAAGAAACGCTCCGCCGCTTCACGATCACGTTCAGCGAAGAAGGCGGCGAAGACGCGAAAGAAGTAACCGCATCCTCAGCAGTGTCCCTAATGTGTCCCCAACAGTGTCTCTAATGCGTCCTCAGCAGTGTCCCAATGACGCCGAATAACGCCGAAGGCGTTCGCCAGCAGTGGTGAATCACGCCGAAGGCGTTCGCCAGCGGTGCCGAATAACGCCGAAGGCGTTCGCCAGTTGCAGCCCATCTATGAAGCGGTCTCCGTTGTCAAGAGTTTTTTTGAGCACACAGGGA
>CAMLLD010000121.1 GCA_946480785.1 uncultured Blastocatellia bacterium | reverse complement strand
CCTCAGCATGACGATCACGATCATCGTTACGATTACGTGGGCTGCGGCTGACGTGAGGTAGAATACATACATCTGCGGGTTGGGCGTCTCAGTTCTGATGTAATCCATGGCGACGATGCGGTTTACTTCGGCCGCCGGCACGAAAAACTGCAGGAGCAACATGACGCTCATGACAGGCACGAGCATCAACAAGAATATCCAGATGCCTGTTTTGAGTTCGTCGAAATAGAACCGTCGGGCCATGGAGGCGTTATCTGAGCCGCTTCAGTGAAGTGATAATTCGTAGTTATTCAAAGTGAAGTCACATAGCTAAAGCTGAGTCTAAGCAAGGCGAGTATGCAAGGTGCAAGGCTCGTGAAGGTTTAGGCTCAGCTCGTCCCGACGCAAGATAGTTGTCGGGGGTGGGAATGTCAAACGTTTTCGCGCCGATCGGCCCACCTGACGTGCCTTGAATCTCTCCCCCGCTCTATTTAAACTCCTCGCCGCGGCTTCCCACCCACCAAGACGCCTTCCAAGCTTTTCAAATTTATCGAACAGGTCGGTCAGGACTGTTTGCGGAGGTAAATCCGTGTTACTAGTTCAAGCGATCGAGGAGTTCTTCAACGGTTACTTTTCAACTCATGAGCGGAGCGCGAAAACCAGAATCGCCTATCGCTCAGACCTGGACCAGGTCGCCTCTTACGCAGGTGACAATTTCCAACTAACTTCGCTCGAGCCGTCTTTTGTCGAGAACTGGGCCGCCGATCTGCGCGCGCGCAACTATTCGCCCGCGTCCATGCGGCGAAAAATGGTAGTACTGAAAGTCTTCTGCTCCTACTGGGTCAGAAAAGGCTTACTCGTCGAATCACCTTTCTGGCGCGTGAAACTCAGCTTCGGCCGTATCAAACAACTGCCGCGCTCGCTTACCGAAACCGAAATGCGCGGCTTGTTGGCCCAGGCGAAGCGCAACCAGTCAGCGGCAAACATCGAACGCAAAGCGGCAGTGCTGGCGAAAGGAGCAGTACTGGCGAAGGGAAAGAGACGCAGTTGGTCGGTGCGCGAATACCGCGCGTTACGCAATCTCGCGTTGGTAGATCTGCTGTTTGCAACGGGCATGAGAGTCGGTGAGGTTTCCGCGCTCAACTTACACGACTTTCCGATCTCCGAGGCAGTCGTGCGCGTTAAGGGCAAAGGCGGACGAGATCGACTCGCCTTCATCGTCGACGAGCAATCGCTCAGAATACAAAAGCGACACCTCGAGCTGCGTGCTCATCTGGCGACGGAAAGCGAGGCGCTGTTTCTCAACGCGACGGGCGGGCGACTCTCAACCCAGGGTATCGCCAACATCATCTCGCAGTTTCGCAAAGACGCAGGGATCGAACGACACGTTACGCCGCACATGCTGCGACATACCGTCGCGACATTACTGCTGCGCAACGGAGTCGACATTCGCGTGGTCCAAGAGTTTTTGGGCCACGCTTCGATCGCCACGACGCAACGATACACGCACGTGACAAAGGACCACCTGGTGCGAGTTCTGCGCGAACGACACCCTTCGTTCGTATTGCGGTCTGCATAAGGAACGTCAAGCGGCAGCGATTCGTATCCGCCACCAATCAGATTGCGCGCGTATTGGAGGAGGCGCGCAGATCTAGTAATATCAGCGCCTCCCCAAGCTGCGTTGCCTCAGTACCCGCAATCCATCCACTTTTCTGGAGGTGATCTATGATTCGTCTACTGTCCGGCATTGCCGTTCTCCTGCTGCTTCTGTCCACCGCCTTCGCCCAACCCGGCACAGGCACAGTCAAACGATTAACGATCAAGTCAGCCGTCCTGGGTGAAGAGCGAATCGTGCTGGTGCGCACGCCCGTCGGGTATGAAACGAACAACGTGAAGTATCCCGTCCTCTATATGACTGACGGCGACGCACACATGGACCATACGGCGAGTACGATCGATTTTCTTAGACGCAACGGTCGCATCTCGGATCTGATCGTAGTTGGCGTCACGAACACCGATCGCACGCGCGACCTGACGCCGGTGAAGGCAACGCTCAAGAATGCCGCGGGCGAGTTGCAATTTCCCACCAGCGGCGGCGCTGACAACTTTCTGAAGTTCTTCGAGACTGAGCTCATTCCCCAGATCGAGAAAGACTATCGAGTGCAGCCGTATCGTATTTTTGCGGGTCATTCGCTCGGCGGACTCTTTGCTATCCACGCGATGATGACGAAACCGGGGCTGTTCAATTCTTACATCGCGGTGAGTCCTTCGTTGCAATGGGAGAACGGTGAAGCGTTGAAACGCGCAGTCGACTTCCTGAGCAAGCAGAAGGAGATGAACGTGACGCTCTTCACGTCGATCGGCAACGAACCCGGCGCGATTGGAGAATGTTTCGATCGCTTTAAGGAGGCGCTGGCGAAGTCGAACATCAAGGGCTTCGACTGGCAGGCCGAGCGTCTTGCTGATGAAGATCACGGATCGGTGGTGCTGCGTAGTCATTACTTCGGACTGCGCAAGATCTATGACGGCTGGCAAGCGCCGCGCGATCCGCAGAGCGGAGCGTTCACCGGCGGCTTGCAGGGCGCTGACGCGCATTACAAGAAGCTCAGCGAGAAGTTTGGTTATCCGATTCCCGTGCCGGAGAACCTCATCAATCAGATCGGCTATCAGTATCTCGGTAACGGTCAACCGGACGAAGCGATCGCGGCGTTCAAGGCGAACGTCGAGCGTTATCCGGGATCGGCGAATGTTTACGACAGTCTGGCCGAGGCTTACGAGCGAGGCGGGCGCATCGATCTCGCGGAACCGCTTTACGACAAGGCGCGGACGCTGGGTCAGCAGAACAACGATCCGAACGCGGCGATTTACAAAGCGAACTACGACCGCGCGCACGCGAAGCTGAAAGAGACCGAAACCACGAAGAAGCAGTAGGTTTCCCGAAGCACGCCTCTGTTTAGAACGCGGAAATCCCAGGCAGTACGCGAGCGATTATTCGCAGCGCGCGGTAGTTTTGTGTTACAAGCGCGGACCGGAAGGTGTTTCTGTTATGAGCAATACTCAAAACCGAAACACCCAACGCCAGCAGTTATGAACAAGGCCAGCAGTTACGAACAAAGCTGGCGTTACAAAGAAAACCGCTGATTTCCAACGAGGAGAAAGCGTATGAACAGCATTTCTCAGGACGTGCGCTATAGCGTGCGTATGCTGCTTAAGGACAAAGCGTTCACCATCGTCGCTGTGTTGACGCTCGCGCTCGGCATCGGCGTCAACACCGCGATGTTCAGCGTGCTGAATACGTTTCTCTTTCGCTCGCTGCCGTATCCCGAGTCCGGCCGGCTCGTCAGAATTTTCCGCACCTCGCCACACTCGCAAAGCTGGCCGCACTCAAACGCGAACTTCTTCGACCAGCACGATCAGAACACCGTGTTCGAGAAGATGGCGGCCTACAACTTCGCCAGCCGTAACCTGACCGAACAGGGCCAGACTGCGGAACGTTTGCTCAGCCTCGCGGCAACCGCTGATTTTTTTCCGCTGTTAGGAGTGGCACCGGCACGCGGTCGTCTCTTCAAGGCCGAGGAGTTCGAGCCGGGCGCTGACAACGTGATCGTCCTGACCGATCGTTTTTGGGCGCAGCGATTCGGTAGCGACCCAAACATCATCGGGCGACAAATTCAGCTCGACGGCAAGACTGTCGAGATAGTAGGCGTGATGCCGCCGGGCTTCGAACATCCGATCCTGTGGGGGCCGGTCGATATCTGGCAGCCACTCGCGCTTTCTCAGAAAGACAAAGCCTCTCGCGGCAGAAACTACCTTTCCGAGATCGGCCGGCTCAAGCCCGGCGTCACGATCGACCAGGCGGACCAGAGCATGAAAACCCTCGTCGCGAATATCGGTAAGCAAAATTCGTCGAACGAAGGCGAGAGCGTGCGAGTCGAGCCGCTGCAACGATCCACGTCTGACGACATCGGCAGAAAGGTCATGTGGTTTACCTTCTTACTCGCTGGTGTTGTTTTGCTGATCGCCTGCGCCAATCTCGCTAACCTTCAACTCGTGCGCACCGCCGCTCGAGCGCGCGAGCTTTCTATTCGCGCCGCACTCGGCGCCGCTCGTTGGCGACTGCTGCGACATTCGCTTACCGAAAGCATCGTTGTCGCGTTGATCGGCGGTGTAATCAGTCTCGCGATCGCGCTGTGGGCCGTGCGCTTCATTAGTAATCGTCTGTTCGATCAATTGCCGGGCGCGAGCGTGCCCCTCGATTACAGAGTGTTCGGCTTTGCGCTGCTGGTTTCAGTCGTGACCGGAATACTTTTCGGGACAGTTCCGGCATGGCTCGCGTCGCGCACTGATCTGAACCTCGCACTGCGAGAGAACTCGCGCGGCTCAACCGCCGGGCGATCGCAAAACCGTTTGCGACACCTGCTGATCGTCGGCGAAGTGGCTTTCGCGATGGTCCTACTGGCGGCCGCGGGGCTGTTCTTGAGTGGCTTGCACCGCTTCATCAATGCAGATCCGGGTTGGCAGGTTGACGGACTGTTGACTGCGCAAATGAGTCTGCGTGGTAAGAAGTACGAAGACAACGAGCAAAGCATTGTCTTCATAAACGAGTTGGAGAATCGCCTGCGTGCGTTGCCCGGCGTAGAGCACGTCGCGATTGGCAGCTCGCAGCCCGTCTATGGTTTCAGCAGCAGCAGTTCGTTTGTGGTGGAAGGGCGACCCGAGCCGGACAAGGACAAGCTGCCCGAAATGTTTTTCGAGCCGGTGAGCAGCGACTACTTCGGCACGCTCGGCGCTCGTTTGCTGCAAGGTCGTACTTTCAATGCCGGGGACGTGTCCGATCATCCACCCGTCGTCATCATCAACGAAACAACTGCGCGCACGTTTTGGCCCAATGAAAGTCCGATTGGCAAACGCATCACGAATCCCGGTGAAAAGAAGGAAGCGTATTTCGAAATCGTCGGCGTGGTAAACGACTTGAAGTTTCCCGGGACGCTGGGAGAGCCGTATACGCATTTTGAAGCATTTCTTCCGGCGACGCAGGGTGCTCCCCAGTTTCTGACGATCCTCTTGCGAACATCGGCGAATGCCGAAGCACTCGGTAACTCTCTGCGCAACACGGTCGCGTCGATCGATCCGAGTCTGCCCGTTTACCGCATTCGCACGGCGAGGACGACGGCCGATCAGGGGCTCGGCAGTATCTCGCTGCTGGGAAGTTTGCTCGGCGCGTTTGCCACCGTGGGAGTGATTCTCGCGGCGATCGGAATCTACGGTGTTGTCTCTTACACGGTGGTCCAACGCACGGGCGAACTCGGCATCCGTATGGCGCTCGGCGCGCAGCGTGGCGACGTGTTGTGGCTGGTGTTGGGTAAAGGCGCGCTGCTGGTTTTGATTGGCGCGGTGTTGGGCGTTGCGGGCGCTTACGGCGTTTCGCGATTGCTCGTGTCGCTGATTCCTTCGTTACCGACACGCAATCCGCTGATGCTTGCGCTCACCGGAGTTGGTCTTGTCGCTGTGGCGCTCGTGGCCTGTTATATTCCGGCGCGCCGCGCGACGAGAGTCGATCCGCTCGTGGCGCTGAAGTCGGAATAAATGCGCGCGGCAACAGATCTGAACGGTGAGATTACTCCGGCTCTTCAGCCCAGAAGATCCATTCAGCGCCGTTTTCGTGTTTTGCTCGGGGCGCGAGCAGCCCGCGATCTTCGAGCAACACGCGCGCGCCACGATACATGTTGGCGTAGAGGCAATGAGTGATATCAGACAGTTCCCAACCGTGATCCGCGAGAGTCGTTTTCGCAAACGCGCGTTCGATTTTGGCACGTCGACGCTCGAACATCGTGGCCACCTGATCGGCCATCTCTTCACATAACCCGCGAAACTCCGCACACTCTTCGGCCTTGAAGACCGGAAAGTTCGGTTCGTAATACCGCTCGGTCGGGTGCTTCTTTTCGAACTCTTCTGATTCGCGCAAGAGCTCACTCTGGAGCATGTCATTGACATGCGTGTGAACGCTTGGCGCCGACAGGTTCAGCGCGCCGGCCAATTGCGAAATCGTCTTCGGCTCCTGCGCTACGAGCGTCAGGATCTGTTCCTTCGTGCCGTTCGGCAGCAATCGTCGCTTGGTAACTTCGGCCCACGGATCGGAATATCCGCCGGCCGAGTTGGACACGCATTCACATGGAAACCGTAAACCCTTATGTTCACTCACGCTCTTGATCTCTCCTCTTTACAGGCTCGCTTTTAGGGCGTATCCTAAACCCGTTTTAGGGCAACGCCTAAAACACTCATTCCCCTACAAGCAATCAACCCCTTAACGCGGCGAAACACGCCAGTCGCTACCCCTCTTTGTTTAGTCGAAGGAGGACGTTATGGCAAGTGCTGCAAGCGCCGGAGGACATCCGATCCATCCGATGCTTATTCCGTTTCCGATTGCGCTCTGGATTTTTTCGCTCATCGCAGACCTCGTTTACCTGTGGCGGGGAAATCCGGTTTGGCGAGACTACATCGCCTTCTACGCGCTACTGGCCGGCATCATCGGCGCTGCGGCCGCGGCGGTTCCCGGCATCGTCGACTGGTTGAGTATTCGTGACCGCGCGGTAAAGCGTATCGCCGATTGGCACGCTCGCCTCAACGTCATCGCGCTGATCGTTTTTCTGATCGACTTCTATTTACGAACCACGTCCGGCAGTCGCTGGATCGGTGGAAGTCTGACTATTCCGTTACTGCTTTCGGTACTAGGAATAGTGCTAATCACAATTTCCGGATGGCTCGGCGGCGAGATGGTCTACGTTCACGGAGTAGCAGTAGAACCACGCGGCAACGGCGAAACTCGTTAGCAACAAGATACAACTCACAAGGATTCAAGGAAGGGAGTCAAGCATGAAGTCCAAAACCCTGCACGCATTAATAATCTTACTGGCCGTCGTGGCCGCCACGCTCGTCTTCATCAACAGGAGCGAAGCACAGAAGGGCGTGATTCACATCCAGGTTCCACCAGGTCAGGTTCGCGTTAAGAAGGAGAAAGAAAAGGCCCGCAACTTCGACGCTGACATCGCAGCAAACGCGGCTGAATTTCTGCAAGACGGGCGCGAAACATTTCGCTTCGACACGTTTGGCGACGAAGCATTCTGGGGCGGCACGTTGCAGCTTCACCAGGCGATCAAAGGCGCTAATCTCGGCGGCGTTGGACCAGGCATCAGTCCGAGCACGGCGCTCAGTCTCGGCTTGAAAGTCGACCTCGACGCTTTACCGCAACCGCTCGTCAATCAACTTAAACAGGGCAAGGTCGATCTCAACAGTCCTGCTACCACCGTCGCTTTGTTGAAGCTGAATGCAGTCGTGGGGCTCAAAGGATTCTTTCAGGGCGACAACCTGAGCTCGGTCGGCATCACTTGCGCCGTGTGCCATTCGACTGTCGATAACTCATTAACCTTCGGCGTTGGTCATCGCCTTGATGGTTGGGCCAATCGCGATCTCGACGTCGGGAAGATCATTGCTGCGGCGCCTGACCTGAGCGCGTTCGTAAATCTGTTAGGCGTCAGCGAAGCGACTGTCCGCACCGTGCTGAACAGTTGGGGACCAGGAAAGTTCGATGCGGAATTGAGTCTCGACGGCAAGGCGTTCAATCCGCAACAGGTAACTGATGGTGTGGTGACGGGGACGAATGTTCCCGGCGCGACTCTCATTCCCAACGCCTTCGGCCTCGCCGGCTACAACCAACACACGTGGACCGGCGCGTGGGGCAGCATTCCATATTGGAATGCGTTTGTGGCGGCGCTCGAGATGCACGGAGTCGGCAGGTTTTTCGATCCGCGCCTGAACAACGCCGCGAAGTTTCCGATTGCTGCTGCTAACGGCTTTGCCGATCTGCCACATATTGATCCCGACGAAGATCGGATAACAAAGAAATTACCGGAGCTCCAGTTTTATCAGCTCGCGATTCCCGCGCCGGCGCCCGAAGCGGGAGTGGATTTCAATGCGGCGGCGGCCGCGCGTGGCGACGAGTTGTTTAGTGGCAAAGCAAAATGCAACAACTGCCACGTCGAGCCGCTATGGACCGAACCGGGTTGGAACTTACACACGCCGGCTGAGATTGGGATCGACAGCTTCGAAGCGGATCGAGCGCCTGACGGCGTTTACAAAACGATGAACCTCGCTGGCATCTTCGTGCGCGAGAATGGGCTCTTCATGAATCCCGCAAACAAGGGCCGGTATTATCACGACGGCCGCTTCGCGACGTTGCTGGACGTGATCAATCACTACAACACGCACTTCAATTTAGGTCTGACGGCGCAGGAGAAGTCGGATCTGGTGGAGTATTTGAAGTCGCTGCCGGAACGCGAAAACGAACGCGACTGAGAGTGAGGAATGTTGGCTGAAACTTTTCTTCCACCGGGCTTTGGCCCGGTGGAAGGGAAGTCTTGATAGTGACTAGATCTTCGGCACTTTGATCCAGTCCATTGCGCTGCCAGTGCGGCTGCTCTTCAAATCGCGAATGGCAACTCTCACCTGGTAAAGACCGCCGGGAACCAGCGTACTGAACCGGTAGATCGATCGCTTCTCCTGCGTTGCTGGCGTATTCGCATTGCGCGGGAAGATGCGCAAACGTCCGACAAAGCTGTCGAGCGGTTTGCCTTTGTCGTCGTAAACGATGCCGCCGATGTCCACGTCAGTAGAGAGCTTGCCGTCAACCAGATCGTAAGTCAGCGCCGAATCGTCGATCGAAAGCGTGACGACCACGCGCGTGCCGAAGCCGGGCATTTGCGTGAAGCGCAGATCAACTTCCGCGGGTATCTCGCGTTGAGTAACCGGCGCATCGATCACGAGACGCATATCGTCTTCGCGTGCTTTGGCAGGATCGTTAACGTGCTTCTTCTTCGTCGTCAACAACGGCAGCGCGGCTGATTTGAAGTAACTCGTGCGCACGCGCACTTTTAGATCGGGACGGCCCACGATGCTCACGTCGATGTTCTTGAACTTACCGCGCTTCTGCTCGTCGTTATCCGGCTTCCACGCGAGCAGGTAGTAATTAGACGTTTCGTCGATTACTTTTTCAACCCACTCATGCATCGGCTGATTGGTATTCAGGAATGCCTGCCCGCCCGTGTCGGCGGCGAGCGCGGTGAGGCCATCCTGTGACGCCGAAATTTCTCCGATGCCCGCGCCGACCAACATGCCTTTGCTGTCGAGTGGTTTGTTATTCGTGACGTCGATTGCATCGCTGACAATGCCGCGCGCATCGAGCGTGTAAATCACCACGCCGGCGCGACCGGCGGCGTCGGTTACTCTTTTGATTTTATCGATCGAACCTGCTTTGCGATCGCTCAGATAGAAACCGTCGGAAATTACAAAGACGAGTTTGCGCCCGGGCATTTGGGCGGCGGTGCGCATCAGTCCTTCGAGCAACCGCAGCGTATCGTCAGTTGCGGGCGCCGTCTCCATCACGATTTCCTGCGCGCGATTTTTGACCAGTTGTCTTGCTGACTGCGGCGAGATCATGCAAATCGGATTGGCTCCGGGGGCCATCTTGAAACAGTATTCCTTTTGCGTCTCCTGAACGTAGTAAGTGATTGCCTGTTCGTCGCCTTCGCGAATCTTCATCGCGAGGTACTCGGACATCGGCGGCCTGTCTCGCTCGGATTTGGCAACGGCGCGATAGTTCAAGCGATCGACTGCCAGGTGCAGCGCATCTTTGTTCGCGGTGAACTGTTGCAGGAATCCAACCTGTCCGCTCGGCGAAGTGATGGCGACCAGATCGTTTTCGTGAACGCGATGATCGATGAAGTCGAGCAGCGCACGTCGCGTCCGCGAGAGACTGTCGGGAGCGAGATGCAGATCGTCAACGAAAAATATGATGGCGCGCCGTTGCGCATCGGCTTTGAGCGTGTTGACTGACTTCGACTCGGCCGCCGCGTTCGGTTCCTCGGGTTGGCTGCTCGCACTGCCAGACTTGACCGCCTCGAAGAAGGAAATCTCGCGCGGGTTGTTATTGATCTTCAACTGAAACTGATCCGGTTTCAGTCCTTCCACGAATCGTCCCTTCTTGTCGAACACCATCACGTCGGTTTGGACCAGCGAGGTCTCAAACTTGATGACGTCCTGCGCGTCGCTCGGCTCCGGTTTCTGCTCGGGCTTCTGATCGGGTTTCGCCTGGCCGAAGACTACGGCGGGAAACAGGACGAGACAGGCAAACAGGCAAGCGGTTAAAGATGGAAGGGAAAGTTTGTGGTTCGACATGATGCGCTCCCGGGCTGGTGGGTTACTGCGCAGTCTGAAATATATAATTCGCCCGCCGTTGTCAACGAGAATGCGGCAAAAAAGGCGATTCAGCCGTGATCTTCGACGAGCAAACTCACCGTCTGGCCGACGCTGATCTGGCCCGTTCGCACCACAGTTCCGTAGGCGCCCGCGCAGTTCTGGTTCAGGCGGATGGCGGTCTTCATGATGCGCGGATCTGACTCGGCTGTTTCGGGACTGAGGTTGATCATCACGCAACGTACGTCGCGCATGGTGATGTTCACCATTGGACCAGACTCACGGCTGCCGAAGATTAACGTGCCGCCGAGCCAGCCATCTTCTGCGAATGGTGTTGGTGAATCTGAATCGATGACAACGTTCGCCCGGAATCGTCGCGTGTCGAGGTTCTCTTCCAACTCCGCCCCGATTGCCGAAATCGTTGCCAGGTTGATCACTGACATAGTGGCGTCGTCAAAGATGCCGTGTCTGAGTTTCATTAGTTCGACGGCGCTGCCGAATTTCTCCGCAACGCTGTTGCGCAACTCCGCGCTTTCGAGTGGAAGCTCAATCCCTTCCGGTGTGCGAACGTGCGACGGCACAGGCTCTTCAGCATTCGCGTCGAGACCCAACGGTTGGTAAAGCAGAAGTTCCGGCAGGCGGCTCGCGCTGAGCCAGGGGAAGCCGCTGTGATCGTTTATGCGTCGAAAGGCAAAGCGCCGATCTCCGGTTAGACCATGCCAACCAAGCAAGGCGGACTCAGTCGCGACACCGGCCATGGATTTCACTGGGTACCGCGCGAGCTCACGAACGTAACCGAGTTTAGTTAGCATAAGTATTCAAGTGGGTCGATTGCACTGCTACAATGCGCGCCGTGAAAAAGATATTACTCAACAAAGCTTTGCTTGTAATCACTATTTCCTCAGCGTGCTCGGGTTCGGCGGTGACGCAGCACAACGCGCCTCCCGCTGCTAGGCCATCACCCGTAGCAACGTCGTCGCTCACGGTCGGGGGTCAAGACAAGATCGACCCGGCGTTTGTGCAGATTGCCGCGAAGGCGCATGGCCGCGTCGGTTTCGCTGCGCGTGTGTTGGAAACCGGCGAAGAGCTCGGCTTGAATACGGGCGAGCACTATCCGATGCACAGCGTTTACAAGCTGCCGATTGCGATGGCAGTGTTGCGGCACGTTGACGCGGGCGCGCTGAAGTTGGACCAGGTGGTAGAGATCAAGCAGAGCGATCTCGCGGCGCAGGGATTGTTCAGTCCGATTCGCGACCGGAACCCGAACGGCGCGCGTCTCACCGTGGCGGAACTGCTGCGCTTTGCTGTCTCGGTGAGCGACGGTACCGCGAGCGACGCGCTGTTGCGGCTGACGGGTGGAGCACAGGATGTGATGAAGTTTTTGACCGACATCAAAGTGTCAGGCATCAACGTGGTCAACTCGGAAAATGAAATCGCGCGCGACTGGCAGACGCAGTACGAAAATTGGGCCACACCCAACGGCGCGGTCGAGTTACTCGCCGCACTACACGAACGGCGCGGCTTGTCGGCAAACAGCCAGAAGCTCGTGCTGAAACTGCTGACGGAATCCATTCCGGGCTCGAAACGTTTGAAAGGACAATTGCCGGTTGGAACCATCGTCGCGCACAAGACCGGGACCGGCGGCACTCGCGACGGCCTCACCTCCGCGACTAACGACATCGGCATCATCACGCTGCCGGACGGACGACATCTCGCCGTTGCCGTCTTCATTTCCGACTCCACCGCCGACCTGGCAACGCGCGAAGCCGTCATCGCCGAGATCGCGAAAGCATTGTGGACCAGGAATGTTGGGAGTCGGGCGGCTTTGCAGAAAAGGAATCGCGCTGCTTTGCAAAAGAGTCGCGCTGCTTTGCATAAGGAATGGTGCGGGCTTTCCAATGCTCGGAACGCCGGAGGCGTTGACCAATGTCAGCCCATCTATGAAGCGGTCTCCGGTGTCAAGAGTTTTTTTGAGCACACGGGGA
>CAMLLD010000120.1 GCA_946480785.1 uncultured Blastocatellia bacterium | reverse complement strand
ATCGTTTGAAGTGGATCATACTGTCGGTGAACGTCGTCATCGTGGCGGTCGCGACCGCGTTCACGGGCGTGATCAGTTTTGTCGGTCTGGTCGTGCCACACATATTGCGGATGATTGGCGGCGCAGACAATCGCTTCCTAATCCTCGGCAGCGCGTTGACAGGCGCGTCGCTGCTCACGTTGGCAGACTTAATCGCGCGGCTTTCGGTGCGACCCGCGGAGTTGCCGATCGGCATCGTGACTTCCGCGGTCGGCGTTCCGGTATTCATCTTCCTGTTGCGGCGACGGCAGTACGTTTTCTGACTCGGGTTTATGCTCACGGCAAGCAATATTACGTTTCGCGTCGGGAACAAATCGCTGGTTTCCGGGGTCTCAGTATCGTTTGCGCCAGGCAAACTACATGTGCTCATCGGGCCGAACGGAGCAGGGAAGTCGACGCTGGTGAAAGTGCTGGCGCGTTTGCTGCGGCCCCAAACGGGTACGGTTGAATACGACGGCGTCGACGTGAGCAGTGCAACCGAAGCTGAACTCGCGCGCCGCCGGGCGGTGCTGTCGCAGGCGGTCGAAGTTGCTTTTCCCCTGACGGTGCGTGAGGTAGTGATGATGGGCCGCTATCCGCACTTCGGCGGGCGCCCCGGACCAACTGACGAAAAGATCGTCGACGAAGTCATGCAGCACTTCGACGTGACCGAATTCAGCGAGCGCGACTATCAAACGCTCAGCGGCGGCGAGCGCCAGCGCGTGAACTTCGCGCGCGTGCTGGCCCAACTGTGGCACGACGTTCCGTCAGGCACGACTTCACCGTCGCGTTATCTTTTTCTCGACGAGCCGCTCACGTTTCTCGACATTCGCCATCAGATAGACTTTCTGAAAAAGATACGCCGGTTCACTGACGCGCCGGATGTGGTTACAGTCGGCGTCGTACACGACCTGAATCTCGCGGCACGTTTTGCCGATCAGATCGTGCTGCTGAACGAAGGACGTGTCATTGCCAGCGGCACGCCAACCGAAGTATTGACCTCCGAACGCATCGAAGCGGTGTTCGCGGTCAAGCCAACATTTTTCCCGAGCGCGCACTCAGGCGTTCACCTGGTGTTCGACTAAAACCATGTTTGAAACTCGAGCCATCCCTGAAGCGCGCGGCATCGTGTTGCTGAAACGCGTTTTTACTATCGTTGTGAGCGTGTATCTGGTGATCGGAATGATCTCGGCGTATCGTGCTTTTTACCAGGTACACAGCGTCGAGATTCAGTCGGATGACGTGCTGCGAAGCGGCTCAACGATTACGACGAGTGTCGTGAGTTATGCGCGCGGCGCGGTTGACGTTCGCGTCGAGCTGGTGCAGGACGATCACGCCGCGACGATTGCGACGTTTCGTGTTCACGGGAACGAATGGGCGTTGTTCGATCCACGCACGCAGCACGGCTCACAGACCACGACACTTACTACCGACGTCCTCAAACAGTTTGCAACCGGCAAAGCGATTGTGCGGACGACAGCGACAGGACGGCCGCAGTGGGGCCGGTTGCCGCCACCACTGGTCCGCGAACGGCCCGTCGACATTATTTATCCTGTCGAACCGCAGACGGTTACGCGTTGCCGGCCGTCGCCGCCGCTGCCGAAGAATCCAAAGCCGGGAGTGGTTGGTTTGAGCCTGACCCGCGACGGTAAGACGCTTGTCGCTGCGGGCGGAGATGGAATTATTCGCGTCTGGGACGTCGCCTCCGGACAGTTGCAAAGAACGCTCACCGGTCACACGAATGCGATTTACCAAGCCAGGCTTAGCCCGGACGAGAAGTTGATTGGTTCGTCGAGCCGCGATCAGACGGCGCGTATCTGGGATTTCGCCAGCGGCCGCGAGCTTCATCGACTCACCGGCTTTCATTGCGCCGTAAAAGCGATCGCGTTTAGTCCGGACAGCAAAACTGCCGCTGCGGTCGGCAACGACGGCATGGTGAAAGTTTGGGACGTCAAAACGGGGAAGGAGTTGAAGTCTCTGGTCCACTCCGATTCACCCGACGTCGACACCTCAACTTATTCAGTCGTCTTCAGTCGCAATGGAAAAAAGATGTACGTCGGCAACGGTGATGGAACAATCAGCGAATGGGACGTCGCTTCTGGCAAGGAAACAAGTGTCTGGAAGGTACATCGGGACACAGTCTACGATTTGGTTTTCACTCCCGACTATCGTTTGCTGGCGTCCGACGGCTACAACGAAGCAAACATCAAGCTATGGGATGTAGCGTCGCGCCGGGAGCTACGCACGTTTGCCGAAAAGAGAACGGAAGGTCTGTTTGAGAATTCGCATATCCTCGCAATCAGTCCGAATGGAAAAATGATTGCTACGAGTGTGGCGGCGATTGATGAAAAGCAGCAGAAGTATGTTTACGTCCGGACTTACGTTTGGAACCTGGAAACGGGGGAAAAGCTGTTCACGTTTGAAGGACAGAAGTTCGACGTCGGCGGTCTTGTTTTCACGCCTGACAATCGCTACCTGATCAGCGGCAGCGTGGACACGACGATAAAATTTTACGATCTGAAGACGGGGAAAGAAGCGCGTACTCTGACGCAGCCAATCGCCAACGTTTCAAATTAGTAATACGATCCGTGCGTGGCGGCCCAAACACAAATCGCACATCGTCGCTACCGGCATGAGCGAAACGCTCTCTTGTCGGTGCGCGATCTGGCGAACCAGGCCTTTTCGCGTGCGGCGGGAGCGCCGCTCATCGGCGGCAATCGCGTCCGGTTGTTGAAGGATGCGCGCGAGAATTATCCCGCCTGGCTCGCGGCGATCAAAGCCGCCGAGCGCTACATCCATTTCGAGAGCTACATCATTCATGAAGACGAAGCGGGCTGGTTGTTTGCCGATGCGCTGACTGCGAAAGCGCGCGACGGCGTGCGCGTGCGGCTGTTGTACGACTGGATGGGCGCGGTCGGGAAGACGTCGCGCTCGTTTTGGAACCATCTGCGCGCCGCCGGCGTCGAGGTGCGCGTTTATAACCCGCCGCGACTCGATTCACCGTTTGGTTGGGTGAGCCGCGATCATCGCAAGACGATTACGGTCGATGGCCGGATCGGTTTCGTGACCGGCTTGTGCGTGGGCCAGGCGTGGGTCGGGGTGCCGGAGAAAAACATTGAACCGTGGCGTGACACGGGTATAGAACTTTATGGACCAGCGGTCGCGCATATCGAACAGGCGTTTGCTCACGTGTGGGACCTGACCGGCGACGATCTGCCGCCGGATGAAATCGCAAACGACGACGCGATCGGCGAGGCGGGCGACGTCACGCTGCGTGTCGTAGCAAGCGAGCCTGCAAGCGCCGGAATGCTGCGCATCGACCAATTGGTCGCAACGCTCGCCAGAAACCGGTTGTGGTTAACCGACGCGTATTACGCCGGCACGACTTCATACGTGCAAGCACTGCGCGCCGCCGCAAAGGACGGCGTCGACGTGCGTCTGCTCGTGCCGAACGCTTCCGACATTCCGATTTTGAAACCGCTTTCGCGCGCCGGCTATCGTCCGCTGCTCGAGGCTGGTGTGCGAGTGTTTGAATGGAACGGCACGATGCTGCACGCGAAGACGGCCGTGGCTGATTGCAAGTGGGCGCGTGTTGGTTCCACGAACCTCAACATCGCGAGCTGGTTTGGCAACTTCGAGCTCGACGTTGTGATTGAGAACGAGCCATTCGCGAAAGAAATGGAGGAAATGTACGTTCGCGATTTGGAAAACGCGACGGAAGTTGTTTTGGATGCGGAGCGCAAACTGCGTCCGTCGAAGGAAGTAGCACATTCACATCCGATGTTGACGAGCGGCGGCGGCAGTGGCGGGCGTGCGGCCGCGGGCGCGCTACGAATCGGCAATGCGGTCGGCGCTGCGTTTACAAACCGGCGCGTGCTCGAACCGGTTGAAGCACGCCTCATGCTCACGAGCGGCTTCTTGTTGCTGGGGATCGCGTTGATAGCGTGGTTGTTTCCGCATGTAGTGACGTATCCATTCGTCGTGGTGTTGATCTGGATCTCGCTGGCGCTCTTCTATCGAGCTTACCGTTTGAAAAACAGACCTCCAACGACTCACTGAGCGAGCTCGAAATCCGCAATGATCGGCAGGTGATCGGAGGCCGCAAGCGCGAGCAGGCTGCGATGAACGTTGATACTTTTCAGCTTCAGCAACGAGTTGTAATAGACGTGGTCCAGGTGCAGGAGCGGAAACACGCCGGGATACGTGCGCGCTCGGCCGAGACGCTGTTCGGGTTCAGCGCTGTTCAAGTGACGATTGAGCAGGCGCGTAGTAAGGCCTCGGGTCCACTCGTTAAAATCACCGAGAATGATGCGGGGCGAAAGCTGTGGCGAGCCTCCGTCGATCACTTCGAGCAGCCGGTGAGCCTGATAGCGTCGCTCGAAGAAGCTTGTGCCGAGGTGGACGTTGAAAAGTTGCAGCACGTTCTGGGTATTCGCAAGCTGGACGTTCACTTCGAGACAACCACGCGGCTCATGCCGGCGACAACTCAAATCGTGATTGTGATCGGCGACGATCGGCAACCGGCTGAGCACGGCGTTGCCGTACGCTGCGCCGTGCAGCCTGCGGTTCTCACCGATGCGGAAGTCCATTCCCAGTTCTTCCGCCAGCGCGCGGACCTGGTTGCGTTCGCGCGTGATCTCGTCCATCCCGACCACTTCCTGCAAGGCGACGACGTCGGCGTTTATCTCCTTCAGCACATCAGCGATGCGCTGCGGCCGTACGCGACGATCGAGCCCGCGGCACTTGTGAATGTTGTAGGTTGCGATACGAAACGATAACACCGTGCGAATTATTTTGACGTTTCGTCGGGCGACTGTGAAGCAGAGGTGGGCATGGTCGAGGAAGCTGAAGCATCACTGAACGTGTTTGCAGTCTGCGCGGCGGCGATGATGCTTTCAACAACGTCGGTCTTCGCGGTCGCGTAGTCGTTCATGTCTGACCAGTCTTGCCTCGCGAGTTCGCGTTTCGTTTGTTCATAGCGTTGGCGGTCATCGACGTTGGTGCGCAATCGATCGCGGAAGAGAAGGTTTCGTTGAATCTCCCGACAACCGGTCGAGTAAATGTGCACGTGGACGTCCTTCTCGGGCGTGCGAAACATCCGGTGCTCATGCCACTCCGGCTCACGCACTCGCAGCTCGTATCCCGCGGCTTCTAGTTGCGGCAGATACGCGGACTCATTCGTCGAGTCTGCGACCACCACGAGGATATCGATGATCGGCTTCGCGGCGAGACCGGGAACCGAGGTCGAGCCGATATGTTCGAGGCGCAGGGCGACCTCCCCGAGAGCCTCGGCGATCCTTTCGGCGTGCACCTGGAACTTGCTCGGCCAAGTCGGATCGTAGTCGACGATGTTGATTAATGTCATTGCTCTGCAGAATACTTTACCTGTGGTGCGCGACCCGAGTTTGCGCTAGACTTGCCCCGACCTTCAGCAGCTCTGCAAGCGAACTCAAAGGAAGCTCGACCCATGTCAGCAGTAACCGTCTCGCGGACAGCGCCCAACTCGGACGCCAGTTTCTACCAGAAACTGAACACCGTTTGGCACAAGCGCGCGCTCAATCTGTTCATGCTCGTAGTGCTCGGGCATTGGGCGGAACACCTGACGCAAGCCTATCAGATTTATGTGCTCGGCTGGCCGCGTCCGCGCGCCGGTGGCGTGCTCGGTTTGTTTTATCCGTGGCTGGTGAGCTCCGAAGTGCTGCATTACGGCTATGCGATCGTGATGTTGATTGGGATTTGGACGCTGCGACGCGGGTTCTCGGGGACCTCACTTAAGTGGTGGACCATCGCGCTCGTGATTCAGTTTTGGCACCACATCGAGCATGCGGTTTTGCAGTGGCAGGCGCTGACGCATCATTACTGGTTCGGCTCGCCCGTGCCGGTCAGTTTCGTGCAACTGTTGTTTCCGAAGTTTCGCGTCGAGATTCATCTCTTCTACAACGCGATCGTGTTCATCCCGATGATGATCGGCATGTACTACCACATGTTTCCACCGAAGGGCGAACCAGTTGCTGCCTGCAGTTGCGCGCTGCGACACGAACCGATGCCCGCGGTCGCCGGCTGAATTGTGTTTGCCAGGCGCAGTTCGGTGGTTGTTCTTTGTGTTGGCCTCGCACTTCTGCAAGGTTGCCGCCGTCAAACCGCGTCGTTCACTGAACTACAATTCACGCACGAAGTTTCTCCGCAACCGCCTCGCGTGGGCCAGACGACAATCAACGTGCGCGTGACGGATCTTTCCGGTAAACCTGTCAGCGGCCTTCCCGTTGAGTTCGAAGCGAATATGTCACATGCCGGCATGGCTCCCATGTTTGTGAAGGCGACCGAAGTAGAGCAGGGAAATTATCGTGCGACCCTCGAGCTCTCGATGGCTGGAGACTGGATCGTAGTGGCTCACGTGAGTTTGCTTGACGGCCGCAAGGCCGATTACAAATTCGAAATCAATGGTGTCGCGTCGCAATAAGGTAGTCACGTCAGTGTCGCAGTTGGAGCACAAAGAACCGTTCGATCTGTTGCGCGTACCGCTCGCCGGCAAACTACTCAAGAAGAAGCATGCGCGCACGTTGCTGCAAATTCCGTTGTTTGTGATCAGCGCGGCAATGATTCTGCACGGGCTGTTTGGACCACCGTTGGCGCCACAAAATCTCGTCACTACATTGACGTGGGTCCACTTTCGCGGCGCGCTCGTGTTGGTGCTGCTGTTCGCCGGGAATTTCTTCTGTCTTGCTTGTCCGTTCATGTTTGTGCGCAATCTGGCGCGCAAGGTTTTTCATCCAGTGCGAAACTGGCCGCGCGCTTTACGCAACAAGTGGCTCGCGATCGGACTGCTGATCAGCATGCTCTTTGTTTACGAGTGGCTCGATCTGTGGGCTTCGCCGTGGTGGACCGCGTGGTTGATCGTTGGTTACTTCGCGGCGGCACTGCTGGTTGATTCAGTGTTCAAGCATGCGCCGTTCTGCAAGTATGTTTGTCCGATCGGCCAATTCAATTTCGTTGCTTCCACGCTCTCGCCGCTCGAAGTCACGGTTCGCGACCATGATGTGTGCACGCGCTGCGTGACGAAGGATTGCATTCGCGGCGTGCGCGAACCGGCGGCGCCGTTGGTGGTGATTCAGCGCGGTTGTGAGCTCGCGCTGTTTCAGCCACGCAAGGTTGGCAACATCGATTGCACGTTTTGTTTGGATTGTGTGCAGGCGTGTCCGCATGACAACGTCGGAATAATCAGTAGAGTTCCCGCCACGGAATTGACAACGGATACGTTTCGCTCCGGCGTTGGATTTTTGTCGCGGCGCAAGGATCTTTCCGCGCTTGCCGTTGTGTTCAGCTTCGGCGCTTTGCTGAACGCGTTCGGAATGGTTAGTCCCGTTTACGCTCTCGAACATTCGTTGGCTAATCTGTTTGGCGTGCGTCACGAGTTTCCGCTGCTCGCGTTCATCTTCGCTTTGTTTCTCGTGTGTGAGCCGGTGCTTTTGATCGGTGTTGCCGCGTGGCTGACGCGAATTTGGAGCGGGTACCGGAGACCTTTGTTATCGATTGCGGTGCGTTATTCGTACTCGCTGGTCCCGCTCGGTTTTGGCATTTGGCTGGCGCACTTTGGTTTTCACTTTCTTACTGGTCTCTTCACGTTCGTTCCGGTCACGCAGTCGGCGCTCGCTGAGGTGGGCTGGGCCATTCTCGGCCAACCGCGTTGGGGCATGTCCGGCTTGCCACCTAATATCGTGCAACTGTTTGAGTTTGGCTTTATCAGTCTCGGGATCGTGGGATCTCTGTTGGTCGGTTATTCGATCACGGCGACAGAAGTGTTGGACCATCGCGGCCGCGTGTTCAGTCTGTGGGCTGCGGTGTCGCTGCTCCTGGCGTGTTCGGCATTCTGGTTGATGTCGCAGCCGATGGAGATGCGCGGCGTGATGCTCGGCAGCGGTTGAAAACATGAGTTCACGTCGCGTCACATGTGCTCTTTCGTTCCTCATCGTTTTTTGTCTCGCAAAAACTATCAGCGCTCACGAAGGTCCGCCGTTTCCGCTGTTTGTAGATCAAAAAGTCGATCGCTACCTCGTTTCGGTTTGGACTGACCCGGACGTTGGTACGGCGTTGTTCTTTGTCATTGTAAAGGCGCCGGCGCAAGTGCCCGCCGATCTACGCGTTCAAGTGGGCGTGCAACCCGTCAGTAATCGTGTGCCGGAAGTTTTTTATCCCGCGACGCTTGAGAACGTGCAGGGACAGATTCAGTATCGCGCGGACGTGCATTTCGATGCACAGGAGCTTTGGCGCGTGCGCGTGCGACTCGAGAGCGCCGAGGGCAATGCGGAAACAGTTGCGACTGTTGAAGCGACTCCGCCCGGCTATGGTCGTTGGGATCTGTTGTTGTATTTGTTGCCGTTTCTTGCCGTTGGTTTGTTGTGGGCGATCGCGCTCGTTCGCAAGATGAGACAGCGAGTGTCTCAATAGGTTTCGATTCGTCTTCCCGCCTCGTACGTTTTTCTGCCACCTGCAATGCGAAACCGCAACGTTCATCGTGCTGATGCGCGAGGCGTAATTTTTGCGAGAGAGTGTGAGTGCAAACTGCACTGAATAACCAAACAACGTTCAAGGAGGTATGGGAACAATGGGTTTGTTTGACAAGATGTTCGGACGAGGCGCGGCGGACGCGGAACAGCAGCAAGGCGCGCAGCAGCGGTTCGAACAACTGAAGCAGAAGTATCAGTCGGTTTTGAACATGGCAGACCAGCAGAAGATTCAATTTCAGAACCTTCACGTTCAAGACAACAAGCTCTTCATTCGCGGCGTGGCGCCGTCGGAGGAGGCGAAGAACAAGTTTTGGGACCAGATAAAGCTGGTCAATCCGAATACAGACGACATCACTGCGGACATCAGCGTGGATAGCGGCCGGGCGATGGGCGCGGCGGCTGGTGGTGGCAGTGGTCAGAGCGGGCAAACGTACACGGTGAAATCGGGTGACAACCTGTCGAAGATCAGCAAGCAGTTTTATGGAGACCCGAACGAGTACATGCGCATCTTCTACGCGAACCGCGACAAGTTGAACGACCCCGATCGCATCCAGGTGGGGCAACAGCTAACGATCCCACCCGACAACGCATAGCGCAACACGACTCTTTCATCTACGAACCACAAATGAACGGCTGCCTTCACCGGCAGCCGTTTTACGTTGCCTCTCCCACCGTTACTGCTGATAACTACGAATTATTCTGATGCAAATTGCCGCCGTTCACTGTCTTCTCCCAGAGAACGAGATTGGAAACGACGAAGTCCTCGACCTTGCCTGTTATTACAGCCAGGATAAGTTTCGCGGCCCGCTGGATGAGTTAAAAAACTCGATCCGTCAATCGCTCGACGCGACTGGTATCCGCACGCGGTTCTGGCGAGGTAAACGCGACCGGCCCCTCGATCTCATCGCCGAATCTTATCGCGCAATCGTGGCCCAAGCCGGAATCACACCACAGGACGTCGACAGCCTTATCTACGTCGGGATCGACCGAGGTTTCGTTGAGCCGGCCAACGCATGTTTCGTGGCCAGCAAGCTCGGTATGAAGCATGCTCGGGCATTCGACATCGTTGACGCGTGTATGGGATGGTGCACTGCACTTCAAGTGTCACAGGGTCTACTCGCTCGAGGAGACGCCCGTAATGTACTCGTCGTGAGCAGTGAGTGTCCGATGGATATAGGCGGTACCATTCTCCCGCGCAGTTTCACGATCTCCGACCTTGATGAGTTACGTTGGAAGTTCCCGGCGTTTACACTCGGTGAAGCTGTCTCCACGACTTTGCTTACAGCTTCCGAACACTCGTGGCGCTTTCACTTATCTGCGGACTGTTCGCAGGCCGATCTGTGCACGATTCCGTTGTACAAGTTTGCAGAGTATTCGGAGCCTTCACCGAGGCTCGAAGGCAAACAGCAATTCGATTTTTCAGCCTACGGATTGAACCTCTATATGGCAGGGTACGCGAAGTCGGTCGCCCTACTCCGAGAGGCGCTCCGCGAAAGCGTGCAAGCTCCTAAGCTGATTCTTCCGCATTCCGTATCCGCGAGCGTCACAAGTCGGGCAGCCAAGCAACTGGATCTGGAGGACCGCATGTTCTCCACCTTCGAACACACTGGAAACATCGCGACATCATCAGTGCCCGCGAATCTGCACTTCGCTTTGCGTTCATTGAAACTAAACTTTGGCGATTACTGTCTCGGCTGGATCTCGAGTGGTGGATTGAAGCACGCAGCGTTCGACATCTATCTTTAGATTTTGCAGAAGGAAAATTGCTGAGTTTCGGTTAGCTGATACTCAAGACATTTTCAATCTCATCGGCGGCAACGCCTGCACCGTTCTCTTCGCGAACGATCTCACCGACTTGTGTCGCAGCGTCCGAGTAACGTTGATCGTCCAACAGCTTTCTTAGTTCGCGAATTGCTGATTCGACGTTGTAACGTGGCCGCGGCAAACCTCGCCCGCAGCCGAGGCGTTCGACGCGCGCGGCGTTGTCGAATTGATCGTGCGAGTGCGGCACAATCAAAACCGGCTTGCCCGCCCTCATCGCTTCCCCTGTCGTACCTACGCCACCGTGATGCACGATCGCACACGCGCGTGGCAGCACCTGGCTATACGGCGCGTACTCAAACGCCGCAACTCCTTCCGGCAGAGGCAGCGGAGGCATGTTGCGGGCATGGCCAATGAGCAGCAACGCTCGTCGTCTGAGGACTCGCGCCGCCTCGATCGAATCGCTATAGAAGTTGTCCGCCACCCAAATCGCCGTGGAACCAAGAGTGAAAACGATCGGCGGTGGGCCGCTCTCGAGAAAATCGATCAAGCCACTGGGGATTTCCGTTTCACCAAAGAAATCGCGGCGATCATAAAACGGGAAGCCAGTTACGACGGTATTTGCCGGCCAATCGGGTTGTGGCGTTGCCAGAAGTTTCGTAAACAGCGCGAGTACCTTCGTCGGCGAGTGTTGACCATTAAGTATCGGTGTCTCTCCGCGCGGCAACCCCAATTCAGCGCGCAACTCATAAATCGGTAGCAGAACTTCATCGATTTTGATTTTCACGAGCGCCAGCACAGCTCGGCCAACCCACGGGCTCAGGCGCAGAGCACGATGCAACGACGGCCATTGCGGCGGCACTATCGGATCATAGACAGAGAGAAACGAGGCCGGCGCCAAAACGGTTGAGATCCAATTCAGTCGTTTCTTCTGTGCGATGATTGGCCCAACGAACGGAAGCGGGTGGGTAAGCAATAAGTCCGCGCCTTCGGTTGCTGCATCGAGGTCGTCATAAATGTCGCGCAGGTACGGCAAGATCATGTCCGCAACGGCCTTGGTACCGGTTTTTGGATCCATCGTGCGGCCGATGAAGCTTGCTAAGAGTTCAGGTTGATCGTAGGAGGGCACTATCGGTCGCACGGGGTGGAAATCGATGCCGGCCGAGTCCATCTTTTCGCGATACGCTTCGGACGTTGCAAAAACGGGATGATGGCCACGCGCCTTCAGCTCCAGCGCGGTCGCGATGAGGGGATGTACGTCGCCGAACGAGCCGAAAGTAGAGATCACTATGCGTTTACTTTTCATCGATCCGCATCACCCACGCGGCTCAAATGAACCGCGATAAGACGGCTACAACTGCGGGCAGGAATATGGAGAGCAGAGATTTCAGGTTCGTATAGACCACGTATTCTTGCTGGATATCGTCAAGCCAGTGCCTGAGTTCGGCGTCCTTGGCCACCTTGCGGTCTATGCGAAGGGTACGAAGGTCCTTTTGGATTCTGAAGTAAGGATAGAAACACATCGCGAGCATGGTCAGCGAAAACGTAACTCCCCAACAGATTGTCATTGCGGTGGAGAGGTCGCGGAATGAGTTATATGCGTCCCCAGGCGCAATCGATGTGAGTGGCAGCCGAAAGAAAAGTCCGGTGGCAATGGTGCTCGTCATCAACACGGCACTAAGGATGTAGAAATAGCTGTGGAACGCTCGTATCTTCGTCTCGACCTCCTCCCTGTTACTGGCGGTCAGTTGCTTGCTAATGCCGTTTCTGACGAACGTAAGGTCTCGTCCGAGGTTGAAGCAGGTCAGTACGATGACAATTAGCCCAAGGATGATTAAGCCGCCGGAGAGAACGGAAAAGATGTAGAAACCCGGAAAAGAGTTACTGCCAAAGAGCGCGCCGGGAAAGGACCTGAAGTAGGGCGAGAAAAGGGGAGACCCTTCCATCGCTTTATAGATCCGCTCATGAGATAGCTGGGCCAACACGGGCCTCAACGCGGTACAAATCACGAACATGCCGACGATCACGCCCACGAATGAATACATGCTGAGTTCAAGCGCGCGTCGTTTCGGTCCGACGACATTCTCGCGCAATT
>CAMLLD010000119.1 GCA_946480785.1 uncultured Blastocatellia bacterium | reverse complement strand
CGGCGCTACCCGGGCGCTGTTGATGTGGTGCATCTGGTCGCGCCTTCGGCGCTACCCGGGCGCTGTTGATGTGGTGCATCTGGTCGCGCCTTCGGCGCTACGCGACGCTCGGCGGACTTTGTTCACGGCAAACTTGTTCACGCCAAACGTGAAACAAACCTGTGGCTGAACTAAAACGACAAATCGGGTTGCGGACGGCGGCGGCGCTCATCGTCGGTGAGGTGATTGCCGTCGGCATTTTTCTGACGCCCGCGGGGATGGCCAAACAACTCGGCTCGCCCATGTGGTTGCTCGTCGTTTGGCTCGCGATGGGCGCGATGGCGCTCTGCGGTGCGCTCTGTTACGGCGAACTCGCCGCGCGTTATCCCGAGGCCGGCGGCGGCTACGTCTACCTGCGCGAGGCGTATGGACCAGCACTCGCTTTCATGTATGGCTGGATGGCGTTTCTCGTGATGGATCCCGGCCTGACTGCGGCGCTCGCTGTCGGACTCGCCACCTACGCCGGCTACATCGTCCATCTGACTCCGGTCGGAACCAAACTACTCGCCATCGCGACGATCATCACCATCGCCCTCATCAACATCCGCGGCGTACGACTGGGCGCGTGGTTCGTGCGCGTGTTGATGTTTCTCAAACTCGGCCTGCTCGCGTTCGTGATCCTCTGGGCCGTCGGTTTTCAACTCGGTCACTGGTCCAACTTCACGCCGATCGTAACCCGCCATCCAAACTCGCCGTCACTGCTCGCCGCACTCGCGGGCGGACTCGTCGGCGCGTTCTTTTCTTTCGCGGGCTGGTGGGACCTCGGCAAGCTCGCGGGTGAAGTAAAAGATCCCGCGCGCACGTTGCCGAAAGCCCTGACGCTCGGCGTCATCACCGTAACAGTCGTTTACATCCTGACGAGTCTCGTGTTCGTGTATCTGGTGCCACTCGAACAGGTCACGTCAGGCGAAACGTTCGCGGCGCAAGCGGGCGAGGTGCTGTTCGGACGCGCCGGCGGCACAGTGTTCTCGCTGATCGTCGTGATCGCGGTGCTGGGAAGTCTCGCAGCCGTTGTGATGTCGGCGCCGCGCGTCTACTTCGCGATGGCGCGCGACGGCTTGTTCATTCCGCAAGTCGCGGCGATTCATCCGCGCTTCGAAACGCCCGCGTTTGCGATCGCGCTGCAAGCGACGCTAGCGTCGGTGCTCGTCCTGGCCGGCACGTTCAACGACATCATTTCCTATTTCGTGTTTGTGGTGATCGTGTTCGTTGCGCTTACAATTGTCGCGCTGTTCAAGTTACGCCGCGGCACACAACCCAAAGCCGGTTATTTGACGCCCGGCTATCCGGTGACGCCGATCGTCTTCCTGGTATTGGTAACCCTGTTGCTCGTGTTGCTCGCCGGAAACAATCCGAAGCAGGCGTTTCTCGGCGTCGGCGTAGTGCTGTTAGGCCTGCCGTTCTACTATTTTGTATTTCGTCGTAAAGGTTTCATGGGAAAGGTGAGAGAAAGAAGTTTATGACCTGGATTAAAACCGTCTTGCCGAGCGAAGACGAAGAGGTGCGCAAGGCAATGGAGTCGCAGCGCGAACTCTACCCGATCGAATACGCCACGCCGGTGCATCCGACCGCCGACGGCGAGACCGCGGGCATCGTCGCGTCGCACAGTCTGATTCCCCCTGCGCTCTATCACGCGTTCGCGACCTTCGGCACGCTGATGTCGCCCGACCTGCCGTTGTCGCGGCGACAACACGAGATGATCACCACAGTCGTCTCGGTCACCAACCGGTGTCATTATTGAATCGAGTCGCACGCAGAGTTTCTGCGTCGAGTGACTTTGGACCATGAGTTGGTGGAGGCGCTGGAAGAAGACTATCGATCCGCGCCGATCACGGAGCAGGAAAGAGTGATGCTCGATTACGTGTCGCAACTCACGCGCGACGCGACGCGCATCTCTCCGAAAGATCACGATCGTTTGCGGGCGGTTGGTTTCGATGATAAAGGCATTCTTCAAATCACGCTGATCGCGTCGTGGTTCAACTACATCAATCGCGTGGCCGACGCGCTCGGAGTCGGCAGAGGCTAAGAATCATGAAGCACTTCGCTCTGCTCATTCTTTTCGTGCTTGCGTCTTCATCCCTGGCGTTCGCGCAGCAGGAAGAAGACGTCGTCAAGGTCAAATCGAACCTCGTCAACATCGATGTGATCGTGAAGGACAAGAAAGGGAAGTACATTTCCGATCTGAAGCCCGAAGACTTCACGATCGTCGAAAACGGCGTCGCGCAGAAGATCGAATTTTTCGACGCGCCGTTGATGCGCAACGAAGTGAAGACTGCGGCCCCGACAGCGCCAGCCGAAGCAACAACGACAACTCCGCCGTCGAGCATGCCGCGGAACTACGTTGCGCTCGTCATCGATTCGCAAACCACCGACATCACGAACCTCAAACAAGTGCGCGAAGGCACGCTCAAGTACATTCGCGAACAGATCACCGATAACGACGTCGTCGCGCTGCTTTCAGTCACGAACGGTTTGCAGATGCTGCAACCATTCACACAAGACAAAGCCAAACTCATCGCCGCACTCGAAAACGCGGGTGTTAACGCGTCGTCAAAAACTTTCGAACAGAAAGACATCGCCGGCAACATCGACGCGCGGCGCGAACAGTTAGCGGGTAACGGACCGGGCGCGATCACGTCACCGGCGGGCGGCTCGGAAGCCGCGCGGCGAATGATCGCCGAACGCGTGCTGGCGCAGTTCATTCAATTGCGCACGGCGTTGAGTCTGCAACAGGCACGCCCGATACTCGCCGCACTCGCAGCAATCGCCGAAGGCTTGCGGCCGATCCCAGGAAAGAAAACCCTCGTCCTGTTCTCGCAGGGCTGGGTCACGCCCGCCGTGCTCGACTGGCAGATACAAAGCACGATCGACATCGCGAACCGCGCGAACGTCGCCATCTACATCATCGACTCCGCCGGCTTACGCGCGGGCGCGCCCGCGTCGGGTTCGCTCGTGCCGTCGTCGCCGCTCGGAGGCGTTTCCGGCGCCACGAATCAGGAGCAGCGCATTCGTGCAGTCGGCGGTGAAACGGTGTTCGATTACGCGCGGCAGGAAGGACAGAGCCGCGAGTACGACATTCTCTATCGCATCTCCGGCGACACGGGCGGCAAATTTTTCAAGGGCAGCAACGACATCAGCCTCGGACTCGAACGAATCGACGAAGAGATTCACGCGCGCTACACGCTTGCGTATCGCAGCACAAACCAAAACTTCGACGGCACGTTTCGCAAAATAAAGATCGAAGTGCGACGGCCTGACGCGCAGATCATTTCGCGCAACGGTTATTACGCGATTCCGCCGGAAGAAATCATGTTGTTGTCGCCGACTGATAAGAAACTGTTGAGCGGCTTCGCGGCCGCGGAAGCGAATCCCGAGTTGCCGGTTTTTGTGACGCTGAGCCAGTTCAGATCGCGCGAGGGTTTGTACACGGTGCCGGTGGCGATCGAGTTGCCGCCCACCGCGGTGACGTTCGAACGCAAAGGCGACAAGCGCTTGATGCAGTTGGAAGTGCTCGGGGTGTTGAAGGCCGGTTCGGAGCGTGTGCTCTCGCGGCTTGGGGGAAACTTCGAAGTTAATCTGTCGGACACCGAGTACCAATCGATCGTCAGCAACAACATTTTCTACCGGCAGGACATGGTGCTCGCGCCGGGCGAGTACACGCTGGATTTGATGGTGCGCGACAAGCAGTCAGGGAAGACGAGCGCGAAGCGCGAGACGTTTGTGTTGCCGGAAGCGGATGGAGAGTTTGCGGCGACGCCGCTCGTGCTCAGTCGTTTCGTCGAGCAGGCGCGTTTGCCTGCGCTTGGCGCTGACGAGCCGGGTGATGTGTTTGTGCACGACCGGACGCAGATACGGCCGTCGTCGCGACGTGAGTTTCAGGCGGCGGACAATTTGATCATGTTTCTGTCGGTCTACAACGCGGCGAATAGTCCCGATACGGGCCAGCCGCTGGTGCGCGTCACCGTGCGTTTGTTCAAAGACGGGCAGCCGGCGACGAAGCCTTTCGATTACGTGTTGAGCGCGCCGGAGAATCAGCCGGTGCCGCACCTGACCTTCGCCGAATACATCAAGCTCGCGGGCCTCGCGCCGGGCAAGTACACCGCGGCGATCGAGATCAAAGACATGGTCACGCGCAAGCTCGTAAAGCAGGACGCAGCCTTTACGATCGTTCCCTGACAGGATTGCAGAATGTACAAGATTCTGAGAAACAGTCCTGTGAATCCTGAAATCATGTCTACGTTTGAACTAGACACGCCGGCGCTGATTGTGGACTTGGACGTGATGGAGCGGAACCTGTCGCGGATGGCGGCGTACTGTCGCGAGCACGAGCTGCGACTGCGTCCGCATACGAAGACGCACAAGATTCCCGAACTCGCACGCAAACAGATCGCGAGCGGCGCAACCGGCATCACGGTGGCGAAACTCGATGAGGCCGAGGTGATGATCGACGCCGGTCTCGACGATCTGCTCATCGCTTACCCGATCATTGGCCCAACGAAAACCCGCCGGCTGGCAGAACTCGCGCAACGCGCGCGGATCACCGTCTCGCTTGATTCAGCTGCCGCCGCGCTAGGAATCTCCGACGCTGTCTCCGAACGCGATGCACACGTAAACATCCTCGTCGAACTCGACGTCGGCTTCGGCCGTTGCGGCGTGCCGAACGACACAGAAGCTTTGAAGCTGGCGGAAACAGTCAGCTTGCTTCCCGGCCTGAACTTCGAAGGTCTGATGTTCTTCCCCGGTCACTTCGGCGTCGATCCTGACAAGCGCAACGTGCTGCGCGCGCAAGTCAACGAACTACTCGATCGCTGTTTGGAAACGTTTGAGAACGCGCGAATCCCGCTGCACACGATCAGCGGCGGCTCAACACCGAGCCGTTACGAGTCCGATCTCTTCCACGGCGTGAACGAAACGCGTCCCGGCACTTACATCTTTAACGATCGCAACACCGTCGGCGTCTCCGCCGCGAACATCGACGATTGCGCGCTATCAGTGCTCGTCACCGTTGTAAGCACGAGCGTCTCGGGTCACGCAGCGATCGACGGCGGCTCAAAAACATTTTCTTCCGATCGCTATCAAGCCGAAGATGGCCGCGGCTTCGGACTCATCAAAGACGACCCGGCCGTGGAAATCGAACGCTTCTCGGAAGAACACGGCCACTTGAACATCGCCCGCTCCGAACGCCAGTATCGTGTCGGCGATCGGCTCGCCGTCATTCCCAACCACGTTTGCAGCACGGTCAACATGCACGACGAAATCTACGGCGTCCGCGGCGACCGCGTCGAAACCGTTTGGCGTGTCGCGGGCCGCGGCAAGGTCCACTAAATCAATGCTCCGTGTCATCCTGCTGCTACTGCTCGCAACAACCATCGTCGCCGTGAACTCTTCGAACGCATCGAACACTTCAACCACTGCCGAAGTCTACGATCTCGTAATCCTCAACGGCCGCGTCATCGATCCCGAGTCGAGGACTGACGCCGTGCGCAACCTCGGCATCACTAACGGCAAGATCAAAGCGATCTCCTCGAACCAACTCAACGGCCGCACGACGATCGACGCGCGCGGACTCATCGTCTCGCCCGGCTTCATCGATCTGCACCAACACGGCCAGGACGAAGAAAACTTTCGCTTCAAAGCAATGGACGGCGTCACGAGCGCGCTCGAGCTCGAAGTCGGCACCGGCGACGTCGATCAGTGGTACGCGCAACGCGAAGGGAAGTCGCTAATCAACTACGGCGTCAGCGCCGGACACCTCGCCGCGCGCATGGCCGCGATGAAAGAACCCGTCACGTTCCTGCCAACGGGCGAAGCCGCGAAACGCGCCGCGACTGACACGGAGATCGCCGACATGAAGCAACGCCTCGAGCACGGCCTACAGCGTGGCGCAGTTGCAGTCGGCTTCGGTATCCAGTACACGCCCAACGCGTCACACTGGGAGATCCTCGAGATGTTTCGTGTCGCCGCACGCTACGGCGCGTCGTGTCACGTCCACATGCGTAATGCAGGCGCGAAAGAGCCGGCGAGCAGCGTTCAGGCACTCGAAGAACTGCTCTCCGCCGCCGCGATCACCGGCGCGCCGCTGCAAGTGGTCCACGTTCACAGCACCGGAGGATCGGCGACACCGAAACTCCTGCAGATGATCGGCGAAGCGCGTGCGCGCGGTCTCGACGTGACGACCGAGTGCTATCCGTATATCGCCGGGATGACGGACATCAAGTCGGCGATCTTCAACGAAGGCTGGCAGGAGGTTTTCGGCATCGACTATAAAGACTTGCAATGGGCTGCGACGGGTGAACGACTCACTAAAGAAACGTTCGAGAAGTATCGGCAGACCGGCGGCATGGTCGCGGTGTTTTCGATGACTGAAGAGATCGTGCTCGGCGCTTTGCGCAATCCGCTGACGATGATCGCGAGCGACGGGATTCTCGAAAACGGCAAGGGCCATCCGCGCACGGCGGGCACGTACTCGCGCGTGCTCGGAAAGTACGTGCGAGAAGATCACGCGTTGACGCTGATGGAAGCGCTGACGAAGATGACGTTGATGCCGGCGCAGAGATTAGAGCGGCGCGTGCCCGCGATGAAGAACAAAGGCCGCATTCGTATCGGCGCTGACGCAGACCTCACGGTTTTCGATCCGCAAACGATCAGCGACCGGTCTACTTTTCAAGATCCGGCGCAAGCAAGCACCGGCGTTAAGTTCGTGCTCGTGAACGGCGTGCTGGTAGTGAAAGAGGGCGAGCTACAAACTGGCGTTCATCCTGGCGTCGCGATCCGCGCGCCCTTCTGAGGCGCAGGCGATTCGTCCGGCGCTTTCTCGCCGCGTTCCTTTGCTTCGGGCGCGCCTTTCTCCGCTGCCGCATTCTCAATCTCCGAGTTGATCTCCCCGCCGATCAAAACCGCCGCGCCGGTGAAGTAAAGCCACAACATCAAAACGATCACCGCGCCGAGCGAGCCGTACGTCTTGCTGTAAGAGTCGAAGTACTGAAGATAAACGCGGAAACCGAACGAGACTAAAAGCCACAGCACCACACCAATCGCGGCGCCCGGCGTGAGCCATTGCCACGCCTGGTCGCGAAAGTCAGGAGCGAAGTAGTAGATCAACGCGAACGCGAGCACGAGCGCCGCAAAGATCACCGGCCATTGAATGATCTTCCAGACGAGCGCGAACGCCGGCCCGAAGCCGTAATGATTAGCAACGCCCTCGCCGATGTTTCCACCCGCCACCACGAGGATCAACGCGCCCATGATCAGCACTGAGAGCGCGATCGTGAGCGCGATCGCCACGAGACGTTGTTTCCACCACGGGCGACTCTCTTCCAAATCGTAAGCGGCGTTGAGTGAATCGGTGATTGCGCTAAGGCCGTTGGACGCCGCCCAAAGTGCAGCGAGCAATCCGAACGAGATCTTGCCGCTGCCGCTTGACGTGGACACTTCATACATCGTGGTGTCGAGCAGTTGAAACGCGGAAGGTGGCATGATGCGCGCGAGATAATTGAACAGCGCGTGTCGCGTGCCCGTGCCGGAACCCATGATGATGCCGATCACCGACGTGAGAAAGATCAACAAAGGAAAGAGCGCGAGCAGAAAGTAGTAGGAGAGTTCAGCGGCGCGTCCGAACACGCGGTCCTTTTCTATTTCTTTCCAGACTCGTTTCGCGAGTTGAAACCAACTGATGTTCTGGAGCGCCCAGAGGGATCTCATGGCCGTACTCCTTTCCGGCGTCGTATGTTTTCGGGTCGCCGTTCGTGGCCGACGCGTTTCGTGCAATGGCGGTGCCAGCCACAGATAACACAGATGAAGCCGAGAGGGAATGCTGGTTGCTGTGAGTTGCGATCGGTAATTACGAACGAGCCAGGGGGGAACAAGGGGTCGTGGCCATACCGAAACGTGTTTCAGAAACACGTCACACCGAACCATCACCAGCACCACAGCAGAACGAGCCGGAGCAGAAGGGCTCGCCGTCACGTGGCGGTGGACGCCGCGTGTTGCGGACGCTAGGTCTCGGACTGATCACCGGCGCTGCCGACGACGATCCTTCCGCTATCGGAACGTACGCGAGTGCGGGAGCGGCGATCGGTCCGGCGTTTCTTTGGACCGCACCCGTTACGTTCCCGATGATGTGTGCGGTCGTGTACCTGTCGGCGAAGCTCGGTCAGGTTTCCGGCAAGGGACTCTTTCACGTAATTCGCGACAACTATCCGCGCTGGATTTTGTATCCGGCGCTGATCGGTGTGCTCATCGGCAACGTGATCGAAGCGGGCGCGGACATCGGCGGCATGGCGGCGGCGATTCAAGTGCTGCTCCCGATTCCCGCGCCGTTGATCATCATTCCGGTGACGGCGGCGATCTTCGCGTTGCAGCTCTGGGGCTCGTACACGTTGATTCGCAACATCTTTCGCTGGCTCGCGCTCACGTTGCTCGCGTACGTCGGTGCGGCGATTCTGGCGAAACCGGATTGGCTCGAAGTGCTCAAAGGTACTTTGCTGCCGGCAGTGCATTTCGATCAGAAGTTTCTCTCGCTGCTGGTGGCGGTGGTGGGAACGACGCTGTCGGCTTATTTGTACACGTGGCAGTCGAACCAGGAAGTGGAAGAAGAGATCGCGATGGGCCGCCGCCGGCTCGTCGATCGCAAAGGCGCGACGAAACAGGAACTGCGAGAGACAAAGAACGACGTCGTGGCGGGAATGTTTTTCTCGAACGTCGTGATGTACTTCATCATTCTTTCGACCGCGGCGACGCTCTTCAAATCCGGTCAGCATGAGATCAACACGGCGGCGGAAGCGGCGCAGGCGCTTCGTCCTTTAGCTGGGCAAGCGGCGTCGATCTTGTTTGCGCTCGGCGTGATCGGAGTTGGTTTTCTGGCAGTGCCGGTGATGACGACTGGCGCGGCGTACGACCTTTGTCAGGTGCTGGGCTGGAAGCACAGTCTGCACGCGAAACCGGCTGAGGCGAAGCGGTTTTACGTGACGATCGGGGTCTTCACAGTGCTCGCGATGGGGTTGAACTTTCTCGGTTTCAATCCGATGAAGGCGCTGGTTTATTCGGGCATCGTGCAGGGTTTTTCGACGCCACCGTTGCTGTTGCTCATCATGCTCATCACGAACAATCGCCGGATCATGGGCAATCGCGTGAACACGTTTTGGATGAACGTCCTCGGCTGGATCACTACCGCCGCGATCTTCGCCGCGAGCATCGGGCTCGTCACATCGTGGTTTCTGTAAGCGGGAATGAATGCTGGTTTCGGAAACGAAAAAAAGGTGAGCCATGCGCATGACTCACCTTAAAGAATGCTTGTATGGGTGTGTTTAGCGGCCGCCGCTTTTGCCACCACCGCTCTTGCCGCCACCACCTTGTTGACCGCCTTGACGACCGCCGGCCTGCTTGCCGCCGCCGTGCTGACCGCCACTGCCGCCTTGTTGACCACCACCTTGTTTACCACCCTGGTTTCCCTGGTTCTGTTTAGCCATCCTTGTTTCCCTCCTTGTTGGTGTTTCATCCGATCGTGTATCTAAAGAGTCTCTCCTTCAGTGAAGGTTGAATCCTTTCGAGACAAGATCTTTAACCGGCTTGTAGCTTGGCAAGACCAATGCCAAACGGAACAAAGATGATCATTACTACGCGTGCGCTACTCTCTTCGCGTGTTCTTTGCGTGCGCTACTCTCTTCGCGTGCGCTACTTCTTCGCGTGCGCTACTTCTTCGCGTGCTACTTCTTCTTTGAAGTTCGTTTCTTAGACGATCGCTTCTTCGAACCCTTCTTCGAACTCTTCTTGCTCGAACGCTTCTTCGATCCTTTCTTGCCGCCCTTCTTCGAAGGCACCTTGTCGCCTTCTTCGCGAGCCTCTGAGAGTCCGATCGCGATCGCCTGTTTCCTGCTGGTGACTTTCTTGCCGGAGCGGCCGCTCTTGAGCTTGCCACGTTTCATCTCGTGCATCGCCCGCTCGACCTTCTTCCCGGCCTTCTTGCCGTATCTTGCCATTCGCCCTCACCTCCTTGCGTTCCTGCGAACGTAGACCACTCAGGTTGTAACGCTGGACCATGACTTAGTCCTGCTAAAAGTGACAAGTTTGTGTGGCGAAATGCATCTTGAGCCACAGACACAAACGGACAAACACGGATTGAAAAAAGAGAGTTCAGATCCGTGTTTATTTGTGGAAGTCTGTGGCTCAACGTCCACTCGCGCCCGCCTGCGCTGCACGCCATTCGGGGGTGCGTTCCTTACTCGCTTCCGACAACGCTTTCCTGACACCTGGAATGTCGTGGTCCGTTGCGTAGACCGGCGTGCCTGGTTGTTGTCTCCACGACTCGTCAATCGTCCCCGCGTCAACGCCGTCGAAGCCGAGCTCGTCGAGCAACTCGATCACTCTCTGCTTCGCTTTCGGATCGTCACCGGCAACCGGCAGAGCGATGCGCTGCGGATCGTTCGCGGGACGGCCCAGACGCAAAAGATGATCGGCGTAGATGTTGTTGAACGTCTTCACGACCGGGCGGCCGAGCTGTTCCGACACCCAACGGCTTTCGGTCATGCCTTGTTCGATGGCGTCAATGCGACCGTCGCGCTGTTGCGGATAATAGTTGCCGGTGTCGATCACGATCACATCGTCCGGCACTCCCGCGAAGAGATCGCGTGGCAGGTCCGGGATGTTCTTCTCGGGAATGGTAACGATAACGATCTCGCCGCTGCGTGCGGCTTGGTGAATGTCAACCGGCTGTGCGCCGGTGTCGTGTGCGAGTGCTATGAGCGTTTCCGGCCCGCGCGAATTCGCGACGAACACGTTGTGCCCGAGTTCAGTCAGTCGTCGTGTCAGCGTGCCGCCGATGTGGCCCGCGCCAATGATTCCGATATTCATCTTGTAACTCCTTTCGAACTTGTAGCAGGCAAGAGTATCGCACGCTTAAGGCGGCGGAACGTAAGGGCCTCGGAGGTGCAGAATCGTGACGGTCCTTCTGTTAACGATGAAGAGGACGCGATAACGGTCTACGATCAACTGCCTGACAGGGAGGCCTAGCTCGTTGCTCTCGGGCGCAAGTGGACACCCCAAGGGTATCAACGCAAGACGCTGTTGTAGGGTGCGGCGTAGTTTTTGAATCCAAGCGCGGGCCTCTTTGCGGCCCCAGACGCGTGTGCCCCATTCGAATGCGGAACTGAAATCAATTTCGGCATCAGGATGAAGAATGACCCGGTACTTCTTCATCAGTCTTCAGCGGGGATGCGGTTCTTTGCGAAGAACTCCGTAAAAAACTCTTCTGCCGATCGGCCCTTTTTGGTGCTGAGCGATGCCAGGCGTTCTCGCAGTATCTCAACTACTTCCGAACGCTCCTTAAGTTCCAGTAGCCTTTGATAGCTTTCGGCGTCCTGAACGACGATAGCGGCCTTACCATTCACGGTAAGAATAACCGGCTCTTTAGTCTTCTTCATCTGGCGCATAACTTTGTTGCTGTCACGCTTAAAAGTCGACAAGCTCATAATATCCCGAGAAAGTTTCATGGCCCTTCACCTAGATAAATTTGCATCGAATTTTACTATAGAACAGCTTCGGGAAGCCCGCCCGACTAATTAAGTTCTCGAAGGCCACAAGATTACCGCAAGATTCTCACTAACTTATTAATTTAAAACCGTGACTGCTGTGTAACTTTTCGCCGGTAGTAAATGGCGCGAGTTCCAAGCGCGGCAAGCAGTCCTCCACCAACCCCCGCCGCCTTACATCTCCACTGAGCAGGAGTAGAGCTAATGATTCCGACAATCACTAGGTTTGCAAACCGTACCCGACGGCCGTGGAGCACGCGCGTTGCGCTGCGTCTATTCATCGCCGCCACTTTTATTATCGCGCTCGTCGCGGGCATCTTGCCTGCGTTGAGAAAAACATCCGCCTCAAGCCCGGCGGGCGGCACGATTAGTTCCACCGCGACTACGCCCGTCACGTGGACCGGCACCGGCGTCGGCGGCGGCGCACTCAACGCGCCGCTCGGTCTGATTAACGGCGAAGATCTCTGTCAGGAAGGCATTAACTGCGATACCTTCACCTTGACAGTCGCCGGCAATCCGAGTGACTGGGCGGGCAAACTGATTCGCATCAAGATCGAGTGGCTGCTGCCGGTCACCGATTACGATCTCTACATCCATAAAGACTCTAACTCCGGCCCGCTCGCGGGCAGCTCGGGTCGCGGCGCAACATCGCCGACCGAGCCGCTCACGTGGGAAGACACGACGATCGATCCGTCAGTCCAGGGCACGGGCGTTTACACGATCCATGCGGTTTACTACCTCGCGACGGCGGCCGATCAGTATCACGGCAGCGCGGTTATCGAGAACAAACCCGCACCGCAGCCGACGCCGACACCGTCGACAGAAACAGCTCCACATTACACGAGCTAC
>CAMLLD010000118.1 GCA_946480785.1 uncultured Blastocatellia bacterium | reverse complement strand
CCGGCGCGACGACCGTCGCTTCAACAACGTGGATCGCTCAGCGCGCGGGAATCAAAGTGTTCGCAACGGGCGGCATCGGCGGTGTTCATCGTGGCGCGTTGCCGGACGTTTCCGCCGACTTGCCGGAACTCGCGCGCACGCCGATCGTCGTCGTCTGTTCGGGTGCGAAGATAGTGTTGGACTTGCCCGCGACGCGCGAATGGCTCGAGACGCACGCCGTCACCGTCATCGGTTATCAATGCGACGAGCTGCCGGCTTTTTATTCACGCCGTAGCGGCTTGCCCATTGATGTTCGCGCCGATTCAGCCGACCAGGTCGCGCACATCTTTCACACGCAGCAAGAACTCGAAATCTCGTCAGCGTTGCTCGTCACCGTTCCCGTACCGGGACAATTCGAAGTTCCGCCCGACCAACTCCAAACAACACTCAACGACGCTCTGGCTCAAGCCGAACACAACAACATCACCGGCCGCGAGCTCACCCCATATCTTTTGGCCCACATGGCTCAACGCAGCGGCGGCGCAACGTTGCGCGCCAACATCGCACTGCTCGAAAACAACGCGCGCGTCGCCGCGGAGATCGCCGCCGCGTTGTCACGCACCTAGCCTCTACAATTTTTCGCAGCCACTCGCCAACCCTTCACAGCACGCATAGCATCACAGCGCCACAATCAATGTGAGCTCCTCCCTGGGCTCACAGCCAGGAACAAGCTGTCAGTTAGTGCGTGTAGGTAGAGCGAAAGTTCTAACCGTTGCCCGAGTCTGTGCGTCGCGCGGGAACCAATTCCGCTGCGCGATGTCAAATTCAAACTGAACGGAGCAGTTCTCCCCAGGCTCTCCAATCAACCCGCATTTGAAAGGAGTTAGCCATGTCTCGCAAAGAACTCATTCAACAACTTCGTATCGCAGGACCATGTGAGGTCGAGTGGGATTCAATGATCGGCAACGATCGCGTGCGTTTCTGCGAACACTGCCGCCTGTCGGTCCATCACGTCGACTCATTGAATCGAAAACAAGTCCGGCGTCTCATCGCGCGCTCGCACGGTCGCCTCTGCGTGAACTACACGGGATCCAAACTCCAGCCGGAATTCAGCCCGCTTCCGATCCTGCACAAGATCGGCAGACGAACTTCGGCGTTGGCCGCCGGCGCGTTCTCGGCAACGCTCGGCATCGCCACCGCCACAGCCGCCACGCAACCGAATTTCCGGCATCCCTCGTTTGCCGATCCGGTCGTTGCGGCGGCCGTTGTTCCCGAACGGATCCTCGGCGCGGGAAGTGGAGCTGTGCGCGGCCGGGTTGTCGATCCGCAGGACGCCGTAATTCCCAACGCTGCTGTGTCGCTGACGCGAATGGAGAACAACGAAAAACGCTCGGCGAACACGGACGAAAACGGCGAATTTTCGTTTGCAGGCCTGGAACCGGGCATTTACATGGTAGAGGTCGAGGCGCCCGGTTTCGCGAAGGCGCAGGTGCAAGGCATAACGATCAATGCCGATGCGACTCAGGCCGTCGATCCACTGACGGTGAAAATGGATCCGCAGGTCACCGCCACCGGAGGCGCGGTGGCGATCGTTATGGCCAGCGAGCCACTCGTCAAAGCCGCGATGGAAGACGACCTCGAAGCAGTCAACGCCGCGCTCGCGGCGAAACCGGATGCGAACGTGCGCGATAAGGACACGCACGAGTCAGCGCTCGAGTACGCCGTCCGCAACGGCAACGAAGACATCGTGCGGGTGCTACTCTCCGCGAGGGCAGACGTAAACGCGAAGGATGAGTTTGGCCAAACCGCCCTGATGATGCTCGGCGACAGCGTGACGAGTGAACTCGTCTGGCAACTCATCAACGCGGGCGCGAAAGTCAATGCGCGTGACAAAGACGGGGAGACTCCGCTTATCAATGCGGCGGAAGTAAACAACGTCGAGGCTCTGAAGGCGCTGATCGAAGCGGGCGCGAAAGTGAATGCCGCCAACAGCGACGGCGAGACACCGTTGATGAAGGCGGCTGAGAGCGGTTTGGTGCATAACGTGCACGCCTTGATCATGGCGGGTGCGGATGTCAACGCGCGCAACAAGGAAGGCAAGACAGCGTTGATGCTCGCTGACGGCGACAACCAGCGCGCTGTTATCAGATTGCTGAAAGCCCACGGTGCGATCGAGTTTGTGGAGAAAGAAAAACAGTAGTACTCTACCGTCCGCTAACACACACAAACTGGAGGACCGTGATGGCCGACGATAACAAGGACACGTGTAAGAATCCGCCCTGCACCTGCCCGCCGCAACCGGGTGGCAAGTATTGCAGCGCATCGTGCGAGGGCGCGGGTAAGACGATCGAGATCGATTGTGATTGCGGGCACGAGGCGTGCGGCGGAAATTTCTGAGCCACAGCTTACACGGATCCAAACACGACTCTACTTGCTCGAGCTGTTTACTCAGCTTGATGAACTGAGCGGCCAGTTTTGGTCCTGTTCCTTCGTCTTCGTGTTTGAAAAACACGAAGGCCGTTTTCCACTGCTGCGCGCGAATCCGCTCGATCCAGCGGGTGAGATCTGTCTTGCTGTAATTTACACGTCGCAGCCGCAGGTAACCCCAGTCCGCCGTCTTGTCGATGTGGTCCAACGGCAGGTCGTCAGTATCCGAGACGCACAACACGCGCTTGTAACGGCGTAATAACTCATAGACGTCTTCGTCGAACCACGTCGGATGGCGAAAGTCGAACGCGATCGGCGTGTTCGCGGGCAGCTCTTTCAAAAACGTTTCCAGTCGTTCCAGATCCTTCTTCATGTCTTCGGGAAGCCGGAAGTAAACCACACCCAAACGATTTCCCAGCGCCGAAACGGTTTCCAGCATCTGCTTCGTTTGCGCGCCGGCGTCTTTCAAGCGCCGGTAGTGGGTGATCGACTGCGTCGCCTTCACTGAGAAACGGAAATTCGCGGGCACTTGCGACTTCCAACTCTCGATCATCTCGCGCTGCGGCATGCGGTAGAACGTGTTGTTCAACTCGACTGCCGGCAAACGTGACGCGTAGTAAGCGAGCATCTCCGCCGGCTGAATCTGCTGCGGATAGAAGCTGCGTTTCCATTCTTTGTAGCTGTAGCCGCTGGTGCCCACGTAAAGCTTCATTGTTTGCGCTACTCCATGGAGTGCGCCGACTTGTCGGCGCTTTGGCCAAAGCGGTGACAAGTCACCGCACTCCAAAGGTGTCCGGTTGTAGGGTCGAGCAATTCTGTGGTACACAGGCACGCAAAGCAAGGAAATCCAGAAATCAACAAGCGCAGTGAGGGACCGTGTCGACTGTTACCACTAACATCGAATCCGTACTTCAGGAGGAACGGGTTTTTCCGCCGCCGCCGGAGTTTTCCGCGCAGGCGCACATCAAGTCGGAAGCGGAGCTGGAGCAGTTGCGCACCGAAGCGCGCGACAATCCCGAAGCCTTCTGGGCGCGCATGGCTGAAGAGCTTCATTGGTTCAAGAAGTGGGACTCGGTGCTGAAGTGGGATCCGCCGCACGCGGAGTGGTTCGGCGGCGGCAAGATCAACATCTCTTACAACTGTCTCGACCGTCATCTCACGACGTGGCGGCGCAACAAGGCCGCGCTCATCTGGGAAGGCGAACCCGGTGAGACGCGCACGTTCACTTATCAACAACTGCACACGGAAGTCTGCAAGTTTGCGAACGTGCTCAAACACGCCGGCATTCAACGCGGCGATCGCGTCGCGCTTTACATGCCGCTGATTCCAGAGCTCGCGATCTCGATGCTCGCATGCGCGCGCATCGGCGCGACGCACTCGGTCGTGTTCGGTGGTTTCTCCAGCGCTGCGTTGATCGATCGCATCAACGATGCTCAGTGCAAACTCGTGGTCACTGCCGACGGCGGCTGGCGACGCGGCCACGAGATCAAGCTCAAACCCGCGGTCGATGAGGCGTTGAAAGAAACTCCTTCCGTGACTGCGTGCATCGTCGTGCGTCGCACGGGCTCGCCGCAACAGATGCAGGACGGGCGCGATTTCTGGTGGCACGAGTTGATGGAGACGATCGAGACGGACTGTCCCGCGGAAGAGTTGGACAGCGAGCATCCGCTTTACATCCTCTACACATCTGGCACCACGGGTAAACCGAAAGGCATTCTGCACACAACCGCGGGCTATCTTCTCGGCGCGCATCTCACGACGAAATGGGTCTTCGATCTCAAAGACGAAGATCTTTACTGGTGCACCGCGGACATCGGTTGGGTCACGGGCCACAGCTACGTTGTTTACGGCCCGCTCTCGAACGGCGCGACCGCGCTGATGTACGAAGGCGCGCCGAACTGGCCCGAACCGGATCGTTTCTGGTCCATGATTGAGCGGCACCGCGTCAACGTCTTTTACACGGCTCCGACCGCGATCCGCGCGTTCATCCGCTGGGGCGATCGCTGGCCGTTGAAGCACGATCTGTCGAGCCTGCGCTTGCTCGGTACAGTCGGCGAACCGATCAATCCCGAAGCGTGGATGTGGTATCGCAAAACGATCGGCAAGGAACGTTGTCCGATCGTCGACACGTGGTGGCAAACGGAAACCGGCGCGATCATGATCACGCCCCTGCCCGGCGCGACCCCCACCAAACCCGGTTCTGCAACAAAACCGTTCCCCGGCGTCGAAGCCGACATCATGACGCGCGACGGCCCCGCCGACGAGCTGACGCTCACGCACAACGCGCAGCCGGCGCTGCTGGCGCATGGCGCCGCCGTGTGGGCGGTGACGCGCGACGGCGGGCCTGTGCCGCCGGGTTCGGGCGGTTACCTCGTCATCAAGCGGCCGTGGCCTTCGATGCTGCGGACGATCTGGGGCGACGACGATCGTTACCGCGAGCAGTACTGGTCGCAAATCGATGGGATTTACTTCGCCGGCGACGGCGCCCGCAAGGACAGCGACGGCTATTTCTGGATTATGGGCCGCATCGACGATGTAATTAACGTTAGCGGACACAGACTCGGAACGGCGGAAATCGAAAGTGCCCTGGTTTCTCACGCGGCGGTGGCTGAAGCGGCCGTAGTCCCGCGGCCCGATGAGTTGAAGGGATCGTCGATTGTGGCTTTTGTAACGTTGGAAGGATCGCAAACTCCGTCGGAAGCGCTGAACCAGGAACTCCGCGCCCACGTGGTGAAGGAGATCGGCGCTCTCGCTCGTCCGGACGAAATCAGATTTACCGACGCTCTTCCCAAAACTCGCTCCGGCAAGATCATGCGGCGCTTGTTGCGCGAGATCGCGACCAGCGGCACGGTGGCCGGAGACGTAACTACCCTCGAAGACTTCTCCGTGCTGGAGAAGCTGAGGGCAGAGGAGGAATAATATGCCCCGCCAAATCGAATCCGAGAATCGAACTGGACCACGTTATCTCGCGAGCCTCGAAGTCCGCGCTGAGTGGGACGAACCGAGCGGCGCGCACGTGATTGCCGAAGGCACTACTGAAAACGTCGGGCCGGAAGGAACGTTGGTCCATCTGCCGCGTCACCTGCCGAACGTTGGCAGTCGCGTGCGGCTCGAAGTGCTCGGCGAAACGGGCGAGAAGCTGCAAGTGATCGCCGAGGTGTTGCGCATCGAGCGCCATCCGGGCCACCCGCTGGCGGCGTTGCAATTGTTGGGTGAGACGGATGAATGGCGCGGCCTGGTTTGGGAGCCGGCCGCTCCGCGCATCACGCCGCCGCCGCCCGCTGAGGGTGAGGAAGGCGAAGAGGGCGAGATTATCGAAGACGACGATGTAACTCACTGAGGAACGCCTGATGACAACTCTCAACTCGAACAACGGAAATTCTCACGAGCGGCGACGCTTTCCCCGTTACTTCGTTTCGGCGCGACTGACGCTGGCCATCGAAGATGAGAGTTTGAAGGAATCGATCGGCATCGGCGAGCCGCAGGACATCAGTCTCGGCGGCCTGCGCGTGACGAACCTGCCGGCGTGTCCGCACGTGCAAGTGGGAGATCAACTCGGGTTGTTGCTGCTCGACGGCGAAGATGCGTTGTCAATTTCGGCGGCCGTAGTCCATCATGCAACGGCCGACACGTTTGGCGTGGAGTTTCGGAATTTGTCGAACCAGGATCAGCGAGCGGTGGGCGAGTTTATCGGGCGTTTGCATGCGCGCCTCTAACAGATCGACAGCGGTTCACGGTGAGCAAAGAAACGACTAAAGAAGCTGCGGCCCACGCGGCGACAGCGGCGGTGGAAGCCTATGGTCCGCCGAACCGCGTCATTCTGCGAATCATCGTTATTCTGCTCCTCGTCACCGGCGTCGTATGGATCATCTACAAGATCACGGGCATTCTGCTGCTGCTCGTCCTGTCGATCTTTTTTGCTTATCTCGTTTCGCCGCTGGTTGAATTTTTGCGCCGTCCGCGACACGTCGGTACGCGAACGCTGGCGATACCGAAGGTGCTGGCGATCGTGCTGGCGTACGCGATTATTCTCGCGGTCGTTTTCATTGCCATTTACCTGGTCCTGCCGAGCCTTGCCAATCAATATCCCGAGTTTTCAGCGCAAGCAAAGGAGTACTGGGCGGCAGTCGGTGAGAAGGTGGAGTCGTGGAATGAATTCTCACGATCTAACCGCTTGTCGCCGAAAGTGGTCGACGCAATCAACACCGCGGGGCGGAATGCGCTTGATACAGTCGGCTCTATTGCCGGACAGTTTTTCAAGGCCACGGTGGGGTATCTGGTGCTTTACACTCCGTGGCTGATCCTGATTCCCATACTCGCGTTCTTCCTGCTCAAAGACGCGGAGAGTTTTCGTCGCTCCGCTTTGTTGATGTTGCCGCGAGGCCGCTGGCGCTGGCGCGGTGACGAGTTTTTCCAGGACGTCAATAGCACGCTGGCCGCTTACATTCGCGCGCAACTCACGGCGTGTTTATTTATCGGCGTCGTTTGCGCGCTCGGTTTCACTTTGCTGGGATTACCGGGTGGACTGGTGATGGGCGTGATCGCCGGAGTCTTTGAGTTCGTCCCGCTCGTTGGACCACTGCTCATTGCGATTATGGCGTCGATCCTCGCGACGCTACATGCGGGTCCGTTCAATGCGTTTCTAGTGCTGCTGTTTCTCGGCGTGTTACGCATCGCGCAGGACTACGCGATCTATCCGCGGCTGATCGGGCAGGGCATTCATCTGCATCCGCTAGCTGTGATCTTCGCGATTCTCGCTGGTGAGAAACTGGCGGGAGTGGCTGGTGTGTTTCTGGCGATTCCGGTGGTCGCGATCCTGACGGTCAGCTATCGTCACTGGCTCGAGCATCGCGGCAGCGAAGGCATCGCCGATCTGCTCGAACCGAGTCCGCCAGTGCCGCCGGTCGCCCCCGCGGCTGACGCCCTCAACGCTGCGCCTGCGCCATCAACTCGACAAAGCGGTGAAAGTGATGTTCCGCGTCGTGCGGTCCCGGTGCCGCTTCCGGATGATACTGCACTGAAATAACCGGCAGCGTGCGGTGCCGCATTCCCTCCACACACTGATCGTTGAGATTGATGTGCGTCACTTCCACTTCCGGCGGCAGCGTTTCCGCCTGCACTGCGAAGCCGTGATTGTGTGACGTGATCTCCACGCCTTTGCCCGCGACTTCCTTCACCGGCTGATTGCCGCCGCGATGCCCGAACACGAGCTTGAACGTCTGGCCGCCGAACGCGCGACCGAGTAACTGATGTCCGAAACAGATGCCGAACATCGGTTTTTGCGCTTTCAGCAGCTCGCGAATCTGTTCGACCTCGCGATTCATCGACGCCGGATCGCCCGGACCATTCGAAAGGAAGATGCCGTCGGGATTCAACGCCATCACTTCGGCAGCGGATGTCGAAGCCGGCACGACGGTGGTGCGCACGCCGAGTTGGGCCAGTTCGCGTAATGAATTTCGTTTCACGCCGAAGTCGTAACAGACGACATGAAAACGTTCTTCACCCGCGGCGGGAAAGTCGTAACGCTCTTTCGTCGTGACGACGCTCGCGAGCTCTCGATTCTCCATCGACGGCGACTGCCGCGCTTTTTCTATGACGCTCGCTTCGTCGGTGTCGATCATCGAGAGACAGGCGCGCATCGCGCCCTTGTCGCGGATGTGCCGCACGAGCGCGCGCGTGTCGATGCCTTCGATCGCGACGATGTTCCAGCGCTTCAGGTACGACTCGAGACTTTCTTCAGCGCGCCAGTTTGAAGTGATGCGGCTCGCCTCGCGCACGACGAAACCTTCGACCCACGGGCGCGACGATTCAGAGTCGGCTTCGTTCACGCCGTAGTTGCCGATGAGGGGATACGTCATGCAGACGATCTGTCCGGCGTAGGAAGGATCGGTGAGCACTTCCTGGTAGCCTGTCATCGAGGTGTTGAAAACCATCTCGCCGCAGGCTTCGCCTTCGGCCGCCCACGAGGAGCCGCGAAACGTACGGCCGTCTTCGAGTGCGAGGAGTGCTGGAGTTTTATTCGCCATTAGAAAAGGTCGCCTGGGTTTTACTGAATGCCTTTAATGAACTGCTGCGCTTCGTTCAACCATCGCTTGCTCGCGCGATACTTGTAAGCGGGCGCGGTCTTCACCGCTTCGATGCACGCCTGCATGAGGTTCGTCGCTTCGCGCTTGTGACCGAGACCGGCGTGCGCGCGGCCCATCAAATACAGTCCTTCCGGATCCGACGGCCGGTGCTCGAGAAACTGTTCGAGCGCGTTGCGCGCGTCTTCAAACTGTCCCGCCGCGATGTATGTCGCCGCGACTTCGCGCCAGATCTCGTACTGCGAGTGCGCCGGATCGCGGGTCACAACGTGCTCGAAGTTTTGAATCGCGTCGGCGTAACGCTTCTGCTGCCGCGCGATGCGGCCGAGCTGATAACTCGCGTCGATCTCGCCGTCGTCGATTTGCAATGCGCGTTCGAAACGCTCGCGCGCCTGGTCCAGTTCGCCGCGACTTTGATGAATCAGGCCGAGGTTGTAATGCGCCGAAGCGTCGGCGGGATTGAGCGTCGCGGATTCCAGGTTCTGCTTGAACGCGGCTTTCGCGCGCTGCGTGCCCATGATGTCGCTGAAGTAACCGCGCAACAACATGAACAGGATGAAGAGCAGGAACGGCGAACCGAGCACGCCCGAGAACAAGCGCAATCCGAGCGGCGCTATGAATACCGCGATGACGCCGGACAGCACGCAGATGAAAAACGCGCGCACAAAACCCGTGCGAAAAACGTCTCGCACGCCAAGCACAGTGCCGATCGCAAACAGCGCCAGCTTCGGCATGAAGAACAGGTTCTGCGAGAGTATCGCCGGGTCGCGGAGTTGTTCCGCTGCCTGCGCGAGCTGTTCGGTGTCGCCGAACATGGCGCGCAGCATCGCGCGCGATTGATCCGCGTTCTCGATCATCGCGGCGACTTGCTGATATTGAATTCCGGTGTAGTGCAACAGCGCGGCGATTAAGATCGCGATCACGTTCGCGGCCGTGAGCACGTAGAACATCGTCGCCGCAACCGGCGCGTACTCCTGTGTGATCACGACGCGAAAACTGCCGCGGCGATCGAGCGTGTTGGCTACGAGCGTCAGGATCGGCACGACTATCACCGCGACTACGACCACGATCACCGCCGCGTGGAAGATCTCGGCGACCATCATGCGGCCGCCGCCTGAGCCAACACCCGCAAACTTGTTCGTCACAACGCTGTAAGAGAGTTCGCCGAGGAAGGCGAGAAATGCGGCGGGCGCGAGCGAACCGCGCTCACGTATCTGACGCATCCCGCGCACGGGGGCGTAAAAAATCATGAGCAGGAGTCGCAGCCAGTCAGTCATAGCGGACGATCTTCAGGGCGCTTACGGGTTCGCCTCATCTAACGGGCTGTCCTGATATTCGCGTGGGGAACCCGGCGGCGATGCCGGCCCTGTCGGCACCAGGTTCTCGTGATGAATCACGCTGGCGGCGTTGAGCGGCCAATAGCGAAACAGCGCCTTGCCGTAGATGTACTTTTTAGGCACGAGGCCCCAAATGCGCGAGTCGCTCGAGTTGTCGCGATTGTCGCCCATGACGAAGTAGTAGTTTGGGCGAACGTAGGTCGGCGCGAGACTACGATGCGACAGGTTCAATCGCGGATCGAGATAACTCTCTTCGAGGTCGCGGCCGTTTACGCGCACGGTGCCTTCGTGGACTTCGACGGTGTCGCCGGGCAGGCCGATCACGCGTTTGATGTAGCTCTTCGACGGATCGTCGGGATACCAAAAGACGACGATGTCGCCGCGATCGAGATGCGGGGCCCAGCGATACTCGTCGTAGTAGATCAGTTTGTTGACGAAGATTCGTTCGCCGTCGTGCAGCCGTGGCAGCATCGACGTGCCTTCGACTTTCACCGGTTGCACGATGAAGACGACGACGAGCGCGGCGATCATGAGTGCGAAAATCAGATCGCGCAGCAGCAGACGCGCTTCCGACCACAGGTCGTTTCGCTGCGCCTGCTCCGGCTTGTGTACCTGGATGTCTTTGTCGTCGTCGACGTGAACTCCACCAAACGGTGGCGGACGGCGTTTTCTAATACCGAACATAACCTCTGCAAAACTTAGCTTTGCGTCTCGCGCTTGTCAAACTTGTATTCGCGCATCTCAAACTTGCATTTATCTCCCGACCGGACGCCGATCCCTGCTTGTATCCCGCGCAGCGGCTCCATTTTCTCTCAACCGTGGGCGCGTATGACTTCCTTGACAGTCTTCGCTGACGCTCTCTATCATCCTCCCCTGCGTTTGCAGAGCCGGCTCGTCCTCGAGCCGGGCCAGAAACGAGGCCTGTAGCCGTGATCAAGCTCGACATCATCAATCGCGTCGCCGACAAAACCGGCGTACCGAAAATGAAGGCCGAACAAGCCGTCGAGGCGCTCTTCCATTCGATGAAAGAAGCGCTGACCCGCGGCGAACGTATCGAACTGCGCGGCTTTGGCGTCTTCGTGGTGAAACCGCGGAAACGCGGCGTCGGTCGAAACCCGCGCACCGGTGAAGAAGTCGCGATTCCTTCGGGCAAAACGATTCGCTTCAAACCCGGCAAAGAGCTGCAGGCGCACGATAACGGCGACCCGATCGCCGACGACGTTGACGTCGACGATGACGACGACGAGTTTTAGTGTTATCACAACCAGGTTTTAATCAGAGGCTAGAGATGGAAACGCAAGAGCATCCAGACTCTAGCCTTTGGGCTTCTAACGAGCGCGTTTATGGCTGAATCGTATCGGGCAGTGCCGCAGGGTTTTGACTTGCCGAGGCCGGCGGGGTTGTCGATCACCGCGCGCGAGTGGCGTCTGCACGGCGGACTGTTTCTGCTGACGATTATCACGACGACGCTCGCAGGAATGATGTTTGTCATTCCCGAGTTGCCGCCTTACCAGCCGCCTTTATCAGGCTGGCTCGACTACGCGCTCTACATTCCGCGCGGTTACTTTCATACGATCGGCGACATGATCCGGCTCGGTCTCGCGCAACCGCACCTCTTCGCGCAGGGCGCAAAGTTTTCCGCCGCACTGTTGGCGATCCTGTTCTCGCACGAGATGGGCCACTATCTCGCGTGTCGTTATTACAAAGTCAGCGCGACGCTGCCGTACTTCATTCCGGCGCCACCGTTGTTTCTCACCGGAACGTTTGGCGCGTTCATTAAGATACGTTCAGCGATACCGTCGCGGCGGGCGTTGTTTGATATCGGACTCGCTGGTCCTTTGGCGGGATTCGTAGTGGCGTTGCCGATCGCAGTGGTCGGCGTGTTGACGATGGGGCCGGCTGTTCCACCGGCTGCGGAAGGCGGCGCGATCTTCTTCAACGATCCGCTGTTGTTTCGTCTGTTGGCGAAACTCTTCAGCGTGCCGCTCGATGCGAACTCGCTACCAACGCCTTACTACATGGCTGCGTGGATTGGTTTACTGGTAACGAGTTTGAATTTGATGCCGGTGGGCCAACTGGACGGCGGACACGGAACGTTTGCGATCTTTGGACAACGCGCACATCGCATTATCGCTCGCATCGCTTTCGCGACGACGGCTGTGCTCGCGGTCTTAGGTTTCTGGTGGCATCACAGCCCGAGCGGCTTTCTCTACACGGTACTTCTGGCGGTCATGCTGCGCGTCCCCCACCCCGCGCCCGCAATCCTGGAACCCTTAGGCACAAAGCGCATCCTCATCGCCATCCTGACACTACTCGTCTTCATCCTCTGCTTCTGGCCCTTCCCGATCACGATCAGCTAGAACCCCAACTTACGTTCACCTAAAGCGCAACTTACGTTCACCTGAATCGCAACGCCGAAGGCGTTCGCCAGTTGTAGCCCAGGGTTGCTGCAACCCTGGGATCATTCAAACAAAGATCTCGAAACGCTGAAAGCGTTGGCTAGCATGACGGACTCGCCAACTCTTTCAGAGTTGCAAACGTTGGGTTGATGGTTCCCAGGGTTGAAGCAACCCTTCTATGAAGCCGGGTCTTGTCAAGAGAAATTCGAG
>CAMLLD010000117.1 GCA_946480785.1 uncultured Blastocatellia bacterium | reverse complement strand
AAATGATCGGCGTTAATTGGGGCAATGGAGTTTTTCTCATCGTTGCGCATGTGGCCGCGGTCGCGGCGCTTTTTTTCTGGAGTTGGGCTGCTGTGATTACGGCAGTGGTACTTTACTGGGTCGGCGGAAGTCTCGGCATCGGCATGGGATACCACCGGTTGCTGACACACCGCGGCTACAAAGTACCGAAACTGGTTGAATACTTCCTGGCAACGTGCGGCACGTTGGCGCTGGAAGGCGGCCCTATTCAATGGGTCGTTACGCATCGCATACACCACGCCCACGCAGATCATCCCGGCGACCCACACACGCCTCGCGATGGTGGCTGGTGGGCGCACATCGGTTGGATCTTGTGGGGCACGGCGCAGAATCATGCTCCGGAGACGATCGCTCACTACGCACCTGATTTAATCAAGGATCGTTACTACCGCTGGCTTAATCGCTTCTTTTACGTGCCTCTTCTGATAGTGGGCGCTTTGCTGTTGATTTTCGGAGGCTGGGGCGTCTTGCTGTGGGGTGTTTTCCTGCGGTTGGTTCTGGCGCTGCACGCAACGTGGCTGGTCAATTCGGCCACGCATCTCTGGGGACGGACTAGATTCGAAACCGGTGACGATTCGCGCAATAGTTGGTGGGTAGCGTTGTTGACGTTTGGCGAAGGATGGCACAACAACCATCACGCACATCCGACGTCGGCGCGTCACGGTTTGCGTTGGTACGAGATCGATTTGAACTGGCTCGGGATTCGTGCGTTGCAGTTACTGGGATTGGCCCACGGTATCAAGCGCATGCGTTTCAATCGCGCGGCGTCGGCGTGGCAAATGGTGTGCAGTCGCGTGAGATCTCAGGTTGTTAACAAGCCGCTCAGAAACGAGATCTGAGCGGGTTTGGAGTTTGTGGGCGACGCGCTTCTGTTGAACCATCTCATTCGGTTTCGCCGGCTTGCTTGAGCACTCGCACGACATCGTCGTGATTGCCTTGCACGGCTAACATCAGTGCGGTCTTGCCGTCTTTGTCTTTTGCTTTCACGTCCGCGCCCGCCGCGATTAAGAGGCGGGAAATATCGTTGTGGCCGTAGCGCGCGGCTTCGAGCAGCGGCGTGCTGCCGCGTTCGTCCCGCGCATTCACGTCCGCGCCCGGACTGGAAAGCAACGACCTGACCATGTCCGTGTTGCCCTCACGCACAGCGCGGAAAAGCGAGTCTGTTTGTACGTTGTGAGCTTGTCGTTGCGCGCAACCGCCAAAGATCACGCACAGAGCCAACGCCATGCTGATCGCTATCGACTTTTTCATTTCTTCACCCATGCCTCGTTCGTTACGCAAGTCTTACGCCTCGTAAGTACTGGCCAGTTTGGGTGAGCGCCTCCCTGGAGTGCGCCGACTTGTCGGCGCTTTGGCCAAAGCGGTGCTAAGGCACCGCACTCCAAAGAGGCGCTCAACTCAAACTGGCCCAGTGCCGCCTCTTATCCATCCTTCGTCGCTGTGCTTGAATTCTTCGGCAGTCGCGATCGCGAAGGATGTAGTCGACGGGTCCCACGTAAACTTTTCGACCGTGATCGCGGGATAAGCAATGCGCAGCAGGTTGAAAGAGTTTGCTTCGCCGCGTTCACGCGTTGAAGTGGCGGTGCCGGCTTGCACGACGAGGGCCGAGTGTCCGCGGATGTTGTAGCGCTTGGTGTGGCCGGTGTGACTCACGTGCAGATGGCCGGAAAGAAACAGATCCGCGCCGCATTCGGCGAGATTCGTCATAGCCATCTGCGCGCGTCCGACGAGATCGCGCTCGTCATAACCTTCCGGTAAATCGAAGGGATGATGAGTCACCACGACCTTCACGACTCCCTTTGTTAACGCACAAAACTTATCTCTTAAACGATCGACCTGCAGGCGGTTGATGCGTCCGCCTTTGAAGACCAGCGAGCGCGCGGTGTTCACGCCGATGACGACGACCTCATCGTCTGCATACACCGGCTGCAGATCTTCAGTGATGTAGCGCTTGTATTTGGTTAACGGTTCGAGAAACCGCGCGAAAACGTTGTGGAGCGGAATGTCGTGATTTCCCGGCACGACGATTTGCGGCTGCGGCAGCGACTCCAGGAACGAACGTGCCTGCTGAAACTGGTACGAACGCGCGCGTTGTGTAAGGTCGCCCGAGATGGCGACGACGTCGGGTTTGAGTTCGTTGACGATCTTTCGCAGCGGATCGAGCAGCGCGGGATTCACGCGGCCGAAGTGCAAGTCTGAAAGATGAACGAGCGTGCGCATGATCATTCGGCGTCCGTATCTTTCGGCACGATCACTCGCAATGCGCGCGACCGCACGCGGTAGTTTAGCGGCGGCTGCATCACCGTGATCTCGCCGTCAAGCGCGACGCGCAGGCGTTTGTGCGCCGTGTGTATGTTCACTTCGTTGGAACGAAGCGCCAGAAAATCTTTGTCCTCGCGCAGGCGGCCTACGACGGCGCGCAGGGCAAGACTTAGCAATCTTAACCGGCTCATTCGGTGCGTTATGTAAATGCTCAGCAGGCCGCGATCGAGTCGCTCGCGCACGCCGATGTTGAATAAGTCCATGACGTATTCATTATTGCCGACGAACACAAACGGTGTCGTTCGATCGATCATTTCATCGTCGACGCGCAGTCGAACGTCAAGAAACGGATAGCGCCGCAACGCCTGAATCGTGGCCCAAACGAAAGCCGGCCATTTCCCCAAGCCGAGCCGCTGTCGCTTTTCTCGTTCGCGCACGATGATCGGGTACAAGCCGAGGCTCGAGTTGTTCAGGAAGACGCGTTCGTTCACTTCGGCAACGTCGACTTCGGTTGTGTGACCTGCGACAAGCGTGCGCACCGCCGCGTCGAGCTCGAAAGGGATTTTCAGGTCGCGGGCGAAGTGATTGAGTGTGCCGAGCGGCAACACGCCGAACGTTTTGTCGCTATCGATAACTTCTGTGGCCACTGCATTGACCGTGCCGTCGCCTCCCGCAGCGACGATGGTTTTATAAAGACCGCGGGTGGCGTCGCGAGCGAGATCGGTTAGTTCAGCGCCGCTTTCCGCCAGCGAGATGTCTGGTTCGAGCCGATGTTCCTGAAAGAGTTGGACCAGGCGTTCACCTATATCGTTATTGCCGGAACCGGCGCTGGCCGAGATGATGATCTTAACCGGCGTCAAAATCACATCTGTCTCTCCTCCGGAACCAGCGATCGATGAATGTGAATCGCCGCCATCGCGCCTTCCGCGGCGGCGACGACGGCGAGTTGCGAGAACGGCGTCATATCGCCGGCGGCGTACACACCTTTAACGCTCGTCTGCTGCGAATCGTCTACCCACACCAAATCGCATTCAGGATCGAGGCGACAGCCGAGCGTTTCGTGGAAGTTCGTCGCGAGCTTCGTGCCGAGATTGAAGAAGAGCGCGTCGCATTCGAGCGGCTCACCTCCCGCAAAGACGACACGATGCAACTGGCCTGAAGACTTATCGCCTTCGAGACCGACTACGCTTTCGGTTCGTATCGGAATGTTGAGTCGCGCGAGTTTTTCCTGGCCCTGACTCGAGATCTCGCGTCGATCCGTGAGCAACGTCAGTTGCGTGGTCCAGGTCAACAGGTGCGCGGTGAAAGCCGCTGCGTTCTTGTCGTGCGCGAGCACGGCGACTCGTTTGTCTTTCACTTCATAACCATCGCAGTCGGGGCAATGGTGCACGCTCGTACCGTAAAACTCGCGAAAGCCCGGACAGTCGGGAGTGAGATCGCGTAAGCCCGTTGCGAGCAACAAACGTCGTGAGTCGAACGTCCGCGCTTCGGTTCCTTCACCGCCGGCGAAGACGCGAAAGTGCATGGGCGAAACTTGCTCGACCGAATTTACGCAAGCTTCAACAATCAGCCCGCCGTGCGCGGTCACTTCATCACGGCCTCGCGCCAGGAGTTCGCGGGGAGGAATTCCATGATGGCCCAAAAAGCCGTGTATGCCGTGCGCGTACTGGTTGCGCGGGCTGTTGTGGTGAAACGTCAGTGTGCGGCGCAGATAGCGGGCGAGAAAGAGCGCTGCGGACAGGCCTGCCGGCCCGGCGCCGATGATGATGCAGTCGTAAAGATCATCCATCATTTACCAGGCCGCATTCCTTATTAATCACTGCTAGCGTTTCTTCGCTGACTTCTTCGAGCCTGACTTCTTGGAACCGGACTTCTTCGAGCCGGACTTGCGCGCGGTCTTTGCCGCTGTCGATCGAGAAGCGCTCTTCGAAGCAGACTTCTTCGTACCGCCCTTCTTGAAGGCTTTCTTCGCAGCCTTCTTCGAACCCTTTGCGGCTTTCTTAGCGCCGCCGGCTTTCTTCGAACCTTTGGCTGCCTTCTTCGAAGTGCCCCGCGCCTTTTGACCCTGCTTGCGTTGCTTCTCGGCTGCCATTTGGTCGCCGAGTTCCTCGACCTCGTCCTCGCTCAACACCTGTTGGGCCTTCGGAAAAAGCTCATTTTCCTCTTCCTCAACGTGATGCTCGACGTTCTCGCGCAGCACCTTCGCTTGCGCTTCCCATTCGTCGTTTGGGTTTCGCGTTCCGCTCAGTTCCTGGAGCAGGTTCTTCACGACGTCGTGCTCTTCGTAAGCTTCGAGCGTGAGGTCGTGGGTCTGCTTCGGTTTCTCCAGCGCCGGGTAGAAGTACGTTTCTTCGATCAGCGTGTGCAACTCGAGCTCGGTCCTGATCTGTTCGAACACTTGCAGCTTGGCCCTGCCGCTAGCGCTTTCGAGTTGATCAAAGAGCTGGGCAACTTTCTCGTGATCGGCTTTGAGTAACTGAAAGGCGTCCATGGTTTCTCCTTATGTTTTTGCAGAGCGCAAAGCAAAAAGAGGGCCGTTATGGACCGAAGTGCGAGTTGTTTATAAATAACAAAACGTGAGCGCTTTGGTGGTTCAAGTGAGGAGTTGCAAACTGTATGCGCTTGGTACGATTCGGTGCGGCTTCTGTATGACGAACGCCTAGTTATGTTTCAGTCGTTAGAGCTTTCGGCATCGACCATCGTCGCGACGAGATGTTCCAACGCGGCTGCCGGATCGCCGCACCTGCCGCTGTGAACGGGTGAGGTTTGAATCACTGTGCTGCGCGGAGCGACGAGCCATTCGAAACGTCGACGCTGCGGCAGTTGGCCAATCGATCCGGCCTCGTCGCCGCCGCGACAGATCACGGGGATGATAGCGAGATGTTTTCTGATGAGCTCGAGGTCGGCGGCCGGATCGAGCGCGAGGAGACGCGGCTCAGCAAGCTTGATTCGTGCTTCCAGAAACGACAGATCGGGACAGGAGAGGATCACACCGGCATTGATGAACTCTTCGCGGTCCACCTTCGGCACGACGCGAATCACGGCGTAGTCATACCTGAATTTATCGGGCACGCATCGCCTCCTCTACGAACGGGCGAGGCGCTTCGAGACGCCGCGTCAGGTATTCGACGTAAGCCCGTCTGTGTTCCGCCGTCGACTCGAAATGAGAGTCGTTCTCCAGCCATTCGTCGGGAACCAGACCGACAACCTCATTTATTACCGCTGGTGTGATGGCGGCGGTCATCGTCTGGTCGGCTGTTTCGAGAGTTTGGGCGAAGGGGAGCAGGATGTGTTGTTTGATCAAAGGGAACGGATCCTTGCTGCGTTGGTCCATGCCGGTCCAGGAATGATGAAAGTACAGGGCCGCGCCGTGATCGATCAACCAGAGTTTGCGATGCCACATTAGCATGTTTGCGTTACGCGGCGTGCGATCGACGTTGGTGACGTAAGCGTCGAACCAGACGATACGTGAAGCGAGGTCGGCGTCGGGTTGATCGGCGACGGGATCGAACATCACCGAGCCGGGCAGATAGTCGAGACCGAGGTTGAGTCCGCCGCTGGCGCGAATGAGGTCCTGGATCTCGGGATCGGGTTCGGTCTTCGCGATTTCCGGATCGAGGTTTACGAAAACCAACTCGGGCACCAGGAAGCCGGCCGCGCGGGCGATCTCGCCGGCTATGAGTTCCGCGATGAGCGCCTTTGGTCCCTGGCCCGCGCCGCGAAATTTGAGGACATACATACCATCGTCATCCGCCTCGATGATCGCCGGCAGCGACCCGCCCTCGCGGAGCGGTGTGACGTATCTGGCGGCGTTTACTGTGCGCATTTGGTTATCGGGTTATCTTTTCTCGTCGTCACCTAATTCGGCAAGTACTTCTTCGATACTTCGTTTGCCCCAGAAGCGGAACATGTTCTCTCCGGTCGTGAGGGTTCGGGTTTTCATGCGATCGATGTAGAGGGTTCCGTTCAGGTGGTCAATCTCGTGCTGGAGAATGCGGGCGTACCAGCCGTGCGCCTCGATCGTGATTTCTTCGCCGCGTTCGTTCAGGCATTCGACGCGTACATTCAGTGCGCGATTCACGATCGCCTGGTAGCCTTCGACGCTTAGACAGCCTTCGAAAAATTCCGCGTGCGCGTTGTCTGGGAACGAGAGTTTTGGGTTGATGATTACGTGAAAGGGAACCGCGGATCTTTGGAGTTCTGCGAGTTCCTCCGCCGAGTGATGAGCGAGGTATTCCGGTTGGTCTTCGATTACCGCGAGTTGGATAGACAGGCCGATTTGAGGCGCGGCGAGTCCGACGCCGGGCGCTTCGTGCATCGTTTCGCGCATCAGTTCGATTAGCTGCTGTATCGACGGGCTGGTGATTTCGTCCTTGGTTAGTGGGCGAGCCTGCTTTCTCAAGACCGGATCGCCAGCCTGCACGATTTGCAACTTCATTTGCTGGACTCCTTGCGTCATCTGCCTGACTCCTTGACCTTATCTGTTATCCTCTCGCCATGCCTCACAAGAAGAACCTCACAGCTCGTAGTGTATCGGCATCCGTCCAACTCATCGAGCGCAGAATCTACCTGATCCGCGGGCAAAAGGTCATGATCGACGCGGATCTGGCGGAGCTGTACGGCGCACCGACGAAACATTTGAACCAAGGTGTCGCCCGTAACAAGAAGCGATTTCCTGGGGATTTTATGTTTCGGCTAACCAAGGAGGAGGCCGAATCTTTGAGGTCACAAATTGTGACCTCAAACACAGGCCGCGGTGGCCGTCGACATCTGCCTTACGCGTTCACCGAGCAAGGTGTGGCGATGCTATCGAGCGTGCTGAAAAGCGAACAAGCCATCGAAGTAAACATTGCGATTATGCGGGCGTTTGTCCGCTTGAGACAGATGCTTGAAACCAACGAAGAACTCAATCGTAAGTTCGCCGCCGTCGTCAAAACGCTATCGACGCACGACAAGTACTTTCAAGTCGTGTTTGACGAGTTGAAAAAGCTTACGGACAACCCATCTGGTTCTGGCAGACAGATAGGATTTAGAGCAGATGACTGACGCTTCGCAGTCTCAGCTGCGCGCATCTCTGCAAGTTCAAGTAAATTCTTGAGGCTAGTACCGGCAAGTTTGAGAATAGCGCGACTTAGGTGTCCAAACACAGTGGCCGATTTGTCGATTTCGCGCACTTCTTGGTTCAATAGCGATATGAAACCGATTCGAAGCTGTGCTGTCGCCATACTACTATTTCTCGCTACTGCCTCTGCTGCCTTAGCCCAAACAACGATCACGCTCAACGTCGACGCCACCGATGCCGCGCGGAATGTCGTCCATAGCAGACTCACACTCCCCGTAAAACCAGGACCGTTGACGCTCTTCTATCCGAAGTGGATCCCCGGCGAACACACACCGACCGGCACTATCGACGACGTCGTCGGACTGAAGCTAAGCGCCAATAATAAATCCATTGAGTGGCGCCGCGACGACGTCGAGATGTTTGCGTTTCATTGCGACATCCCACCGGGCGTCACGACGCTCGATGTCTCTTTCGACGACGTGTCCCAACCGGAAACAACCGCCAGCGCCAAGCTCGCGCGTCTCAAGTGGAACCGTTTCCTCCTTTACCCGGAAGGCATGAACAGCGATGCCGTCAACGTCAAAGCTTCACTGAAACTCCCACAAGGATGGAAGTTCGCATCCGCTTTACCCATCACCAGCGAAAACAACGGCGAGCTGCAATTCAAACAAGTCACGCTAACGCAACTGGTCGATTCACCCGCGATCATCGGAGCAAACTTTCGCAACCTTCCTCTCACCTCAACCGGCATCAAACACGAGCTCGACCTGATGGCCGACACGCCCGCAGCGCTCGAGTTGAAACCCGAAACGCTCACCGGTTTACAAAAGCTCGTGCAAGAAGCGTACGCCCTCTTCGGCGCGCGCCATTATCGCAGCTATCAATTCCTCGTGACGCTGAGCGATCACGGCGGCAGCGAAGGACTCGAGCATCACGAATCCAGCGAAGACGGCGTCGGCGAAAATGCTTTCAGCGATGAACTCGAACTGCTCGATTTCGGCGACCTGATGGGCCACGAATACGCGCATTCGTGGAACGGCAAGTACCGACGTCCCGCTGGTCTCGCCACGCCCGATTTCGAACAGCCGATGAAAGGCGAACTCTTGTGGGTCTACGAAGGCCTGACGCAGTATCTCGGCCGCGTACTGCCCACGCGCAGCGGTCTCTGGACGCCGGAAAATTTTCACGACGCGATGGCCGCCGTTGCGGCTGAGATGGAAAATCAGTCGGGCCGCCAGTGGCGTCCGCTCGCCGATACGGCGGTCGCGGTCCAACTCACGTATCCGTCTTCGCGCGCCTGGATGAACTATCGCCGCCGCGTCGACTACTACGACGAAGGCTCGCTGATCTGGCTCGAAGCCGACGTACTGATCCGAACGCGCAGCAACGGCAAACTCTCGCTCGACGATTTCTGCAGGCGCTTTCACGGCGGCTCGGACACTCCGCCCGCGGTCAAGCCTTACACGTTCGACGACGTAGTCAACACGCTCAACGAAGTCGTGCCGTACGACTGGCGCGGCTTTTTGAACGAGCGCATTTACGCGGTCGCGCCACACGCGCCCACCGGCGGCATCACGAACGGCGGCTGGAAGGTTGTTTACAACGACAAACCGAACACGCAGATTCGCATCGCGGATCACTCGCGCAAGAGCGTGGATCTATCGTTTTCTCTCGGCGCGTTGTTGAAGGAAGATGGAACGGTGATGGACGTGAATCCGAACCTCGCGGCGTTCAAGGCGGGACTTGCGCCGGGAATGAAAATCGTCACCGTAAACGGCCGCACGTGGTCCAGTGACGTGCTGCACGAGGCGATTGCGGCAGCGAAGAACGCCAAAGCGCCGATCGAGTTGGTGGTTGAAAACGGGAGTTTTACCGAGACGTACAGAGTGGACTATCACGGCGGCGAACGCTACCCGCATCTCGAGCGCGACAACACGAAACCGGACGTGCTCGACGACGTGATCAAGCCGCTGGCTCGTTAGACGCTAGTTGGACCATCCGCAGCGCCGCTCCGATTCCGGCGCCGAAAAACACGCCGTAGACGGCGCCGAACAACAACATGCCTGTGGAAGTCGGGTTGGCGTCAAACAGCCCGGAGCCCAGGAAGTAGCCGATATCGTTTGCTACGAAGAGCACTAGCGAAATTTTCCAGGTTGCTCCACGCGCGCCGAACCCCGCGGCCAGCACCACAGCCATCAAGACCGATCCCACCAGCGAGCCAAGAAACTCCCCTGTGGTTCGGCCGAGGGTGAAGTACGCGCCCATCCACGCCAGAGCGTAAGCAAAGAAAGCGATCGCCCACAGCAGATAGAAGCTCGGCAGACGCCCGCGAACAACAACGAGCGATTCAAAAACCACGCCGCTCAACACGACGAACAGCAGCGCCCACGTAACATAAGCACCGAATGAACCGAGCGTGCGGTACATCCATTCCTCACCGAACGCGACCGTAGCGAACACGCAGAGACTCACCACACCGAAACCAATCGCGCCCGTAGTGATCGAACGAGCAAGGGAAGGAACGGTCTTGTGCAGGTCGCTACTCATCGAGAGTCACGCGTATCTTATGCACTGGTGCAGTTTCACCAAGGGCGTCTCCCTGGAGTGCGGGGACTTGTCACCGCTTTGGCCAAAGCGCCGACGAGTCGGCGCACTCCAAGTTCAAATCGCACCAGTGCCGTATCTTAACCGGATGTACGCGTGGAACCCACATCAATTTTCGAAAGTGGGATCAGTAGTCCCGTAAGCGAAACTCAAAACACGTTGCTCTTCGGTGGCACGCGTTCAGAAGACGTGCGTTTTTCATCATCGTGCCGTGGCACAGCCTTTGACATTGCGGTGCGCGAGTAGCGTCTAAACCAGCCCGGAGTTCCTTCGCCATGCACGACGTGATCTACTGCTTCCGTATGCTGCGCAAGCGGCCCTCATTCACCCTCGTTGCCATCTTGACGCTCGCCCTCGCCATCGGCGCCGGCACCGCGCTATTCAGCATCGTCAACGTCGTCATACTCAATCCGTTTCCTTACAAAGATACTGCGCGACTGTTCTTCGTGCGCCAGAGTTTGCCGAAGATCGGCGTGCAGGATCAGTTTCGCGCTTCGGGTCCGGAGTTCGTCGACTTCACGAAGAGCGGAGTCTTCGAACGCGTCGCGGCGTTCGAGTCTGTCAGCCGCAATCTCACCGGCAGTGACGAGCCCGAACGCGTGGCCGCGGCGAAGGTCTCGACGGAGTTCTTCAACATGCTGGGCGTCGAGCCGTTACTCGGCCGCACGATCGCGCCCAACGAACAAGGTCCAAACGGCCAGCGTGTGCTCGTGATCAGTTACGGTCTTTGGCAACGACGTTTCGCGGGCGATAAAGCAGTGTTGGGCCAGAAGGTCTCACTCGACGACGAGCCTTTCACGATCATCGGCGTGATGCCGCCGCAGTTCAGGTTCGACGAAGCACAGGCATGGTTTCCGTTTCCGTATGACTTCAACGAGGCACAGCGCAACGGCCGCGCGTTGGCTGTCGTCGGTCGCACAAACGCGGGCACTAATCTGCAACAAGCGAACGCTGCGCTCGCTAACCTCGCACGCCAAAACGAAACCGATTACGCCGGCGCAAACCCGGAATACGCCGGCCGCGGAATTTATTTACAACCGCTGACTGAGTATTACTTCGGACCAGTGCGTAAAGCGCTCTTCATCCTGATGGGCGCGGTCGCACTCGTCCTGCTGATCGCGTGCGCCAACATCGCAAACTTACTGCTCGCGAGGTCGATGGGCCGGGCGCACGAAATCGCGATCCGTAACGCGATGGGCGCGAGTCGCGCGCGCATCATCCGCCAGATGCTGATCGAAAGCGCTGTCCTGGGTTTGCTCGGTGGCGGGCTTGGTCTGCTCATCGCTTCGTGGGGAACGCGCGGGCTCGTGAACCTCATCCCCACGGGCATCATTACTCCCGGCGTCAATATCACGATGAACGTGCCGGTGCTTCTCTTCACGCTGGCCGTTTCGCTCGTGACCGCATTCATCTTTGGCCTGTGGCCCGCGATCCAGGGATCGAGAACAACGACACGCGAAGCGCTGCAATCATCGGGTCAAAGAACGACTGCAAGCGCAGGCGCGCGACGCGCTCAAAGCGTGCTGGTGGTTGCGGAAGTCGCGTTGTCGCTGGTGCTACTGGTGATGGCGGGTTTGATGATTCGCAGTTTCGCGAGGCTGACGAATGTTGACCCGGGCATGAGTACTGCGAACGCAATGTCGATGCGTATCAATCGCTCGCCCGCGAAGTCGAAAGACGGCGCGCAGAACGCGATCTTCTTTCAAAACGTGATCGATCGCGTCAAGACGTTGCCGGGTATCGAAGCGGTCAGCGTCGCTTCACACATGCCGTTTGTGTACACGGAAGATTGGCCGATCACAGTCGAGAGTGTTGCGAACCAGGCAGTGCAGACGCAAAGCCTCGACACGCGGACGGTGAGCGCCGATTACTTCAACACGATGCAGATCCCGCTTCTCGCCGGACAGTTCTTTTCTGCTGCTAACGCGGAAACGCAACCGGTAGCGATCGTGAATCAAACGATGGCCAATCGTTACTGGCCCAACCAGGATCCGCTCGGCAAACGCCTCAAGCTCGGCGACATCAACTCGAAGAGCCCGTGGTTTATCGTTAAAGGCGTCGTCAAAGATTCAGCGCAGGTATCACTCGACGTTCCCGTCAGACCCGAAATCTATTTTGCGCTGCCCCAGTTGGCCGGCCGTTATCGTCGTATGAATCTCGCGGTGCGCACCAGCGTCGATCCGAAGAGCACGGTCGCTGCGATTCAAGCGGCGATTCGCGAAGTCGACAAGGACCAGCCCGTCTATCAGATTCAAACCATTGACGAGCTCATTCGCGAGACGATTAGCACCCGCCGCTTTGCTTTGACGATCCTGATTCTGTTTGCGGTGCTTGCGCTCGTGCTCGCGGTGTCGGGAATCTATGGCGTGATCTCTTATGCGGTGACGCAGCGAACACAGGAGATCGGCATCCGCATGGCGCTCGGCGCGGAAGCCGCGGACGTGCTGCGACTCGTGTTGGGCCAATTCATGCGCCTGACGTTCGTCGGTGTGGCGCTCGGGCTCCTCGCCGCGTATTTGTTGACGCGACTAATGACGAGTTTGCTCTTCGGTGTGACGCCGACAGATCTAACCACGTTTGTCCTGGTATCGCTTAGTCTGTCGCTGGTGGCGCTGCTCGCTTGTTTGCTTCCCGCGCGACGGGCGACGAAAGTCGATCCGTTAGTGGCG
>CAMLLD010000116.1 GCA_946480785.1 uncultured Blastocatellia bacterium | reverse complement strand
CGCCGGCCGAGATGATCGCGCCGCCGGCGGTACCGAGAAATTGCGAACCCGCGTCGGCGAGTGGCTTCTGCGACTGGGCCAGGCCCGGCAGCGTTCCAACGCACACGATCTGAATCAGGATGTAAAGCACTGCGACGACGAAGAGCGCGATGATCAGCGCGCGCGGCATGTTTCGCTGCGGCTCGCGCACTTCGCCCGCCGGAATCGTCGCCATTTCAAAACCCGTGAACGCGTAAACGAGCAACAGCACCGACTGCGAAAATGCTCCCGTTTTGGGACTTGGACCAAACGCAAACGCGTGTGGGTTCAGAAAGAACAGCCCGGCGCCGCAGAAGAGAATGATCGGCGCCAGCTTGCCGACAGTGAATACGTTGCTCACGATCGCGGCCTGCCGGATGCCGAGCAGGTTGATGACGCATAACACCGCGACAACGAACACGATGATCGCAGCGCGCCACACGCTGTTCGTGGCCGAACTCCAAAAGAAACTCAGATAGTTGATCAACAGATTGCAGTTGGCCGCGAACGCCGTAATGCGTACGAGCCAGATGAGCCAGCCGATCTCAAACGCGATTGCCGGGTTGAAAGCCTCGCGCGCGTAAAGATATGGACCACCGGTGTCGTCGAAACGTGATCCGACTTCCGCGAAGCACAGAATGATCAGCGCGACAACGAGCGCGCAGGCGACGAACGCGACGATGCTGTACGTGCCGATTAGTGAATAGACTTTGGCAGGGAGCCCGAAGATCCCCGCGCCGATGATGCCGTTGATTGTGATGGCAACCAGGTCCCAACGGCGGATGCCGCGAACGAGGCCTTCGTCAGTGTGGTTCTGCACAGGCGCGACAGATTATAGTGTCAGCATGATCAGACGCAACCAACTTTTTGCCCTGTCGACGATCTTGTTCCTCGCGGTTTCTGCGGCCGCGCAACAGACGAAACCCTCTTTACAGGACGTTGTCGATCGCGCCGCGAAGACGACGCTCGAACGTTTCGCTGATAAGAAACTCGAACCGTCGCAGCTTTCGATCACCTTGATCGACTTGCGCGATCAGCAGCATCCGATCACTGCCAGCTTCCGCGGCAACGAGCGCGTTTATCCTGCCAGTGTGGTGAAGTTGTTTTATCTCGTGGCCGCGCATCGTTGGCTCGAAGACAAGAAGATCGAAGACACGCCGGAGTTGAAGCGCGCGTTGCGCGACATGATCGTCGATTCGTCGAATGAAGCGACGCAGTATGTCGTCGACGTGTTGACGCATACGACGGGAGGATACGAGTTGCCGCCGAAGGAGATGGAGGAGTGGCAGTATCAGCGCAACGCCATGAATCGCTACTTCGCCGGTCTTGGTTACACGAACATCAACGTGAATCAGAAAACTTTTTGCGAGGACGCATACGGGCGCGAACGCGTTTCGCGCGGGCCGAACGGCGAGAACCGCAACAAGCTCACGACTGATGCGACGGCGCGTCTGATGTTGGAGATTGTAACGGGCAAAGCCGCGAACCCGGCGCGCACCGCGATGATGATGGATTTATTGAAGCGCGACTACACCGGCACGAGTAACGATAACGACGACCAGGGCCACGGCTTCACCGGCATCGCCCTGAAAGGCATCGACGGCGCGCGACTTTGGTCCAAAGCCGGTTGGACCAGCACGACACGTCACGACGTCGCCTACGTCGAACTCCCCGACGGCCGCAAATTCATCCTCGCGACCTTCACCACCGAGCACGCCAACGACCGCGACATCATCCCCACCGTCGCCCGCGCGGTGATGGAGGGGTTGAAATAATGCCAGGAACTTTTTCGGCGAGGGGTTGTCTAAGCGTGCATGAGGAAGGCAATCATCGCTGTGGCGCCGAATATCAATGTCACGCCGCTTATCGACGTGCTGCTCGTAATGCTGATCATTTTTATGGTCGCGTCGCCGCTGCGGCCGCACCGGTTCACGGCGAAGTTGCCGTCTGAGCCGCAGTCGCAGAACCTGCCGCTCAAGCCGAATGACAACACCCTCGTCGTAACGATCGAACCCGATCGCACGCTGCGCCTCAACGCCCTTACCGACATGGGCACGGTCGATGATGTTTCGAAACTCAACCAGAAGCTGATCGCGTTGTTTGAAGAGCGCACGCGAAACAAAGTGTATCGAGCGGAGATGCTCGACCGCTTTGACGTGCCGGAAGCGTTGCGCATCGAGAAGACCGTTTTCATCAAAGCGCCGCGCGGCATTCGTTATGGTGAAGTGATGCAGGTGATGGATGGTCTGAAAGGCACCGGCGCGGAACCGATCGGTCTGCAGCTCGACGATCTCAAATAATCGCCGCTTAGCCTTGTGTTCTGTTGGGGTAATGGGTTGTAATCTGCCGGTGAGGAGATGTACCCCCAGCATGACAAACCCCAGCATGGCAAACCGCCTTTTTCCCCTAATCTCTTTAATTATTGGACTCACGGTCGCGAGCGTGATGGCCCAGGACATCACCGGCGGCGGCAGTCTGGTCCGCGATATTACCGGTGGCGCCGCGCTGATCTTTCGCGCGCCGTCGAATCCTACGGTCCACGCGACCGCCGGCGGGCAGGGCGCTTCCGGCGGCGGCCGCATCAAGAGCCACAACACCAAGCCTCCCGAACGGCAGCAGGACTCGATCATCGCGCGCGCGAATGCCGCCCGCAGTGCGCCGAAGCCACGCTACGCCGAAGCTGAAGAGCAGTATCAACTCGCCGCACGTATTGCGCCGGATGATGCGCGTGCGTTTGCGGGTCTCGGAAATGTTTACGTGGACCAGGGCAAGTTTGCGCAAGCCGTCGACGCTTATCAGAAGGCGATCAAAGTGAAGCCTGATTACACGAGCGCGTATTTGCCGCTCGCGTTTTCGCTCGCGCGTTTGAATCGTTATCCGGAGTCGATCGAGGTCTACCAGCAGACGTTGAAGTTCGACTCGAGCAGTCCGGAGGTCTACAACAACCTGAGCTTTGCTTACAACCACAGCAATCGTTTCGACGAAGCGGTCGAGGCGAGCCAACAGGCGATCAAGTTGCTCGGTGAAACGGGTGAGGCTTACAAGCTCGGGTTTCAGGAGCGCAACGAGATTCGCTCGTACGCTTATAAGAACCTCGGCAATGCTTACAGCGGGTTGAAGCGTTACGACGACGCCGCGAACGCGTTGAAGAAGGCCGCGGAGATCGAACCGACGAATGCGTCGGCGCATTTCAATCTCGGTTTGACGCTTTACACGGCGGGTCGTTATTCGGAAGCGATCGAGTCGTACAAGCAGGTGATCAAGTTGCGGCCACAACTGGCCCAGGCGTATTTCAATCTCGCGCTGACTTACGTGGCGATCAACGACAAGCCGTCGGCGATGGCGCAGTACGAGATGCTCAAGACGCTCGATCCTGATTTAGCGAAGCAGTTGTACGACTCGATCAAGTAGTCAAAGTTCGTCGAAGCTGTGGATGATGGGAAACTCGTCGCGTGACTCCTGCGGCTGATTGCCTGGTCTGATCGAGAGGGCGGTTTTCATTCCGACTTCGCGGGCCGCGAGGAGCTCGGCGACGATGTCGGAAACGAAGAGGATCTCGTGCGGTTGTAGTTTGATGGCTTCGGCGATGCGTCGATAACTCTCAGCCTCACCTTTCTTTCCTACACTCGTATCGAAATAGTGATCGATGAACGGCGTGAGATCGCTGGCTTCGGTGTGTGCGAAGAGGAGTTGTTGGGCCAGCACGCTGCCTGACGAAAAGATACTCACGTTTTTATTCGCGCTACGCCAACGCTTGAACGCCGGCGCGACGTCCGCGAAAACCTGCCCACGCAGCGTGCCGTCCGCATAGCCTTCGTGCCAGATTTTTCCCTGCAACGATTTCAGTCCGGTTGATTTGCGATCGAGATCGATGAGGCGGTTGATATATCTGATGATCTCATCGTTGTCGTTTGCCTGAATGCCTTCGCTTTCAGCTTCGTCGCGCAGCAAGCGGATGTCTGCCTGAACAGCGCTGTCGTCGACATGTTTCGCGAGGTAGTCGCGCACGTGCGTGCGCGCGTAAGAGAAAAGCACGTCGTGGACGAAGGCGATCGGCGTGGTCGTGCCTTCGATGTCGAGCAGGATGCCACGAATGCCGTCGATGGAAAGAGGTGTCGTCACGACGTGATTGAATGTGCCTGGTGTGAGAGGCCGAAGCAGACGGGCGCGAAACGCTCGTCGACGCGGCTCTCCGTGTAGTGCGGCGCCCAGCCTGACATATCCTGGAACAAACGAATCGCGCGGATGCGGCGATCGGAGCAGAGGTTGAACCAGTGCAAGGTGCCGCGCGGGACGCGAATCAGATCGCCCGCTTCGACTTCGATCCCGAGTACCGGGCCGGCGGTCGTGTGAATGTGGAAGAGGCCGTGGCCGGCAATGATGAAACGCACTTCATCTTCGTCGTGCCAGTGTTCGCGATTGAACTTCGCGAGCATTGCGTCGAGGCCGTTGGTGGTTGGATCGACGTCGATTACGTCCGCGGTCACGTAACCGCCGCGCTGCTTTAACTGTTCGATCTCGCTTGCGTAAGCGTGCAGGATCTCTTCGGCGGGCGCGTTGTCGGGCACCGGATGTTCCGGGCGCCAACGTTCGTAGTCGATGCCGTGACTTGCGAGCAAGCTCGTGATTTCCGCTTCGTCGTGCAGCGTTCTGTTTTCGTCAGCGATCGTTACGATGGCCATCGCGCGTACCTCTGTTTATTAGTAATGTGCGGCCGAGTGTTTCGAGCAGGAACTCGAGGATTTCGATGTGTCGTTTCGCTTGTGCGAGATTCTCGCCCCACGAATATAGTCCGTGACGTTTCAACAGGAAGCCGTGCGCTGTTTCGTGTTGCTTCAACGTGCCGGCGATCGTGTCTGCGAGTGCGGGCATGTCCTGCGAGTTGTCGATGATTGGCAGCCACTCGCGGTGCTCGTGCGTCTTCACGCCCTGCAAGCCTTTCAGCATCTCGTAGCCTTCGATGTTCACGCCGCCTTCGTCTGCGTACAAATCCGACAACATCGTGTTCCAGACCGAATGTGTGTGCAGCACTGCGCCCGCGCCGCGTTCCTGCACGATGCGGATGTGCAGCAGGCTTTCATCTGATGGTTTGACGGGGCGATCGCTCACGACGCGCGCGTGCTCGTCGATGGTGAGCATCTGTGGCGCGGTGAGTTCGCCTTTGTCGACACCGCTCGGACTCATCGCGAGGCGCAGCGGTTCGCGTTGGGCCACTGCGCTCAAGTTGCCGCTCGTGCCGAGCAGCCAGCCGCGAGCGTGAAAGCTTTTGGCGATCGCGGCGAGGTCGGAAGCGAGTTGAGGGAAACTATCAGACACGCAGCAAAAGATGCCGCTAAACGTGTCTCCGGCGCAAGTCTAAACAGAAAACGGCCACGGATTTTCACAAATGAACACCGATCCGTGTTCGTCTGTGTAATCCGTGGCCGTGTTTGCGTGCAGCGGTGGCCGCGTTAACGGCGGGCGACGCCGATGCGACGCTCGACCAGTTTTTCAACTTCGATGGGCACGCCTTCTGACTTCGCCTGGCGAATGAAGTCGACATCGATCTTGAAGATACGCAGCTTCACGAGGTCTTCGATCTGGAGGTTCGACAAGCCTTCGTTGCGCATTTCCGTGATGAACTCCGGCGTCACTTTGAAGATCTTCATCTTCACCAGATTTTCAAACGGCTCCTTCTCGAAGCCCATCTGCGCGACTTGCTGCGCGAACTCCGGATCGATTTTGAAGATGCGCGCCTTCACGAGATCTTCGAAGGTGAGTTTGTAACCGCTCGCCTTCATCTCGCGGATAAATTTCGAGTCGATGTGGAAGATTGCGGCTTTGAAAAGGTCTTCGGTTCCAAGTTTGGCGGAGGTGGCGGAGGCGAGATCGTCGGCGAGCGCGGTGGTGACGTTGAGCACGGTCGCGGCGAAGAGTCTGTCATCAGTGTCGTCCTCGTCGCCGTTGCGGTTGTTGGAGAAATCGAAGCCGCGGCTCTTCATGGCCGAGACAAAGGAAGCGTTGGGTGTAAAACGATATGTGCCGGAGCCTTTGCCGTTTTGAAAAGTGCCTTCGCAGTCGATGCGGCCGGCTTCGCGTACGAGACTGAAACTGACGGGTCCGCCGTTGACGGCTTGTTCGCGGCTGAGGCCCTGGAAATCAGCGAAATCGAAAGTTTGTCCATTCTGGTTTCGGCCGCCCTTATCGCTGCGTCGTTCAAAACTGAGGTTGATTTTGGAATCTTTTTCAACGTTGGCCGTCCAGGTACCGTTCGACGTGCTCTGTGCCAGGACGCTGTTTACTGGATTGCGAGCTTCGACCCGGGAGGCCGTTACCCAACCCGCCAGCGCCAAACCGGCCACCATCACACCCAACACCACGCGCCTCATCATTTTTCTCATAACAGACCTCCGGTAGGACTTTGAGCTTTCAAAGTAGAAACACCACGCAGGGCGATTTGTGACGAAAAAATTGAGAACGGCATGTACGGGGGCAACATCATTAACTGACTACCGAATCCATCAAAGTAATATCCTTTCTAGTACCTCCCTGAATCCTGTGATCGACAACAAACGTTGTAGAGGTCAAAAAGCCCTTTATTTTCGCATATTGGAAAATAGTTTTTTTTCGGAAATCTATTGCGTCAGCTTATGTAGCGGGTTTACGCTCGCGCTTCCGGTTTCTCACCCGACTCCCAGGGTAGCCGAGCCGCACTGGACACACCTTTACCGCTCCGCCGCGCCTGTGTCAGCGCCTCGGCTATGACGGTTCGCAGCCTCGACGAGCCGTTAGAACACCGATAGCAATTGCAGGATCGTCAAAGTGGCGTTGCTAATCAGAATGTCTGATTCGGACGGGCTTTGTATTTCATTACTGACGTTTGGCTCGGTCGCCACGGTAGAGTTCGAAGGCGGCGGCGGTGGCACGGCCATAGTGGTGATTTCACCAGCCATCACCGGCAGAAATAGCGCAAAGGTTAAGGTCACTGCTGCGCAGAGTTTTTGTAAGTTGTTCATGGTCTTTTCTCCAAAAGTAGACTTATGTGTTCTAAGGAACAGCGATGGACCGTTCCCTAAAAAAGTTCTCCCGGTTGCTTTTAGGAAGGCATCTTAACATCGCATCTTTGGTGTAATCCCCGCAGCGAAACAGGGTTGGGTTAACGAAAGGTAGTCTCACACAGTGAACGTCACAAGAGAGTTTCTTCACCACATCCTCGATCCAAAACTCTCCCCAAACGAACGGGCGCGAATGCGTTGCAGGTACGCCAAACAATTCGAAGAAGCGGGAAAATATGATAGGGCGCGGGAGGCTTTGGGCGAGCTGTGGCAAGGGGTTGGTGTCCGGCCTGCCACAAAGGGACTCGATACAGAGGTGAAGGGGGAAGTCTTGTTACGTGCCGGTGCGTTAACTGGGTGGATTGGAAGCACCGAACAAATTGAGGGAGCACAAGAGGACGCGAAGAACCTGATCAGTGAGAGTATCGCCGTTTTCGAAGCGCAAAACGATGTCAAAAGACTGGCAGATGCGCAGAGCGAACTTGCAGTCTGTTATTGGCGTCAAGGCGCAGTTGATGATGCTAGAGTTTGGCTCGCCGAGGCGTTGAGCCATCTCGATGACGGGGACGGCGATTTGAAAGCTGGAGTGCTGCTGAGAAGCGCTGCGGTGGAGAAGGTTGCAGATCGTTTGAATGATGCTTTGAATATTCTTAAGACGGCAGCTTTACTATTTCAAAAAAGTGGCAATCCAACCATCAAAGGACGTTTTCACAATGAGTTCGCCAACGTGCTACGCAGAGTCGGTACTACTCAGAAACGCACCGACTACATAGATAGCGCTCTTCTCGAATACGATGCTGCGAGCTTCCATTTTGGTGAAGCAGGTCATTCACGGTATCAAGCGTGTGTTGAGAATAACCTCGCACTATTTTATCTGGAACTAGATAAGAGCTTTGAAGCGCATGAGCATCTCGTGCGCGCGCAGGCTCTATTTACGTCTCTCGGAGACACTGTTCATCTTGCCCAGGTTCACGAGACTTGGGCTCGATTTTTTCTCGCCCAAGGCGACCTAAAGAATGCTGAGAAGTCCGCGTTGGTGGCAGTGCAAGCGTTGGAGCAGGGAGGTGAGCAATCACTTCTTGCAGAAGCGCTGAGAACGTATGGGATGACACTGTCCCGCACCCATCAAGAGGATCAAGCTCTCGCGGTGTTCGAACGTGCTATTGAAGTCGCAGAGCAAGTCGATGATCTGGAGAGTGCGGGCCTTGCAGGGCTGACGCTGGTTGAGTTGTTACCCGATAGGCTCGCGGACGAGGAGCTATTCACCATTTTGGAGCGGGCTGATAACCGGCTGGAAAACACCCAAAATGAGGAACTACTGCGACGCCGGAAAAACTGTTTCCGGCGCTTGGGGGCTCGCCTTCTCTGGCGTGACTGGCCTACCTCGTTACGCAAGTCAGCCCGTCAGCATGAAGCACGCCAAATTCTAAGAGCACTCAAAGAGTCGGGCGGCAATATTGCAAAGGCGGCCCGCTCCTTTGAGTTAAGTGCTCAGGGCCTCCAAAAGATTATCAATACTCGGCAAAGAAATCTCCTCAAGCCGTTAGAGCAGATACGAGCCGGTCAGCGCGTGACTTTTCTTGCCAACGATCTCTTTGGGGCCACACCTCTAGGAAGTGGAGACTGCATCATAAGAATTCTCCATGTCGAAGATAATGAGATGGTTGCGAGAATGATAAAGGAAACGATTGAGGATCAAGGTTGGCAAATTGAGACGTGTGCTGATGGCAACGCTGCGCTCACCAAGATTGCTAACGAAACTGATTACGAACTATTGCTGATCGATTACGACTTGCCGGAAATGAACGGCTTGGAGCTCATGCGTCGTGCTCGCAACTTACCCCACCGCGCCCGCACGCCGATCGTGATGCTTTCGGCTAGTCCCGTAGAGGCAGCGGCTCGCGAAGCAGGTGCAGATGTGTTTTTGCGCAAGCCCCAAGATATTGGATCGCTCGTTGAGACGATCATTGCCCTAATTGATGAGCACCAGCAAGAAGAATGATTGCGACTTCCTCAGTAGCTGGTCCGCCCCTCAAAAAGGTCAGGGACGAAGTACGGCTGACGTATTGATAGATCTAATAGTCGCGAGATCTCGCCCTCTTGCGCTAAGTACAACTTGATTTCAAAGGCGGTGAGTAATGCCTCAAATAATTTTCACAAATACTTCCTCGACTACTCACAAGCTTTGCAAGCGATGGCCTGTTTTGCTCTTGTGCCTGATTTTCATCCCCGCCGGTAAACCGTATAAACGGGAATTCCATCTTGGGCCATAACTGAGGCCCAAAACCGGCATCCTTCCCACGAAAGCGGTCCGGTCCTGGCAGTTGCATAAGCCACATCGCTACAGACCAAGCCATTGGTAGCGCTCGAAGTGTGTCTACAGACTGCTCTGTATCAACCTGTGTCCTTATAACTGGAGTAAAGGCAATGCATCCTGTCTCACAAACTCGAAATGGTCTGATTATCCTCGTCATCCTGGCCGGGTCGGTTGCCGGAATTCTGCTTTATTACAGCAGAGTTTTGCGTAGCGCGTTGGTTGTCGCAGGAGGGATCATGCGCTGCTCGCCCAGAATGAACTCCCACGTCAAGGCCGTCGTCTGCCTCTTGTTTTGCTGGACACTTTTTCTCTCATCTGTAATACCCGCCCCAAGGTCCAGGACCATTCGCCGTACCAACCGTAGTTCAGCAGCACAGCAACAAACTGCGCCACGCCGATCCAACGAAGTGCTGGTCCGTTTTCGCGGCGTCCCAACGGCGCAGCAGAAGAACGACATGGCCGCAGCACATGGGCTGCGGCGGCAACGCACACTGCGCGGCGAGTCAGGGGTCGAGAAGTTGTTGCTGGCGTCGGGAATGGATGTTGACAACGCGGTGCTGCAACTAATGCAGGATCCGGCGGTTGAGTCGGCCGAGCCAAACTTCCTGATCGCTCCCGATCAACTCGCCACGTCGCCGAACGATCCGCGTTTCGGCGAGCAATGGGCGCTCAAGAATACGGGGCAAACGGGCCAGTTCGGCGCGGATATCGAAGCGTCGGGCGCGTGGCAAACGACGACGGGCAGAACGAATGTCGTCGTGGCGATCGTCGACAGCGGCATCGATTTCACGCATCCCGATCTAGCCGATAATGAGTGGACCAACAGCAAGCCCGTGAACGGCGATCCGCACGGCTGGGACTTCGTCGAAGACTCAGGCGAGATCGTGGACGAACAGGGTCACGGCACCGCAGTCGCGGGTATCGTCGCGGCGTCGGGAAATAATCAGGTTGGCGTGACTGGTGTTATGTGGCGCGCGAGCTTGATGAGTTTGCGCGTGCTCGACTCGACGGGAAACGGCGATGTCGCAGCGGCGATCGAAGCGATCGATTACGCGGTGGACCACGGCGCGCAGGTCATAAATCTTTCGTGGGGTACAACGGGCGAATCGCTGGCGCTGAAGGATGCGATCAAGCGCGCGATACAGCGTAGCGTAGTCGTCGTCTGCTCGGCCGGCAACACGGCGAAGGACGTTGATAGCAATTCTTATTATCCCGCAGCGTTCAAGATTCCCGATCTCGTCGCCGTTGCGGCGAGCGATGGTTTCGATCAACTCACTTCGTGGACCAACTGGGGCCGCAAAAGTATCAGTATTGCAGCGCCGGGAGTGGACATTCTCACCACGCAAAAAGGTGGGGGCTACTGGACCGTGAGCGGCACTTCCACAGCCGCGCCATTAGTTTCGGGTGTAGCGGGACTGCTCAAGACCGCTAACCCGGGGCTGAATCCACACGCAATAAACCAGGCGCTGAACAAGGGAGCGCGACAGGTAGTTTCGCTCGCGGGCAGGGTCGAGAGTGGTGGTGTGCTCAGCGCGCGCGGCGCTTTTGCCTCATTGCAGCCGTATGGTAACGGCAATGGAAACTCCGGCGGCGGCACGGATCCGCAAGGCGGCATACCGCATGGACCAGGCGGGACGTTTGCCGGCCCGCCCGCAACCTCTTCTGGCCCTCCGGCGGGAAACTTGCCGAATCTCGATCAGTTGCGAAATACGCCCGCGCCGCGGCCGCAGAATTCTCCGGCCCCGATTCAGGCAAACCTGATGTGCGCCGATTGCGACCCGTACAGCGGCGGCGGCGGCGCAACTAATTTTCCGACCGGCGATCCAAACTTCAGCGGCCCACGCACGCGTCCAGTCAACGAAACCGGCCAGCCGGGCGAAGATCTCGGTTCGCAGAACTTTAACTGGGACTTGCCTATCGTAAATCTGCCGGGACGCGCCGGGCTCGACGTGAATCTGACGTTATCTTACAACTCCCTCGTGTGGACCAAAGACGGTTCGTTTATCAAGTTCAATGCCGACCTTGGCACGCCTGCTCCGGGCTTCAAACTCGGCTTGCCCACACTCCAGCAACGTTTCACTGACGCACAGACCGGAACAAATGCGTTTCTGATGGTGCTGCCGTCCGGCGGCCGCGTGAAGATGGTGCAGATCGGCACGAGCAATCTCTACGAGTCGCAGGACAGCACTTACACGCATCTCATCGACAACAGCACGAGCGGTGCGATCGTGCGGACGACTGACGGCACGCAGTTCGTGTTCACGCCAGTCTCAGTCAATAACGAATATCGTTGCACCAGGATTATCGATCGGAATGGCAACAACATCTCCGCGGATTACGACATGACGAATGGTCACCTGACGAAAATCACCGATACCCTCGGCCGCGAAGTGAAGTTCATCTACGACACGAACAACAATCTGCACTACGTCCAGCAAGCGTGGGCCGCAGGCAACCACAACTGGGCGACTTTTGATTATGGCGAAGTGTTCGTATCACCGGCATTTGGTGGTGGCCTCGCCGTTAATGGACCAAGTGGAAGTAACGTGACGGTGCTGACGAAAGTCACTCTCGCCGACAATTCCTACTTCACGTTCGAATACAACACCGCGTTTGCGCAGGTGAAGAAGATCAACCATTTCGCGCCCGACAATTCTTTGCTGAGCTACACGTCATACAACGTGAATTCCGCTGCCGCTCAGACTGACTGCCCGCGCTTCACCGAACGTCATGACTGGGCCCAAAGCTGGAACGGCGACACCGACGGGCAACCCGCGACGAGTGAAGAGGCCGTGACCACGTTTGCAGTCGACTCCGCTGGCGCGTGGACCAAAGTCACATTTCCTGATAACACGGTTTACAAAGAGATCTTCGAGACCACCGGCTGGCGCAAGGGTCTAACCTCCGGTACCCGGCACTACGACACCGTTGCGGCCGCAACCGCTGACACGCCGAAGAAGTGGACCACCATCACCTGGACGCAGGACGACGAGAACCTCACTTACCAGAAGAACCCACGGGTTACTGAAACCAACATCTTCGACTCGGACAACAATCGCAAACGGACCTCTTTTGCTTATTACCCAACGTCTTCTTTCAGCCTGCTGAAGGATGTTTATGAATACGCGGCCGACGGTACGACCGTACTGCGGCACACGTTCAGGGATTACAATCTCGCGTCCGTCTACACCGACCGCCGCATTATCGGCCTCGTTTTTGCCAACCTCGTTTACGATGGCGCGAATAATCTCGTCTCAAAGTTTCAGTTTGGTTATGACTTTACCGGCGG
>CAMLLD010000115.1 GCA_946480785.1 uncultured Blastocatellia bacterium | reverse complement strand
TTTTCTTTCATCGGCGCGGGAATGTAGTGCGCGCCCCACGGAAAGGAGAACGAGCGGTTCGTGCCCGACCGCGCGGTGCCGCCGGGCGCTTTCTCCAACTCAATCAACACGAAATCATCAAAGCCCGACCTTTGCAGATGCCACGCCGCTGATAAACCCGCCACACCACCGCCAACGATCACAACAGGCACATCGGTCCACGCATCGCTCGGCACTTCAACGCGCAAACCATCGCGCAATCGATGACCAAAAGCATCAGACGCGCCGACGATCTCGCCAGCCGGCAACGGCGGCACACGGTTCTCACGACACGCTGCGAGCGCGACCGGCAGACCAAGAAACGCAGCCAGCAATTCGCGACGACTAATCGGTGTCATTCGTGTTTATCTGTGGCCCTACTCAAACTTCCGCCACTCGCCCTCGTAGTACCGGACGAGCGCCTGGTTATCGAGCCGATTGATCTCCACCGGCACGGGCTCGATATCTTTCGACAACCGAAACATCGCCGCGAGTGTCTGCTCGTCGAGAAAGCGCAGCCCGTCCGGCGGCTTCGTCGGGAGCTCGAATGGCGACGCACTCGCGAGCGCAAAGCCCCAAAGCCCGAAGCTCGGCACCGCAGTGTAGTAAGGCTTTACGACGAATCCCGCCGCTTCGAGCGTGCGCACGATGCACCAGTAAGAATTGCGCGCGAACATCGGCGACGTCGCCTGCACGCTCACGCCCGCATTCAGCGTCAAACGATTTCGCAGCAGCCGATAAAAGCGCGTCGTGTAAAGCTTCCCTAAAGCGAACGAATTCGGATCCGGAAAGTCGACGATCGCCGCATCGTACGGCTGGTCCGTCGTATGTTCGAGCCAGATGAACGCATCCTGGTTGATCACCTGAACCCGCGCATCGTTAAAAGATCCCTTATTCAAATCAGCCAGCAACGGAAACCGACTCGAAAGCTGCGTCATGTTCGGATCGAGATCCACGAGCGTCACGTGCTCGACCGACGCATACTTCAAAATCTCACGCAACGCGAGTCCGTCGCCGCCGCCCAACACCAGCACGCGTCGCGGATTGTTCGACAGCAACATTGCCGGATGGACCAACGCCTCGTGATAGCGATATTCATCCGTCGAGCTGAACTGCAAATTCCCGTTCAGAAACAACTGAAACCCCGCGCGCCCGCGCGTGATCACGATCCGCTGATAAGGCGTGTCTTTCGCGTAGACGATCTCATCCGCAAACATCTCGTCTTCGGCGAGCGACGTCAGCGTGTTTGCCTTAACAAAGGCCACCAGCAACAGCGCGAGCACGATTGCCGAGCGCACGCGCAAGCCTGTGATTCGTCCCTTGATTAATGGACGCATCAACCACGTGCCCCAAAGTGCCACGAGCGCATTCAACATCCCGAAGATCAACGAGGTGCGCACGAGTCCAAGCTTCGGCACAAACAAAATCGGAAAGAGGATCGACGCGAGCAGCGCGCCGATGTAGTCAAACGCGAGCACACGCGAAATCAAATCTTTGAACTCGACTTGATCCTTGAGAATCCGCAACAACAGCGGGATTTCGAGCCCGACAAACACGCCGATCGCAAACACGATGAAGTAGAGCACCGCGTAGAAATAACTGACGCGCGCGAACGACAGAAACAACAGCGGCGCCGAGAAACCGCCGAGCACGGCGACCGCCAGTTCGATGTCGACAAAGCGTCTCGCGAGACCTTTTTCGATGAAGCGTGAGAGCCACGAGCCGACGCCCATGGCGAAGAGATAGATGCCGATGATCAGTGAAAACTGAGTGACAGAATCGCCGAGTACATAACTCGCGAGCGTGCCCGCCAGGAGCTCATAAATCAGACCGCAGGTGGCGACAATGAGAACGTTGAGAAAGAGTAGCGGCGGGCGTTTCATGTCGCTGGTAAAAACATCTGGCGCGTCGTGTTAGCCGTGGATCGCGGCGGCGATGATCAGCGCGGTGCCGAGAATGATCGAACCGATGACGATCGCCAGCGCGGTGTTCTGGTCGTCTTCAATTTCCTTGCGCACTGAGAACGGCGTCACCTTCGTGATCACGAAGAAGGCGAGCGCAAAGGTGATCAGGCCCAGCAGCACAAACACGATGGTCGTGATGAGCACAGGCAACAGTGTTTCGATCGAGACCAGAAATCCAAAGAGTGACAGCGCCAGTCCAGGGGTTGAATTGATCAGCATCATTTTCCTCCGTGCAAGCCGTAGTGCCAGAAGTGGAACGAGCGATAACCATTCTGCCGCGCATCAGGCGGCAACTGATGGCGCGAGCCGCCGGTGATTTCCCAGCCGAGCATCGCGGCCATCGCGTACAAACCCACCACGCCGACACCGATAACCGTGTAGAGTGTTTTCAGCATTTTGTTTCAATCCTCAATCGTCATCGTCCGAGCCGCTCTCGGTGAACATGCTTTCGGACCAGCGTCGCCGTTCAAAACCGATGTGATAGATGCCCATCAACACGGGCGCAATCGAGATCACGATCAGTGCGATCAGAAAGTTAATGCCGTGCAGCACGTTTTGTGTGACCTTAATCGAAACCGTTGCGGGTTGCTGCCAGTGTTCCCACTGTCCTTCCAGCCGCAGCACGTAGCGACCAGCGGGCAGCGCCGAGGCGTAAGCCGAATCGGTCTGCGAGCCTTCAGTCCACGATTCGCCGTCCTCGACCCCGTAGTAATAAGAGATGTCGATCGGAAACGACTGCACGGTTCCCGTGTCGTCGTTGATTAGATCACCTTCGAGATAGACCCAAGTGTTCTCGACCGGCGACTGGCCCGTAATGCGGATGTTGCGCCGCCCGGCGAGATCGAAAGGCTGACTGAAGAACACCTGCGTGCCATCTTCGTTGGGCAACGGTTGAAAGGTCACCGTTTGTTCGAAGACGTCCTTGCTTGAAGGAGCGATGATCACGGAGATGAAGCCGACGACGAGCAGCAAGCCGAGAAGCAAGAGCCAGTATTTGTAAATCCAGCCGTACTTATAAGGCTGATTCGGCGCGATGTTCGACGGCCGCGGCAGGCCTTTCACGCCGAACGATTTTTCGATCTGCGGCACCGTGACGTAAGTGCCGAGCGACCAGTTGATCTCACCCGCAACGCGCCGCTTTTTCGAAGGTTCTTCCGGATCGGCGATGTAAACTCGCGACTCTTCCTTCGACAGCATGTAAGGCGGCGCGACGTAATCCACGCCGCGCACCTGCTCGCCCGCTTCGACCTTCCAGTAAAACTCGCCGACGACGGTTTCGACTCGCGCCTGCGCGTCCTGAAAGATGCGGTAATTTTTGCCGCGATAACTCGCGTACTTCATCGATTCCGCAATCTCGCCCGGCGGCACTGCGCGCACGTAGTTCCAATGATCGTCGCTGTCGACGAGCCAGCGAAAACCGATCTGCGGGTTGTAAAGCAGATACTCGCTCCAGAAGTACTGTACGCCTTCGATCGTCACGCTGCGCTGCATCGCGCCGATGACCGTCATCTTTCCTTCGGGCACGTCGCCGGTGGTGCCGAGCGGAATCAGCGGTTGAAACGAAGGCTGCTCGAGCGCTTTCAAAAACTGGAGTTTTCCCTGATTGACGTCGAGAAGGGAATTGCAGTTGGGACAAGTCACGCGCTCGGTCTTGTCCGGCGCGCGTAGTTCGAGTGGACCACCACAATGCGGACAACTCACTTGCGCCGCGTCGATACGACGCTCCTCACGTTCCGGCGTGCGCGTCGTCGTGATGCCGAGCTCCGCAAGCGTGACTTCGTTGCCGATAAAAACGAGCGGCGGTGATTCGTTGTAGTCGAGCGTGCCGAAGCCGCGATCGGGTCCGGAGAGATCGGCGTAGAAATACGTGTCGCCGGGCGTGAGCAGATATGGGATCTCGCCCTTCGCGCCGAGCGCGGTGGCGCGGCCCGTTTCCGCGACCATCAGCGGCGTGGGCCAGGGCAGACCGGGAACTTGTTGCCCGAGTTGTAGCTGATCGAACGACGGAACGTTGACGTTTTCGGGAATCGGATATTGAAACGTGAGATAGAACCGGCCCTGCGCTTCCGCGAGCCAGCCGAGCCAGCCGTTTGAAAACGTCGCGTACCACTCGTCCCACTGGCCGCCCATCTGGTGACCGAGCTGCGCGCGCCCCGTGAGCTCGAACGTTTGATCGCGCCATTTGCCGCGCAGTCCGACGTCGAGCGGCGAACCGGTTTCGACGAGTTCGGCGACTTTGCCGAGGTCTTTGAGATCGCGATCGGTGCGCGCGACGGCGGAGCGACAGTAACTACAAATGACGACGATTGATTGACCACTCTTGAATTCGACCGGCGCACCACACGCCGGGCAATTCGCGGTGAGTACACTCATCGGGGCGCTCCGGCCTCCTCGAGTGCGGCCATCGTATCGGACGCGTGGAGCATTCGTTCGAAGACTTGCACGCGAACTTCTTTAGCGCCGAGCATCTCGCGCAGGCGGTATTCCCACGGCCAGGCCGTGCGTTCGCGACAGCAGTAAAGATTGAAAGTCGCAGCGCCGAATTCGGGATACGTGTGGCAGGTGAGATGTGATTCCGAGAGCAATGCGAGTCCGCTCACGCCGCCAGGCTCGGAAAACTTGGCCCACGCGATCTCGCCGACGACGTTGAGCTCGAGATCGTTGATGACGCGAGCGAAGACTGCGCGGAGGCGTTCGAGATCGGCAAGCGCGTCTGCATCGCAGCCGCTTGCGTCGATGAGCCATTCAGTGCCGAGAGTCATCCGTGTAATCCGTGGGCTAACGGGCGCACAGTTTACCACCACTAAGACAATTCTGCGTGTGGCAAGATTGTCGGTGGGATGGGTTCGAGAAAACGCGAGAGAGTTGGAATGCCGTCGGTTTCCGGTCCGGCGTAGACGTTGACTGCCGGATAAACGAAGTGCAGCTCGCGTTTCGCGCGTGTCGTCGCGACGTAAAGCAGCCGGCGCTCTTCTTCGAAATCGTCAAACTCGTCCTGAAAACGGTTCGCCGGAAACCAGCCGTCAGTCATCCAGATCAGGAATACGTTGTCCCATTCGAGACCCTTCGCCGAGTGGACGGTCGAGAGCGTGACGAAGCCGCTGCCGCGCCGCGGCGTATTGCCCTGGACCACTTCCGTCGGATCGAGCGCGACGTCTTCGAGCAACTTGGCCGCGGTCTTGTAACGCTTCGCGATCGATTGCAGGTGTTCGAGGTCGCGCCCGCGCCGCTGCACGTCGTCGTACTTGTTCTTCAACAGCGGCCGGTAAAAGCGCAGCACTGCTGAGAGCTGTTCGTTTGGTGTGTTGCTCTCGACGACCGTGCACAGCACGCGCGCGAGTCGCACGAGTTGAGTCTTGTAAGCCGGCCGGGCAGGGAAGCGATGCAGCTTCTTGAACAAGCCCGCCTTGCTGCGCGTTGAGCGAAACTCTTTCTGTTCGACGCCGAGATGTTCGAGGATTTGATAGACCGTGGCGTCGCCGATGTGATCGATCAGCTTCAACGCGCGAAACCACGAGAGCGTGTCTGAAGGTTTCGTGACGACGCGCAGAAACGCGAGCGCGTCCTTGATGTGCGCCGACTCCGCGAACCGCATCCCGCCAAACTTGCGAAACGGGACGTTGTGTTTGCCGAGCTCGATTTCGAGATCGAACGAATGTGAGCTCGAACGAAACAGCACCGCGATCTCCGCGAGCGGTATGCCTTCGTCGCGCAACTCGGCGATGCGTTGGGCCACGAAACGCGATTGCTCGTTCTCGTCGTGCGCGCTGACGACGACCGGCGGCTGACCGCCGTCGATGCGCGAATAAAGCCGTTTTTTGTAACTCTCCTTGACGTCCGCGATGATGGCATTGGCGACGTCGAGAATCGGCTGTGTGCTACGAAAGTTTTCTTCGAGCTTGATGATCTGCGCCTTGGGAAAGAGCTTGGGAAACTCCAGCATGTTGCGATGGCTCGCACCGCGAAACGAGTAGATCGACTGAAACTCGTCGCCGACCACCGCGACGTTTTCATGTCGCGCCGTCAATAGTTTCACGATCTGCGCCTGGAGTTTGTTCGTGTCCTGATACTCGTCGACCATGATGTAGCGATACTGATCGCCCAGTTGCTCGCGCATCGTCGCGCTGGTTTCGAGTGCTTCGCGAAAGCGCACGAGCAGGTCGTCGTAGGTCAGCATGTGGCGCGCGCGTTTGAACTCTTCGAACGATTTGCAGAGCGTTTCGAGATTGCGGCGCTCGTCGATGAACTGCGGGTATTCGTTGTTCAGCACCTGCTTCAGCGATTGCACTTTATTGACCATCATGCTGAAGATCGCGGCGATCGTGCGCTTGCGTGGAAAATGTCTTTCGCGCGTGAGCTTGATCTGGCGTCGCAACAGATCGATCAGATCTTCCGTGTCGCTCTGGTCCAACACGGTGAAGTTTTTGGCGACGCCGGCTTCATTGGCGAAGCGGCGCAACACCGAATGGCCCAACGAGTGAAACGTGCCGCCGGAAACGCGCTGGCAGCGCGCGTCCGCGAGCGCAGCGGCACGTGTCAACATGCTGGCTGCGGCTCGTCGCGTAAACGTCAACAGGAGAATCGACTCCGGTTTCACGCCCATCTCGACGAGCCGTGCTACGCGATACACAAGCGTTCGCGTCTTGCCCGTGCCCGCGCCCGCGACGATCAGCAGCGGCCCTTCAGTCGTTGTCACGGCCTTGAACTGCGCTTCGTTCAGTTCTTTTTCGTAATCGATGCCGCGCGTGCCGGGTGTTATGTGTTTCAAGACCAGGCGCGTGGTTGAAGCGACAGGCAGCGTCTTGCCGAGCTCGAGATCGCGTTTGATCTGTTTCAGTTCCGCGGCGAGTTCGTCGATCGTTTGGTAACGTTCTTTCGGCGTCTTGGCGAGTGCTTTCGTGAGGATGCGCTGCATTTCAAACGGCAGCTGCGGCCGGCCGTCGCCGGGAAATTGCGGCGCGCGATGCAGGATCGCGTGCATCGTGTCGATGCGATTGTCGTGTACAAACGGCGCCGTGCCGGTCAGCATTTCGCACAGCACCACGCCAAACGAAAACACGTCGCAACGGCGATCGACGCGTTGGCCCAGCAACTGTTCCGGGGCCATGTAGTTCACCGTGCCCATCAACGTGCCGGACTCAGTTTCGACACCGCGCAGCAACGTCTTTTGTTCGCTGTCGGCGACGAGGGCGCGCTCGCGTTCGGCTACTAATTTCGCGAGACCGAAGTCGAGAATTTTCGCGAAGCCGTCGCGGCTGAACATCAAGTTTTCTGGTTTGAGATCGCGATGAATGATGCCGAGCTCGTGCGCGCGTGCGAGTCCGGCGGCGATCTGGATCGCGATGTCGACCGCTTCTTTCAGTTGCAGGTTGTTGGCTTTAATCTTCTGTCGCAGCGTTTCGCCTTCGACGTACTCCATCGCGATGTAAGGCTTGCCATCGTCTTCGCCCACTTCGTAGATCGTGAGGATGTGTGGATGCGTCAGCGCCGAAGCGGCGCGTGCTTCCTGAAAGAAACGGCGGCGGCGGTCCTGTTGCGAGACGTATTCCGGCGGCAGCACCTTCAACGCGACGACGCGCTGGAGCTTGTTGTCGTAAGCTTTGTAGACCGCGCCCATGCCACCGGCGCCGATGGGCTCGATGATCCGATAATGGGCGATGGTTTCCACGGGAACGGCTTGCATGGTTGGACGGTAAACGATACCAACTCGGCAATAGGGTAACAAGAACCAAGGTCGTAGAATTGTCGTATGCTTCGACGACCTTTTGCATCAGGAGCCTAACTTATGCTGTGTCCGCGTTGTGGTACGAACCAAAGCGACGAGATGAAGTTTTGTAAGGTTTGTGGCGCTAACCTGGAGGCGGTGCGTATGGCGCTGACGAGCCCCGACGCCGCGAAGAAGTTTGATTGGGGCGATACGTGGCTCGCGGAGATGTTTCGCTCCGGACAAGCGGCCGAGTTACGCAAGATCGAGATGGAACGCCAGATGGGCATCACGCCCGAGGTGAAGCGTTACATCGAGATCAAGGCTGGTGTAATCACGAGCTCAGTCGGTATCGGGGTCGCGATCTTTTTGTTCATCTTCATGCAGGGACTGATCGGTAATGTTTCCCCGCAAGCTGCGCAGATTTTGAGCCGCGTGTGGATTGCGGGCGTGATTCCGTTCTTTGTCGGTCTCGCGCTGATTATCAACGGTTTGGTCGTGAGTAAACGGATGGTTGAGATTCAGCAACGTGAAATGAAAGGCGGCAAGGAAGTCGAAGGTGACGCCGGAACGCAGCGGACGTTGTCGCCTGCGAACACGAACGAGTTTATTCCGACCGGGTTTAGTGTGACGGAAGGCACGACGAGACACCTCGCGGCTGAAGAGAAGCAAAGGCAGTAAGTTTGATGAACCGGATCAAGGGACTGGAAAAGAAGGAAGCGCCGTGGCACTTGCGTTGGTTCTACACGACGATGCGCAAGATGTTTGGCAAGGACCTCACGCCGGTGAAGATGCAGATGCGTGTGCCGGGTGTGGTTTGGGGCGGCATCGGGATGGAAGCGGGACTGGGCGCGAAGCGGCGCGTGTCGTTGCGTTTTATTCAGTTGGGGAAAGTGCGAACCGCCGCGCGCATCGGCTGTCCATTTTGAGTCGACATCAATTCTGCCGTCGGCAGAAAAGCGGGACTATCGGATGAGAAGTTACTCGCCGTCGCACGTCACGATCTTTCAGCCGACGATTTCTCTCGCGGTAAGGTCTTCTCGCGCGACGAACTGTTGGTGATCGAACTCGCGGACGCCATGGCCAACACACCGTCAAACATCTCCGACGAACTCTACGCGCGCCTGCGCGAGAAATTCTCGGAAGAACAACTCCTCCAACTCAGCGCCCAACTCGCCTTCGAAAACTACCGCGCAAGATTGAACCGTGTCTTCGACGTCGACAGCGACGAGCTTTTTAAGCCACAGATACCACGGATGACACAGACATAGATAGGCTTAAACTGGCCTGCTTCTGATCCGTGTGTTTCTGTGAAAATCCGTGGCTCAACTCTTCGTCAAGTTCTCGAGTTCTTCGGGGGTGCGGGGCCAGTCGTCCTTTAGCAGACGAGAGAGGGCGCGGTCGGCGAGGAGTTTGCCGCCCGTTTGGCAGGTCGGGCAGTAGTTGGTTTCGTTTGAGCCGTAACGAATGCGCTGGATCTTGTTGCCGCAACGCGGGCACGGTTCGCCGTACTTTCCATGCGTCGCCATGTCGGGGCGAAAGGCCGTCACCTTCTCGGGGAAACGATCGCGATACTCCGTGCGGAGGCGATCGATCCAGTCCGTCAGCGAAGATTTGATCGCGACGAAGAGGCGCGAGATCTCTTCCGCGGTGAGTTTTTGCGTGAGTGCAAACGGCGAGAGTTGGGCCGTGAAGAGAATCTCGTCCGAGTAAGCGTTGCCGATGCCGCTGAGAATGCGCGGATCGGTGAGCGCGCGTTTCAAGGTGTGGTTGCGGGCGCGCAACGCCGCGGCGAACTGTTCTTCAGTCGCAGTGAAGACTTCAAGCCCGCCCGGATCGAGACGCTCGAGTCCCGCTTCACCTTCGACCACATGCAGCGACGCGCGTTTCTGCGTGCCTGCTTCAGTCAGCGTGAGCACGCCGCTCGTAAATTCAAACGACGCCACACCGCGCGCCTTCAAAGCCTTCGCACGATCTTCGTACCAGTGCAAACGCCCGGCGATCATCAGGTGCAGCACGAGCCACAGATCGCCTTCGACGCCGATACAGATCCGCTTGCCGAGCCGGCGCAGTTCAACTACCTTCCGCCCTTCCACACTCGCCAGCGGCGGCACCGCCGTGCGCAGCAGAAACGGACTCGCAACCAGCACGCGTTTCAGCGTAGTGCCTTGAATCCGTTGCTCTAGCGCCTCGAGATAGAGGGTGATGTCCGGCAGTTCAGGCACGAACTATTAACGCGTCGAAACGGATCGCTAGACGGTACTGCGGCGGCCAATCATGCGCCAGATCCAGAGCACCACGATCGCGCCGATGATCGAGAGTATCAGGCCCGCCGGGTGAAAACCGTTGCCGCCGTTACGAGTGTCGGCGCCCCAGATGGCCCAACTTATCAGGCCGCCGACGATGGACCCGACGATTCCGAGTAGCATCGTCATCACCCAGCTCATCGAATCCCGTCCGGGCATAATCAGACGCGCGATTGCGCCGGCGATCAACCCAATAATCAGCCACCAAATGAAACTAAGCATCGTTCCTCCTTACAGGAAGCAAAATATTTGCCTCGATAGGGGACTGCGGGGGTATCCAGTTGAAAACGATGGCGCGTTTATATCACTCCCGGACGTTGACCACAATACACACCTCGGTTCTAAAATTCACAACTCTTGACAACTTTTTACCTGCACTTGACACGGCGCGCCGGGCGGAGGCGTATTCTCCCCACGCTGTGCAACAACTCTCGGAGGCTGGCATGAGGTCGAAAAGGGCAAGACTCTTCGGCGGCAACACGCGCTCACGGCTCGTCCTGACGCTCGGTCTCGCCGTCGTGCTACCGGCGCTGACGCTCATCTACGTCAACTACCAACACGTCAAATCGATCCAGCGCGACAAAAAGATCGAGGCGCTGATTCACCGCGACTTCCAGTACGTCCTTTCGATCACCGAAAAGCGACTGCGTCAGAAAACTACCGCGTTCATCGAAGACGCCCGCAACGGCTTTCCGACCACCGCCGACAGCGAAGCCGACAAGCGACAAAAGCTCAACGCGCTGCTGGCAACAAATCCGTTGTTCTCGTACGCGTTCATCTTCGACAGCACGCAAGATGAAAAGCCGCTTGTCCTCCAGTCACAAAGCTGCATGACTGACAAGGAACACGAGCGTCTCGCGAAATCCTACAGCACCTGGTTCGGGATGGAGGGCCGCGAGATCGCTCAGGGCGTCAACAAGAAAACGAAGCGCCTCGGTTGGTACAGCACCATGATGGACACCACCAACGGCCCGATGTACAGCACGACCGCGTTCTTCACACTGCCAGGTTCTTCCCCCGATAAACCGGTGCTGGGCGGAATCGGGCTGGACACAAATCAGCTTAAAGATCACTTTTTTCCGAGCGCGATCGATGAAGTGGTGTCGAAGAAGTTGACCGACAAGCAGGACGCGTCTTTTGCGGATATGTTGCACGAGATTACGCCCGCGGAGCTGGAAGCAGGCGGCCCTCCGGACGAACGGCTCGCGATGAATGTTTATTACGCCGACAACGGCACGGGCGAGGACTACAGGCCGTTCATGACGTCTGCGACGTGGGGCACGGGTGAGCTGGAGGTCGCGCACAACCTCGACGATCCATTCAAAGGTCTTTCACTCGGTATTAAGTTTCAGGGCACGACAGCGGAAGCGATCGGCCGTCGCTGGGTAACGCAGAGTTTCATGATCCTCGGCGTGTTGTCTGTGTTGATGATCGGTGGGCTCGTGCTCACTTATCGCAGCGTCAACAAGCAGGTCGCGCTCGCCCGGCTCAAATCTGATTTCGTCTCCAACGTCTCTCATGAGTTGCGAACACCGCTCGCGTTGATTCGTCTCTACGCGGAAACACTCGAACTCGGCCGCATCACCACGAGCGAAAAGAAGAATGAGTACTACAGCATCATTCGCAAAGAGAGCGAACGTCTGACTGCCCTAATCAACAACATCCTCGACTTTTCGCGCATCGAAGCGGGCCGTAAAGAGTACGACTTCAAAGAAACCGACATCGCCGAACTCGTGCGTAACACGCTCGACTCGTATCGCTTTCAGATCGAGCAGCAGGGCTTCGCGCTGGAAGAACAGATCGAGCCGAACATCCCGAAAGTGCGCGTCGATCGCGAAGCCATCGCGCGAGCGCTTGTCAACCTGGTCAACAATGCACTGAAATACTCCGACCACGAAAAATTCCTGGGCGTGAAGTTGTATCGCGAGCAGAGCGTGCTGAAGCTGGAAGTGATCGATCGCGGCATCGGCATCGAGCGTAACGAGCAGTCGCGGATCTTCGAAAAGTTTTATCGCACGTGCGATCCGCTGGTGCACAACACGAAAGGCAGCGGGCTCGGGTTGTCGCTCGTGCGTCACATCACGGAAGCGCACGGCGGCGACGTCGAAGTTGAAAGCACGCCGGGCCGCGGCAGCAAGTTCACGCTGAAGCTGCCGATAGCCGGCGCGATGCAACCAGGAAGAACGAGCGACGGCCGCAGCTTGAAGGAGGCGAGCGTATGAAGAGCAAGATCCTCATTGTCGAAGACGAACCCGCCATGGTTGCCGGCCTGCGCGACAACTTCGAGTATGAAGGTTACGACGTGATCAGCGCGGGCGACGGCGTCAGCGGTCTTGAACGCGCGCTGAACGACTCGCCCGATCTCGTCGTGCTCGATGTGATGATGCCGCGCATGAGCGGCCTCGACGTTTGCAAGCAGTTGAAAGCGAAACGTCCGTCGGTGCCGATCATCATGCTGACGGCGCGCGGGCAGGAGATCGATAAAGTCGTCGGCCTGGAACTCGGCGCTGACGATTACGTGACGAAGCCGTTTTCGATTCGCGAGTTGATGGCGCGTGTGAAAGCCGTGTTGCGGCGTTCCTCCTCACAACAGTCGGCGACGGAGGTTTATAAATTCAGCGACGTTGAAGTAAACGTGCGCAGCAATGAAGTACGGCGTAGTGGAGAGCTCGTCGATCTGTCGTCAAAAGAGTTTGCGTTGCTGGCCTATTTCATCGCGCATCCGGTCGAGACTCTGAGTCGCGATCGCCTGCTCGAT
>CAMLLD010000114.1 GCA_946480785.1 uncultured Blastocatellia bacterium | reverse complement strand
ACCGTGTCGGCTTCGCCGCCGTTTTCGGCTTCTGATTTCTTGAGCTGCGAACCGTAAATCGCGAGTATGGACCACTGTGCGCCGCCCGAACTGATCGGATCCGGATGAATCAACTTCACGCCCGGCGCCGCGAGATCGGAAAAGTCGTGAATACCTTTCGGATTGCCTTTGCGCACGATGATCACGAAAGGCGTTTTGTTGACGATTCCCTGCGCCGGATACGAGTGCCAATCGGAAGTGACGAAGCCGCCTTGTTTCAACCGCTGGGCATCGCGTTCGATCGACAGGATCGCGACGTCCGCGGGCGCGCCCCGCAGGATCTGGTTAGTGACTGTTTCCGATCCCGCGAAAGAAGATTGAAACCTGACTTCCTGCCCGTGTTGTTGTTTCCACTGGTTGATAAAGCCCGGGAAGATCGCTTTCTCGAGCGACTCCTTCATGATCGAGAACCCGTATAGCGTGATGGTGATATCGCCACCTTCGCCCGGCGGTTTCGGCAGACAACTCGCCGCGACCAGCGCGAGCAACACGCAGACGGCGGCGCGGAACAATAAGCGTGTGTGTGTAGTCTTCCTCATGGGGGCGCTGACGCCTCCTGATTTTCGGGACAGACCAAAAAGCCGCTGCCGTCATGGTTTCGCTACCGGGGGTATGTTCCGTCTATACCACATCCGCGGGCTTTGTGGGAATCGTTATTCTCAAATTTGTGGGGTGTGTTGGTCGCCGTTTGTAGTAACATGGCGGCGCGGTAAGTGCCCTCCCTGATAACTGACGCCGCCAGGAATACAACTCATGCGCAGTTCTGTCGCCCGGAGAGTCATTACTGTACTGCTCGCGCAGTCGGTATTGCTCTCGCTGACGTTCGCGCAAACACCGGAGACTCGTCCTCGCAGAACTCAATCAGCCTGGCCGCAACCTTCTTCGACAGCGACGCCGATCATTTCTGCGCCGGCGCTTGCTGTTGTTACTGGTCCTGAACCGACGATTCGCGTGGCGTTGACTACCGACGCGCGTTCGGCAGTGATCTCAACCACGGGCCACTTGATGAATGCGAGTGGCGGCGGTACGACGTTGCTCGCGCTCGATACGTCGCGCGTGCGTGTTAATCCGCGGTTGTTGTCGCCGCTGCCGGCGGTGAATGACGATGCGCTTTGTCGTGTGATGGTGGCCGGCGCGGCGTCGAAGGATGAGGCGGAAGACACGGGTAAACAGATCGAGAAGCTCATAGGTGAAGACACGCAGGAAGCGTTCGACACGGAGACCAGGACGTGGGCGGTTGTTGTTGGCCCAAAATGTTCGCGTGAAGAAGCGGAGGAGTTGCGGGCGCGGTTGGAGTCGGAGGGATTTGATGCGACGGTTGATGGACCACGAATTAACGCCGATTCGCCTGCGGCGAAACAGGATCTTGCGCAACCGACGTCGCCGGCACGTTCAGGTGGCGCTGTTAAGTTGACGTCGTCTCGTCCGAGTTTGCCGTCGCGTGAAGTGGTGGCGTCGGGAGCGAGTGGTGGTCCGATGTTCAGTTCGAGTGCGCCGGTCGTGTTTGCTTCTGATGATGAAAAGGACGCGCCGGTACGCTTCAACGAGAAGCCGTATCGTGGTCGCATCGAGGTGTTCACGAATCTGCGCGGATCGTTGACGGTCGTTAATGAATTAGGTCTCGAAGACTACGTTCGCGGTGTCGTCGCGAACGAGCTTTCGCCCGGCGGTTATCCGGCGCTCGAGGCGTTGAAGGCGCAGGCTGTTGCGGCGCGCACTTACGCCCTGAAGAATCGCGGCCAGTTTATGGCCCAGGGTTTCGACATTCTGCCGACGACGCGTTCGCAGGTTTATCGTGGACTGACTTCCGAGAATCCGCTGTCGACGCGCGCGGTCGACGAGACGCGCGGCATGATCGCGACGTTCAACGGCGAGCCGATCAACGCGCTCTACACCTCGACGTGCGGCGGCCGGACCGAAGACTCGGAGAACATTTTCAATCAGGCGATTCCGTACTTGCGTGGCCGCGAATGCGCTGCTGAAGGCGCGGCGGCGTTCGATCGCTTTGTGATTCACACGACGCGACAGATCGCGGAGCTGCGTGATGACGAGCACGTCGCGCTCGTTCGCGATATCAGTTTGCTGGTGACGCAGAACGTCGGCATGTTGCCGGAACGGATCACTGACGCGTGGCTAGGGACCGACGCGTCTGCTGCGGAAACGCGCAACTGGATCGCGAACGTCGCGCGTATCGCGAAGCAAGCCACGCCGGCGACTGGTGACGACGTGAATCGCCCGCCGGCGTTTGCGACCGCGCTTTCGTTAGCGGCGTTTGGTGAAAGCTCGCCTGCGACGCTGCTGAACAATGCGGACGCCGATTATCTGTTGGCCGTGCGCGACGCGGCGGAAGTGCCGCCGCAGAATCGCGCCGACCTCGCGATGTTGCTGCGTGATGGAGTTTTGTCTGTTTATCCTGATGCGACTCTGCGGCCGCGCGCGCCGCTGTCGCGCGCGCGTGTGCTGCACGCGGTGGTGCGGGTTCTCGAAGCGCGTAATCTGCTGCAATTGCAAAAGGCGAACGCGCGACCGACGAGTGAAGGCCAACTGATCCTCCGTTCATCTAAAGGCAAAGATCAGCCGATTCGCGTCAACCCGGATGCGTTTCTGTTTCGCCAGCTCGGCGAACGTCCTTACGCCGTTCCTTCAGTGACTCTCGTCGGTGGTGAGCCAGTCACGTATCACCTCGCGCCGAACGGGCAGATCGATTTTCTGGAAGTTAAGCCGGCGGCAAACGGCGCGGCGGCCGATCGTTTCTCGCCGTTTTCGAGTTGGACCACGGGCCTGACGGTGGGCCAGGTGCAGGCGCGTCTTGCTCGCGCCGCGCGCGGCATCGGCGCGATAACCGATCTGCGTGTCGTCTCGCGTGGCTCGTCACATCGCGTGACGGACCTGGAAGTCGTCGGCACGAACGGCACGGCGCACGTGCGCGGCGGTCGCATTCGTTCCGCCCTCGGCCTCCGCGAACAACTCTTCGTCATCGATCGCGATTACGACGATAGCGGTCGAGTCACAGAATTCATCTTCAACGGGCGCGGCTGGGGCCACGGCGTCGGCATGTGCCAGGTCGGCGCCTACGGCCTCGCCAAGCAGGGCTGGTCCTACGAACAAATTCTCAAGGCGTACTATACTGGCATCGAACTCACACGGCTTTACTAGCCGCAACACGAAACAGGGGAACTAACATGGCCTCAAATATCAAACACCTCATGACCGTCGCCGACCTCGACGCCTTACCTGACGACGACGGGAAGCGTTACGAACTAATCGAAGGAGAACTTTTTGTGTCTTGTGCACCAGGACTTCCTCACCAACTAGTGCTTCATAAGCTTCAACTAAGAATTGGCAACTATCTGGAGGCAAATCCAATCGGGATCGTTGCGCCAGGACCAGGAGCAGTCTTTAGCAACTACGACGCGGTAATTCCAGACCTTGTTTTCGTCAGCAATGAGCGATTGAACAGCGTTATCCAAAACGATCGCTTCATCGCCGCGCCGGATTTGGTCATCGAAATCGTCTCGCCCGGAAGCGAGAATCGAGCACGCGACCTCAAAGCCAAGCGTCGACTGTATGGAAGGTACGGCGTCAAGGAGTATTGGGTTGTAGACGGTGAAAACCGATCCGTCCTGGTCTTTCGTCTTACTGGCCAAGGTCTTGAGGAAGTTTCGCTCCTACGAAACGACGATCAGTTTTCGTCTCCTTTGCTTCCGGGACTCGAACTCAACCTTAGCGACATCTTCAATGTGCCAAAGTATCGTTAGTGCGGTTCTCGCGTAACCAGATAATCGGTGGCCTTTTGCTCCTCACGCTGATTTGGGCGGTGGTGATTTTCCGCGTGCTATCCTCACGCTTGTGAGTGACAACACAACTCAAGCCGAAGAGATCGCAAGTGAAACGCCTGTGATTGCGATTGTTGGGCCGACTGCGTCCGGCAAGAGCACGCTCGGGATTGAGGTCGCCCTCAAACTCAACGGCGAGATCATCAACTGCGACTCCGTTCAGGTCTACCAGGACATTCAAGTAGCCACAGCCAAGGTGCCGCTAGCGGAACGCAAAGGCGTGCCTCACCACCTGATCGACTTCGTCCCGCCATCGATCAACTACACCGCAGTCGAATGGGCGCGCGAGGCCGCCGGCAAGATCGAAGAGATCGAAGCCAGAAACCGCATCCCCTTACTCGTCGGCGGCACCGGGTTTTACCTGCGCGCACTGCGCCGCCCCTTCTTCGTCAGCCCACAAACTGACGAATCATTACGAAAACGCCTGAACGCGATCCGCGAAAGACGCGGCGCAGAACACCTTCACCGCGTCCTGCAGCGACTCGATCCGCGCGCCGCCGCACAACTCTACCCGCGCGACTGGCCCCGCGTGCAACGGGCCATAGAAGTCTGTCTCCAAACCGGCGCCTCCATCGTGGACCAAAAACACGATCGTCCCGCAGCACACGAAAGCGCGCGCCGCCTCCGCATCATCGCCTTGAACCCGCCCCGCGAAAAACTCTACCAGCGCATCAACGAACGCACCGAAGCCCACTTTCAAGCCGGCCTGGTCGACGAAGTGCGCGACCTGCTCAGCCGCGGCGTGCCCGCGAATTCAAACGCGCTGGGCGCTCACGGCTACCGCCGCGTGGTCGAATACCTGGAAGGCAAACGCGACCTCGCGAGCGCCGTCGAGCAGACCAAACTCGACGTGCGCCACTACGCAAAGCGTCAATTGACATGGTTTCGCCATGAAGCGGACGTCGAGTGGTTCGCCGGATTTGGCGAGGAAAAGTCTGTTTTGGACTCGGTTTTGGAAGTTCTCGCCGCTAGCCCGCGGTCCAAATAATCATCTTTCTCTCACATCCCACGCCTTTCCCTTGCTCGTTCGCGAAGCCGTGTTGTAATCTGTTTTTGCCAACCGCGCGCTTTAACAGATCCATACCGGGCTTCAATCATGTCGGACGGCAAACAGGCACCGCAGAACATACAGGACGCCTTTCTCAACACAGTTCGTCGCGAGAAAACCTCAGTCGTGGTCTATCTGCTCAACGGCGCCAAGCTCACCGGCCGTATCCGCAGCTTCGACAAGTTCTCCGTGTTGCTCGAGTCAGGCGCGCAGGAACAACTGATTTTCAAACATGCCATCTCGACCATCTCCCAAACCCGGCGGGCCACCGGCGACCTGCACTCGCAATCCACCGACGCCAATCGCGATGTTCGCGCCGACGACGCAAGCTCGCATGGCGCGTGACATTCGTTTACACTCTCGCAGCAATTACCACCCAACCCAGAGGGACTCGTGCCTGGAACTTTCATTACCTTTGAAGGTATAGACGGAAGCGGAAAATCGACTCAACTGCGGCTCTTGAACAATTTTCTTCGTACCCGAGGTTTCAACGTTTTACTCACACGCGAACCGGGCGGCACGAAACTGGGCCTGCGACTGCGCGAGGCGTTGCTCGACGCGACGGAAGAAGTCGATCCGCTAACGGAGTTGCTGGTGTTTGCGGCGGACCGCGCGCAGCACGTGCGCCGCGTTTTGATTCCGGCGCTGGAAAATGGTGAAGTCGTGATCTCGGATCGTTACGCAGACGCGACGGTCGCGTACCAGGGCGCGGGCCGCGGTTTTAGTCCCGAACTGATCTCGCAGATCGTGCAACTCGCGACCGGCGGGCTCAAACCGGATCTGACGCTGCTCTTCGACGTTTCGATCGAAGAGTCGATAACGCGAACAACGCGACGTTCGACGGGCAAAAACACCGCAGCCAAGAGCGGGCGCGATCGGCTCGACATCGAGCATGCGGAGTTTCACACACGCGTGCGCAACGCGTATTTGCAGATCGCGGAAGCGGAACCGAAGCGGGTAAAAGTGATCGATACGAGCGGGTCAGTGGAGCAAACACACCAGCGGGTAACAACAGTAGTGCTGTCGTTCCTGAAAGCGCGAGGCCAGGCAATCAACTGATGTTTAGTGAACTAACCGGAAACGCGCGCGTCAAAGAGGCGCTCAAGCGAATGATCACGTCCGGCCGTCTGCCGGGCGCGTTGCTGTTCGCGGGCGAAGAAGGCGTCGGCAAGAAACGGTTCGCGCTCGAAGTGGCGCGCGCCTTAAACTGCCGCACGCCCAAAGACGGCGAAGCGTGCGGCGTGTGCTCGTCGTGCGTGCGCATCGCGAAGCTGAACTATCCCGAACGCGAAGACGCTGACGAGTGGACGCAGATCATCTGGACCGATCATCCCGACGTGGGGCTCGTCGTCGCGCCGAAACGCGTGCTGCGCGTCGAGCAGATGCGGCAGATCGAAAAGGAAGCGAACTTTCGCCCGTTCGAAGGCAAAGCCCGCGTGTTTCTGATCGACGAGGCTGACAAGCTCAACGACGCGTCGGCCAACGCGCTGTTGAAAGTACTCGAAGAGCCGCCGCGCACGTCGCATTTGATTTTGATCACGGCGCGGCCCGCGATGTTGTTGCCGACGATCTTGTCGCGTTGCCAGATGATCCGTTTCGCGCCGCTCACGCCAAACGAGATCGAACAACACCTGGTAGAAAACAGACTCGCCGACAGCAAAACTGCACGCTTGCGCGCGCGTGCCGCAGCCGGAAGTATCGGCCGCGCGTTGTCAGGCGATCTCGTCAGCTTTACATCGCAACGCAAAGCGATGCTCGGCGTGCTCAACGCGCTCGTAATGAGCGAGGATCGCGCGCAGTTGCTACGTTCAGCCGAACAACTCAACGAAGCGCAGTACAAAGACGAATTTGAAGAACGTCTCGATGTTTTGGAAACGTTGATTCGGGATGCGTGGATGCTGGCGCTGGGAGTAAACCGCGATCTGATTGTCAACGAGGATCTGGCGCCAGACCTGGAAAAGATCGCGAAACGAATGGACGCGGGACGCGCCGCGGACTGGCTGCTCCAGATCGAAGACGTGCGCGAACAACTGATCGTCAACGTGAATCGCAAAGCCACGACCGATTCGTTGTTTTTGACGATGGCGGGCGACGTGCCGCCGCAGAAGAGACCGAAAGTGCGTTAAGCCTGTGGCTGCTTCTTGAGCTCCTCGAGCAGCTTCTCTGTTTCCAGCACAAACGCTTCGACGATGTTCTCGCCGGCGACCTTACGCATCGGCACACCGTCTTTGAAGATCATTCCCACGCCGCGGCCGAACGTGATCCCGAGCTGCGAATCGTGCGCCTCACCTGGACCATTCACCGCACAACCCATGATCGAAAGATGCAGCGGCTCTTCGATGTGCGCCAGCCGCCGTTCGATCTCGGTAACGATGCCGACGAAGTTATCAACGTCCAGACGCCCACACGTCGGACAAGCAACCACAGTCACGCCTCGCGTACGCAGTCCGAGCGACTTCACGATCTCCCACGCAACGCGTACTTCTTCCTGCGGCTCCGCAGCCAGCGAAACGCGAATCGTGTCGCCGATTCCCTCGTGCAGCAGAATCCCCAAACCGATCGACGACTTCACCGTGCCGCTAAACGACGTGCCCGCTTCAGTCACGCCGAGATGAAAAGGATAATCAACCTTCTCGGCCAACAACCGATACGCCGCAACCGTGCGATGCACGTCCGACGCTTTCAACGAAATGATGATGTCCGTGAAATCGAGATCCTCGAGGATCTTGACGTGACGCAACGCCGACTCGACCATCGCTTCGGCAGTCGCCGTTCCATACTTCTTCAACAGATCTTTTTCTAATGACCCACCGTTCACGCCGATGCGAATCGGGACTTTCTGCGCCTGCGCAGCGCGGACCACTTCGCGAATACGTTCGTGCGCGCCGATGTTGCCGGGATTGAGACGCAGCTTGTCGATGCCCGCTTCGAGCGCCATCAACGCGAGTTTGTAATGGAAGTGAATGTCGGCGACGAGAGGAACGTCGGGAACGCGCTTGCGAATCTCTTTCAGCGCGAGCGCCGCGTCGTTATCGGGAACCGCGAGCCGTACGATCTCGCAGCCCGCGCGCATCATCTCTTCAATCTGCGCGACCGTGGCACCGACGTCGGAGGTGTCCGTCTTAGTCATCGATTGAATGACTACCGGAGCGCCTCCGCCGATTTGAATGTGCTTAACCTGAACTGGTCGTGACTTGCGCATGCGCCGATCGCCTACTTCGCAGGCGCAGTGGCCGGCGGTTTTTCCTGTTGACGACTACCGCCACCACCGAACGTTTTGATCACGTCGTTGGTGATCACAAAAACCATCAACAGCAGCACCATGACGAAGCCGACCTGCTGAATGCGATCGCGCACTGCCGTGGAGAGTGTCAGCCCACCCAAAGCCAGCAGTCCTTCGAGCAGCAACAGGAAGATCGCGCCGCCGTCGAGCACGGGAATCGGCAGCAGATTGAAGATGCCAAGGTTCAAACTCAGAAAGCCGAGCATGCCGAACACGCCGCCCCAGCCCAGACGTTCAACCGAACTCTGCGCGGCCTGATAGATGCCGATTGGACCAGATACCGTGTTGCGGAACGAACGTTTGCCGGTGAACACCTGGCCCAGCGCTTTGCCCGTCAGACGCAGAATCTGAAGGTTGGTGTCGTAAGCATAAGCCGCGGCGGATCCGATGCTCGCCTTTTCCACCGGAAACTGTTCTTTGACGCCGAAGCCGAGACGGCTTCCTTCGAGACGGCGTTCGGGCGTGGTGAGCTGCACCGTTTGGCCGTTGCGCTGCACGCTGATCGAGACACGTTGGCCATCGTGATTACGAATGTATTCGATCACTTGCACCGAGCTCTTCACGGGCTGATCGCCTATGCTCAGCAGCCGATCGCCATCCTGCAAACCGGTTTCCGCTGCGGGCGAACCGGGATTAACGTCGCTCACGACCACGGGTAGACCACCATAGTCAGGAGTAAAGTCGAGCGTACCGGCCACGTCGCCATTTTCCACGTGCGAGGAGGGCACAAACGTCAACGGAATTTCCTGCCCTTTTCGGTCGACCACCATCGGCATCGCGTGTCCGGGTGAAAGCAATGCGTCTTCGTTGATCGCGTCCCAACTCGGATTGCGTTTGCCGTTGAACGCCACAATCCGATCGCCCGGTTGGAGTCCCGCCTTTTCAGCGGCGCCGTCGCGTTGCATGTCGTAAACAACTGGCGCCGGCGCCACTGGCACGCCGTACATCATCGCCGCGGCAAACGGAATCGCGAGCGCGGTGAGAACGTTCATTACCGGCCCGGCCAGCGCGACCAGCACGCGCTGCCAGCGCGGCCGCAGGTTGAACATCTCTTCGGGTGGAATATTTTGGGCACCCGCGCCTTCGATCGGAGCATTCGATTCGTCGCCGCCAAGCTTTACATAACCACCGAGCGGGATCGCCGAAACGCGGTAATCGGTGTCGCCCCACTTCCGGCCAAACAGGCGCGGGCCAAAACCAACCGAGAAGGTCTCGACTCGAATGCGAAAAAGTTTGGCGACGATGAAGTGGCCAAACTCGTGTAACACAACCGCGGATCCGAGGATGAAGATGAACGCCAGCGGGACAATCAAATAAGTCATTCAGTACCCTTTTCTACCCCAAACCACCTTAGACTCGACTGTTCGGAGTGAGGTTGTAAACGAGTTTACAAGATTCAACCAGAGATTGCACAGATTACCTCCGTGGCCTCGTCGCGGGCTGCGCGATCGGCAGCCAAAATCGTCTCGATGTCGCGGGCGGGTTGGTTTTTGTGATTATTCATCACGCTTTCGACAACGCGCGGAATCTCCGTGAGATCGATTCGCTGATCCAGAAACGCGCCGACCGCCTCTTCATTAGCAGCGTTCATCGCGGCCGGCAGCGTGCCGCCTTCGCTGAGCGCGCGATAGGCCAGCGGAATGCACGGAAAACGTTCCAGATCCGGCGCTTCGAAATGCAAACGCGAGATCGCGGTCAGGTCCAGCGGCGGCAACTGGCACGAGTGCCGCTCGGGATAGGTCAACGCATACTGGATCGCGTGGCGCATGTCGGTGATGCCCATTTGCGCGATCACCGAGCCGTCGATCAGTTCGATCATCGAGTGCACTACGGATTCGGGATGAACGACGATGTCGATCTCCTCCGGCCCGAAGCCAAACAGCCAGTGGGCTTCGATGACTTCGAGTCCTTTATTCATCAACGTGGCGGAGTCGATGGTGATCTTCGCGCCCATGTTCCACGTCGGATGCCGCATCGCTTCGGAGACGCTGGCGTGCTTCATCTCGTCTGTGTTCTTCGTGCGAAACGGGCCGCCGGACGCGGTGAGAATGATGCGGCGCACTTCTTCGCGGCGTTCGCCGCGCAGGCATTGATGCAGCGCGTTGTGCTCGGAGTCGATCGGCAACAACTCGGCGCCTGATTCTTTCGCCGCGCGCGTCATCAGTTCGCCCGCCATCACGAGCGTTTCTTTGTTGGCTAAAGCGACACGTTTGCCTGCTTCGAGCGCGCGTAACGTCGGCAGGAATCCGACCGCGCCAACCGTGGCCGAGACGACGCAATCTGCTTCAGGATGCGTTGCAACTTCGATGAGTCCCTCTTCGCCGCTCACGATGCGCGGCAGATCGATGTCTCGCTCGAACAACTTCCCGCGCAGCTCGTGGGCCAACGCTTCGCTTTCCACCGAAACGAGCTCCGGCAAGTGCGTCGCGATCTGATCCGCGAGGCGATCGATATTCGTCCCGGCGGCGAGCGCGACGACGCGCATGCGCGACGAAGTCAACGATTCAATTACACGTAGAGTGTTGCAACCGATCGAGCCGGTTGAACCGAGTATGGCAACGCCTGTGGTCTGCATCGAACGGTTCAAGCAATTAAGAGGGGGACTGGGATCCTGGTGTCGTAGGGGTCGAGTAGATCTATCGTCTGGCCTTGCGAGTTGACGTACGAGGCTGCGCTCACGCGCCACGCACTGCCCTTTGTAAAAAGCAGAGCGACGGAAGCGTTGACGGTCTTGCGTTCGCCGATGACCTTGAGATGCAAGGTCGCTTCGCCGCTGTTATTAGTCACTGCCGCGGTGCCCGTGATGACGCTGCCGAAATCCTTCACTTCGCCGATATCGTTCTTCAACTTCTCGCTGGTGCGCAGAAAGTCTTTTGCCTTCGCGGCCGCTTCGCTATTTCCCACCGAGTAAAGCGTGAAACCGATGATGCCGCCGACAAAAATCCCGGCGATCAGCGCGAGCGCAACGACCACCGTTACGACAAGCAAAACGATCTTCTTCGTGGTCATCGGCCTTCTCTTTTAGCCGTTCAAGGCGTGGAAATAGAAGCGTGCGAAATAGTAGATGAGTGGCGCGTTGAAGAGCAAGCTATCCAGACGATCGAGTAGTCCGCCGTGTCCGGGGAGAATGTTGGCGGCGTCTTTCGCGCCCGCGCTGCGTTTGAGCGCGCTCTCCGCGAGATCGCCGAGAATGCCGATCACCGTCATGACGGCGGCGAGCGGCAAGGCAAATTTCAGCGGCAACTCGCGGAAGAACCAGAAGTGCGCAAGCGTCGCCATCGCGAGCGCGGCGACGATTCCGCCGGCGACGCCTTCCCAGGTTTTACCCGGACTGATCGACGGCGCGAGTTTGTGTCTACCGAACGCGCGCCCGATGTAGTACGCCCCGGCGTCCGCGCCCATTAACACCAAAAAGAAAAACGACAGAATATGCGCCGCGACACGCGGATCGTGAAACATCCGCAGCGAGACGAGATAACTGCCGAGCAGCGCGATGTAGAGCACGCCGAGAATCGTCGAGCCGACTGAACCGATCATCTTGTCGAACGGCGCGCCGCGCAGCGTCGCGGCGACGAGCGTGCCCGCAGTGAGAACGATGATCACAAACTGGACCAGCAACAGGTTGTAAAGATCTTCGGGGAACGTGGCGATGACGAGGATCGCCGTCGCAGCGAGAAAACCCGCGCCGGTGTCAGGATTCAAGCCGCGTTGTTTCGCGAGCACGTAAAACTCAAATAACGCGAGCGCCATCGCCGCGATCGCGAGCGCGACGAACAGCCACTTCAGCCACGGCACCAGAATCGAAGCGATCAGAAAAGGAAGAACGATGACGGCGGTTAGAACGCGTGCGGCGCCGGAGCTTTTCACGGCGACTTTTTTTTCGGTAGTAGTTTTCGACAATTATTTTCCGGCGACCACCAGCTTCAAACCACCGAAGCGCCGGTCGCGGCGTTGATAATCGACCACGGCTTCGAGCAGATGAACGCGGCGGAAGTCAGGCCACAGAGTTTCAGTAACGTAGATCTCGGCGTATGCGCTTTGCCACAAAAGAAAATTCGAAATGCGTAACTCGCCGCTGGTGCGCACCAGTAGATCGAGATCGGGCAGGTTTCGCGTGTAGAGCTCGCTGGCGATTCGTTCTTCAGTGATTTCGTCTGGACGCGCCCCTTCGTCCATCAAACGTCGCACGGCCGCGCGGGTGGCGTCGACGATCTCGGAACGCCCGCCGTAATTCAACGCGACCGTCAGGATCATGCCTTTGTTTCTGGCGGTGCGCTCGGTGGCGCGCGCGATCTCCTTGCGCACGTTTTCCGCGAGCGCGCCGATGCGGCCGATGGTTTGAAACTTGATGCCCTGCTTGTCGATCGAGTCGAGTTCGAGACGCAGGTAACGGCGGAGCATGCGCATGAGGGCGTCGATCTCGTAGCGCGGTCGTTTCCAGTTTTCGGTGGAGAAGGCGTAAAGCGTGAGCGCCTTGAGACCGAGACGCGCGCCCGTGTCGACCGCGGCGCGAACTGCTTCGACGCCGGCCTTGTGACCGACGATGCGCGGCTGGCCTCGTTGCGCTGCCGCTTGAGGTCTTCGACCTCGACCAGGGCGGCGCGGCGCTCGGCGTCGAGCATCTGCCAGGCGTCGAGCTGGGCCGGGCTGCTATTGCCGTCCATGATGATCGCGACGTGCCGCGGCAAGCGGTCCCACGCGATGGCGGCGAGCAACGCCTCGTCTCGCGAACCCTGTTGGACTACACCAGCGAAATCAGAAAGCATACGCGAACGAGACTTTTGATCATGACGACGAGTCGTGTCAATCGTTGTACTTCACGGGGCACCGGGTCGAGCGCCTCCGTGGAGTGCGTCGACTTGTCGGCGCTTTGGCCAAAGCGGTGC
>CAMLLD010000113.1 GCA_946480785.1 uncultured Blastocatellia bacterium | reverse complement strand
AACCACGCGCGGCCGGTTGCGTCGAGGAAGCCTTCCATGTGCGTCATCGCGTTGCCGACGTTGAGGGCGCGGATCGCGGTGACTCCTTGTTCGATGAAGTGGTTGTAGGGCGTCATGTCGCGCGGCATGATGCAGGACCACTGTGTGTTTGGGTCTTCGACTGCTGCGAGTATCGACGGTTGGTAGCAGCAGATCGAGTGAAACTGCGGTTCGTTGTTGATCGTGATCGTGTCGATGCAGAGCTCCTGGCCGATGATGTATTGCTCCGCGAGAAAAGGACCGCGGTCTATTACTCGTATCAGGTCGTGTTCGCTGTGGACGAGAAACGTCGCCAGCGCACCGCTGCCAACCACAGATTTCAAAACGATCGGAAAACCGATCTGTCCCGCAAAGGCGCGCGCCTCGTCTGAATTGGTAACGACCTTGTATTGCGGCGTGTTGAGCCCCGCGGCTTTCAGCGTCGACTTGAGCTGCGACTTGTCCAATGTTCTACGCACTGCTGCGACACTCAACCCCGGCAAACCGAGCGCTTTATTCGCCAGCGCAACTGCTTCAAGCAACGTCTCCTGCGCCGTAACGATCCGCTCGAGTGACGCTTGTGCTGATCCGTGTTCATCGCGAAGCTTACGCGCCGTTTCCAGCAAGACCTCGACGCCGCTCACATCTGTGGTCACAACGTCGACATCATCAAGCGCCGCGATTGCCTGCGCGCTTTTCATACTTTCCGCCGAGGAAGTTCTACAAACGAGAAGTATGCGCCGCGTCATGACGTCACCCGTTCTGCGCGCTTAGCTTTTTGCTGCGCTTCGCGTGCGGCTTTGTCATGGACCACATACTGAATCAGATCGCGCCCCTCGCTCGCGACGTCCTCTTCCGTCAAGGGCTCGAGTCCGTGAAATGAAATGTCCGAGCGCACAAACGCCAGCAGCGAATTCGGTTTATAAGGCGCGGTCTTTACGCGGATGAAATCTTCGAACGCGTAGTGCTTGCTGTCAGGACAACTGAAGCCCGCCTGCTTCGGGCGATAGAGCGATGTGCCGAGACGTGCGGCGCGCGCATCAGGCGCGAGATAGAGCAAGACGACGACGAGCTTCGTGTAGAGATCGGAGTGTGGCCCGAGAAAGTAACCCGCACGATGACGAATGAACTGCGCTTCAACCGACACTTCCGGCCACGTTTCACGCTCGCCGATACGCGCTCGCAACGGTTCAGCGAAAGATTCAAGGAACGCTTGCGCGAGTCGTGGTGAGAGGAACCATTCGTTGAACGAGTTCCAGAAGTTTTGCAGCTCCGGCGGCAGCGCGTTGGTCCAACCTTCGTTTAGATCGCGTTGGTAGCGATGGCGGAAATGATCGAGTTTAAGATCTGTCACTTCGTAGAGATTCTCGTAAACGCTGCTGCCCGGGAGGTGCCTTAACAGCTCCTGGTAATAGTTTTTAGGCAGCACGCCCTCGAGGTAGTAGTGCGGGAAGGGATTGTCCTCGACGCGCGCACTGCGTAGCCGCTCAACGACGAAACCCAACGGATCTTTGGATAGAGGCGCTGTCATTGTTGTTGCTCGGCTGCGCGCACCAATGGCAAGACTTCCCGCCCGAAGATCATCATCTCGTCCAGCTTGGGCCAGCCGGCGATGATGAACTGCGTCACGCCGATTCGTTTGTACTCGAGAAATGCCGCGGCCAGATCCTCCGGCGTGCCGACGAGCGTCATCGCCGACGAACCGTAGTAAGGCACGAGCCCCGCCCAGAGATTTCGATTTAACCAGCCGACGTTATCCGCCGCGGCGAGCGCGTCCTTCAACGTCTTCGAATCGCTGCGCGAAAGAATTCCGCGCTCTTCGCGTCCGACCTCTTCCGACGGCAACAACGCTCTCGCCGCCGCGAGCGCCTCGTCGTGCGTCGGCCGGCACACGACGCACAGCCGCAGACAAACCTCCACGCCGTTCGCGCGAAAGTGTGAAACTACGGGGCCGAGTTTTTCAGGCGTGTCGATCAAGCGCAGATAACACGACGCCTGGCTCAACGCGAGTTGCTGCGCCTGTTCCGAATGGCCCGACACGTAGATCTCCGGCGACTTCCGATCGGGCGCTTGAAACGGTGTGTAGATCTTCCCTTTCTCGACGTGACAATACTTGCCCGCGAAGTTCACCTCGCCGTTGCCCGCCCAGAACGCGCGGCACACTTGGAGAAACTCTTCCGCGCGCGCGTAGCGTTCGTCGTGGCCCAGGAAATCGCCATAGCCGCGTTGTTCGACAGCCGAACTGCCGGCGACGATGTTCAGACTGACGCGGCCGTCGATCAGGCCCGACAGCGTGTTGATCTGCTGCACGAACGTCGCGGGCTGCATCAGGCCGAGGCGATACGCGACGATGAATTTGAGCTTCTTTGCGAACTGGCCCATCGCACACGCGATCAGGATCGTGTCGGGCTCGTAGCGGCTGAACGAAAGCAACACCGATTCGATGCCCGCGTCTTCAGCGCAACGCGCAAAGCGCGTCCAGCCTTCCATGTCGGGCAGCGCGGCGGGCGAGCTCGCTTTGGTCGTGGCGACGCGCGAGGTCTCCTGCGCGGTCCTCATCCCGACCTCGCCACCCTTCGGCATCATCCAATGAAACCTGAGATTCATTTTTTACAGTGTTATGTGTCTGTCGCCCGTTCCGGGCTGGCACGCTTTTTTGTTGTGATCCAGTGGCCGCGCGCTTCGCGCTTGCCACTGGCTACCTTCTGTCGCGCCTCCGGCGCTCTAAACACGAACCAGCGGCAGCACTTCGCGGCCGAAGGTGTCGACGGTGTCGAGCTCGGGCCAACCCGAGATGATGAACTCCGTCACGCCGATGCGCTCGTATTCGAGTAAAGCGTCCGCGATCTCGCGCGGTGTGCCGAGCAACGTGGTCCAAACGGGACCGTAGTGCGGCACGAGGCCGGTCCACAACGAATCTGTCAGCCAGTGCTCGTCGCTCTTCACACTCTTACCTTCGCGATACATCTGCGAATCGTCTTTCAACGTCGTCGTGCTCTCCTCGCGATCCACCGGCAACAGACTCTCCGCCACTGCGATCGCTTCGTCGCGCGTGGGACGGCACACCAAACACAACCGCAAACACACGCCAACGCCGCGTTCGCGCGCCCGCGCCACGATCGGCGCGAGCTTCTCCGGCGCTTCCGCTACGCGCAGCCAACACGTCCCCTGCGAATAGGCGAGCTCCTCCGACCGCGGCGAGTGCCCCGAAACGTAGATCTCCGGACGCGCGTGAGGGTTCAGGCCGGAAGCAGCGACGTGTGCGCCGGAAGCAGCGACGTGCGCGCCGGGCGCAGCGACGTGTGCGCCAGACGCACCAGCACGCTCACCCGCCACAAACGGTGTCGCGATCTTTCCGTGCTCGACTTGATAATGCTTGCCGGCGAACTCGACGTCCGCATCCCCACACCAGAAAGCGTTGCACACCGCAAGAAACTCCTCGGCCCGCGCGTAACGCTCGTCGTGCGAAAGAAAATCACCGTAACCATGCTGCTCTTCCGACGAGCTTCCCGCTACGATGTTGAAAGCGACGCGACCCTGGACCAGCGCCGACGCGGTGTTCATCTGTTGCACAAACGTCGTCGGCTGCATCAGCCCCGAGCGATACGCGATGATGAACTTCAGCTTCGCGACCGCCTGGCCCAACGCACAAGCCACCAGAAACGGATCGGGCTCGTAACGACTGAACGAGATCAACACCTGCTCGATGCCTGCTGCTTCAGCGCGTCGCGCGAAGTGCGTCCAACCGACCAGATCGGGCTTCGGCGCGGGCGACTCAGTCGACATCGACTCGATGCGATAACGCGCCGCCTCGAGCGGCGTCTGCCGCCCGTCGATCTTTACTTCGCCGCCTTTCGGCAGCATCCAGTGAAACCTGAGCGCCATCGCTTACTTTCGCAACACGCAGCAGTGTTGCCATTCACGTTGCACCGGCGCGTGGATCTCCGCGTCGGGAAAAAGTGATTGCATGTATCGCGCGGTGAAGAACGAACAGAACGATTCGAGCGGTTTGCCGTGGCGCGTCTGGTGACACACGGCGTCGGCAGGCTCGAGATAAAGCTGGTCGTCGATCAGCACGAACCAACCCGCGCGCCACAAGGCCGCTTCGTTCTGTCGTGGTCCAAGGTTCCAGATGACGGTCGCGCCAAGCGGAGACTCAGGATCGGACAGCGAGCGATCGTATTGCGGGTCGAGAAACGTAAACGCGAGCACGCCGTCGTCAGACAACATCCGCCGCAGCGCGCCGACCAGCTCAAGCATCTCCGTTTGATCGACGTGCGTGAACACGGAGAACGCGAGAATGAAATCAAACTTCACGCCGCAATCGGGGATCGGGTGGTGGCGAACGCCGTGGGGATTGTATTGCGGGCTGTAACGATTAAAATGCACGAAGTGTGCGCGCGGGTAGAGTTCGCGGCCTTGCGCGATCACCGCGGGGTTGAGATCGATGCACCAGTAGTCGGCGTGGTCCACGTTGTCGCCGGCGCTTTCGAGAAACGTGCCGATGTTGCCGCCGAAGTCGAGGATCTTGCGGCCGCGCCAGACGGGGCGGTTGAGTAGTTCGTTGAAATACGGAAACTGCGTGTGGCGCGTGGACACGAGGTTCCACGAAAAAGTGTTCACGGGCGCGAATAGATGCTTCGCGCTGTCGGTCAGTAGTTGAGCGTCATCCAGTGACATCAAAATCAAACCTCGGTGGTCCACGAAAGTTTCTCGCGTACAACGCCGTGCTTTTTGGCCCAGCGCTCGAGCGCCCAGGGCGGCGTGTCGAGGTCGCGGTAACCGCCGAGGAGTTGGCGCGTGATCGGATCGGTTTCGAGCAGTTGTTGCTCGTCCGGTGATTCGAGATAGACCTCCTGCTTCAGCCAGCGATACGCGTATCCGTAGATCACTACTTTCGAAGTGCGCTCGCTGCGATTCGGCGCAGCCGTGTGAAAGATGCGGTTCTCGAACAACAGCGCATCGCCCGCGTTGAGTTGCACGTCGCATACTTCCGCGTCGAGCGGATCGACCGCGCCTTTCGCGATTCGCAACGGTTCGGTGCGCAGATGCGTGCCGCGCGCCATCAGCGTCATGCCCGACTCGGGCTGCGCAAAATCAGTCAGGCAGTAACAGATCTTGATGCCCGCGAGTGGCAGATTCTTGTGACCGAAGTCGCGCGCCATGCGGATGTCGCGATGCCAGCCGCGGCGAAACACCGGCGTATCGGCAGTCTCGGGTCGTTTGTAAATCACGGTCGTCGAGTGCAAGTGAATGTTCGGGCTGAGTAGTTGCACCACCAGCGACACCGTCGGCGCGTGGGCCACGAGCGACAACAGCGCTTTCCTTTTCAATAAGCCACGACGCCAATCGAGATGGTTGTATTCGGGCTTGCCCGCGATCACCGGCTTGCGCAGAAACGCTTCGGCCACCTCATCCGCTTCGCCAAGCAATCGCTCGCGCAAATCGCGATCGAGCGCATTGCGCACGACGAGGAAACCGTCTTCCTCAAACGCGTGACGCTGCTCGGCAGTGAGCGGTACGAAGTCCATCACTCAACTCTTCCTAATCACGCAGCAGTGCTGCATCTCCTCGTTCGCCGGCGGCAAGATTTCTGCGTGTGGAAACAGCGAACGCATGTACTCGACCGTGTAGAACGTGTGAAAAGTGCGTTGCCGCTCCGGTTCGTACCGGGGCACGTCCTCAGTTTCGAGATACAAATCTTCACCATTCACGAGCACGAACCACGACGCGTCCTGCGCTCGTTCGCTGAGCGCGCGCACGTCGATGCCCAGCGTGTTGCCCTTCTCTCCTTCGAGAAAGATCTCGCGTTCGAGCCGCCACACCAGGTTGTTGCTCCCGTAACGATCGGGCCACGAGTGGTAATGCGGGTCGATAAACGTGAACGCGAGCGCGCCGCGCGGCGCCAAACGATCTTCGAGTTGCCGCACGAGCTGCAGCATGTCGGCGCGCGGCGTGTTCGTAAACACCGAGTAGGCGACGATGTAATCAAACGACTCTTCCAGTGGCGGCAAATCAAGCTGCGCGACGCCGGACGGATTGAAGTAGAAACAATACCGGTCGTAAAAGATCCAGTGCGATTCGGGAAACTCCGCTCTTCCCTTTTCAATCGACTCGGGCACGACGTCGAGGCACCAATAGCGCTCGTGATCGATCGTGGATTGCGGATCGCGGAGGATGTTGCCGATGTTGCCGCCGAAGTCGAGGACGTTCTTGCCGCGCCAGTTTGTCTCACCGAGCTGCTGTGCGAAGTACGTGAACTGCCCCGTTTTCGTTGAGAGAAAAGCCACGGATTTACACGAATTACACGGACCGATCAAAGTTAATCAGCACGATAGAAGAACTCGCGATTGAGATAGTTCGAACGGCCGCTGTCGTCGTGAAAGGTGACGTACAGCACGATCACCAGCACGCCTTTGTTGACACGAACGTGGGTGTCGGCAGTCATGTCGCCGAGATCGAACTTCGCCAACAGCGCCACCGTGCGCTGTCCGGTTTCCTCTTCGAGATTCGCCAAAACCGTCGCGCGTGCGATGGGCCAACGAACAGGTTCGTCAACCGCAGTGATGCTGACAGTGATGTCTTCGCCGTTTTGGGCCACCACACATTCGGAAATGCCGCGCGTGTCGCGGTTCGTGTTCAACCAACGGCCTGACAAGCTGGAGGAGTTTGCACTGGTGATCATGAGCGCCCCCTCAGGAAACGATCGTGAGTCGCAGCGAAATATTCCCGCAGGAAATAAGGCTCGCGCTCGTCATCGTTGAACAGATGAAACTGGGCCAGGACGAGCAGCCCCTTCATGATCATCCCCTGCAAGCGTGTTTCGCCGTGATCGAAGACGTAGCGACAGGTGAAACCTGCGCCAGCGTGTGATTCAGTAGTCGCGGCGAAAACATCCGCATCGACGGAACCCCAATCAATCAAACCGTCTGGGCCAACAGCCGAGACTCGGACCGTGAGTTTGTCACCAGACCCGGACGCGTTCACCAGGGCCACGCTGTGCGTGTCCGGGTTTGAATTGATCCAGGTTCCAACCAAAGCGCTAAGCTCCACCTTGTGCCCTCCTTACCCAACTGCGAATCATCAACCGTTCCGATGCCGTGCCTTCCGAGATTGGCGTGCGCGCGTGAATCGTGCGGCGGTTGTCGGAAAACAACAACTCACCTTCACGCATCAAGTACTCGATCGTCCGCGGCGTGTTTGAAATCACGTCTTCAAAGTCAGCTAACGCGCGCAGCATTTCAGGCGACAGCTTTGCGCCTGTGGAATCGAGCGCCATATCGATCGTGTAACGACGCCAGCATACACTCGACCCGCTCAGGATCGTTCGCCACTGCACACCGCCGCCGCGATAATCGGCTAACTGCCACGGAACAGCTTCTGTTTCGAGCCGGTGTAAGACTTCCGGGCCGAGATGTTCGCGCACTTCTTCGCGGATAGAGTCGACATCGAGTATGAGCGAACAACCATCACCCATGAAGTCGGCGCGCACGCAAACCATCGAGATCAACTCGACGGGCGGTTCCCAATCGGCAGTGTCAGTGTGCAAACGCTCGCTTTCGTGGCCGCCGCGCGCCGACATGATGTCAGTCGCCGGTTGAATGTAATGGACCAACTGCGCGCGTGGCGCCTGATAAGGTCGCGCGACCAGCTCACCGAAGGCCCGATTGAGGCCGACAAAAACCTTGTTCCCTTCGTCGAACTTTAAACCTTGTACGACGGCGCAATAGGGCGGACGCTGCAGTCGCAGCTCGATCTGTTCTATCAACGAATCGAGCGCTGTGTTGTCCGCGCGCAACGCGGCATGAACGCTCGCCTGCAATTCAGTCGAATAGAAGTCCTGGTTGTCGTAATGGGGCAGGCGCTCCGCAGTCTTCAGCAAGCCGTCCGCGAGCGACGGCGCAACCATGACTTTCGCACTGACCGGCAACGACGCGCGCATTTACTTCGCGGTGTCCTTTCGCAGAATCGCGCAGTGCTGCATCTCGCCGTTGACGGGCGGCCGCACGACCGCGCGGGGAAACTCGCGCCGCAAAAATCTCTCGGTGTAATAGACGTTGTAAGTAGCGCACGTTTCGGCGCTCAGGTTCCACGGCCCGTTGCTGTTCACGTACAGCTCGCTGCCGTTAATGAGCGAGCACCAATCCGCCGTACTCGCCGCCACGACGAGATCGTTTACGTGCGGTGCGTGGCTGCGTCGTAAACGCCACTCGAGGTTGGAGCGCCAATGTGGATCGATGAACGTGAACGCGAGTGCGCCGCCGGGCGCGAGAAGGTTTTCGAGTTGCGCGACGAGGTCCTTCATTTCCTCGAAGGTCGTGTGCGTGAAGACTGAGTAGGCAAGAATGAAATCAAAGCGCAAACCAAGATCGGGAACGGGCAATTCACGCACGCCTTCGGGGTTGAATGAACGGTTGTAACGGTCGTAGTGGATCCAATGCGCGTCCGGAAACGTGCGCCGTCCTTCTTCGATCGCGTCGCTGATCACGTCGAGACAGTAATAGTTTTCGTGAGCGATCGCGCACGCAGGATCGCGCAACAGGTTACCCTTGTTGCCGCCGAAGTCGAGCACCAGCTTACCGGTCCAATCGGGATGATCGAGTTGCTCGTCGAAGTAAGCAAATTGCGTACTCTTCACGAGCTGCGAACGCAGCGCGCGCTCAGCCGGCGTGCCTCGCCACAGATGTACTTCCTCGATCATCATGACGCGATCATAACCTTCGTAGTTAAGCGCGCGAACTGCGCTTCCGTTTCGCGACGAAAGCGTTCCAGCTCGCCCGCGAGATTGGGCCGTAGTCCGTGCAACCACGACTTCGATCTCTCAATTACTGCCAGCCGCGCGCGCAAGAGCATCAGGTCCTGCTCGCGCGTCCGTTCCTGTCCGGGAATGCCGCGGCCGAGACGCGACTCGTCGTTGAATCGTCGCACTGACGAATAAACTTCCGGCAACACCATCACACCGCCGAGGTTGTAAACGCGTAACTGAAATTCCCAGTCTTCGCAACACGGCAGATCTTCGGCAAACAAACGCTCGCCGAGTTGCGCGAGCACTTCGCGCCGCACGGTAATCCCGCACGTGTGCGCCGTCAGCATGCTGTTGGTCCAAAGCCAATTGCAGTCGTCGGCGAAACGCACGCGGCCGCGCGTCGCGGCGAGCAAACCATTCTGCGCAAAGCGACTCGGACCATCAGCCTCGCCTTCGAAAAAGCTTCGACTATCAGACACGACGGCGTTAGCGTCGGGAAAGTCACCGAAGACGCGCAACTCAGCGTCTAACTTTCCCGGCAGCCAAACATCGTCTGAATCTAGAAAGGCAACGAACTCGCCACTCGCCAACAACGCGCCCGCATTTCGCGCCGCGCCCGGTCCACCACGACTGCCAAGCTGCAACACACGAACCTGCGAACCGAAAGTCTCTTGCAACACCGAGGCGGTCCCATCCGTCGACGCATCATCCACGACGATCACTTCAACCGCTCCTTCGCGTTGCGCGAGCGCACTCGCGACCGCGTCGCAAACGATGTGAGCGCGATTCCAGGTGGGGATTACAACGGAAAGAAGTGGCTTTGTCACCTTGCGAAGAGAACCTGATGATCTTCTTTTCGATAAGCCGCGACTGCCGCTTCGATCGAACGCGCCGGCGGTCGCTCGACGATGCGGAAACGATCTCTTGGACCATCGCCGCGCACCCACGCGACCGCAGTGCGGCTCGCCGTCAACGCGGGCGTCGAATATGTCGCGGAGAAACCGATGCGCGATTCGCACGAGCGGTTCGGATTCGACGCGTGCAGCACGAGCGGATGATGCAGGCTCATCTCGCCGGCCTGCATCACGACGTCCTGCGGCGCGTCGATCTCGACCTGCGCGGTGGCGCCCTGCGTCGTTAAGTTGTCGGGGTTGGGCCGGCTCGCGTGTGGAATCAAACCGAGCCGATGCGAACGCGGCACCACGCGCAGGCAACCGTTCTCGGCGGTCGCCGGAGTCAGGCCGAGCCAGATCGCGGGCACGTACGCGTCTTTCAACTTTTCCGTGATGCCGTCCTGGTGCCAGCCGACAAACGAATCGCTGTTGCCGAATTTATAAAAGACGCGCGTGGATTTGAGCAGAATGTTCGGCCCGATGAGTTGCTGCATGCAGTCGAGCACGCGCGGGTGCGTGGCCAGTTCCCAGGCCCAGCGAAAATAGAGATGCGGCCCGTCGAGGCGCGTGACGCGGCCGCCGAGCGCGCGACACGTCTCCTCGATCTCGGCGCGAAAACGCGCGACCTCATCCGGCGAGAGGATGGGGATCGAGTGGAGGAAACCCAGCTCGTCGTATTCGCTTAATTGTTGGTGAGTGAGCACGGAGATCATTCTATAATCCAGCCTCGATGCTGCTCGACGACCTCTTCCCTCATAAAGTCTGTATCAACCTCGATCGACGCGCCGACCGCTGGGAACGAATGCAAGCGGAGTTTGCGCGGCACGGGATTGCTGATGTGCGTCGCTTCTCGGCGTGCGACGGCAACGCGTTGGTCCTGCCTCCGCACTGGAAACACACGGCGGGAGCTTATGGCTGTTTGCTCAGTCACGTGCAGGTGGTCCAGGCGGCGCGCGAGTTGGACCACGAGAGCGTGCTGATCTTCGAAGACGACGCGGTGCTCGATCCGGAGTTTACGACGAAGTTTGCTTCGTTCATCGGCGAAGTTCCGGCTGACTGGGACCTGCTTTATTTCGGCGCGCTGCACAAAGATGAGCCCGTGCGTGTCAGCGACCACGTTTATCGAATCACGAAGGGCAACTCGACTTATGCGTACGCGTTGAAGCGCACCGTGTTCGACGCGTTTGTCGAGTTGAACGCCAGGGCCGAGCACGTGCTCGACGTGAATGCTTACGAGTTGCAGCAGCGGTTCAACTCTTACTGTTTCCTGCCGCATCTCGCGTGGGTGCAGTCTGAGTATTCAGACGTGCAGAACCGTTTGGAGCGCCACTGGTATCTCGAAAAGTCGCTGGTGCTGTTTGGCGCGCACGTCGATCGCCTTCTTGGCCAGACGGCGATCGTGATCGCTCAGAGCTGTGCTGGCGATGAGAACGCGAGGTTTCTCGAACGTTACTATCACGAGTATTTCTCGCCGTTGGCGCAGATCGTCGTTTGCGACGACTTCGAGCAGGGGATTTCAAACAGCGATTTGAAAACCGGATTTTTTCTGCTGACTGACAGTGATCTTTATCTCGAGACGCTTGATGTTCGCGCGAACTTGCTCATGTGCGAAGAGTACGACGGCGCGACGGGGTTTAGCGAAGTGATTGACCTCACACCGGAGCAAGCTCAATTGCTTCGCCAAACGGGGATCACCCGCGGCATCGATGTTTCAAAGAGCACGGTAGCAAAGAACGTTGAAAGCCGTTGCCGGTTTATCAAACGCGAAGCACTCGAAGCGCAAAGAACTGAGTCGAACCCGTTGCGCTTGTTTCAATCACCGAACCACGCTCTCCGGCTGCCGCGCTGAGTCCATCGCCTCGCGCCACCTCGTCACGGCCAGGTGTAAATCTTCCTCGACAGGCGGCGATGCGAGCTGCAGGTGACTGCAATCTGCCGCGCCTCTTACGCGCATCACGCGTCGATCGCGTCGCGTCGTCTGGTTCGTCACGAAGCGCACGATGAAGCCGATGCGTGGTCCATTCGACCGGTTCGCGTTCGAGCCGTGCACCACGTTCGTGTGATGCAACGACATCTCACCGGGACTCAACTCCACATCCACCGCCAGCGATTCGTCAACGTCGTCGCGCAAACGCTCACCGCGGCGGTTCAAAAGATCCGGATCGACGATGTTGTCGTGGTCCAGCAGTCCGTCCTGGTGCGAACCGGGAATCACGCGCATGCAACCGTTGCTGCGCTCGCTCGGCGTCAAAGCGATCCACGCGGAGACGGACGGCGTCAGGTGCCAGCCCGAGTAAACGCTGTCCTGGTGCCACGACGCGTAGCTCGAATCGTGCGGCGGTTTGTAAAAGACCAGCGAACCGTCGATCACGAGATCCGGCCCTAGAATACTTTCCACTGCATCGAGCAGCGCTTCGTTCGTCGCGAGCCGATAAGCCCACGGAAAAAACAGGTGCAGGTTATCGAAGCGCCTCCGGTAACCGTCGCCGCGACAACTCGCAGCCACCGCCTCAAGCGCATCGCGATACCGCACGACCTCGCCAGCACTAAGCACCGGGACCGGAAACAAGATCCCTTCACGGCCATATCGATCGACCGAAGCTGACGACAAACTAACGCTCAAAAAGGAAACCGTTCCTTTCAAAAAATCCCTTGTGTTGCTCGATGGCCTGCGTGTACACGTCAAACGCGTCCGCCTCGTAGCCCTTCTTTGCGAACATCTTCTTCATCTCGGTTTGCCAACGCTCATCACGCCCGTTGAGATGCCCGCCGACAAACTGGTCCCAATCAAACAAGCGGCTGAGAAACACGTCACTGAAAAACCCGCGCAATTTAACATTCGTCGACAACGCGGAGAGCGTCTTCTGATACGCGGCTTTCAACTCCGCATCGGCAAGCACCCGCGCCTCAGACTCAAGCGCCTCGCTCGGGCGATAAATGCTTTGCAAACAACCCAGGAGCGTGCCCGCAAACAGCGCCGGATTCGCGCGCCCCCAAACGTGCCGTTCGTCGAGCAGTATGCCCGGCAAAGAGTTCTGCGCGAAGAAGTGTCCCTGCCCCGGTTCCGGCAGCGACAACGCGTCGTGGTCCATGAAGATCAACTTCACGCGCCACTCGCCTCGTTCCCAAACACTGCGCAACCCGACGTTGCGCGCCACGAACGACTCACCGCGCGAATGGCCGCGCACCCCAAGCAGCGTGCCCCAAACCACCGCGATCTGCTTCACCAAACTGAGAAAGATCTCGTCAGCGCGCCGCCGATTTTCCGCAACAGCAAACGCCGCCTGCAAATAGCTCTCGTAATCTTCGTAAGCAACGTCCGGCGAAACGTAAACACCAAGCACTTCGTCCAACAGCTCATCCGCAAACTGGCGCGCGTCTTCGCTCGTGTAATCCACCTGACGCCACTGCTTGAAATAAGTCTCCGCGCCTTCGGCCGACAAGTAGGTGGCGACTTTATCGAGTCGAAACGAGCTCGTCCCGCAAACCAGCGCCTGGGCCGGCGCGATGTGACTGAGAAACTCTCCGGTCAGCGCCATGTCGCCGGGAAGCTGCGGCAAAAACTCACCTTCCTCGTTCTGTAACGCGTCCACCGCCGCCTTCATCGACGCGCGCATGTCCTGAAAACCGCTCGAGCCAAACACGCGCGGCTCGGTGAAGTAACGAAACGCCGGCGCCTGGTTGCCATTGACCGGAACATTGAACACGTTATTGCGCGCCAGGTATCCCGGCAACGGCGCGTCTACCCCATGGACCAGCCGATAAATCAAACTAAACTTCGCCGCGTTGTTCGCCTCGTAACGCAGCAGCCACTGCATGGCGCCGCCGTCAAGACGATGCGACGGCGGAACGCGATTTCCGTTGCGCGTAAAGACAACGTTGAGCGGATTGCCCTTGCGTCCCGCGCGCTTGATCTCGAATTCGTAATGACTGCCCGGCGGCTTGATTACCAGCACGACCGTGGACAGCGGATACTCGACCAGCGAATTGATCTCGGAACCGGTAG
>CAMLLD010000112.1 GCA_946480785.1 uncultured Blastocatellia bacterium | reverse complement strand
GAACGGCATCAACCGCCCATCCTCGGAGGAGTAGGTTCCCATCGGCGAGACGACGATGCGATTCTTCAGCGTCAGCTCGCGGAGTGTGTATGAAGAAAACAGTGTGCTCATCGTTTCCGATCGTGCCCGCTCGCTCGCGCGACTCCCGCGTGTACTAAACATCTTCCACTAAACCTTTCCACCGCAACCGAAGCGACTCATGTGCCATGTCCGCCCCCGTACTAACACTGGCAACGATCACCCGATCTCGCGTATCCTAACAACACTCCCACCTCAAGTTGTTTTTCAGAGGTGTTCCGTGGCAGTCAAGGCGTGGAGGCAGTTCGCTCCCCTTTATTTTTACACCGGGGTATCGCTCTGCCTTGGTTTCCTCGCCGCGAATCAAGGATTTTCCAAGGCGGCCGTTCTACTGTTACTCGCCGCCGGTGTCCTGAGTTGGGGCTTTATCGAATACGGCCTGCATCGCTTTATCTTTCACTACCACGCGCGCTCGCGCTTCGGTCGTCAACTCCTCTACCAGGCGCATCTGTCGCATCACGAAAACCCAAAAGCGAAAGAACGTATCTTCGCGAGCTTATTCCTGAGCACGCCGATCGCCGGCGCTTACTGGCTATTGGCGTGGGCAGCAACCGGTTCGTGGGCTGCGGCGTGTTGGCTTTTCATCGGCATGGCCGCCGGTTACTTCTCTTACGAATGGCTTCATTTTCAGTGTCACCACGGACGAAGCCGACTGCGGCTGCTGCGGTATCTCAGAAAGTATCACCTGTTACACCATTACAAGACTCCGGAACTTCGCTTCGGCGTCACCTCTCCCCTCTTCGATCTCGTTTTCGGCACCTTCCGCCCGGCATTGAAAGGAGACATGAGATGAAACAAGCGCGGCTCATCGTGAGTTCGACTGCTTTGGTCCTGGTACTGATGTTAGGACTGCCCGCCACTACGTTCGCAGCTCGTCACGGTGGCAACCGCTGCACCGATCGCTGCGCCGATCGTTACAAGATCAAAAAGGACGCTTGCGATCTCATACCCTTAAAGCACGAACGCAAAATCTGCGAACGGCGCGCGAAAGAAGACAAGAAAGACTGCAAGCACAGGTGTCACTAAAGCACCTGCGTGCAAAGAAAACCCGCGACGGCTACTGTGATCGCCATTCGTAAGGTTTCCCGTCCTTCACTGTGACGCTCGCGAGCAGGTCGCGCACTCTGATCGATCCGCGCAGAAAAAGTTTGAGCGTGAACGGGCTGACGTGTCCCCACAGCGCCGAGACGAGGATCATCGAGCTCTTCAGACCCCAGCCAAAAGACTTCTGTTTGAGCATCGGCCCCAGCAGCATCGGCGGTTCACCGGCCCACAGTCGCATCGCGCCCAGCATGTAGTACGCCGCGAGCGAGTTGCCATTCTGCAAGTGGTTCTCCTGCACCGCCCGCAGGCCGTTGAAGAGCGTCGCATTGTTTGCGTGATAACGATAACTGTACAAGACGTCGGGCAGCGTCACGACGCGGCCTTGAGCAGCCATGCGCGCAAACAGATCCTGATCTTCACCGCCCGCTGCCGCCGTCTTGTCGTAACCACCAACACGATCGAACACTTCGCGACGAAACATCGCCGAGCCGTGGGGAAACGGAATGTAATCGGAGCGACGCAGGAGTCGCCAGCGATCGCGCGGCCGCACTTCTCGTCCGTGCGCGTCGATGCCGTTGCAGAGCGTTCCCACAACAGCAATGTCGGGACTGCTCTGCATAACTTCCCACTGGCGCTGGAGCCGATCGGGATGCGCGATGTCGTCCGCGTCCATGCGGGCGACGATCGCCGCGCGCGCGTGAGCGACAACGGCGTTTGAGCTGCCGGAAAGTCCGAGCTGTTGATGACTTTCATGCAGGCGAATGCGCGGATCGCGTGCGGCCCACTCGCGCAAACGTGCGGCGGAGTTATCAGTCGAACCGTCGTCGAAGATTACGAACTCGAAGTCGCGAAAAGTCTGCTGAAGAATGCTGCTGATGCTGTCGTCGAGAAAAGGAAGCGCGTTGTAAACGGGCATTACAACGCTGATCAGCGGGTTTGCCGAAGAGTTCATAAACAGGTGACGAGGCGCTAGTTTAGCGGCTTGTGAAGACGCTGACTAGTAGCATGATCGTTAAAACGATCAGCGCCGGCAGCAACACGCGCAGCAGCTTCGACGAGATGCCCGGAATTATTTTGTTCAGTGCGATGACGCGGTTGAGACACGCAAGCGCATAAGCAATAAACCCGGCGCATGCGACACCCGCCAACCCGAAAGCGGAAGTCAACGGATAGAGCGCCGCAACGAACACGATCGCTTCGAGAGTTCTGGCGATGGCGAGCGCTCTCGGTCGGTTCGCGCTCCAGAAAACAGTCGAGGCGAGCAGCGTGAGTCCACGCAGCGGTATGACGAGGGCGAGAATCGTGAGCACAGAACCGGCTGTAGTCCAGCGGTGGCCGAAGAGCAGTTCCACGATCTGCTCCGCAAACATGAAAAGCGGCAACGCAATCGCGAACATAATCAGCAGCGTGAGATTGAACGCTTTGATGAAAGCGGGTTCGAGTTGCGCCGGATTCTGGGCGTTGATCTCAGCGTACGCCGGCAGGAGGACGGCGGTCGCGGAGAAGATCACGACGACGATCGGCGCGCTCGCGATATTGAAAGCGAGTGAATAGTTGCCGAGTGCGGCAGTTCCGAGTAAACGTCCGACCATGACGTTGTCGGCCATGTTGCTGACGTACGACGCGATCGCAAACACGATCGTGAACTTGCCAAAATCGACAACGCGCCGGACCGCGACACTGTCGAACTTAAAACTCGGACGATACGGATGAAACACATACGACAGCGCTGTTCCCATCGCCGCGGTCAGCAACATGCCGAACACGAGCGCCCACACGTTGCGCAACACCAGCGCGAGAGCGACGGTCAACACGACGCCGCTAAGATTCGTCGCCAGTTCAAACCAGAAGATGCGGCCGAAGCTGATTTCCTTGCGCAACAGCACGAGGCCGATGTTTTGCAAACCCTGCACGAGACTCGCACAGGCGAGCACGGGAATGATGAACTTGAGTTGCGCCTGGCCGTAGAAGCGTGCGGTCGGAAACGCGGAGACCGATACGAGCAGCGTGACGAAAAGACTGCGGATGAACTCGGTCGACCACACGGTATCGAGATGAAGTTTCAATTCATCGCGCGTCTCAAACTTATTGGCGATGATGGTGCGGTCCAGGCCGATGGTGGTGAGCGCATTCGCCGCGAACACGATCGTCAGCGCCATGGTGAAGAGGCCGAAGTCCTCGGGCGCGAGGATGCGCGCGAGCGTGACGGAGCGAACGAAGCCGATGAATTGTCCGGCCAGTGACGAGGATACGTTCCACCCAATCCCAGAACGCACCCTCTGCACCAGCGGTAAGGTCGTTGTTTCTGCTATTTCTTCCCTCTGGCTTTTAGTCGCTTTTCGATCTCGCGCTCGATCAGGCCCTGCGTGCCTTCGATTCTTTTGGGACTCTCAAACGTTCTGCTCTGCCACAACACCTTTACTCCGTCGCTGTCTTTCGTGACGAGGTGCACGGTCGCGAGAAACAGTTCATGCAGGTCGTCGCCATACGAAGCAAGGATTGGTAACAGTATGGGCGAGTCTTCTTCGCCCCAAAAGAAAACGGCGGCCACATCTGACTGGTCGAGGTCAGAGACGATTTCTACGCTGCCGTATTTAGTCCCCTGTTCCTTGTTCCATCGGCCCGCCCAGTTGATCAATCGCTGCTTCACGGAGGGTTCCTGAATCGCGACGTAAAGCTTGAGCGGATTCGCGGCCGGCAGTGTGTTCGCCGGCGCGAGCGTGACCGGAAGCGACGGCGCAACACCCAACGCTTCACGCAAGCTGGTGTAATCGTCGCGGCCGAGAAACGTGACGCTAATGATCTCGGAGAACTTCACCTTCTTGCCCGCGGCGTTGTCTGACTTCTCCTTGTAAAGGACCCTGATGCGGACGCCGGGCTTGATGTCTGACATCTGCAAATCACGCATAGTGCCATCACGCAATTTGACTTGATAACCCGGCTTCAGAACGCCGACAAACGTTTCCGTTTTGTTGCTGTCTTTGTCGGTGTAAGTAATGGTGATCTCGCGCGTGGTTTCGTTGCTGCTGACGACTTCACCGGCAAACGTGTTGCCGAAAATCGTCGACGAACGTTTCTGCGCGAGCTGGGGAGACGCAAGGCTGAGGGTAGCCACCAGGGCGAGCAGTGCGTTTCTCATGAAGCGCAGCATGACAACGCCCTCAGCCTTTCGTCAAGAAATGTTTCGCCTCCCTGGAGTGCGCCGACTTGTCGGCGCTTTGGCCAAAGCGGTGCTAAGGCACCGCACTCCAAGGAGGTACTTTTTGGAACTTCAGGCCCTGATTTCCACGAGACGATCCTTTCTCGCGACTTCCCGCGGCCGGGCCCGGCGCCGCGCGAGCAGGGCATCGAGGGACCAGCGGCCCGGGCCGACAACCAATAGAAACGCACACGTCAGCAGTTGCGCGTACTCGGAACGAATCTCGTGCAACACGGCCCAGAAGCCGATTTGCGGCGGCACTGGCGGCAGCGGCAATGGCGACGTGCCGAGAAACATGGGAATCTTCGTCGAGGCCATCGCCACGATCATTTCAATAACAAACGGCACCGCGACGAGTCTCGTCAGCAAGCCCGTGAGCAAAAGCAGTCCGCCGATAATTTCAAACCAGCCGTCGGCAGTCGCTGTGAAATGCGGCGCGGGAAATCCCAGCTTGGTAAAACGTCCGACGCCCTGGTTCGGAAAAACGAACTTCATCACTCCTTCCCAGAAAAACACAGCTCCGGCCATCAACCGGATCATCAGGATTGCGCGTGGCCCATCGACGGGCGGATTAAGTAACCAATTCGTCATCTTGTTCATTGTCTTTTCCTCCTCAAACTAACTCGTTTCACCTATACAGACTGCGCTGTTCGTGTGAATATTCCTCGGGAATAAAATCGCGCGCGGGGTGGTCTGTAATAGAAGAGAGCGAGGCGATTCGTTGTCTGAGCAAAGCAAAGCCGGCCGGTTTGAAGAGATTGCGTTACCGCATCTTGCTGCCGCCTACAATCTCGCGCGCTGGCTGGTCCACAACGAACACGATGCGGAAGATATAGTGCAGGAAGCTTACCTGCGCGCGTTCAAATCGTTTGGCGGTTATTACGGCGGCAACAGCCGTTCGTGGTTGTTAACGATCGTGCGAAACACCTGCTACACGTGGCTGCAAAAGAACCGCGGCGTGCACGTCACCGAATCGATCGACGACAACAGTCTGGAAGATCTGGGACTCGACTTCGCGGATCCCGAGGTGTTGCTGTTGCAGAGTGTCGACGCGCAGATCGTGCGCGGAGCGTTGACGGAGCTGCCGGTTGAGTTTCGCGAGGTCGTAGTGCTGCGCGAGATGGAAGGTTTCTCTTACAAAGAAATCGCCGACGTCATCGACCTGCCGCTCGGAACGGTCATGTCGCGTCTGTCGCGCGGGCGAAAACGACTTCATGCGCTGTTAACGCAACGCATGGGAAAGGGGGCGAGCATTGAGTTGTCAGCAAACGCATGAACTGATTCACGGTTATCTCGACGGCGAGCTCGATCTCGTGAAGAGCATCGAGATCGAACAGCACCTCGCCGGTTGTCCGTCGTGCAGCCAAACACACAAAAGCCTGCGGGGTTTGTCAACGGTGATGCGCAGCGATGCGCTGCGTTTTCAACCGCCGGCGGATTTCGAAAAACGTTTGCGATCCACGTTGCGGCACGAAGACAAGCACGAACGCAAACCGGGGTTGTTGCAGTGGCCCTGGCTGCTCGCGGCTACGTTGTGCGGCGCGATCCTGATCGTGGGCTTGAGCGTCGCCGGCATGTTTACCAGACAATCGCCGGACGATCTGCTCGCGCAGGAAGTAGTTTCTAGTCACGTGCGCTCGCTTATGGCCAATCACTTAACCGACGTGCCTTCGTCCGATCAGCACACAGTAAAACCGTGGTTTGACGGCAAGCTCGATTTCTCGCCCACCGTAAAGGATCTGGCGCAACAGGGATTCCCTTTGACTGGCGGTCGTCTCGATTACATCGGCAATCGTCCGGTTGCGGCGCTCGTTTATATGCGCCGGCAGCATCCGATCAACTTGTTCGTATGGCCTGCGACCGCGGCGCCTGCGACAAATGAGAAAGCCCTTGAGCGGCAAGGTTTCAATATCATCCGCTGGTCAAACGGCGGTATGACTTACTGGGCAGTTTCAGATCTCAACCTCGCTGAACTGCAACAGTTTGCGCAACTGCTTCAACAACAAAACGCAGCGCAGGTCCTTCGCTGAGCAATTCACCCCTTGAGGATCGAAAGTCTCCTGTGAGAGACTGCCTGCGACATTCGATCTTCAATCGAAAACCCCCGCTCATGTCGCTTTCAGTTTCTACTCCCACGCTCCGTCTACTCACCTGTCGCGTCAGATGAGCAAGAGAGAGCCACCAAGTCAGGGCGGTTTCGAGAAGCTGCTTGCCTGGCTCGATCCCGACCGCGACAAAGCCGTAGAGAAATACCAGCGAATCTACCAACGTCTGGTGCGAGTCTTCTCGACGCGCGGGCGTGCCGACGCCGAAGATCTGGCCGATCAAACCGTCAATGTCGTCGTTTCGAAAATCGACCACCTCATGGAGTCGTATCACGGAGAACGCGCGCTCTATTTCTACGGCGTCGCCAAAAAGATTTACCAGGAGTCGTTGAAACCAAAACCGCTGCCCCCGCCGGCTCCTCCGCCGGACGACGAAATCGAGCAGCGCTTTGCCTGTCTCGAAGAATGTTTGCAGAAAGTGACGACGCCCGAGGAGGCGAAGCTGGTGCTCCGCTACCACGAAGGCGAGGGCCAGGCCCGGATCGAGAACCGGAAGCAAATAGCCGCAGAATTGGGAATTACCATGAACGCTCTTAGAATACGGATTTGCCACATCCAGGCGCGCCTGCGGCCCTGTATCGAAAAGTGTTACGAACGTCTGGAGGGATGAAACGCTTTGGCCGCCCGACCCATACAAAATGGAGGGGGGCTCCGCGGCGGTCGGAAAGTAGTCACTATCAATGGCTCTTAATAATCAAGATCAGGCACAGATCCGCCAATATCTTCTCGGACAGCTCAGCGAAGCGGAGCAGGAGAAGATAGAAGAGCGGCTCATGGTCGAAGACGAGCTCTTCGACGAATTTGAAGCGTCGAAGGACGATTTGGTCGAAGAGTACTGTGCCGGCGATTTAGGCAGCGCCGAGCGCGACTGGTTTGAAAATCACTACCTCGCGTCCACGGAAGGCCGAGAACGACAAGCATTCGCCCTGACGATGGACTACTACGCGAGGCGGCACGCAGCCGACCCGGCGCCTCGTCCGATCCTGCCGGCGCCATCGCCAACGCTCTTTGAACGGTTCGCTACATTCGTAAGAACGCAGCCCTGGGCCGTCGCCACGGCTTCGATAGTGCTCGTGGCGATGGTCGCGTTCATCTCGTTAAGGACTCAAGGACAGATCATCGAGGCGACCCTGGACAACGCGGTCGTTAAGCGCGGTGGTGATGAAGCTCCGCCGCCGCCAAACATTCAATTACCCTCAAATACATCACAATTAAAAATTCACTTACGCCTGCCGAAACCTGCCCAGGCGGGCACGAGCTATATAGCCGAGCTCGACGATCGCGTTAACAGAAACACTGTTGCTATCGTAGCGTCTAAGCCTGACTCGATTACGGTTTCGATCCCTCGCAAGCAACTTCCCCGCGGCTGGTACACACTCGAAGTCACCGTCACCAATCCCAATGGCAACGTACAAAATCTCTCTTATCCTTTTACAGTGGAATAGCTAGCTGGTAGCGCGCGAGGCGCGGCGGCGCAAGTACCACCAATAAACGACAGCCAGCAAAAGAAAGAGCACTGGACCACCAGCGATAAGGCGTTGGTAGGATCGCACAGGCTTCGGCGGCACGCCGTGAATGCTCAGATCGTAATCACCCTGGAACGTGAAGCCCGCCCAGTAATACGGCGAGCTCCACTTCGGCTGCGAACGAATCTCATTCTGCGCCGCGCGCAAAGCCGCCGCCGGTCCGAGCCCGCCTTGCAGCATGTGCGCGTAAAAACGCTTCATCAACTCCGCGGTCGCGCGATCGTCAACCTGCCATAAACTCGCGACCACACCCGAAGCGCCGGCGTACATAAAACCGCGCGTGACACCGATCAAACCCTCGCCGTCCTGGTTCTTGCCGAGCGCGGTCAAACACGCGCTGAGCACCACGAGCTGCGGCGCACGCAGTTTGTAAATGTCGGCGAGACTCACAAAACCCGCGATCGGTTTCCTGTTCGCATCGACGAGTGAAAGCACCAAGCCCGACAACTCGGGATGCTGCGCGTTCATCAGTCCGTGCGTCACGACGTGCAGGATTCGATACTGGCTCAGGTCGAGATGCAAAAGGTTATCGCGCGTGGCGTTGTATTCCTCAAAGAACGCCGAGTCGCTGCCGGCCAGTTCGGCGATCGCGAGCAGTTCGCGTTTGGCGTTGAAAAGCTGGGGCAGGCGATTGAGTTTGGAGACCTGTTCCGAGCGTGTTTGCGCGGGTTCGTTGGTGCGCGGCGCGCTCGCTCCGGCAGGTGTGTATTCGGGCGAGAAGACTGCGTCGCCGAAGCCGACCAGGAGTTTGCTGCCGGGCTGCGCGTTCGCTCGTTGATTGCGCACGAGCGCGAGCACCGATGCTGAAGGCGTCTCGACAATTTCGAGTCGCGAGATCAGCGGTTCGCCGTTGGCTGATTGCAGTATTTGAAACGGAACGTATTGCAGAATGCCGTCGGCGACGACGATCAGACGCGAGCTCGGCAATTTTTCGGCGACAGGTTTCAGCACCAGACGGCTGACTTCGTCGATCGAGGCTTGCAAGCGATCGCGTTCGGCGTCGTCAGCCGCGGGAGACGTTAGTGAATCGAGCAGTTTCTTGGAAGCGCTTTCGATTGTCTCTTTGCCGGGCAATTCAAAACTCTGCAATCCGTCTTTGGTGACGAGCCACGCAAAACTCTTCTGCGCGCCGAGCGAGTACGACAGCAACGACGTCTGTGTATCGGTAAGTTGCTTTCGAATCTCTTCGTAACTGAGCGGATTCGTGCGGAACAGGTAGTTGAAACGCGCATTGCTGTTGATTCGTGCTTCAAGTGCTTCGAAGCGCGCATGCACATCCGTCCACTCCTGATCGATCTTCGCTTTCTCCGTGTCGCTGCCGCCCTGGCTCAACAAACTCGCGCGCGCATCGATGAGCGCCTGCTCGCGGTCCTGTAACTTCTTTTCTTCTGCGAGCAGCGTCGGATCGCTCGGCTGTCGCAGTTCTCGCAAGTCGTGCAGCGAATCCATCAACGCCCGCGCGCGGCCGGATTCGCTCACTTCGAAAGCGCGAATCTCCGTTGCCTGGTCAGACTCTTTGGCCTTAGTCGTCATCAGCAGTTCCACGTAAGTCTGGTAACGATCGTAAACCGACGCCACGAACGAACTGCGCAAGTCCTTGCTCCACGCGTTCTCACGTAGCTGTTGCGTCAACTCGATCGAGCGTTCGAGGTTGTCTTTGGCTTCCTTGTATTGTTTTTGCTGGAACGCGAGCCGGCCCAAACCAAAGCGTAGCGCTGCTTCGTTGGTGTAGTCCGGATGCTTTTCGAAATGGCTTAACGCCTTCTCGTACGCGAGTCGCGCGGGCAAGAGGTTGCCGAGCAACTGCTCGGTTTGTCCGAGGTAGATGTTTGCCCGGGCCAACGCTCGCTCTTCAGTCTGTTTGCTGTCGCCCGTCTGTTTGCTGTAGTAAGTGATAGCGGTGAGAAATTCGTTGCGTGCCTCAACGTAAGATCCCGCTTCGAGCCAAACACGTCCGAGATCTTCGTGACACAATCCCGTTGAAAGATCGTTCTTATCGTCGCCGAGCAGCTCGAGTCCCCATTGGATCTTAGCGCGCGCTTCCGTGTACTGATGCAGCCGCGCCATAACTCTTCCCAGCTTGCTGCTGGCGTCCGCGGCGGCTTTTGTATCGTGAGCGCCGTCGTAATAACGCGTTAGGCCTTCGTGGAAATAGTTAGCTGCCGTGTCTATCTGCCCATAGGCTTCGTAGATCTCGCCAAAGCTCGTGGCGATTTGACCGGCGAGATACGGTTCGGCGTCTTTGTCAGGAACTAATGAGTCCGCTTCGGAGAGCCGCGCCAATGCGGTCTGCCACTGTCCCTGTCTGATCGCGAGGAAATTTTGCTGAACGAGCGCGCCGGCAAGTTGAATGGGATCGTTCAACGAACGAGCAATCGCCTCGGCGCCTTGAAAAGCAGCAGTTGCTTCCGCCGTTTGCTCGTTGAGCGTGTAAGTCAGGCCCTGCGTGATGAGCATTTGTGCTTCACCGCGCTGGTCTTGCAGTTCACGCAAGATTGGCAGTGCCTGGTTGCAACTGGCTAGTGCGGCCGCCCGGTCATTCTTTTCGTAGTAGGTGTTTCCTAACAGGACCCTGGTGCGCGCTTCGCCGCGGCGATAGCCCAGGGATTGAGTCAGGGTCAGTGCTTCGTTCAGCAGCGCGAGCGAGGCTTCGTTGTCGAAGTGGTGGATATGTACGTCGGCGGCGAGGTCGAGTGTATCGACGAGCAGCGGCGCGTTGCTCGTGCCCGCGAATTGTCGGGCGAGGTCGAGTGATGCTTGCGACTCGGCGAGTGCGGCGTCGAGATCGAATAGCTGTAGTTCGAGTTCGGCGATCCGGTTTCGCACCTGGACGAGCGCAACCGGATCTCCGGCAGTCAACAATCGCTCTCGGTCAGCGATCCGGTCCGCCAGTTCCTGCCTTCGAGACTGAAGCGTGCTCGAAGGCGGTGCATCCTGGCTTTGGACCGGAATCACAGTGCGAGAGAAATTGAGAATGAGCAGTAGCAGACAAGAGAGGAGTAGACGCCACTTATTCATTTTGTTTCTCTGATTACATATCGGGACCTGGCATGCCATGGCCGGACGGTGCAGCCGGTACAGGCGTCGCAACCGTAACAGCCGTGGTTACCGGAATGCTGCCGGCGGTGGCGACGGCAACTTTGACATCTTTCACATCTTTTTCGCCGTCGGTCGCGGAAGGTTCAGGCGCCGTTGCGCGGATGACGTCCGCCACCAAACCGGAAATGTTCCAGCCGAGGTAAGAAACAGGCGGTTGATCGCGTAGCTTGTACTCGTCACAACCCCGTTCCTTTCGACCAGCCCGATCCAGTTTACGCGCACAATCACTCGGCGACAGATAATTTCGCCGCGGATAGTTCTTGACCGTCGACCAGACCTCGGGATCCATCTTGCCGGTGTCGGAACTCGACTTCTGCAGGTCGATCGCCAACACGTCGGATGGCGCTTCAATGTGCTCGCCGACAAGCCCTGCGTCGAGGTCTCCGTTCGAACGCAGATAGAACTCGCGCTCGGAACGGCGAACCTTTCTCAACGTCGCCTTGAAGAACACTTCGAGAAACTCCGACCACTTCGATTCCTCAGCGAAGTCGTATTCGCAGTAAGTCTCAAACGCCGTCCGCAACACCCACTCGTTACCGCTCTTCGTGAAGAAGTACGGCTCGGCCGGCAGCGTCCACGGGAAGAAAATGGACAAGCCGTGCGAGTACTGAAGCTCGGCGCCGATATAGTACGACTGTTCGACGATGCCCACCGTTTTCGGTTTGCCGTCGCGCGGTTTGGTCCCCGCGATCTCTTCCATGACGCTGATACTGGCCTTGATGATCTCGCGGAGAGTTTCCAGCAGCTCGGTTTGCTTGAACCGCGCCGTGGCCTCGCCATCATATCCCATCGTCTTGAGCAGCCGGCTGTGAAGCACGACGGCTTCGTTGCACTTCTTTACCAGCCGTTCGCAGAAGTCGTAAAGGTCGGTGAAGATCTCGCCCCAGTAAGACTGTGCTTCGAGCCGCGCGAGTTTGATCGCGTCGCAGATCTCCGGGAACATGAGCCCCTTTTCTTTCTGCCGGTGAAACTTCAGTCCTTTTTTCAACGCGTAGACGAGACTGTACACCGCTTTGGTAATGTTCGTGCCGTTTCCGGCGCGTCCGTGCAGCAGTCGTTCTACGTTGCAGAGCGACTGCTCCGACGAGCGATCCATCACGGTAAAGTCGATCATGTTCTTGGCGCACGCCTTGAGCAGATTGGTGGCAATCACTTCAGTCGGCGCGTCCGGCTTCTCAACCAAATCACCGATGATTTTTTCATACGGCCAACCGGTCGCCAGCACGAGGCCTTGCGACCCGATCATGTACTTCACTTGATCGCGCACTTCGTACGCGGTCTCGATGCCGTTCATGACGCAGTTCTGGCAAGCCAGGATGTCGAGCTTGTCGTCCGCCGTGAAATACTCCGAAAGGATCTTCTTCAAATCGCCGAGCAGCAACGAGCTCGGCGGATTGTCGCGGGCGAGGAACGACTGGCCGGCGACGACCGGTCCGTGGCCGTAGAGAATCAGCATGTATCTCTCCGACCGCGCGTTCTGTTTCATCGCCCAATTCAAAAAACGTCTGAGACCTTCGGCCACTTCCGGCCGCTTCATGCGCTGCCCGTCGCTAAGCGAGGCAGCGCCGTCGCAGAAGCTCGGCGGCCGGAAGCCATGGCCGCGCTCATCGGGGGGAATGAGGTCGTTGTGAATTTCCCAGTTCAGGCCGTTGTTGATCTTGCGGCGGCGGCAATTGACGGCAAGGTAACGAGAGCCTTTGGGCCAGGGAGTGTTGGAATCGAAGCATGCCAGCACACACACGGAGTCGTCGTATTTGACGGCTTCCAATTGTTGCAGCACGGTAATGCAGTTAGCAGTTAGGTTGTTATCACCCGCCAAATAGACCATGACCGTCCATTTCTGTTTGGGGGCTTCACGGGTCGCGATGTCGTGACCGTTGTTGTTTTCAGCCATGGGATGCTCTCCTAATTCGTTATTGCAGGTACCCTGCTGACAACGATGCTTGAAAGTCGAGGAAACATTTCCGAGAAGCGAGAAACTGTCGTTGACCTGGGCTGCGTGTTCATTGGTAATGTCAAAGAAACGGAAATCATTTCAGGCCGCGAGAACGTGTTATGCCCTGTTTTCCCGACACAAAACGTTCACAATTTTCCGTGTTGAACTCTGTTAGACTGCTTTCCCCCGATATTCTCCCCGACCGAGGCAAATTTTGCCGTGAACTTTCCTTCAACGCTTTAACCGCCCCTTGAAGTGAAACCTCCGCACGGTTTTACCGGAGTTCCAGGAAATGAGGCGTCATCTTTACCCGATTTTGTGCATTGGAGTCGCTGCTGTTGCGCTCCTGCTTTCGCCGTTTTTCTTTCCGGAAAGAAGGACCCGGGCTGAGGGCACGTCCGGCCAGACGCTGAAGAAGAAGATTTCGCGGGACATCGTCAAGAAGGTTTCTGACGGGCGCGGCGCGGACCTCGTTCGTGTCATCATCCAGCCGGTAAACCAGCCGGAGCTTTCGCTCGACAGCACACTCGAATTCACCGGCAGCAACATTCGCAAGCTGAAACTGTTTCAAACGCGCATCGTCACGCTGCCTGCGCAGGCGGCGCTTACGCTCGCCTCGCGCAACGATGTTGCATACGTCTCGCTCAGTAGAGAGGCCCGCCCCATGGGCCACCTTTCTTTGACCACCGGCGCCGATCAGGTGCGGGCCACTACGAACAGCACCAGCAGCTCGCTCGACGGCTCGGGCATCGGCATCGCTATCGTCGACTCCGGTATCGACACGAACCATCGCTCGTTTCTGAATCGCTCGAACTCTGTGCGCGTGGTCTACAGTGAAGACTTCACCGGGGAAGGCCGCACCGACGATCCTTACGGACACGGAACGCACGTCGCTTCGCTCGCCGCCGGCAACGGCCGTATTTCAAATGCGCAGTACACCGGCATCGCGCCGAACGCAAATTTGATCAACCTGCGCGTGCTGAACTCACAGGGAGTCGGCTCGACCGCACAAGTGCTGCGCGCGCTCGATTGGGTAGCCGCTAATCGCGCCACTTACAACATCCGCGTCGCCCGCTCGCGCAAAGTCACCGGGCCGTTCCTCGACAACATGGGTATCGACACGCTCAAGGGTGGCGGCAAG
>CAMLLD010000111.1 GCA_946480785.1 uncultured Blastocatellia bacterium | reverse complement strand
TCCGAAGCGCGGCATCTTCATTCTCGCGTTTCTCGTGTTCGTGATTGGCGGGTCGTTGCTGCTGTATGCGTGGCGCGCGAAGCAGGTCGGGCTCGGCAGCAAGTTTGACGTGATCTCGCGCGAGTCGCTGCTGCTTTCAAACAATGTGCTGCTGACGGTCGCCGTAGGCTCGGTGTTGCTCGGCACGTTGTATCCGTTGATTGTCGACGCGCTCGGCATGGGCAAGCTTTCCGTTGGTCCACCGTATTTCAATTTAGTGTTCGTGCCGTTGATGGCGCCGGCGATGTTCTTGATGGGACTCGGACCGGTGGCGCGTTGGAAGAAAGCGAGTCTGCCGGAACTCGCGAAACGACTGCGTTGGGCGTTCGTGATCAGCGTCATCAGCGCGGTCGCACTGCCGTTTGTCAGCGGCGGTTGGCAGTGGCGCGTGAGTTTAGGCCTGTTGCTGGCGGTGTGGATCGTCGCGACGATTCTGGTGAACCTGTGGGAGCGTGTGCGCGTCACGTCCGGACAATCAACGACGCTGCAAAAACTGCTGATGCAGAGCCGCAGTTACTACGGCATGCAGGTGGCGCATCTCGGCGTCGCCGTCTTCATCATCGGCATCACGATGGTCACGGGTTATCAATCCGAACAGGACGTGAGGATGCAAAAGGGCGACGTTGTTCAAGCGGGCGGTTATGAGTTTAAGTTCAACGGCACGACCCCGTTGACTGGGCCAAATTACCGCGGCGCACAGGCAGAGATGATCGTGAGCCGCAACGGCGCCGAGATCGAGCGGATGTATCCGGAGAAGCGCAACTACAACGCCACCGGCAACGTCATGACCGAGACCGCGATCGACAGCGGCATCTTTCGCCATCTTTACATTTCGCTCGGCGAGCCGATCGACCTCGACAGGGACATTTGGAGCGTGCGCGTTTACTACAAACCGTTTGTCGGTTGGATTTGGTATGGCGCGATCCTGATGGCGATCGGCGGCGGTCTCGCGCTCAGCGATCGACGTTACGCGCTCGCCGCACGCAAGGAACGCGAAGCGCGTGAAGCGGCGAAGAAGCCGGCGGAAGTGCCCGCCACTGTCGCCGCGCAAACTGAAACTGTTTAATCTTCATCCGTGTTCATTTGTGGCTAAGTCATGCTGCGTTACTTAATCCCTCTCGGTCTCTTTCTCGTCATGGTAGTTTTCCTGGCGATCGGCCTGCGCCGCGATCCGCGCGAAGTCCCGTCGCCGTTAATCAACAAAGCCGCGCCGACCTTTCGCCTGCCGCAACTGAAAGAGCCGGATAAAACATTTTCCGCCGCAGACATGCACGGCAAGGTCTGGGTGCTGAACGTGTGGGCGTCGTGGTGTGTGAGTTGTCGCGAGGAACATCCGCTGTTACTCAAATATGCTGAGTCCGGAGCGGTTCCGATCTACGGTCTCAACTGGAAAGACAAACGCGAAGACGCGCTCGACTGGTTGGGCCAGTTCGGTGATCCGTATGTGTTGAGCGTCGCGGATCTCGACGGCCGCGTGGCGATCGATTACGGCGTCTACGGCGCACCCGAAACTTATCTCATCGATCAGAACGGAACGATCCGTTACAAGCAGATCGGCGCGGTCACTGAAGACGTTTGGGAAGACAAGATTCTGCCGCTCGTGCAACAACTGAATCGCGAGGGAGTAGGAAAATGAACCGCGCGCGTCTGTTGTTGCCGTTGTTACTCTGCCTGGTTGCTACCGTTGCCGTCGCGCAAGTACAACGGCCGCGGCCCGCAACCGACGATCCTGCGCTCGAGCAACGACTCCACAATCTTTCCAAGGATCTGCGTTGCCTCGTCTGTCAAAACGAAACCCTCGCCGATTCACAGGCGGATCTCGCCAACGATCTGCGCGACGAGATTCGCGAGCAGATGAAAGCGGGCAAGACCGATAAGGAGATCATCAATTTTCTGACGGCGCGCTACGGACAGTTCATTCTGTACAAACCGCAAGTGACCCCGACCACTTACCTGCTCTGGTTTGGTCCGTTTGTGTTGTTGCTCGCGGGTCTGGCGGTGCTGTTTCGTTACATCAAACAGCGGCGCGATCTCATTCCCGAACAGCCGCTCAGCGCCGAAGAGCGCCGCCGTGCTGAAGAGTTGCTGCGCAGAGGGTCGCGAAAGGAGACGGCGTGATCCTGTTCTGGTTCATCTGCATCGCGCTGCTCGTGTTTGCGTTGTGGTACGTGCTGCCGCAAGCGCTGCGTTCAGACGTTGTGAAGTCGAAGCAAGACGACGCGCGCCGCGAGGCAAACATCGCCATCTATCGCGATCAGCTCGGCGAGCTCGAAACGGATCTGCGCAACGGCATCGTCAGCGAAGAACAGTACGCGCAGGATCGTGACGACATCGAGCGCCGCCTGCTGGAAGATGTCGGCGCCGACAAGACGCAGAAAAAGGCGCCTGCGCTTTCCGCCGACACGCGCAAGAACGCGTATCTCATCGGCATGGGGCTCGCACTTGTTGCCGTGATCTTTTATTTGCAAGTCGGCAGTCCTGACGCGATCACGAATGCGGCAACGAGCAGCGCAACTACGACACCAACTGCGCCCACCGCTCCCACCGGCGAACGTTCGCAAGCACAAATCGAAGCAAACGTCGCCGCGCTCGCGAAACGTTTGCAGTCGAATCCTTCCGACGCGCAGGGTTGGACCATGCTGGCGCGTTCGTACGGTTCGCTCGAGAAATATCCGGAAGCGGCCGGCGCTTACGCGAAGGCGACGGAGTTGACGCCGAATGATGCTGACCTGTGGGCCGACTATGCTTACGCGAGCGCGATGGCCAGCGGGCGCACTCTCGCAGGCAAGCCGATGGAATTCATCGAGCGCGCGTTGAAACTGGATCCGGACAACGCGAAGGCCCTTGGCCTGGCCGCGAACGCCGCGTTTGAAGCGAAGGATTATAAGAAGGCCATCGATTATTGGGAGCGTTTGCGAAAACGAGTGCCGCCCGATTCTGACGTCGCACAGGCGATCGACCAGCGTATCAACGAAGCGAAGTCGCAGATGTCTGCCGGCGCACCACAAAAATAATGAACAGAGAAAACTTACTCTTCGCGGTTATCGGACTACTGTTGGGCTTCATCGTCGGTTTCATGTTTGCGAGCTCGCGGGCCACGCAAATGCAGATGAGTGCGACGCAAAATCTTCCGGCCGATCATCCGCCGATCGGCGCACAGAGTGGTGGAACCGATCCCGCCGCGATGCGCGAACAAGTCACCGCGCAGATCGCCAAAGCGCGCAACGAGCCGCAGAACTTCGACGCGCAAGTCCAGGCCGCAAATCTTTTCTGGCAGATTCAACGTTACGATCAGGCGATCGAGTTTCTGTTGAAAGCCAACCAGATCAAACCGACGGACTATGAAACCGTCGCGACGCTCGGGCTCGTGAATCTCGACGCGGGTCACTACGATCAGGCTGAGAAGTGGTACCGCGCGGCAATCAAGATGCGCTCGGATGACGAGCGAACGGCGGCCGGCTTGGCCGCAGCGACGTTAGGAAAAGGTGATGCGAAAGCGGCGGAAGATGCGATCGCGCAACTCGAGAAGTTGAATCCGAGTAGTGCGGACCTGCCGCAGTTCAAGCAAAAGCTGGCTGATTTGAAGAAGTAGCCACGGATTACACGGATTTACACAGAAACGGGTTGGCTTACGGAGCGATGGCCATCCTCACAACGTTCGCCAGCAGAAATCGATCGATCTTTCCGTTCTTCCCCACCACAACCACCTGACCGTTTTCAACCGTCACGCGTCTCACGCCGCTCATCGGTCTGTTTATCAGCGTTCCGTCCGTCGTCTCAATGACGAGTCGTGGTCCAACTTCCGGCTCAGGTTCGGGTTCAGGCTTTGGTTGCTCGGCAGGCGGCGTTGCTGGTTCAGTTGTGCGCGAGGTTTCGGCTGGCTGGCGTGTGCTTTCCGCGGGCTGGGTCGTCGTACTTCGTGGCGCGCGCGCTGTCGAGCCGACTCTGCGCGGCGGCGCTTTGCGACGCGGCGTACGCGCCGCTGGTGAAGGCTTCGCACTCTCAGCCGTCTCGGCGGGCTTCTCAACCGACGTCGGTGATTCAATCGGTTTCGCTTCGGGCGAAGGCTCGGGCGTCGGCGCCGCGGCCGTTTCCGTCACCGGCGGCTCGGGTTCCGCGATTCTCGCTCCCGCTGAATTAACACGTCTGCCCTTGCGAGCACCCGGCGCTTCGGTGGTCGACGGCTCTGTCGATTCATTCTCGGAGATTTCCGGCCCACCTGCGATCGGCTCGAACGAACCGCCGAAGAACAAGCGATACGTGCCTTCATTATCATTCGGACTGCGCGCTTCGATTCGCAGCACCAGGTCTTCACGTTTGCGCAGGTAGATGCTTTTCGTGACGGGTGACGAAACCTCGGCGTAGAGCGTCAGGTGAAGCAACGGCCGCAACGTGGTCGCGGTGAACACATCGACGTCCCCGTTCAGGTTCTGACTCGTTATCGTGATCAGCAGATCGCCGGGCGTGCCGGTCAACGCATAGAAGTGATCCGTCAAACGCGCGTCGCCGAGATCGCGTGCGGCTATGCGGCCGGTGACTGTGTTGCTGCGCACAGGCGCGGGCGCATTCTGATCGAGCGACTGAGCACAGACCGGCAACGCCACCGCCAGCAGCACGGCGAGCAAACAAATCACGGTCGTTGCGTTGTTGTTCAGTCGTTGAGGACGATTCATCAGCACGGCAAAGCATATCAGATCTGAGTTATGCTAGTCGCATGAGGTTACTTCGTGCCGCGCTGTTGTTGCTTGTCTTCATTCCTTTGCAAACTTCCGCTCAGTGGAACACAAAACTCGACAAGGACATTCGCTTCTACCAACCGACCGAACTCGGTGTCCTCATTGTCGGCACTGAGAAGTCGCTCTACGCGATCGACGCCACAAGCGGTGACACGCTGTGGCGCCGCAAAGACGTTGACGTCGACGAAACCGACGTCGCGCCCGTTCCCGGCACGGACCTCCTGCTCGTGAGCTTTGAAAAAGGCGACAAAGCACGTATCGAAGCACTCGATCTGATCAGCGGCAACTCGATCTGGCGCAGCGACAAGATCAAGGGCGCGGTGATGCAGATGGCCGTCGATCCCTCATCGAACCTGCTCGCCGTCGTCCTGGCGAAAGACGCGAAGAACAGCGCCAAAGACGGCTTCAAACGCCATCCGCTGTTGCACGTTCTCGATCTCGCAACCGGCGACGAACTGTGGAAGTACGAAGTCAGCGAAGTCGAGATGATGCCCACGCGCTGGCCCGACTCCGACAAGGAAGTCGAGTACACCTTCGACAACTACTATCCGCCCGTCTTCATCGACAATCGTCTCTATCTCTTTTACGAAGGCGTGACTTCATTCGACGCGCGCAGCGGCAAAGCGCGTCTGCGTGAGAAGTATCGCGTCAACGAAGACGGTCTCGCGCTGACCGAAGCCGAGCCGATCTTCGACCGCGACGTCATCTACGTTTCCGGCCACGGCCGCGTGCGCGCCATCTCACGCGAAACCGGCGACACCGAATGGGAAGCAAAAGATCTCGGCCTCACGCCGGAGATGTTCCTCTTCGGCGACGTGCTTTACGTGCGCACCGGCGGACAGTTCACGCGCCTCAAAGACGGCGACAACGTCGAGCGTGGCCCATACGGCGTGAGCGCGATCGACACGCGCAACGGCAAGGTGCTCTGGCGTTACAAAGGCGCGGACAAAGGCATCACGAATTTACTGATCCCCGGGCCGGGCGTTTTCGCGCTTGCCGATCGCGACGATCTGATCTTTGTCGATGCGCGCACCGGCAAACGCACGCAGCGCGTCTCGCACAAGATCGAGCACGCGTCGTTTGGACTATTGAACGAACGCGGCGACATCGTCATCGGCGGACAATCGGAGATAGCGGGTTTCGATCCGGCGAGCGGTCGCGAGTTGTGGCGCGCTCGGCACACGCCGCCGGGCCGAGGTATCTTCCGCACGATCGCAGCGATCGCCTCGCGCGCTGCGTCGCTCTACTTTCGTTATGGCGGAACGGCGGTCACGGCGTTTCGCGGCGCGCAGATCGCGCGTGCAGCAGCGGGCTTGAGTTGGTCGGGTCTCGGAGCGCGTTCGTCGATCACAAACCTGCAAACGTTAGCCACCGCGTCGCGCCGGCCTAACTATCCCGGACGCCAGCTCAAACGTTACGGCATACTCGATCGCGTCGATCCGTCGAGCCAACTCGATCGCTTATCGCATTTTCTCTGGCACCGCGATCGGCTCGCAGCGTTGCGCGGTCAGTGGATGTACTTCTACACGGATCTCGACACGCGCGACGGCAACGGCCTGGCAGGAGTAAACGTGAACAGCGGCCACACGGAGCGTGAAGTGAGGCTCTCGGATCTCGATGAAAGATTTGTGACTGACGAAGCGCTCGGCTTGATGTTCACCGCGTCGGGCAGTCGAATGTTCGCACACCAACTACGCTAACGCTCTCGACAACGACCGCTCCCGCGTAACTCTCGAGTTCGAGGTTGAACATCGACCAGCGCGAGGTTGCTTGCGCGTCGCGGTAATCGCGGATCAACGCCGCAGGTTCGTCCGGTCCGAGGGTCACGTCAAACTTGTCCAACGGATGCGACAACCCGCTCCCGAGCGCCTTGATGTACGCTTCCTTGCGCGTCCAGCAACGAAAGAACGCAGCGGTCCGTTCGCTCTCGGGCAAGGCCATCAACTTCGTTACTTCGTAAGCCGAGAAGAAGTGGCGCGCGATGTCTTCACCCGCAAACTCGGGTTTGTTGTACTCGACGTCTACGCCGATCGTTCGGTCCTCCACGAATCCGTAGATCGCCAGCTCGTGCGAATGCGACGCATTGAATCGCAAACGACTCGCGCCGTGCTCGTCCGCGAGCGACGGCTTTCCGTATGGACCGTACGCGAAACGCACTTCCTCCGGCGCGATCTTCAGATAACGGCCCAACAACAGCCGCAAAAAACCGCGGCCCAGGATAAAACGACGCCGGTGCTTCTCGAAATGAAACCGGTCGGCGCGCTCGCGTTCGTCAAGGTCCAACGTACGCAGAAGTTCGTCCTGCACCTCCTGCGGCTGCTCCAGACGCGCACGCCACACGTGTACTTCACCACTCAACAACGACAACGATTCCGGCGCAGATGACCACATGGACCGCTGATCTTAACTCGCAGTGACAAAAAGAACACTTCTATCTTCCAGATCGGCGAGATAGAATGCTCCGCCATTGGTTAGTGGTTCAACCAGGCAGCGTCTCCCGATCTGCGAACACAACTTAACAGGCCAAACAAGCACGGAGGCTCTTGCAATGTCGCTAAGCAGCACTTTTGCCCGCACGGTCGCCTGCGGGCTTTTCTTGTTGTTTGCCATGATCACCGCCCAGGCTCAATTTCGAGCCGGCATTCAAGGCACGATTTCCGATTCCAACGGCGCGCTCGTACCCGGCGCAACCGTCACGCTCAAACAACTCGAGACCGGCAAGACGCAGGAAGTCACCACGAACGACGAAGGCTTCTATCGCATCGTCGGCCTCGCGCCCGGCAAGTATGAATTGACGGTCGAGAAGCAGGGTTACAAAAAGAGTCTCGCGGAGAACGTCGACGTTGCCGCTGAAACTGTCCAGGGCGCAGACGTGATTCTCGAGATCGGCGAAGTCACCGCTACCGTCACGATCACAGATGAAGCAGTCACGCAACTGCAAACCGAAAACGCAAACGTGGCCAAAGCGATCACGCCACTCGAAGTGAAGCGGTTGCCGCAAGCGGGACGTGATCCGTACGAACTCATTCGACTGACGCCGGGCATCTTCGGCGATGCTGCGCGCGGCGGCAACGGCAATTCTTCGGGGCTGCCGAACTCCGGTTCCGACACTGGACCAGGCGGCTCCAACAACTCGATCTTCCAGGCCGAAAACCAACCGCAGATCAGCGCTAACGGCCAACGCGTCACGGCGAACAGTTTTCAGATCGACGGTGTCAGCGTGAACAGCCTGACGCACGGCGGCGCGGCGGTCGTTACTCCGAACCAGGAGTCGGTGAAAGAGATTCAGATTTCCTCAACGACGTATTCGGCCGAAGACGGCCGCAGCTCGGGCGCGCAGATCAAAGTAGTCTCACAGAATGGCACGAATAATTTTCACGGCAGCGCGTTTTTCAAATACAACAGCCCGAAGCTCAACGCCTTTAATAAGTATCCGAATGATTTTGGTCGCGGATTCACCGAACGAGTCGAACGTTTCTTCCGGCAGTATGGCGGCAGTCTCGGTGGACCACTCTTCTTCCCGCACTTCGGTGAAGGTGGACCAGTAGTTCACAGCGGCCGGAACCGCGCGTTCTTCTTCTTGTCTTACGAGGCGCTGCGTGAGAACTCGACTATTCCCTCAACGCAGTATGTGGAGACGCCGCAATTTCGTCAGGCAGTGCTCGCTTCGAGAGCAGGCGGCGTCACGGCGGCGATCCTCGCGAGCAGCGGTGTTCTGCCACGCATCGCCGCGGTGTTGACGCCGTCGTGCACGGACGTGCTCGGTAGTTTTCCCTGCCAGGTCGTCGGTGGCGGACTCGACATCGGCTCACCTTCGTTGGCACTGGGCCAGTATGTGCCGTTGAGCAGTCCCGGCGGCAATGGACTCGACGGCATCCCCGACATTCAGAAAGTGATCATTGCCGCGCCGACCACCAACCGGCCCAAGCAATACAACGCGCGCTTTGACTTCACGCCGGGCTCCAACGATCAGTTTGCGTTCAGCACTTATCTGACGCGGAGTTTCTTCGTCGGCAGTGACACGGGCGCAGCGGCGCGGCCGCAGGCTGACATCACGAGCTCACCGCACAACACGGCGCTCACCGCGCTTTACAACCACATCTTTTCGCCCCGCGCGCTGAACGAAGTGCGCTTCAATTTCACGCAGTTCAAGTACAACGAGATCGAGTCGTCGAGTCAAACAAACTTCGGCATTCCGCGCGTTGAAGTCGAAGGCATGTTGACTGACGGCCGCCGCATTCGCTTCGGCGCGAACCAATCGGAAACGACGCCGGGAATCTTTTCCGAGCGCACCTTCGAGTTTCGCGACAAGTTCAGCTACGTTCGCGGCAATCACGGATTCAACTTCGGCGGCGAGTTTCGAAAGGAATTGAACGACGACAATCTCAACGGCGCCTCGCGACCGCTGTACAGCTTCTCCGGTATATTCAACCTCGCGAACGACACGCCGATCTTCTATCAGATCAACGCCGATCCGGAGACTGGTGGTCCCGCTGATGCGCAACGACATTTTCGCAGCGGTGGTTACGCTCTTTACGCGCAGGACGATTGGAAAGTAAGACCGAATTTCACGCTCAACCTCGGTCTGCGTTACGAATACTTCAACGTGCTTTCCGAGCGCGACAATCGCGTCTCGAATTTCATCTTTGGACCAAACGGTGGACTGGCCGGCGCGCGCGTCGAGCCGACCGATCACCTCTATAACCCGGATCGCAATAACTTTGCGCCCCGTTTGGGGTTCGCGTGGAGTCCCGGACGTTTCCGCGACAAGCTGGTGTTGCGCGGCGGCGCGGGCATCTATTACAACCGCATCGAGCAGGTGGTCTTTTCCAACACGCGCGGCAATCCACCGTTCTTCGCGCGTTACTCGATCTGCTGTGGCACTGCGTCGACGGATTTCGGCACTCCCTTCGTTAACGGCCAGATTCTTTACGAGCTCGGCGCGAGCACTTCGCCGTTCAGCTTTGCGCCCAATCCCGCACTCGCAGTGGGTATCGATCCGGCAACCGGCGCACCGGTCGGTCGCACCGTTGAAGTCTACGGCGCGCGCGCCGATACGCCGATTCCTTACGTCTACGGCTATTCGTTCGACATTCAATACGAGCTGCCGTTTCAGCTCGCGGCCGACGTCGGTTATCAGGGCAGCTCGAGTCATAAATTGATTCGGCTCGTGAATCAGCGGCTGGTCCAACCGGTAATTCCGGCAGACTTCTTTGCTTTCGCAGTCTACATTCCGACACCGGACGTGAATGCAAACTTCAACGCGATGAACGCGCGGCTCACGCGTCGCTTCTCGCGCGGCTTTCAGTTCGACGCGCTGTATCGTTGGGCCAAGAGCATTGACACGTTGTCGAATGAAGGGCCGGGCGCAGTGACGAACCAGACGTTTCCGCAGGACCTGCGCCAGGAACGTGGGCCATCGGATTACGACGTGCGTCATAACTTTGCATTGTCGGGTTTGTGGGACATTCCGTTCCTGAATCACCGTCACGATTTTGTCGGCAAGGCATTCGGCGGCTGGCAGATTGACGGTATTTTGCAATGGCACACCGGTTTTCCGTGGACGCCGCACACCGGTCAATGCGTGCGCGCGCCGGGTTCGCAGGACTTCATCTGTCCGTCGCGTCCGCCGCACTACTTCGGCGGTGCGCTTGACGACACGAGTAACGACGCGTTCATTCGGCCCGGCGGCAACTTTCCCGGGGGCGGTTTGAAGTACTTCGATCCAAACAATCCGACCGGAACGCTGTTGCCGGGCATCGGGCGCAATTCGTTTCGTGGTCCAAGGTTCTTCGCGGTCGACATGAGTCTTGCCAAGCGGTTCGGCATGCCTGCATTTCTTGGTGAAGGCACGTTTCTCGAAGTGAAGGCCAACGCTTTCAACGTCTTCAACAACCTGAACCTGGCGCCGTTCGGTTTCTTTTCGCCGAACGTCGACAATCCTGACTTTGGCCGCGCGCAACGCGCGCTCGCCGGTCGCGTCGTTGAATTGCAAGCGCGATTTAACTTCTAACTACAAATGAAACGACTCAGCTTAATTGTCCTGGTGGCCGCCTGTTTTTTACTGGCGGCCATCGCACCCGTGCGGTCGCAGCGGCCGCGCAATGTCGAGCAGCAAGTCAACGCGCTGCTCGCGAAGATGACGTTGGCGGAGAAGTTGGGCCAACTCCAGCAACTCGACGGCGAAGCAAATGGAAACTATCGTCCCGAGCACGTCGATCTCGTTCGTAAAGGCTTGCTCGGATCGACGTTGAACGTTCGCGGCGCGCAGCGAACCAATCAGCTTCAGCGTGTGGCGATGACGGAGTCGCGGTTGAAGATTCCGTTGTTGTTCGGATTCGACGTCATTCACGGGTATCGCACAATCTTTCCGATCCCGCTTGGCGAGGCGGCTAGTTGGGATCCCGCTTTGGCCGAGCGCTCGGCAGCGGTTGCCGCGCAGGAAGCAAACAACGCGGGTTTGCGCTGGACGTTTGCGCCGATGCTCGACATCGCGCGCGATCCGCGTTGGGGACGCATCTCTGAAGGCTCGGGCGAAGATCCGTTTCTCGGCGCTGCTTTTGCCGCGGCTCGCGTGCGTGGTTTTCAAGGTGCGGACTACAGCGCGGCCGACAAGATTCTCGCGTGCGCGAAGCACTGGGTCGCGTACGGCGCGGCTGAAGGCGGACGCGATTACAACACGACCGATCTTTCTGAGAACACGTTGCGCGAGATCTACTTTCCGCCATTCAAGGCCGCCGTTGATGCGGGCGTGGGAACGTTGATGAGCTCGTTCAATGCGATCAACGGCGTGCCGGCTTCGGCGAACGAGTTTACGTTGACGAAGGTGCTGCGAAACGAGTGGAAGTTTGATGGTTTCGTCGTCAGTGATTACACCTCGGTGCGCGAGCTGATCAACCACGGCGTAGCGGCGAATGAAGAACAGGCGGCGGCGCTCGCGTTGAATGCCGGCGTCGACATGGAGATGGTGAGCCGTAGTTACAATGAGTTTGGCGCACGTCTGCTCGAGCAGCGGAAACTCTCGCAAGCGACGATCGATGAAGCGGTGCGACGCATCTTGCGCATTAAGTTTCGGCTCGGGCTGTTTGCTAATCCTTACACTGACGAAGCGCGCGAGCCGCAGTCGTTGCTTCGGCCTGACAGTTTGACTCTGGCGCGGCAGGGCGCGGCGCGTTCGATGGTGTTGTTGAAGAATGATGGTGGCGTGTTGCCGCTCGATAAAAACTCAGTGAAATCGATCGCCGTGATTGGACCACTGGCGGATGATCGGCGCGCGCCGCTCGGCTGGTGGGCCGGCGACGGCCGCGAGGAAAACACGGTCACGCCGCTCGCTGGCATCAAGGCGAAGGTGGGTGAGCAAACCAAGGTAGGGTATGCGAAGGGTTGCGAGATCAAAGACGACTCGACGGCGGGATTCGCGCAAGCAGTCGCGCTCGCGAAGAACTCTGATGTTGCACTCGTCTTTGTCGGTGAGAGCGCCGACATGGTTGGCGAGGCGGCGTCGCACGCTTCACTCGATTTGCCCGGGCGGCAAATGGATCTCGTGAAAGCGATTCAGGCGACCGGTAAGCCGACGGTGGTTGTGCTGGTGAATGGACGGCCGCTGACAATCGGTTGGGCCGCCGAGAATGTGCCGTCGATTCTGGAAGCGTGGATGGCCGGGACGCAATCCGGTAATGCGATCGCGGATGTGTTGTTTGGTGATGTGAATCCGGGCGGCAAACTGCCGGTGACGTTTCCGCGCTTTGTGGGCCAGGTGCCGATTTATTACAACCACATGAACACGGGCCGGCCGCCGGAAGCGGAGAATCGTTACACGTCGAAGTATTTCGACATGCCGTGGACGCCGCAGTTCCCTTTTGGTTACGGCCTCAGTTACACGACTTTCAAGATCTCTAATCTGCAATTGAGTGCGCCGCGAATGCTGGCCTCGGACAAGTTGACGGTGAGTGTTGACGTCGAGAACACCGGCGGGCGGGCAGGTGATGAAGTGGTCCAACTCTACATTCGCGACGTGGTGGCGTCGATGACGCGGCCGGTGAAAGAGTTGAAGGGCTTTCAGCGGGTGACGTTGCTGCGGGGCGAAAAGCGGCGCGTTGAGTTTACGTTGACGCGCGATCAGCTTGCGTTTTGGAACCGCGATATGCGGTTCGTGGTCGAGCCGGGCGAGTTTCGCGTGATGGTTGGATCGAACTCACAGGACGTGATCGAAGCGAAGTTTGAGGTGGTGGAGAGATAGAAGTGGTAGGACGGTGGACTCGTAGCCGGAAAATCCGCTTTACGATCCTGGCTTTGATCCTTTTCCCAGCCGCCTCCGCACGGGCCAACGACGCTTTCATCAACGACCTTCAACAACGCTCCTTCCGTTACTTTTGGGAACAAGCCGATCCAACCACCGGCCTCGTCCCGGATCGCGCGCGCATGGACGGTTCGCCCCTCGACGAGAACCATCAAAACGTCGCGAGCATCGCTGCCACCGGCTTCGGCCTGACAAGTCTCTGCATCGCCGCGGATCGCAACTGGATCAATCGGGCCGACGCTCTCGAGCGTACTCGCAACACGTTGCGCTTCTTCGACGCGCGCGCGTTTCAACAACGCGGCTGGTTCTATCACTGGCTCGACTCGCGCACCGGCGAACGCCGTTGGAACAGCGAAGTCTCTTCGATTGATACTGCGTTGCTGCTCGCCGGCGTCCTCACCGTGCGGCAATGCTTCGCCACCGACGCGGAGATCGTTCGGCTCGCCACGCGAATCTACGAACGCGTCGACTTTCGCTGGATGCTCAACGGCGATCCGCTTCTGTTATCACACGGCTGGAAACCCGAGACCGGCTTTTTGAAACCGCGTTGGGACACCTACAGCGAAGACACGATCCTTTATCTGCTCGCGATCGCGTCGCCGACTTATCCGATTCCGTCGTCTGCGTGGTACGCGTTGTGGCGCGATCGTTACCGCTACGAAGGTCACGCTTACTTCACGACGATCGGCGTGCCGCTCTTCATGCACCAATACGCACATGCCTGGATCGACTACCGCAATCGCCGCGAAAACCGCGGTGACCGCATCGACTACTTCCAAAACTCCGTTGCCGCGACGCTCGCGCATCGCGCCTTTTGTATGAACCTCGCGCACGAGTTTCCCGCGTATGGACCAAACCTTTGGGGCATCACGGCTTCGGACAGTGCGAAAGGTTACCTCGCGTGGGGTGGTCCACCGCGCGACCCGGAGATCGACGGCACTGTCGTTCCTTCTGCCGCTGGTGGTTCGTTAATGTTCACGCCCGAGCTCGCAACACTCGCGTTGCAAACCATGCACGAGAAATACGGCTACAGGATCTACGGCCGCTATGGTTTTGTCGACGCGTTCAATCCGCAGACGGGCTGGACCGACACAGACGTAATCGGAATCAACGCCGGCATCATTCTGCTGAGTGCCGAGAACGTGCGCAGTGGGAACGTGTGGCGCTGGTTTATGCGTAATCGTGAGATGGGACGGGCGCTCGATCGCATCGGACTGCTAACTCGCGCTCAACGACGTCGGCCGCCCCCGCGCCGTCCAGCTGGCGGTGCTCGTGGACCGCGGCCACCGTGAGCTGCCGATCCGGGCCGACTT
>CAMLLD010000110.1 GCA_946480785.1 uncultured Blastocatellia bacterium | reverse complement strand
TCGGCAAAGCACTCGAGCCGCTGGCCCAAGGCACGGGCGAAATCCTCGTGCTGCTAAGTCTCCAATAGACCTTACGGAACGTCATTGCGTTGCTTTCGATCGGCCAGGCGAGATCGTGGTCCTTCTTTGTCTGCAATGAAGCCTCTCGAGCACCATTTGAAATGAACCTTTAACCGGGAGCTACCAATGGTCACCAATGTGAATCGCAGCATCTCACGCATAGTTTGCCTGCTTTTAGCTATCTCACTGCTTGGCAACTCTGCACCCGCAGCAGCACAGACAGTTATTGGCGTAGCAACGGAATGCAGCGTGAGTTTCGCCTTCTGGTTGCAAACAAGTGGCTCGCTCGCCACGGTCAAGCGATTGCTTGCGGGCCAGCCCTGGTCCAATGTGACTACACCAGAGACACAGGCGGATCGCGACGCTCGAGTGCGCCGGATACAAATCTCACCTGCGGAGGTCACTGCACGCATCGGCGAGGTTGTCAGGTTTTCGGCGATTGCTTACGGCGCAAAGGATGACACGGTTGGAGGCGTTAACTTTCGCTGGGCCGCCCAGGCCGATAAGGCAGATACGGCATTGATCGATTCCGCCGGTGAGTTTTCATCTCTCGTCGCCGGCAAGTTCAAGATCTCGGTCAGCGGAGCCGGGCACACGGCTCATACTGTCGTTGCTGTTCTCGAAAACCCACCCTCGGCCAAGGAACAAAAGGCCAGGGTCCAGTACTTCTCCACCCGTAACTCGTCACCAGATGATCCTCGCCACGCTGCTGCGCGGCCAGGTGATAAACGTCAAAGTGAAGCGACGTCCGTTTTTCAAAAGACTTCTTTTCACACTGCAACAGCCTCGTCTGCGCCGCTGTTGCTGCCGCAAGGCGCTGACCAGTACGGGTGGAACCTGGGTAACTACATGACTGCTGACGACCCGGGCAATCAGGTTGGCGATCCTCCCGGCGCTCCTGTAGACGACGGCGCCGGCAACGGCACGTTTCAGATCTCAGCACCTATCATGTCGCTGCCGGGAAGAGGAATCGACGTCTCTCTCGATCTCACTTACAACGCACATCTCTGGCACAAGGCCGGCGGCAATATCACTTACGACATCGATCGTGGATGGCCGGCGCCCGGCTGGTCACTGGGCTTCGGTAAGATGGCTGATATCGGCGACGGCGGCAGTATCCTGATTGAAGCCGATGGCACGCGTCACGGCTTCAACGGGACGGCGACAGGGCCGATTCCGAACAGCTCTTTCAGCGGGCGCACTAACGATGGCTCTTTCATCGATTATTCGTGCGTGCGACAAAACGGAGTGATAATTTTCGGCGCCGCAACTCTTCCCAACGGCACGAAGGTTAATTACGGCGCCTTCGGAGATGGAGCGATCTATCCCACTTTCATCCTTGACCCTAACGGCAACTACATAAACATCACCTATCGCAATAACGTCGGTCCGCAAATCGACACGATCACCGACACTCTCGGCCGCGTTATCAACTTCTATTACGACCCGAACAATCTGCTCACGGCCATCACTGCGCCCGCCGTAAACGGTACCGGCACGCGCACGCTCGTTCGACTCCACTACCAACAGCAGTTAATTAACGCCAGCTTTTCCGGCGTGACGCCGCTGGTACGCGCGCCAACTACGCGCTGGTTGATCGACGCCATCTACTACCCCGCGACAAACACCGGCTACTGGTTCAATGACAACAACTCATTCCTTGCGACTTACGGGACAATAGCCAAAGTTGTCGAACAACGCGGCATGGCGCATTCCACGAGTGGTCTCACCGACATGGGCACCGTGACGCCCGGTACGATGACAAACCAGGAGGTTTATGGCTGGCAAACTCCCGGGAACGACGCGCCTACCTACACTACTCTGACTGAGAGTTGGGCGTTCATGGATTCCGGTCCGGCCGTGACCACCTATCAGGTCAATGAGAATGCTTCGCCGCGCACCACGACCATTACGCTGCCCAATAACGTCAAGAGTATTCAGTACTCACACAATGCGCCCGGTCAGTTCAATGACGGCAGGATTTTCAAGGACGAAACTTACGACACAGACGGAACTACGCTTCTCGTTCGCAACGAAACCACCTGGGTAGCAGGTGATTACAATTCGGCAAGAGCCTCATATACAACGACGACTACGAGGCAGGGCGCCAGTTACGTGACGACGGGAACGGAGTTTTCCTACCAGGCGTCACCGTCGTTCAATCAGGTGATTGAAGTTAGAAACTACGACTACGGCTACGTTAACGGCGGCAGTAACGTGCTGCTTCGCAGAGCCGAGGCTGATTACGAAAATTCAGCCAATTACACCAACCGGCACATCTTCAATCTGCCGAAGACAGTCAGTGTCTATGCCGGCAACGGAACCAGAGTTTCCCGAACCGTGTACACGTATGATGGTCCGGGCTCGTCGCTGCAAAACACACCTGGCGTGGTCCAACACCTGGCGGAATCAGATCCCTATGCGGCCTCGGTTACTCAACCCGGTCACTACATCACACAGTGCACCGGATGTCCGCCCTGCTCCTGTGTGCCCGTATGGATTCCTCCCTCCACGTCGAATCCTTACAAACCCGAAACGGACTATCGTGGGAACCTCACGCAGGTAAAGACGTACGCGGACGCCGCTAATTTGACCGAGGCCACTGCCGTCATCGAGACGCGCAGTTACGACATCACTGGGAATATGGTTAAGGCCTCGACTTCATGTTGCGACCAGACGAGTTTACTCTTCACTACCACAACGCAATATGCCTATGCCGAAGGTCAAACACGCGGCTCGGCAACAGATCAGTTTGCGCAAGTAACCACGAGCGCTGCTTACAACTTCAACACCGGCTTGATACTCACGGCAACCGATGAGAACGGCAGACAGACACAGACGAGCTATTACGACTCACTGCGGCCGCAAACAGTGACCTTGCCCACCGGCGCACATTGTGACTATCTGTACGATGATGTCGCCATGACCGTGACCGAGAGCCATTACCTCAGCGGGCATCCCACCGATACCGGACTCTCGGATCAATCAGTGAAGTATCTGAACGGACACGATCAGATCCGGCGCGAGGCCGGGCTGGGTGTCGGAGGAGTTTTTGATTTCGTTGATTCTGTTTATGACATCATGGGACGCCTGGCCCAGGAAAGCGCGCCATACCGAACTGGCGACACGAAGCAATGGAGCACCGTTGCGTATGACGGGCTGGGGCGTACTACCAGAATGACAGCGCCTGATGGAAGCGTTGCCGAAACTTACTACAACGAAGTTGACTTCGATACGACTGATAGCTATCAACCGATACGGCCTGACGTCGTCAGCCAGACTACTCCGGGTGAGCGGACGCTCTTGCGGGATGCCTGGGGACGTGAACGCTGGGGACGAACGGATGCGCAGGGAAGACTGGTGGAAGTGGTTGAGCCGAATCCTTCCGGCAACGGCTCGGTAGCCACCAGTGGCCTGGTCACGACTTATTCATTCAACACGCTGGGAAACCTAACTGGTGTCACGCAGGGATCACAAATGCGTTCGTTCAAGTACGATTCATTGGGTCGTTTGACAGCACAAAAGCTCGCCGAAGTTGCAGCCACGCTTAACGACGCGGGAACGTATGTGGGAACAGGAACGTGGAGCGAGGTCTTCAACTACGACCTGCGCTCGAATCTCACCTCACGCATTGACGCCCGCGGCGTGAAGACCGTCTATAACTATAACAACGATCCCCTCAACCGCGTGCAGTCCATCTCCTGGGACACGACCGGCTTTGGTGACACCGGCAATCCGATATTGGCCGCTGCTACGGTGTCCTATGCATATCGGACGAAGACGACGGGCACGCAGTTGCGGGACATTACTCAAATCGCGAGCATTAGTACCGCTAACGTGAGCACTGAGAGTTATGACTTCGACACCGAAGGACGTGTAAGCGCCAGAACGTTAACGCTGACGAGCCGTCCTTCGTATCCGTTCGTCACTGATTTCATTTATGACGAGCTCGATCGAATCAAGGACGTACGCTATCCCGCCGAATATCTGAACGGTACACAGCCGCGCAAGCTGGCCCACTACGACTACGATGTGGCGAGTCGTTTGACTGGTTTGACAGTGGATAGTCAGTCCTACGCGTCGAATTTCGTTTATAACGCGTCCGGCCAGACCACGTCTCTAAAAGTCGGTCAAGCCGGGCCGAATCAAATCATCGAGACGTATGGCTATTCGGCAGCGACTGGTCTGCTCGACAGTCAGACCATAGCGCGAGACTCCGCGCCCACGAACTACCTGTTGAATCTCACTTACGACTACGCCAATGCCAACGGTAAACGCACCGGCCAGATCACGAAGATTCTCAATAATCTAAACCACAACAAAGATCGCAGCTATAGCTACGACGCAGTTGGCCGTCTCATTCAGGCGAAGGGTGGACCATCGGGCTCGCTCTGGACACAGACGTATGCTTACGATCGCTACGGCAACCGCACTTCCGTTACTGCGACCGGTAATTCCGCGAAGAACGAGCACCAGGTCGAACCTCCAATTAGAGATCTGCTCGCAAAAAATACTTTTGAACCGGCGCCGTTTCGCCGCGACGATACGAAGTCCCTGTCAGACTCACCGTTGCCGCTGTTTCCCGCGGACAGTAGCAGCAGCGCTCTCAAACCGGCGACTAATCCGTTTCAGAGCGGCCCACCAACTTTTACTGACGACCCGTTGATTGCGGGCATTACCTCAATTAAAGCGGTGCACGTGAACGAACTTCGCGATGCCATCAATCTACTCAGACAGCGCGCCGGTATCGCAACAGTGTCATGGGCGGAAGCGGTGACTTCCGGAGTGACCATCAAGGCGTCGCATATTACCGAGATGCGCACGCGCCTGGGGGAAGCAAGAACGGCGTTGGGCCTGGCCCCGACCACCTACACGGATCCGGGACTCAGTGCGAGCTATACGATCAAGGCCGTGCACATTCAGGAAATTCGCGATTCACTGAAGGCGGCGTGGAATAACTCAAACCAGATCTCCCGCGACGGCCACGCCTCGCTCTCTTACGATGCGGCCTCAAACCGCATCACTACCGCCGGCTTTGCGTATGACGCGGCGGGAAATCAGGTTCGTGCCCTCACAGCGAGCGGCACTTCGTCGCAGCGTTTTCAATACGACGCGGCGAACCGGCTGGTGAAGGTCAAGACTGACGACAACGTAACCGTACTGGCCACCTACACGTATGCTGACACCAATGATCTGTTGATTGCGGAAGAATCGGGCGGACGCACTTACTTTGCCCGCGACGGCAACACGGCGTTGGCCGAATATACTGAAAGTGGGGCCTCGACGACACCGATATGGTCCAGGAGCTACGTGTATTTGGGACCGCGTTTGCTTTCTACGCTGACTTCGGACGGCAACGGCGGCGAAGTGATTCAGCATTATCATCCGGATCGCCTGGGCACGCGAATGATCACCAATCCGGTAACCGGAACAGCATCCGAACAAGCCACGCTGCCGTTCGGGACGGTAATCAATTCAGAAACATTCGCGGCAACGAATCGACGTTTCACTACCTACGACCGCAGCACGGCGACGGGTTTGGACTACGCCGTCAATCGGCGCTACGACTCGCAACAGGGACGCTTTACCCAGGTCGATCCGATCGGCCTCAGCTCGACTGATCCGGTGAGCCCGCAGACGTTGAATCTTTACGCCTATTGTGCCAACGATCCGATCAATCAAGTCGATTCCGACGGGCTTGGGTTCTTTAGCTTCATCGGGAAGTTATTCAGCATCTTCGCCAAGATCACGAAGATCATCAAGATCGTTCTGGCTGTCGTCGTGGTCGTCGCTTTCGCGATCATCTTGACGGTTTCGAGCCCGGCATTGATCGCGTTTGCGCAGTTTCTGCTATTTAAGGTCGCGCCGGTGCTTGCATCGCTCCTCGGTAGGTCGAACTCGTCATTTGGCATGGGAACTCCACCTTGGGGCGGAGGGCAAACTCCGGTTCCGATAATGGCCGGCAACGGTTTTCAGGATCCGGTGGACGTCATCAAAATCGCTGTGAACTGCGAGCGAACGTGGCCTGCTCCTGGTGCTGATGGCTTCAAGTGTCCCGGTGCTCCCTGGTACAAACAAGTATGGAGTGGCACGAAGATCGTCGCCGGATACGCCTGGGCGGGTATCAAGCAGTATGCCTATTTCAATACCGGCATGGTTAATCAATGGATGCCTGCTACAAGGTGGGCCAGGCACGGAGTTGAGTGGGCTATCGGAAGAGAAATCATCGATGAAAACTCGACGGCTTACAAAGCCGGTGGCTGGTACTACATCGGCGTCGAGACCGTGTTGACCGCCGGAGTCGGAACCTCGGAAAAAGTAGGGGTGAAGGTAACGACTCCGATTAGGGACAAGATCTTTCGCTGGGGAGTAGGTAAGTTCAAACTTGTCCCGAAGAAGGGTCCGATGGTCAAAGCGCTTCACTTCCACCTTGGCCCTGGAAAGGGATTAATGGAGCACCATTTGCCGCAGCAGTTTCGCGCCTGGCGCGGCAATCTCTGGAATAATCTAAGAAAGTGGAAGTGGTGAGCCCCAAGTGATTTTTCTGGAGTTGGAAAGCTATATCGAGCCGCCGCTGGGATACCCGGGTCATCCATATTTCGACAGTGACCTGTGGCCGCTCATTCTGCGGAGGAGCGACGAAGTTCGAACCGTTCTTTGGTTTCAGCACGAGCCACCGGTGAATGAAGCGGGCGTTAGGGAGAATTACCTCACTGACCTGGGCCCGCTAACAAACCAATCTGAGCAAACGATGGAGATGCTCAAGCACCGGAGCTACTATGGCGGAGACTTGAACGTGCTGTATGTGATCCAGCCTGACAGTTCGTTGTTGATGGAGTTGGTTAAAATGTTTCCGACGCCGGGAGTAATAGCTTCGGATTCCACAACCGATCTGGGATTGCCCGTTGACGCAAGATCTGAGCTGGCGCGGTTCGTTGAAAATCATCTGCTACCTCGCTGGGCAGTGCTTACGTTCGTCCACGAGGGAGATACTGCCTACATCTTTGGCGAGCGAGAAACGTTGGAAACATTGCTCGCAGCTTCGGCTGATAACAAACCGCGAGCGGATAACTGAGCCGCCACGCGTTTGAGGCAGATCGAATTTACCTGCCGATGAGTTTGCCGACCTCACGCCACGTAATCAGCTTGATGTTGTTTTCTTTGAGCACCTGGCGAAACGCATCGCTCGTGAAGAAGTCGAAGTCGCGCTGGCGCCAAGCCGCGCCCCACGCGGGATGATCGGAAGTTGCGCCGCGCATTTCCGCGTCGTCGTACGCGAGATGAATCACGATCTCCGTTACGCCGGGTTCGAGCTTGCGTAGCGCGTCGCTGTAAAACCTGGCCCAGTCCTGCGGCTCGACTGACGGGTTGATGTCGAGCACGCGATCGATGAACACGTCGTCGGGTTTGATTATTTCAGGCAAAAAATCCGCGCGTGTAAACCAGTTCTTCGCCACGCGCACCGGCAGCTTGTACTCGCGCGCGACTCGCAGAAACACCTCAAACAACGCTTTGTTCTGATAGAGCGTGCCCATGTGCGAATCGAGATGCGTGGGCACGATGCCGAGCGACTTCGCGCGTTCGATCTGCGCGCGGATCTCCAGTTCGGCTTCCTTCGGGTCCGCATGTTGCGCGGCCTCGCTCTCCGTCAAACGAAAATAACCGTTTGGATCTAATAAGGACGCCACGCGATCTTTCGACGTCACTGGTCCCCAGCGCAACTGCGTCCACTCGCTCGTCAGCGTCAGGTGGAGGCCGAGATCCGCTTGCGGATTTGCGCGGGCGTAAGCGGCGATCTCCGGCACCCACGGACACGGCATCATGATGCTGCCCGAAGTGACGAGCCCGCTTTCAAACGCCTTGATGGTGGCGGTGTTGACCGAGTGCGCCATGCCGAGGTCATCGGCGTGGACGATGATGAGCTTCGCGTCGCGCGGGTAGCCGAGTCGCTCGGCGAGCGTGCGTTCCTGCGCGTGAACACTCGCGACAACCAGAAGCACTAGCAAAAGGGAGAAGATTTTGGAGATGGGTGTCATAGCCGCGGATTTTACACTGTCTTAGACTTATGTCGTGAGGTACAATTAAGTCCGCTTCAACCAATGAAACCCCTGAAAATCGGCATAACCGGAGTCCGCGGAATTGTAGGCGAGACTTTCACGCCCGAGTTGGCGGTCGAGTTTGCCCAGGCTTTCGGCACCTATCTCGACGGCGGCCGCATACTCGTTTGCCGCGACACGCGCCCTTCCGGGCCGATGATCCGGTCGGCGGTTTTGTCGGGTTTGCTCGCGGCCGGCTGCGAAGTGGTCGACCTCGGCATCTGCCCGACGCCGAGCATGCAGCTAGCAGTGAAGTGGCTCGGCGCGGACGGCGGCATCGCGATCACGGCCGGTCACAATCCGTGGCGCTGGAACGCACTCAAGTTCGTGCGCGGCGACGGTCTTTATCTCAATCCGACGCAGGCGGAAGAGCTGCTCGACATCTTTCATCAGGGCGAATTTCTCAAGGCAAACTGGAAAGAGATCAAACTTTCGGTTGATCACGCCGATTCGATTCCGAACTATATTGAGGCGCTGCAAAAGGCATTCAACGTCGAGGCGATTCGCAAGCGGCGGCTGGTGGTCGCGGTCGATTGCTGCAATGGCGCCTGTTCGTTGTCGAGTCCACGCTGGTTGGAAGTGCTGGGTTGCGAAGTGCTCGCCTTGAATAACGATCCGGCGGCGCCGTTTCCACACGCGCCTGAACCAAAGCCCGCGACGATGGCCCAACTCTGTGCTGTGGTGAAAGCGGGTCACGCGGACATCGGTTTTGCACATGACGCAGACGGCGAACGTCTCGGCATCGTCACCGATCTCGGCGAGCCGCTTTCCGAAGAGATGACGCTCGCGCTCGCGACCGAGATTCGTTTGCGCAAGCGCAGCGGCACGGTCGTGACGAACATTTCGACTACGCAGGCGATCGATCTCATCGCTGCTGCTCACGGCGGCAACGTCGTGCGGACGCCCGTGGGCCAGGCGTACATCTCCGAAGGTCTGCTCGAAACGAACGGCGTGTTGGGCGGCGAAGGCAGTGGCGGTGTGACTGTGCCCGAAGTTCATCTGACCCACGACAGCGCCGCCGCGATCGGCTTGATTCTCGAACATCTCGCCGCGACTGACGAGAAGATCTCCACGCTGGCCCAACAACTGCCGCGGCTCGTGACATTGAAGCACGATCTGCCGATCGAGCCGCATCGCTTGTATTCGGTGTTGCAGGAGTTTCGCGCGGCAGTGGAAGACGAGGGACTGTCGTTCGATTCGATCGACGGTGTGAAGGTGACGTTACCGGACGGCTGGGTACACGTGCGCGCGTCGAACACGCAATCGATCATCCGCATCATCGTGGAATCGAAAGAAAAGTTGAAGGCGGCGGAACTGTTGGACTGGACGCGCGATCGGATCCGAATTTAAATGAGAGCGATACCAACTCTAAAGATCAGCATCTCGGGTGTGCGCGGCGTCATCGGCCAGTCGTTGACGCCGACGTTGCTGACGCGGTTCGCGCAGGCGTTCGGCACGCATACCGGCTCGGGAACGATCGTGGTCGGTCGTGATCCGCGCACGTCCGGCGAGATGGTGAAGCACGCGGTGATCGCCGGAATACTCTCGAGCGGCGGACGTGTTGTCGACATCGGCGTTTGTCCCGTGCCGACCGTGCAGATGCAGGTGCGACGACGCAGAGCACACGGCGGCATCGCGATCACTGCGAGTCACAATCCGGCCGAGTGGAACGCGTTGAAGTTCGTCGGTTCAAACGGGCTCTTTCTCGACAGCGGCCAGGCGCGCGAGCTGCTCGATATCTATCATCAGGGCGAGTACACGAAAGTCGGCGGCGACGAGATCCGATCCGTAGAAGAGGCCGAAGGCGCGACAGACGCGCACATCAAAGCCGTGCTCGATGCGCTCGGGACTTTGCCGGCGGGGAAGAAACGGTTGCGCGTGGTGCTCGATTCCTGCAACGGCGCGGGCTCGATTGTTGGACCAAAGTTACTCGAAGCACTCGGCGCGGAAGTAATCCCGATCAACGTCACGCCCGACGGATCGTTTCCCCGTCCGGCAGAGCCGGTGCCCGAGAACCTCGGCGATCTTTGCGCCGCGGTGAAGAAGCACGGCGCGGACGTTGGTTTCGCGCAGGACATGGACGCCGATCGACTCGCGATCGTTTCCGAACAGGGAATTCCGATCGGCGAAGACTACACGCTTGTGCTCGCAACGCTTTACGTGCTCGGCCACGAGTCTGGACCAGTAGTCGCGAACCTCTCAACTACTTCCGCGCTCGAAGACGTGACGAAGAAATTCGGCTGTCCGTTGTTTCTGACGAAGATCGGCGAAGTGAACGTCACCGACAAGATGCAGCAGGCAAACGCGGTGATCGGCGGCGAAGGCAACGGCGGCGTGATCTATCCGCGCATCAACTTCGCGCGCGACAGTCTGGTCGGTATGGCGCTCGTGCTGCATCTGTTGGCCGAGTCGGGCAAGACGATCACGCAATTACTCGATCAGTTTCCGCGTTACAGCGTCGTCAAAGAAAAGATGCTGTGTCCGTCTGAAAAGATACCGGCGGTGTTGAAGATGCTGCGGCAGGAGTACGAGAAGTTTCCGCTCGACACGCGCGACGGCGTGAAGGTGACGCTGCCCGAAGGTTGGTTTCTCGTGCGCGGCTCGAACACGGAGCCGATCGTGCGCGTGGTGGCGGAATCGCGCAGCGAGAGTCAGGCCCGCGAGATCGTCGCTCGCGTCTACGAGCAGGTCGCTGCCTGCATCAAGTAAGCCCAGAAAGCCGATTTACCAAAGGCGAAAGGTAGAATAATGACCCCTGCATTATCCCGTTCCCTCCCTGTCTTCGTGTTGCTTCTACTGCTGTTGCCCGCTGTCGCGTTGGGCCAACAAGCCGCACGCGCGACGCTCACCGGCACGGTTACGGATCCCAACGGCGCGGTGATCTCAGGCGCAACGGTCATCGCCACTCAAGCCAGTTCAAACATTCGCCGCGAAGCTGTGACCAACGATGAAGGGCTGTATGTTTTCTCCGACATGCCGCCGGGCGATTACGAACTGCGCGTCGATGCGAAGGGTTTTAATCGCAACGTGTCGAAAGCTCCGGTGCCACTACAAGTCGGACAGTTGACGACCGTGAACGTATCGTTGACGGTTAACATGAGTGACCCCGGCATAATCTGCATCCTCGTCATTACTTCGAGTCCCAAAGAAATCGATAACACTGGCTCGACAGTTCAGGGCGTGATCGATTCGCGCGAGGTCCAGAGTCTCCCCCTCAACGGTCGCAACTTTCTCGAGCTCGCGCTGTTGGTTCCAGGCAATGCGCCCGCGCCGAATTTCGATCCGACCAAGACCAACAGTGTCGTGATTTCTTCCGCGGGACAACTCGGACGCGGCGGCAATGTAACCATCGATGGCGCTGACAACAACGACGACGTTGTCGGCGGGCCGGTGCAGAACATCTCGCAGGAAGCGATTCGCGAGTTTCAGATCGCTACGAATCGTTTCTCCGCGCAGTTGGGGCGTTCGGGGTCGTCAGTCATCAACGTCGTAACAAAACGAGGAACCAACGAGGTGCACGGTTCCGGCGCGGTTTACTTCCGCGATCGCGCGTTGCAGGGTGTGCCCGCGACGTTCGATCGGAGTTTCAGCGAAACGCCGCCGTTCGATCGCGAGCAGTATGCGTTTACGCTTGGGGGACCAATAAAGAAGGACCGCGCGTGGTTCTTTGGATCGTTCGAAGATCGCAATCAGGATGGCGTCGTGCTCGTCGGCGCGCGCGATCTCGCGACGCGTTCGATCAGGCGTAGCTTTGCGGCGTCGCCGCTCGATGATTTTCTCACTACGGACCGTCTTGATTTCGCGCCGAACAGTAACGACCAGTTGAACTTTCGTTATTCGTTTGAACGCGAGAACGGCGTCACCGCGAGCACGCTCGCGCGCGCGATCGGTTCGGCGTCGCAAAGACAGTCGAGCCTGAATCGAACCAACTCGTTGCTCGCAAATTACTCACACGTGGTTTCGCCACGCGACGTCAATAACTTCAGTTTCAGCTTCGGCACTTTTCGCAACGACACGTTGCCGGTCGCGCCGGGACCGCAGCTCACGTTTCCGAGTCTGCAGGACGGCGCGTCGTTTCGCGTGCCGCAGCAGACGAAGCAGCGGCGGCTGCAGTTCAGCGACACCTACACGATGATTCGCGGTAATCACACGTTCTATGTCGGCGGTGAAGTGCAGCGCGTCGAATCGGATGTGGATCTGAAAGTGTTTCAGCAGGGACGCATCGAGTTTATCGAAGACTTTCCGGATTTCGATCGCAATCACGACGGGCGCGTCGATGATAACGATCTGCTGTTTGCGGTGACGCTGCGCAGCGGCGTACCGGATCGTTCGCTCGTGTTGCCGAACGCTGACAACACATATCTCGCGGGCTTCGTGCAGGATGATTGGCGCGTGCATCCGCGGTTTACTTTGAACCTCGGCTTGCGTTACGAGCTCGACACTGACGTGAAGAACGTGAGTCGTGTTGACGAGTTGAATCCGTTGATTCTGCCGTTTCTGCACGGCACGCGAACGCGCGACAAAAACAACTTCGCGCCGCGGGTTGGGTTTAACTTTTCGAGCGCCGACGGACGGACGAGCGTTCACGGCGGGTACGGCATTTACTACGACCGCGTGACGCTCGAGCTTCAAACGCTCGAACGCGGGCTCGACGGGCGCGCGCTGCCGATTGAAGTGCGTGCGGGCAACGTGTTCTTTATCCCGCCGCAGTTTCTGTTCGATCCGGTCAACGGTACGTTTCCGCCGCCAGCGCCGACAACCGCGAATCCGTTCACGGGCTTTGTGTTGCCGGGCGCGGGCGCTGGTGGCATCAACATCATCGACAACGATCTGCAAAACCCGATGGTCCAACAGATCAACATCGGCGTGCAGCGCGAGCTCGGGCACGATTACGTCGTGCGCGCCGATTACGTGCGCAACATCGGCACAGACTTCATCATCGGCCGTGTCGTTGGCACCGTGCCGTTCAATCCGGTTGTCGGTGGACCGGACCTCGTGAAGAACCTCGAGTCGAGCGTGCGCACGAAGTACGATGGGCTGCTCGTCAGTGTTGAGAAGCGGTTTGCGCACCGGCAGCAGTTGCGCGCGTCTTACACGTTGTCGCGTTCGTTTAATTACGCGAACGACGATCAGATTCCGTTTTCGAATGGTCCGATCGATTCGAACGACTTACGGCGCGAGTATGGACCAACGCCGAACGATCAGCGGCACCGGTTCAGTTTTTCGGGTGTGTTCCAGTTGCCGAAAGGTATTTACGTTTCGCCGATTTTGACACTGGCTTCGGCGGTGCCGATCGATATTCTCTTGCCGGACGGGAGTTCGCGAGTTTGCGAGTTGCAGCGCAATGCGGGCGCGCGGCAGTTTCACACGGGCGCGGAGTTGAATGCGGCGTTGACGCAGATCAATGCAGCGGGTGGTTCGCTTTGTCCGAACGCGGATCCGAGCACGGGTTTCAAGCCGCGCGTGTTGTTGCCGCTGGTGCGTGACGATCTGAAGTTGGGCGACAATTTCTCGTCGCTTGATTTGCGCGTGTCGAAAGTTTTTAAGGTCGGGGAGCGGTTTACGATCGAGCCGATCGCGGAGGTGTTCAATCTCTTCAACGTGACGAACGTGCTCGGTGTTTCGAACGTGAACTATTCGGGCTTCAGCAACGTGCTGGTTCCCGACAGCACCGATCCGAGCAATCCGGCGTCGCTGCGCTCGTCGAGTTTTGGGCAGCCGGTGAGCACGGCGGGTGGCGTCTTCGGCTCCGGCGGCCCGCGCGCCTTCCAATTCGCCGCCCGCGTGACGTTTTAGATGGGCGCGTAATGTAGCGCGATTTGGGTGGCGTAGCGCGATGACGTGAGTAACGTAGCGTGGTGATGCTGAGTAGTCTGCGCGATGACGGAGCGTGATGTTGAGTAGCGTAGCGCGATGTGCGTGAGTAACGTAGCCTGGTGATGCTGAGTAGCGTAGCGCGATTTGCGTGACGTAGCGCCGATCGGATGCGGGGAGTCGTAGCGCCGAAGGCGCGGCCAGAAGGTAGCCAGGGGCCAGTGCGGCGCGAAGCGACGCACGCAGCCCCTGGATCCGCCGACCCGCATGACCAGCCCGGAACGGGCGATAGACATGTGGCGCGCCCGCGGTCTATCGGCCCTCCGGGCCTGCAACGATCATTTGCCTGATCCAGGGGCTGCGCGCTTCGCGCTTGCCCCTGGCTACCTTCTAGTCGCGCCTTCGGCGCTACCCGGGCGCTGTTGATGTGGTGCATCTGGTCGCGCCT
>CAMLLD010000109.1 GCA_946480785.1 uncultured Blastocatellia bacterium | reverse complement strand
CTAAGCGGCGCTGAGCGCCTTCTCGATTTCGGGCAGGGGATGGCCGGTGAGATCCTTCGCGATCTCGCCGGCAACCCTTTTTTCGACCTCGACGTGATAATGCTTGCGTAGTTCGCCCAGCGTTCGCGCCGGCGCGGCGATTGACGGCCACGATCACAGTTGCGGACGGCACCGAACGACCACGCACCCAGAAGCGCATGTGGACGCGCTCGTCCTGCACCGAGTCTTTCACGGTGGCAACGTCTCGCAAGTAAATCGGCGCGTTGTTGGTCCCACCGACGATCAGGTTTGCGTACTGTTCAGCGGTTTCGAGCTGGCCGTGTGGCCGGAGAATCGCGGTGCCGGTCGAGGAATCCAACTGGCCTGCGCCGGTGTAGCTCGTGCCGTTTTTGATCGCGTTGTTGAGATCGTCGATCGAGATGTCGCGCGCCCACATCGCTGCCGGGTTCGCCTTGATGCGAATCGCTGCCTTCGTGCCGTAAACGTTGACCTGCGAAACACCCGGCAGGATGCTGAGGCGCTGGCCGACGTTCGTGCTGGCATAGTCGTACAACTGTCCCGGCGTGACCGAATCGCTGGTCATCGCGATGTACATGATCGGCTGATCGTTCGGATTGCTCTTCGAGTAAGTCGGCGGCGAAGGCAGATCGGCCGGGAGGCTGCCGGTAGCTTGCGAGATCGCGGTCTGCACGTCAGTCGCGGCGGCGTCGATGTTCTTGTCGAGCGAGAATTGCAGCGTGAACGTGGCGACGCCCTGCGTGCTGCGCGAAGTCACCACTTCGAGGCCGTTGATCTGCATGAACTGCCGCTCGAGCGGCGTGGCGATGTTGTTCGCGATCGTGTCGGGGCTCGCGCCGGGATAACCGACGTTCACCTGGATCACGGGATAGTCCACCGCCGGCAGATCGTTCACCGGCAGTTGGAAATAACTCATCACGCCGAAGAGGATCACAGACAGCGTCAGCACCGCTGTCATCACCGGCCGTCGTATAAATGGCTCTGACAGATTCATGACTTCGATCCGTTTTCGGCAGTCGCCGCGGGACTGCCGGCTTCGCGTGGCTGGTCCACCACGACTTTGCCGCCGGGAGTGACACCTAGCTGGCCGTTGGTAACGATGCGCTCGCCCGGTTGCACGCCTTTCTCCACCACGATCAGATCGCCCTGGCGCTGGCCCAACGAAACCGGACGCTGCTCGGCAGTCGAGTCAGGCTTGATGACGTAAACGTAAGAACCGTTGGCCGACATCTGCGGCGCTGACGAGGGCACGAGCACCGCGCTTTGGACCGTGCTCAGCACGAGCCGAACGTTGACGAAACGTCCGGGCCAGAAGCGGTGATCGGGATTCGGCAGCGTGGCACGCAACGTCACCTGGCCCGTTTCGTGCTGCACCGCGTTGTCGACGAAAGTTAGCTGGCCGGGAATCGCGTCTTCGTTTGTATCGGGCAAACGAACCTCGGCTTTCAGTGCGCCGGTGCGCATCTGTTCCTGCACCGCCGAGAGATTGGTTTGCGAGATCGTGAAATCCGCGTAGATCGGATCGAGCCGTTCGATCACGAGCAGCGCGTTGTCGGGAATCGTGCCGTTGTTTGCGTTGTTACCACCGTTTGAACCGCCGGGATTAACGACGTTGCCGATGTCGACGAGACGCTGGCCCGCGCGGCCGTCGATGGGTGAATGAATGTAGCAGTAGCTGAGTTGGACCTTCGCAGTATCGATCGCCGCGTTATCGACCTTGATCGTTTCGTCGGCGCTGCGCACCGCCGCGCGTGCGGCTTCGGTGTTCGCTTGCAGCGTGTCGTAGTCGGCACGGAGTTGTTGATACTGTTCGCGCGGCACAACACCTTGCTCGACGAGCGTGCGATAACGTTCGACCTGCGTGAGTCCCCACTTTTCGCGCGCTGCCTCGCGGGCGAGGTTCGCTTCGGCCTGTTTCTTCAACGCCGCGTCGCGCGCGAGATTGGCCTCTGCCTGTTTGAGGTTCGCCTCGAAGGGACGCGGATCGATCGTGAACAGCAACTGGCCTTTCTTCACGTTCGCGCCGTCAGTGAAATGAAGCTGCAGGATGCGGCCCGAGACCTGTGGCTGGATCGCGACGGTCTCGCGCGCGACGATCTTGCCGAGCGAGTCGAGATAACTCGAAACGTCCTGCGCCACTGCAGTGGCGACCGTGACGGGCGCGGGTGGCCGTTGAAAATTCTGCTGGGCCTTGTTCACACAACCGGCCAGTAAGGCCACTGTCAAAAATGCGATTCCCAGACGATAAGCCAAGCCCTGCGTACGTTTCATAAATTGTTTCCTTAGGTTTGACTGTGCGTACGATTGCGCCTTCGCATTTGTTGCGCGCGCTGCCGCTATTGCCTTTCGCCTTGAGCCGATAATATTACGCCGCGGCCAGGCGCGGCGTGTTAAGTGGGCGTAAAAATTTGTTAAGAATTGTGAACCAGACGCGAAGTAACTGAGGCCGGATTTTAGCCAATCAGACCGCGTCGAGCAAGTCGATGACATGTGGCTGATCTTCTTCTACGATCACCACTTTATCGGCAAACTTTTTGTGTGCGGCGAAAAGGACTTGAGGCCGTTTTTCGCGGGGGACCAATTCGCGCGCACCTTCACCTTTGCGTTCTTCTTCTTTTTTGCTTTTTCTTTCGCCTGCTCTTTTTGCCAGTCAGCCTTGCGGCCGGCGTCGATCTCGTCGATCGGGTAAGTGAGATGAATCGTGTAGTCGTCAGCTTCACCACGCTCGTCGAGCAGCATCTGCAACGTCGCGCGCTCCGGGTTGCCATGCTCGCCGTTGCCCGAAAAGACGTAGTGGTCCGCTGTCACGCGGCGAAACAGGATCGGATCGGCGTTGCGGTCGCTGCCGTGATGCGGCACTTTGAACACATCGACGTGAGTCGTGCTCTTGCCGTCAGCCTTCAACACGCCCGCGAGCTCAAGACCTTCCAACACCTTGTCGCCACGCGCGTCACCGGTTAACAGGATTCGCTTCTGCCCTGCTTCGGCCAGCACGACGAGACTCGAGAGGTTCGCCACCGAGTTGTCCGTGAACGCCGCCAACAACCCCGCAGTCGCTTTCGCCGGCTTGTTCTTCTTCAGAAACGCGTCGTGCGCTTTTTGCAGATCGACCACTTCGTCGTGCATTGGGCCAACCACGGTGAACTTCATGCCCTTGCCCATGTCGATCGTCTTCGCGCCTTTCTTGGCGATCACGAGACCGCCGTTGAAGCCCGGATTGATGCGCAACTTCAACCCGCGAATGTCGTCGCGTAAACGAAAACCCTGGTCCACACTCGCGAAGACTTTCGCCACGTCCGCGTCGAGTCCTTCGACGTCCGGCTCGCCGTTCAGAGACGCGGCGCCAAACGCCGCCGTCACGGACGCAGTTAGTTCCTTCGGACTATTGCCGATGATGTCGTCGAACGTGTTGTGCCACACGCCGTTGATTCGCAACGGCAGCGGACGTTGCGCGGCTTTCGCTTCGAGCAACTCTTTCGTCAGCTCGAGCACGCCGTTGATGTGATCGTCGTCGATGTGGCTGACCATCAGAAAGTCCACCGGCAACGGATCGTCCTCGCCGAGCTTGCGCTTCTTTCTGATCTCATCGAGACGCGGCTTGAGAAACGGCTTGTAGACCTGCGACGGTCCACCGTCGATGATGCCCAGCCCGGGATCTTTCTTCGAGCCGAAATGAAGGATGAGGCAATCGCCCTTGCGAGCGCGCCGAACGTCGAGACTAAGAAACATGAGGTTCCTCCTGGAGGTTTAGATACTTTGAAAGGCGCGCAATACGTCGAGCATTCCGTGTCCCTGGAAGCTGCGCTCGCGTCCGAGGTCCGTGGCGCTGTCGCAAAGGATCTGTTTGATTCTTTGCGGCTCACCGATGAGTTCGTCGTAACGCGCCATCAACATCGCCGCGGCGCCACTCACGTGCGGCGCAGCCATGCTCGTGCCGTCGAGCTCGCCCCAACCGCTGTCGAGCAAACACGACTCGATACGCTCACCGGGCGCGACGAGATCCGGTTTCAAACGGCCGTCACCGGTTGGCCCACGACTGGAAAAGAAACTGACGCCGTAAGTGTGCGGCCGGTAGCGATGCGTCGCGCCGACAGTGATCACGCCGTCGGCGTTACCCGGATCGGTCACGCTGAAAGCCGTGTAGCCTTCGTAAGATCCGTCTTTCGTTTCGAAGCGCTGGTAACCGAGATTTCCCGCGGCTGCGACGACCACCACGCCGCTTTCGACAAGTCGTTCACACTCGTTGCAGATCGGCGTGCGGCCGCAGGCGAAGTTGCGCACGTCGTGCGGAATCGACAAGCTGAGGTTCGCGCCGTGAATGCTTAGATACGAGTGTCGATCGTTGAGGTAGCGCAGATACTGCAACGCCGCGATGATCGCAAACTCCGTGTCTTCGAGCGTCTGGCCCAACACGCGAAAGTCGTAGAGCTTGATGTCGGGACACATGCCGTCGGCAAACTGCGCATTGCCGTTCCTCGCGGCGCCGATGATGCCGGCGACGTGCGTGCCGTGCCCGCTCTCGGGTTTCACTTTGGCCGGATCGATCTCGATGAAACGTTCGAGCAACTCCCAGTGAATCGGGCGATCGTTTTTCGCATCCTCGACGAGCGCGTCGAGTATTTTCGTGGCGTCTTTAAGGCTGAGCTTTTTGCCTTCGCCGGCCTTTAAGTCTTCCAGCAACTTCTGGAACGAGCGCGCGTCCATCTCGATCGCGGTGAGGATGCGGCGAATGTTTCGGAAATCAAACGCCTTGATGATGCGCGACTGTGGCGGATTCTGGTTATCGAAGAACGACGGATGGTTACCGTCAATGCCTGCGTCGAGAACGGCCCAATGGATCTGGTCGCACTTAACGCTGAACAACGTGCGCGCCGCGTCGCCTTTAACAGCCGGAACCGAACGGTTCAACGCCGGCATCGCTTTGCGATTAAGCGAGACTTGCCAGATCTGCACTGCGTAACCGGGCTTCTTCTTCTCTTCACTGTCGGCGAGGATTTTTTTGAAGAGTTGGCGCAATGGTGCAGTGATCTCTTCGGGCCTCGCTATTTTCGTAAGCGCATCGCCCGCGCTCACAGTTTTTCGCTTGCCCTTATTCTTCGTGGCCGCCCAGAGGATGATGGCCGCAAGGCTGGCGTAGCGATCGAGCGAGTTGAATTTGGCAAAGCGTGCGGCCGTTTTCACCTGGTCATCCTTATTTGCCGCTTTGGTCCAATCGATGATCGTTTGCAGACAGGTGCGCAAACGATCGCCCGCCACATAGTCGTTGAGGTCGGTCTCGACTTTTCGCTCGCCCCACCACTGCGTCAGCGGCACAACGACGCGCACCAAATCTTCGAAATACAGTTGCGCCGCCACGAGTCCTTGCAAGTAAGCAATCTGTGAATCCTTCACTGGCGCGCCGGCAACACGCGCTTTTTTGAGTCGCGTTGAGATCTCCACCGCGACTGGACCAGCGCCGCAGGTCTGGTGTGGCGTAATCAAGAGATCGATCGGATCCGCGGGGTTCATCGCGTATTCGATCCACACGTCGCCGAGGACCGGCGAATCCTGTAGTTGCCGGCGATCGCTTGTGGGACCGAGGAGAACCAGCTCGACGAGCGCGCGTGAAGAAACAGCGCGTGAAGAAACAGACATAGTCGATCCTTCCTGAGGAGTTAAGGACAGCGATTAAATGTTAAGAGCTATAGTTCAATGGGCTGAGCTGAGATTACCTGCTCGAGATCGCGCAACGATTGTAGCGTCTCTTTCGTCGCGGGCGCATCAATTTCTATCAGGGCCATCGCTTCGCCACCGCGTTCGCGGCGACCGAGATGAAAGCGGCTGATGTTTACGCCACGCTCGCCGAGAATCGTGCCGATCTGTCCGATCACGCCCGGCACGTCACGATTGCGCGTCACGAGCATATGGCCTTTTGGCGTGGCTTCGAGATAAAAACCGTCGATCTCGGTGATGCGACCCTCACGACGCTGTTCCCCATATCCGAAAAGTGTTCCGGCAAGACTTCGCGTTGTGCTACCGGTCGTGATCTCAGTACGGATTGCGGGGGCGACGTCGCCGCTCACGCGCACGTACGTCGACGTGACTTTGATACCGCGTTCTTCGGCAATCAAAAACGCGTTGACGACGTTCACCCGCGCGCTCACGTCGCGCAGCAGTCCCGCAACAAACGCGCGCGTTACGGGAGTCGCGTCAACGTTGACGATCTCCCCCGCGAATTGAATACGCACTTCGCTGACGGGCTTGTCGACGAGTTGGGCCTGAAAACGTCCGAGACTCTCCGCGAGCGAAACGTAAGGCTGCAATACGTTGAGCTCTTTCATGCCGATCGCCGGCACGTTGACCGCGCCACGCAGCGCGCCCGTCAACAGGAAATCGCGCATCTGTTCGGCGACTGTGAGCGCGACGCCTTCCTGCGCTTCGGTCGTGGACGCGCCGAGATGCGGCGTTACGATCACCTGGTCCAGGTTCAATAGCGGATGATCCGATGCGGGTGGTTCGTCGGTGAACACGTCCAACGCCGCGCCCGCGATCGTGCCGTTGCTGATCGCTTCGTGCAGCGCCGCTTCATCGACGAGCCCGCCGCGCGCAGTTTATGATCCGCGCGCCTTTCTTCATCTTTGCGAACACGTCGCCGTCGATGAGCCCGCGTGTTTCGGCAGTGAGCGGCGTGTGCACCGTGAGGAAATCAGCGCGCGCGTAAACTTCATCGAGCGGCGCCAGCTCGATCTCCAGATCGCGCGCCTGCTCGGGAGCGATGAACGGATCGTAAGCAACGATCATCATGCCCATCGCGCGTGCGCGCGACGCGACGACGCGTCCGATGCGGCCGAGGCCGACGATGCCGAGAGTCTTGCCCTGGAGTTCGACGCCGATGAACTTCTTTCGTTCCCAACGTCCGGACTTCAAGCTGCTGTTCGCCTGCGGGATCGAACGCGCTAACGAAATGAGCAACGCGATCGTGTGTTCGGCGGTGGTGATCGTGTTGCCGTCGGGTGCGTTCATCACCACGATGCCGCGAATGGTTGCGGCCGGGACGTCGATGTTGTCGACACCGACACCCGCGCGTCCGATTACGCGCAAACTGCTCGCATTCGCCAATACATCGGCAGTGACTTTCGTCTCGCTGCGAACGATGAGACCTTCGCAATCCGTGAGCGCGTCGACCAGCGCTGGTCCAGTCAGACCGGTTTTCTTTTCGACCGTAAAGCCGGCTGCGCGCAACGGCTCGAGGCCGTTGTCGCTCACGTCATCCGCTACAAAGATTTTCATCTGCTGAATTCTGACATCCTGTCGATGGTTCCTGCTTGCCAGTAAAAAGGCCGTATGGTAACAGATACCGCTCGGGGGAGATAATTGATGGAGATTCTTGTTTACCACCGCGGCGAGCACCGGGTCAGCGAAGGCTTCACCGTGGAGCAACTGCCGGAGCTTTTGCGGGACCAGTCAAACGTCATCTGGGTCGACATGGAAGAGCCGGACGAGAAGGACGAACAAGTGCTCCTCGACGTCTTTCACTTCCATCCGTTGACGGTCGAAGACTGCCGCGAGAATCGTCACTATCCAAAGGTCGAAGAGTTTCCCGGTTACATTTATTTCATCGTGCACGGCGTGCGCGCCGACACCAGTCCCGATCGCTTCAACACGATCGAGCTCGACGGTTTTCTCGGCAGCAACTACGTCATCACTTATCACCACGACATGTTTCGCAGCATCGTCAACGTCAAACAACTGCTGCGTACAAGCCCGATCGCGTGCCAGCGCGGGCCGGCGTTTCTGATGCACCAGATCCTGGACCAGGTGGTCGACTATTACTCGCCCGTGCTCGACGATTTCGACGAGCGCATCGACCAGCTCGAAGACGACATTTTTACTTTGAAGCGACCGAACAACGCGATTCTCGAAGAGATCATGAATCTCAAGCGCAGCGTGCTGCGGCTGCGGCGTATTTCGACGAAGCAGATGGATATCATGTTACGCATGAGCCGCGGTGAGTTTCACCTGATACCGGAAGACATGCGGCCGTTTTATCGCGACATTTACGATCACATCGTGCGCGTGACGGATTTGGCGGAGAGTTATCGCGACTTGATTGGCGGATCGTTGGAGGCGTACTTGTCGGTCGTGTCGAACCGTTTGAATGAGATCATGAAAGTGCTCACGATCTTCTCGGCGATCATGTTGCCGTTGACGTTTATCGCCGGGGTTTACGGGATGAACTTCGACAACATGCCGGAGCTGCACTCGCGGTATGGATACTTCGGGGCGTTGGTGGTGATGTTCGTGATAGCGATCGTGATGCTGATCTTCTTCTGGCGCCGTGGGTGGATCGGCGGTAAAGAAGAGACGCCCGAAGGGTGAGCCCTGGCTTAAAGAGGATCGGCGTCGCTTAGTTCGTCGTCTTCGTCAAACGCGCCGTCGGGACTTGGGCCATCCGAGTCATCTGTTTCATCCTCGTCAAAGAACTCGTCGTCTTCGAGGTCTTCGAGGGTCTCACTGCTCGTCGCTTCGTCTTGTCGCTTCTTAAGCGTGTCCATCTGTCAGTGTCCTCACGACAATAATAATAAACGCTGCGTAAACTCCGGCCACCAGGTCGTCAGCCATGATCCCCAGGCCGCCACGCAGCGATTCAAAACGTCGCGCAGGATACGGCTTGAAGATGTCAAAAGCGCGAAAAAGAATAAACGAAACGATGATCCAACCCTTGCCCAACGCAAACATCGGCAGCGGCAAGAGCGCGATCATTTGGCCCGCAACTTCATCAACCACGACCTTGCCCGGATCTTTTGCACCTAAGATTTGTTCGGTTCTCGTCGCGGCCCAGATACCCAGCGCCGTCACTACGATCACTCCAACAACCTGGAGCAGTAACGAGCGGAGCGCGAAGAACACGCCGATTCCCACTAACGATCCGAACGTCCCCGGCGCTAGCGGCAAAAACCCCACGCCCCAGGTCGCGAACGCCAGCGCCGCGTAATCCAACCCGCCGAGTGTTTGTTTAGTTGTCAGGGATGTCAGACCAGAATCCTTCCGATCAGATCGTACTCATGCGCTTCCGTGATCTCGACGTTCACAAAATCTCCAAGCGCCGGCAGCACGCCGTCAGGCACGTCGTTGATCAGCACCACGCCATCGATGTCCGGCGCCTGCGTCTCCATTCTTCCCTGCCACAACAACTCGCTCTCTTTCGACTCGCCTTCAAACAACACGCGCACCACTTCACCGATGCGCGCCTTGTTCTTGCGACGCGAAATACGCCGCTGCTCTTTCATCAACGCCGTGCGCCGTCGCGCCGCCGTGCGCGCGTCAACTTTCTCGGCGAGATCGAAAGCCGGCGTGCCTTCTTCGTCTGAATAAGTAAAGACACCGACGCGATCGAACTCCACGCTCTTCACAAACCCGAGCAGCTCCGCAAAATCGTCTTCGGTCTCACCGGGAAAGCCCGTGATGAACGTCGTGCGCACCGCAATCCCTGGCACACGCTGGCGCACGCGCTCGATCAAACGTTCGAGACTCTTGCGATTGCCGCCGCGCTTCATCAGCTTCAACACGTTCTGCGACGCGTGCTGCAACGGCATGTCGAGATACTTCACCGCGCGCGGCTCTTCCGCGAGCACGTCGAGAAACGCGTCGCTGATGTGCGTCGGATAGGTGTACATCACGCGCACCCACTCGATGCCGTCGACGCGCGCGAGCTCGCGCAGCAAACGCGCGAGCGCATCCGGTTTGCCGAGGTCTTCGCCGTAACGCGAAGAGTCCTGGGCCACGAGGATGATCTCCTTCACGCCTTCTTCCGCAAGTTGATGTGCTTCGGCGACGATCGAGCCGAAGCGGCGGCTGCGAAAGTGTCCGCGCATCTGCGGAATGAAACAGAAAGCACACGGGCGATCGCAACCTTCCGCAATCTTCACGAATGCGTAATGGGACGGCGTGGCGAGCACACGCGGCGTCGAGTCGTCATACAAATACGTCGCGCTTTGCTTGCCGAGTTGGACCACGGGCAGGCTGCGCGTGTTGGTCTTCGGATCACAGACGGTGAGGATGTCGTTGATCTGGTTCGTGCCGATGAAGGCATCGACTTCGGGCATCTCCGCTTTCAGCTCGTCGCGATAACGCTCGACCAAACACCCGGCGACGATCAATCGCTTCGCCTGGCCTTCTGTCTTGAGACGCGCCGCTTCGAGGATCGCGTCGACCGATTCCTTCTTCGCCGTATCGATAAAGCCGCAGGTGTTTACCACCACGGTCTCGGCATCAGCGGCGTCAGGCGTGATTTCATAACCGTTTTGCTTGAGGTGGCCCATCATCACTTCACTATCGACGAGGTTCTTGGGACACCCGAGACTAATAAATCCGACTTTCTTCATCCGTTATTATCCGCAGTCAAAACCGCTAATGCCCGCTCCACTTCTCGTTGTTCGGCCGGAGACAGCCGCTCGCCACCGAAGCGCACGCGATTGTACGCGCGCGTGATCACCCACACATCGCTCGACTTCAACTTGTCGGCAAACTCGAGCGGTGTCTGCGCCTGTTCGCGCGGCACGCCGCGTTGCTCCATCAACGCGAGCAGCTTCTCGTAAAACTCGACGTTTGAATAACCGCGCCCATCTTCAATCTTGCTTCTGCCGGTGCGACGTCGCACAAATTGCCAGAAGCGTTTACCGTAAAAAATCAATGTCACTACGAGCGCGAGCAAGATCGCGCCGCTGACAATCATCAGCACGCTAGTCGTGAAGAAATTCGTAATCGCCGTCACAACGCGCGTGATCATGCGGCCGTAATCGAAGATCTGATTGTGCAGCGTAGTCGCGAGGGAGCGTTGCTCCTGTTTGTCGTAACCGACAACGTACTGAAACCACAACAGCTCCATCGCTTCAGCGTATTTCTGCAACTGCGCCGTGAGTCCCGTACGCACCGGCTCGACGCGTCCCGCCGACGGCGTTGGATCAAACGTCACCCACGACTGCGTCTGCGGAAAGTAAACCTCAACCCACGAGTGCGCGTCGCTTTGTCTGACCGTGTAAGCGCCGGCCGTGTCGTTGTACTCGCCGGGCAAGAATCCATTCACGACGCGCGCGGCGATGCCGTGCGTGCGCAACAACACCGCCATCGCGGTGGCGAAGTATTCGCAGTGACCCGTCTTTACGTTGAAGAGAAAATCAGAAAGTGGATCCGGACCACTCGCTCTCATCTGCAACGAGTAGCCGTAGTCGCGTTGCAGGCGCCACTCGATTGCTTTCGCGGCGTCGTAGCGGTTGCGCGCGCCCGCCTCGCGAATCATCGACTGCGCCAGTAACACGATGCGCGGATCGAGCGGCTCCGGCAGTTGTAGATAACGCTGGTACGCGGCCGGATAGCGCGTCATGTCGTTGCGCAGATCCTCGACCGGCGGTTCGTCGGTGTCGGAGATCGCCTTGTACATCACGCGCTCGAAGTCGTGGCGGCGCGATTGAATCGAGCCTTCCTGATCGGCGCGCACGAACGGCAGATCTCCCTGCAACGCGACCACGCGCGGCGCGGCGAACAGCACGGGCGATTCGAGCGGCTCGAGAAAAAACGTTTGCAACGTGAGGCGATGCACTCCCTGTGTCGTAGTGCCCAATTGAAAGAAACCGCCGCGTTGTTCGACCGGATCCGGCCGCCGTGCTTCCGGCGATTTCTTCCAGCCGAAGCCGGTGAATTCGTCGAGTGCGACACCGCGCCAGCGCAGCGCGCGCGGCGGGTCGGGGTTGTCGAGTCGCACGCGCATCACGAGGCCGTCGTCCTGTTTGAGCGTGCCGATCTGTCCGAGCGTAACGTTTTCCGAAAAGCCGATCAGGTTTTGCCCGCCGCCACCGCTGCGCGTGAGGGCCGCGGCGCCGGAACGCGGCGCGACCAGAAACAGCGGCAACGCAAACGCGAAGATCAGCACCAACAGCGCGACCGCGACGAACGGCAGACGCACCGCTTCGGTGTTGCGCAACGAGCGTCTGCCTTTTCTAAACAAACGCGAATCAGGCGGCACGAGCAGCCGCGTTTCCGTGTGACGAACTGAACGTCGCGCCTTTTGAATCTCGAACGCGGTCACCGCGGACAGACCGCATAGCAAGTACAACGTCAACGTGCCGAGGAAAACCGGACTGAAACTCAATCCCGCCGCGAGCAGCACTTCGAAGAACGAGATCAGATAGAGAAACACCCAGTCGCGATCTTTCTTGACCTGCAACAGCTTCACCGCTGACAGGAAGACGATCAGGTGCGCGAGCGCGGTGACGCCGAGACGTTCGACCGGTTCGCCGAGGTTTTTTTGAAAGTGCCAATCGGCGTAGAAAAGCGGGATCGAGAGCAGGACGATGCCGAGGCCGATGCGTTCGGGAAGCTGCCAGCGCGAGCCTTCGAGTTTCCAACTCACGACCATCACGATCAGGAACACGAACGCGAGCGCGTAGTCGAGCCCGCCGGCCAGCACGAGGGCGAGCATGGCGACGCCGATCATGGCGTAAGAGAAGGCTCGGAAGTAAGTCAGAAAATTCATTCGCGCGCTCGATCGTTGTTACGGCAGTTTCGCGTTTTACTGCGGCTTCGTGTCCGGAGCTTTCACGCCCGGCTTGAGTTTTATTTCAAAAAGTCGCGGCCAAAGTTTTCCGGTGACGAAGAGACGCTTTCCCGCCTCGTCGTAAGCGATACCGTTCAGCACGGCCTCTTCGTCCTGCACGTCGCCGGGCGGCAGCAGGCCAGTCAAATCAATCCAGCCCGTAATGCGGCCGGTTTGCGGGTCGATCGTCACTATCCGGTTGTCGTGCCAGATGTTGGCGTAGATTTCGCCGTTGACGTACTCGAGTTCGTTCAGCTCGTTGACTGGCAGATTGCCGTCGACTACTGCGATGGTTTTAGTGACGTGAAAGCTGTCCGGGTCGAGAAATCTGATGCGGTTTGAGCCGTCGCTGAGGACGAGCGAATGGCCGTCGGTGGTGAGGCCCCAGCCTTCGCCGCTGTAGTTGAACTTGCCGACCTGCTCGAAGGTGTCGGCGTTGTAAATGAAGCCGACCTGGTGTTGCCAGGTGAGCTGGTAGATTTTGTTGTTGAGCAGGGCGATGCCTTCGCCGAAGTAGGGTTCAGGGACGTCGACTTTTTTGAGCACGTTGCCGGTTTGGAGGTCGACCTCGCGGAGGCTCGACTGGCCTTCCTGGCCGGTGCCTTCGTAGAGTTTGCCGTTGATAAAGACGAGTCCCTGGGTGAAGGCGGCGCGGTCGTGCGGGTAGATGTGAACGATCTCGTAGCCGTACTTGACCGGCGCTGCGGTGTTGGCGTTGGTGTTTTCGGCGCCTTTGTTTGTAGTCGATCCCGAGTTTGCGCCGGCGTTGCATTGCAGCGACGCGAGCGAGAGGGCGAGCGTCAGGATTAGTCGGGTCTTGAGCATGCGCAACATGCGGGCATTTTGCGCGACGCGTAGGGAAAACACAATTTGCTGGCTATGTTCATCCGTGGCCGTTTGCCGGTAGAATGCGAATGTAGATGGTAAAGACTCTTCTAACAGCGTGTTTACTGGTTTGTTCCGCCGTCTCGGTTGCCTCGGCGCAGCAGCGGAGCGCGTCGTTAACTCGCGCGCAGATCAAGGAGGCGGAGCTGCGGCTGGCGGAACTGGGGTATTGGACGGGTTTGGTTGATGGAGTCTTCGACGTCGGATCGCGACAGGCGTTGATTGCGTTTCAAAAGTGGGAGGGTCGCCCGGTTACCGCAAAGTTGACGCTCGATGAGCTTAAGGCGATACGCAAGAGCGAGGCTCCACAGCCGCGTGAATCCGGCTACGAGCACGTCGAGGTCGATATAGATCGGCAGGTATTAATGCTCGTGCCTGAAGGTGGCGACATCAGAATACTGCCGGTCTCAACCGGCAATGACGAAAAGTTTATGAGCGATGGTCAGGAGAGCATCGCGTATACACCGCGCGGGCGGTTCGTTGTTTACGACAAAACTTTTGGGTGGGAAAACGGCGCGCTCGGTTCTGTTTACTACGCCAACTACATCACCGGGGGTGTCGCGATTCACGGCTACGAAACGGTTCCGACAAGGCCCGCCAGTCACGGCTGCATTCGCATCCCGATGTACGCCGCGCGTGAAGTGAGCAAGCTGCTGCCGTTAGGAACGATAGTGCTCGTCTATGACAAAGTCTCCTTCGTCTCGGGTAAAGACTGGGCCAAAAACCCGGCCCTCAAGCAAGCGGCCATGATCAACGGCGCTGCCCCCGATTACATCCATCAACCCAACCCGAAATCTCCCGACCGCCCTCCAGCGCGACCTTAGCTCTTACCACCCGCGAGTTGAACCAACTGTTATACTCCGAGCGTCATGCGTGCTGTTATACTCCGAGCGTCATGCGTGCCGACTCGAACGTTATTTCCTTGACCCACCAGCAGGATCCGCAGCCGCGCGCGCTGTTGAGTTCGGCACCGATCTCACGCCTAACACGCGAACGCCTCCGGCTCACTCCCGAGGAGCGCATTCGCAAACTCGACAGTCTCATCAAAGATGCAGCAAAGCTCCGCACGTCAGCCCGTTCAATCGTTCCGAACTCGAAGCAAAATCGCAGGTGAACTCCGAAGGAGTTCGCGAATTCTAGCCCAGGGTTTATACCCTGGGTAACAAAAGAAAAACGCGCGCGAACGCTGAAAGCGTTGGCGAACCGCGTTCGAGATCCCTAGCCAACGCTTTCAGCGTTTGCGCGCTCTGTTGGATGGACCTTTTTCCCAGGGTATCGCTGCGCTCCAACCCTGGGCTGGCATTAGCAAACGCCTTCGGCGTTCCGAGATGGTCCTTTTCCCGGGTATCGCTGCGCTCCAACCCTGGGCTGGCATTAGCGAACGCCTTCGGCGTTCCGAGTTGGGCGAAGCCGTTCAGCGGTCCAGTGGTGCAAAACCGTTCAGCGGTCCAGTCGTGCGAAGCCGTTCGACGCTACTCCGCGCTGCGGACGCCGACTTCGTCGATGTGCTGCAGAAGATCGGCGGGGTCGTTGTAGACGCGATAGGCGCCGGCGCGTTCGAGTTCTTCGCGGCCGTAGCCGCCCGAGAGTAAGCCTACGCCGAGGGCGCGCGCGCGGCGCGCGGCGAGCAGGTCCCAGATGCTGTCGCCGACAACTACTGCGTCAGTGATGTCGACGCCGAGTTTTTCAGCCGCGGCCAGAAACAGATCCGGATCTGGTTTCG
>CAMLLD010000108.1 GCA_946480785.1 uncultured Blastocatellia bacterium | reverse complement strand
GGTCGGGAACGATGTCCCAGCGGACCATCATGAAGTTGTCCTCGTGGGCCATGTTATGGCAGTGGATGAGATACCTGCCGCTGTAGTCTCTGAACTGCATCTTGATCAGCGCGCCTTGTCCCGCCTCCATGCGAGTGACGTCCTTCCTGCCCGACATCAACGGCGGTACGGGAACTTCCACACCGTTCACAAAGCGCTTCAGAGTGCGGAACTCTTCGAAGTGAATGTGGACCGGGTGGACCCAGCCTGACGCGATGTTGTTGTTGATGAGCCACTCTTCAGTTGTGCCCTGAAGGATGCAGTGCGCCGAGTGGTCCGGATCGAACGTGCAGCCAACCGTATCGAATGGTCTCTTCACTCGGAAGCGGCCACCCACGAGCACGAACTGCCATTCCCACGTGTTGTCGGTTGCCGGCAACGTTGGGTAAGTGCAGAGGGTCGAGGGGATCGGCGGCGTGTCAGCCGGGAACCACGGCTCGCGGTTTACCACGTTGAATTGCATCAACACGTTGTTGATGTTCAATCCTGGCGGTAATGGATCCGGAGACGGGTTGCCGACAAACATGGCCCGGTTCTCTTTGAGATAGAGCTTCGAGCCGGCCGGGAATTCTGCGAAGTCGATGATAATATCGTAGCGCTCGGCCACGCTCACTCTGAGTCCGCCGGGTACGATCGGCGCAGTCGTGGAATTGCTATTACCGGCATTCGCGCCTGCGTCGATCGGTATCGGGTGCTCGAGGAAGTTCGCGTCCGTTGCGATCACAGTGATTGTTCCCACTGAACCGTCCGGTTTGATCAGCGTCAGATCGTAAGTCTGGGTTGGGCCCGTGTTGAGGATGCGAAACCGATACTTACGCCGTCTGACAGTCATCTTCGGCTGGATCTTTCCGTTAACGATGAACTTGTCGCCGCCGGCTGCGTTGACCAATTCGGTACGTCCGCCGGAAGTAGCGCAGAACCTGTGATCCACAAGAATCAGCGGAAAATCAGTGACGCCGTAGTAACCGGGCAACTGAAGCGAGCCCGCGCTCGGGTTCTCATGGCCCGGATCGGTTTTGTCATACACGAGGTACATGCCGTTCAGGCCGAGAACGTTGTTGTTCAGCGTGAACTCAGCACGGTGATCGTGATACCAGAAGGAACCCATCTTCTCGCGTGGGTCACCGACTCCGTCGCCGCCTGGCGTGCCGCCGTAAGCGTCGATACCGGCGTAGACGTTCGGGTACAGGTTGTCTTTCCAGAAACCGGTGCCGAAGAAATCGCCGGCGAAACCGTCGCTCTCTGAACCGTGGTGACCGTTGTGCAGGTGGATCGTGATCTCGTTCCTGCCAAACGTCGTGGTGGTCACCGGCAGATTATTGTGGAAGCGAACGATTCCGGATTTGCCGTATTTCCCGAAGAAAGTTGGACCAGGATATTGACCGTTGTGGCCCCAGATATATGTTTGCCCGAAGTCCGAATGGAACTGATGGAGGCCGGGTTGGCAAAATATCTCGTACGTGAAATGGACCGGTGAGAACTGGGTCCAGCGCGGGTGCGGCGCTCGATCAGCTTCACCTGCTCCGAGGTTCGGAAACTCGGTTGGTTGCGGATTCAAGGGGTGGTCATCCGCGGGAAACGGAGCCGAGAAATCATCCACGAAAGGATGATGGGGTGGACTGGGTAGTCCGTTAGCGCAAGTCACCGGCTCGGGAATCGTCTCCTGAAAGCCCAGTGCTTTGCTCGAAGACAGCATGGTCGGGGCCACTACCGTAGCGGCGCCGGCTGCTGCTCCAATCTTGAGCACCGTTCTTCTACTGATCGTGCCTTCAGTTTTCTTTCCGACTCTTTGCCGGTCCTTTGCCTTGTTTTTGGGCATAGAATCTCCTTTCAGCCGTTCGGTTGGCCTCTGTGTAAAAATCCTTTGCTAGTGGTTATGACCTTAACCCTGGATCGTGGCGATGAGCTTTGATCGTGGTCCAACTTCCCGGCAAAGGCGATCACAAATCGACAGGCGAGGGCTTTGCTGAAACAGTTGCAGTTAGTGTCAGTTGACTAAGCGAAAACTTTTGAAGTGAAAATACCGACAGTTTGCATGTGCTGAAACGCCACACAGCTTACGATGTCGAATTTCGGAGAACAAGCATTGTTGCTTGGCGGTTTTTGTCGTTCATTAGCGAATTTTGCTTCACGCATTTTTTGTGTGAGTTTTCACGACAACCAGTCGAGACTCGACCAGTCAAAGATCGAAGCCATGTAGATCAGGACGTGAAGCGACGGGAGTATCGACTGCTTGGCGAGTAGGGCCAATTGGCGGCGCAGTTTGCTTGTTTGCTGACCATTGGCGGCGTGGTCCACGAGGTTGCCGTTATCGCTTCCATTGCCGTTGCCGTTGCTGCCATTGCCATTGCTGCCGTTTCCGTTTGCGCCGTTGAGCTTGAATTGCGCGCGATAGGTCGTGGGCGAGTGGCCGTAGGTTGTTTTGAAATCTCTTACGAAGTGACTCTCGTCGTTCAAGCCGACTTGAAAGGCGATCTCTTTCACGCTCAGGAAACTTGATTCCAGTAGTCCCTTCGCTCGCTCCATGCGCAGCAGCTTGAGGTACTTGATCGGCGGCATGCCCACGTCTGATTTGAAGATGTGGCTGAGGCGCCAGACGGAAAGGTTTACGGAGTGGGCAAATTCGGTGAGAGTGAGTTCTCCGCGAACATCAGCTCTCATCATCTCAACGATTTTTTCTACTCGTTTATCCAAGGGATCACCCGGGGAGTCGTGTGACTTCAATCACAGAAAAGTTCATTTAATAAGCCGGTGAGGTGTATCGGGTAACGATTCTGGGCGGAAGGTGCGGGAGGTTTTACTACAGCGACACGATCCTGTCAATACAGAAACAAATTTGTGACTACTCGAAAAGACTTGTTTACAGAGGTTGGCGGATTTTTAGATCTGAGCGTTGCGTTGTTAAATTAATTGCGAGCGATTACTATGTCGGCATAATCAACGGAGGTGAATAATGTTCTCATTTCGCGCTCTTCGCGTTCTCTGTGCCGTGTCGATACTTGGGTCGTTGGTGCTGGTCAGTGGCGTCACTAGCGCGCAAAAGAAATCGCGCACGAAAGACGCAGCGCGCCATGCCGGTGAAGCGGCGGAAACGTTCACGGAAATCATGAACGTGAAAGACAAAGCCATTCCCAAGGAAATGCTCGACGGCGCGGAAGCGATCGCCGTCTTTCCCGGAGTGATCAAAGCAGCGTTTGTGATTGGCGGACGCGGTGGCCAGGGCGTGATCAGCCGGCGCGTGAAAGGCGGTTGGAGTGCGCCGGCCTTTTTCAATATCGGCGGCGGAAGTTTTGGTGCGCAGATTGGGGCCCAGAAGATCGATTACGTGCTGCTGATCATGAACGAGAGCGGCTTGAATGGTTTGTTGAAAGACAAGTTTGAGCTTGGTGGTGAAGTGGGTATCGCTGCTGGTCCAGTCGGTCGTGAAGCGGCAGCGTCGACGAACCCACGACTCGATGCGGGAATACTTTCTTACTCACGCAGCAAAGGCGCCTTCATCGGTGCGGCGCTGAAGGGCGCAGTGATCACACCTGACAACGATCTCAACGAAGCGATCTATGGGAAGAAGGCGGATGAGTTACTGAAATCACCGGCGACATCGATCGGCCAGATGCCTGCTTCGGTGCGAATCTTTCCGCGCACGCTGGTGCGCTACTCGATTCGTTAAGCAGTGAGCACAACAAAAGCTTGACGCATTTTGTGCGTGCGCCCTAGAATGCTTCGTCACCTCTAACGGTCGATTCGAGTTCTTACCTACAAGCGGTTAACTAAATCGGGAACTGCTCGACGAAGAATGCTCCCCCGGACGCAACGACAAAAAGAGATCCTCGACTACATCACGCGGTTTCTCGAACGCCACGGTTATGTGCCGTCGTACGCGCAGATCGCGCGCCAGTTCGGCGTGAAGTCGCGCGCAACGATTGCCAAGCACATCGCGGCACTCGAGCGCCGTGGTCTGTTGGTCCGTGAGCACGAAGACGGATCGTTTGCGCTGAACGTCAAAGTCGAAGACAAGAGCGCCGATTCGCTTTGTGAAGTTAAGTTGCTTGGACGGATCGCCGCGGGCGCGCCGCTCGAGGCGGTCGTTGAAACGGACGAAAAAATTCCGGTGCCGCGTTTCCTGCTCGGACGCGTGCGGCCCGATCGAGTTTATGCGTTGCGCGTAAAAGGCGACTCGATGATCGACGAGCATATCTGCGACGGCGACATCGCGTTGATCGAGAATCGCACCGACGCGCGCGATGGTGAGATCGTCGTGGCCTTATTAATAGAGGAGAACCAGGCGACCCTGAAGCGTCTGTATCGCCGCGGCGCGAACATCGAATTACAACCGGCAAACTCCCAACTCCAACCGCTGACACTTCCCGCCCATCAAGTCCGCGTCCAGGGCATCTTCCGCGGCCTGCTGCGCCCGAGCGTCTAGACCACACCGCACGTAGAGAGTATTATTCCGGGGCTTCCCCTCTGTTCCTCTTGGGAGTATCAGTAATGAGAATACACAAACTCACGATTCTCCTTCTGCTTCTCGTCTTTGCGACCTTAGGCTTAACTCTGGGCCAACAGAATCAAGTAAAAAAGGAAGATGCGGCGGAGGCTGAGTACGCTAAACAACTGCAAGCAAGACATCTGAGGTTCCCGACTGCGAATTACGATGAGCCGGATTTAGCGGACCCAAAGAAGAATGAGGCGCGCAAGCAAAAGAACCGCAGGAAGAATAATGCCGGTTTTGTCGCGAGTAACGCTCCGGATTATGCCTCTGAGGTGCTCCAAAACATCGAGGGCGGCATAGATTTACCCTCGCTGCCCGTAGCGGAGAGTTCTTACATTGTCCTGGGAAGAGTCACTTCAGCGGAAGCCCACCTCGCTCAGGACAAACGGAACGTTTACTCCGAGTTCGAAGTGTCCGTAGAGAAGGTCTTTAAGACAGCGACGGCATTATCCGAAGGATCAAAAATCGTAGTTGATAGAACAGGCGGGTTTGTGACATATCCCAATGGCCACACTATTCTCTATCGGATTTCTCATTTGGACATGCCGCTTAACGGCGAGCGATATCTCTTCTTCCTGACCTCAAAGAACGAAGACCTTTCGATTCTCACTGCTTATGAGTTAGGAACAAAAGGTGTGCAGCCATTGGACCAAGCTCCACAGTTTGAGAAGTACAGCGGCGTCTCTGAAAGAGTGCTGCTTGAGAAGCTTCGTGATGCGCTAGTCAAAACCTCACCATACTGAGGAACGCATGTCCTCTCATGCCAAGAATAGAATCGCTCAAATCTTCCTCGTCGTCGTTTGGATAGTGCTTGTCTGTCTCAAATTCAGCTTTTCCGTAAGCTCTCAAACTTGCACTGGTCCTCGGTATATGGATCCGATCACTATTGCGAATGGTAGTTGGATTCCCGGTACGCAAGTGACAGTAAGCATTGACGCGTCCTTTACTTCGGATCAAGCTGCGGGACTTAAGGCTGGTAATCTGACATGGAATAGCGCCCCACTGGTGGCTTGTACGGGTGTAAGGTTTTTGGAATTCGGCTCTGTCGAAATACAAGACTATGACAAACTTCCTCCAGCCGGTCATATGGTTTGGCAGCGAACGGATCCTCGCAACGGCAAAAACGGTCTGACCCGATCCGTGATAAATGCGAACGGGCGCGTCTCAGCCGCACAAATCAAAATCCTGCCGACCGCTCCGAATATCGCGCAAGGCACCTACTACAATTACCTGGGAACGCATGAGGTGGCTCACACCTTTAATCTGGACGACTGTCTGTCAACAACAGGCTGTCCCACCGGCACTGAAGAGACGATAATGCGCGGACATTCAGATGGCATAACTACGAGCAACACGTTCAATACAAGTGGGCCCAGAGCATGTGACATTCCGAAAGTGCAAGCCATTTATTGTCCACCGGCACCAACGCCAACACCCACTCCCACACCCAGTCCCACCCCACCTCAAACGGAACAGGATTGCCAAAGTTGGGGTTGGTCATGGAATTCGTTTACGAGTTCGTGCGAGCCAGGTAGCTTCAGCGGAGCTTGCCCGGATAACTGCATGCCAGAAATGTTTAGTGAGCCGGGTCAGGGCGGAAATAGTTGTGTTGGCCCAACAGATTTCTGCGTGTATCCGTCTGGAGGCTGTCAGAGCGGTTACGCCGACGCCGGCAACGGGTGTTGCTGCTCGTCTTTTAATTCGCCCATAGTCGTCGATATAAACGGCGATGGCTTCTCGTTAACCAGTGCGAAAGATGGAGTTGATTTCGATATCAATGGCGACGGAATCAAGGAAAGACTTGCCTGGACAGCCGCAGGTTCTGATGATGCGTGGCTAGTATTGGACCATAGTAACAACGGCACGATTGATAACGGGCGCGAACTCTTTGGCAATTACACACCACAGACAAGGCCGCCGTTTCGTGTTCCGGCAAACGGGTTTCTGGCGCTGGCTGAATACGATAAGCCCATCAATGGTGGTAATGGTGACGGTGTGATTACTCGGCGCGACGCGGTATTCTCGCGTTTACGTCTCTGGCAGGACACACACCACGATGGAATTGCTGAGCAGTTCGAATTACACGAACTTACCGCACTGGGAATTACTACCTTTGAGTTGAACTACAAGGAATCAAAACAGACTGATGAATACGGCAACCGCTTCCGCTACCGAGCGAAAGTGAAAAGCGATCAAAGCCAGACGGGTCGCTGGGCGTGGGATGTATTTCTGACAAGAGTTGGTAGTTAGTTGTCGCGCGGTTAACTAACGTCAAAGCCTCTGAGCGGCATTTCGGCGGAGCGTTGGAGCCAGTTGTCGGCGGGGTAGTTTGTGTGCGCGCCGAGGAGGTGAAGGGTGTAGGCGTGGCGGGAGCGAGGGGAACGGTTTGCGAAGCTGCAATGAGGCAGGAGGCCGTGCAGTACGATCAGCGTGCCTTTTGGTACTTCGAGCGGGACGAGGCCGTCCGTGGGCCACGGCTCGTTGTCGTAAATTTCAAATTCCATCGTCCCGTTTTCAGAACGTCGCCAGCGTGATTTCAATCCGTGTCGGTGTCCGCCGGGCAACGCCCAGAGGCAGCCGTTCTCGATCGTCGCATCTTCGAGCGCGAACCAGAGTCCCGCAATGTCGATCGGTTCGGTGTAAAGAAAGGTGCTGTCCTGATGACACGTAACTTCGCCACCGATGTTCGGCTGTTTGAAGATGTACATCGACTGGAGCAGGTACGAATCGGCATGACCGATCGATGCGGCGAGTGCTCTTAGTTTTGGCAAACGTGAGAAGCGGTCGAAAATCGGATCGAGATCGTGAAGCGCGTGGCCGATCTTGTTGATCGACTTTTCCTTTTCATACTTCAGCGTGCCGTCAGGATTAAAGGCGTTCTCTTCGAAGAAGAAACGGATCTTGTCGCCGGAAGTTAAGAAGTATTCATCCGTGAGACGGTTCTGTTCGTGAGTTGAGAAGATCGAAACAACGTCCGCCGGATCGAACTCCTGGACCAACTCCTCAGCACGTCCTCGCAGCAGGTCGCACTCCGTCTCGTCTACAAATCCTTCGAGGACCAGAAAGCCCGCATCCTCAAAGTCGGTCACGCCGGCTCTCCGTTGGACCGTCTCGGCTCGCGATACCAGCGATGACCCGCTGCGTACTCTCGATCCGTCGGCCTCAGCCGATTCAGCGAACGCTTCGGATCGATATGCGCGCAAGCGACGTGAACGGCGCTGATCGTCGCCACGGGGGCAACGTACGAAACCAGAAATGAAGGGCTAACGACCGGCGTCAAAAGATAAGTATCGCAGTAACGCGCGATGGGTGACGTGTTGTTGTCGGTGATGCCAAACGTCGGAACGCCCTGTTTCTTCGCGCGCAATACCGCATCAACCGTATCTCTGAGACACTGTCCAAAACTAATCGCGATCAGCATGTCTTTGGGTGTCAGGACTTCGACCTTGTACTGAAGATTGCCGCTGCCAACCGGCGCTTCAGCATCAAACCCCAGCGTCAACAGACCATAGGCCAGGTAGTACGACAGTGACGCGGCGAAATCGAGTCCCACCACGACCACGCGACGCGAGCTCTTGATCGACTTCGCCAGACTGATAATGCCTTGCCGATCCAAATCAGACTTCACGCTATTGAGGTTCTCCAACGCTTTGTCGAATGAATGTTCGATGTGATCTTCGACGCTGCGTTTCTCTCGCGTCGCTGCTTTGAGCACCGTGTATGGAGTGATACGCGAGATGAAATGTTGGCGCAGGTCGGTCGCAAACTCAGCGAAAGTCGCATAACCCAACACCTGCGTCGTGCGCAGGATCGTAGTCGAGTCGATGTGAAAGCGCTTGGCCATCTCGCGTGAAGACAGAAAGCACGTCTCCTCCGCGGAGTCGAGAATGGCCCGCAACAAACGTTGGCGGCGCGGATTGAGTTGATTGCGAGCTTCGGCAAATCGTGTCTCGAGGGCGCTGGGCGCGCCGGTGCCGTCGCGACCATTCGTGCTTTCCGTTAACTCGATCGTTTTGCGTGAGTTGGTGCGCTTCATACCTGAACCGAGTTCGTTGACGTCTAATCAGCGCGCGACAGAGTGCGCTTGATTTTGGAGAGGGCGCTCTCCAGCACGTTGTCTTCGCGCGCGATACAAAAGCGCATGAACTGATCGTACTGATCGTCATCGGCAAAGGCGCTGCCGGGAACGCCGGCCACTCCATTGCTAATCAGTAACTCATTGAGCTCCGTCGCGTCTTTATAGTCGTGCGGAATTCGTGCCCATACATAAAACGCCGAGCCCGAGTCGTACACTTCAAAGCCGGCGCTTTCGAGCGCCTCGCTTGCAAACCGGCGCTTGATCGCAAAGCGCGCTTGCAAGTCGCTGTAGTAATCAAGCTCCGACATCAACACTGCCGAGAGCGCGCGTTGCAACGGCGTCGGCGAGCACACATAGAAGACGTTGTTGGCGTTGTTGAGTTTCGCGATCAACTTCCCGTCGCCGAAAACGTAGCCGAGTCGCCAGCCGGAGATGTTCCACGATTTTGAAAAAGAGTTGACGGTGATCGTGCGCTCGCGCATGCCTTCGAGCGTCGCGATCGAAATGTGTTCTCGCGGCTGCAACACATAGTGCTCGTAAACTTCGTCAGCGATGCACAGCAGATCGTAATCCCGACACACAGCCGCGATCGCTTCGAGTTCGGCTTTGGTGAACACCTTGCCGGTCGGATTCGCAGGGCTGCAAGCGATGATGGCGCGCAAGGGAAATGACGAGCGGTCTTTTAATTGGCGACACACAGCGCGCAGTTCGTCTGCATCGAGTTCGAGATTCGGGCCGTGCAGTTGCACAACTTCTGTGCGGCCGCCCAATTCATCGGGGATGCGCCGGTGATACGGATAGTAAGGCTCAAACACGAGAGCAGACGCGCCGCCGAGATACGCGCGCGCGATAGTCACGAGGGCTCCGGTCGCACCGGGAGTGATCAATAATTCGAGAGGTTGGGCCAACGGATCCACCTCGACGCCGTTGAACCGCGCGATCTTTTGCGCCACTGCTTTTCGCAGTTCGTCGACGCCTTCGGCCGGGCTGTAGTGATTAAGGCTGGCTGAGATCACCTCGCTCGCCGCGTGTGCGAGCGCGGGATCGATCGTCAACTCCGATTGTCCCTGCACGAGATTCCCGTCGCGCGGAACGAGTCGCGTAATCTTCCTGATGTCGGGCTTTGTTCTCTCGGGGGCTGTGGTCGAACCGATCTTCAATTAGAACACCTCCTGTTTGCTACAAGCTCTGATTTAGGAGGACAGGAAAATCGTTTCTCTGCGAACAGTCAAGGCATCAATCCGATCTTCGTTAACTGCAAAGCCGATTCCTGCATCCGTTGGCGCATTTATCGTGCCCGCGCGGCTGACAGTCACCGGTGGCTCGATGATGTCCTCCTCCCAGTAGCGAGCAGAGGCGGAAACGTCGCCGGGTAAAGTGAAGCCGGGCAGTGTTGATAGCGCGATATTGTGCGCGCGTCCGATTCCGCTTTCAAGCATTCCGCCACACCATACCGGCATGTCGTGCTCCTGGGCAAACGCCTGAATCGCTTTCGCTTCCGTGAAACCACCGACGCGGCCGAGTTTGATATTGATGATGCGACACGCGCCCAACTCATGGGCGTGACGCGCGTTAGCCAAACAAACGATCGACTCATCGAGACAAAGCGCGGTCTGCAATTCTCGTTGCAACTTGCTGTGGTCCAGCAGATCGCCCGGCGTGAGCGGCTGCTCGATCATCAGCAGGTCGTAATCGTCGAGTTGCTTGAGTAATGCCGTGTCAGTCTCGAGTCGATACGCGGAATTCGCGTCGACCGAAAGCGTGATGTCCGGAAACTCTTTGCGCACCGCTTGCAACAGATTCACGTCTTTGCCCGGCTTGATCTTGATCTTGATGCGTTGATAGCCGCTTTCGAGCTCGGTTCGAACTTTCTCAATCAGTGCTTCTGTCGACGCCTGCAAGCCGATGGAAACTCCGCACGCGATTTCATCTCTCGTGCCGCCGACGTGTTGCCACAACGGTTTGCCCAACAGCTTTGCTTCGAGGTCCCAGATCGCAGCTTCCACACCGGCCTTCGCCATGCGATTCTCGCGAATCGGCGCGAGCACGTCGTTCACCTCCGCGGCGCTTGCGAAAGATTTTGCAGCGAGCAACGGAGCGATGTACTGCGTCGTGATCAGCCACGCCGTATCGATGGTTTCGTGATTAAAAAATGGACCCTCGCTGGCGACGCATTCACCGTAGCCCGTCGCGCCGTCGCGATCGAACACTCGCACGATCAGGATACGTCGTCGGGTCGTGCGGCCGAAGCTCGTTTCGAACGGGGATTTGAGAGGTAATTCGATCTCGCGGAGTTCGATACGTTCCAGGTTTAGATTCACGAGTGATACTCCAAAAGGTATCTCGGAGTAGAACTAAAGCGTCGCGATCAGGCTTGCGAGTAGCGTGGTGCGGCGCGCGAGATCGCTCAGCCGGATGTGCTCGTGCGCTGCGTGCGCGCCGTCACCATCAACTCCGAGGCCGTCCAGCACCGGCACATTCAGCGCGGCGGCGAAGTTGCCGTCCGATGCTCCACCCACCGCGCGCTCGCCCAGTTCGAAACCGAGCTGCGCGGCCAACTCCTTTGCGTGCTGAAAGAGTTTGACGACTGCGGCGGTTCGCTCGAGTGGGCCACGGTTAATGCCGCCGGTCGTCGCGAGATCGACGCGCTTGTCGAATGGTTGCAGGTGGGCCATCAAGTCTTCGACTCGCCGCGCCTCGTCTCCGGTATCGAACCTGACGTCCACTTCCATTTCCGCTTGCGCGGCGATCACGTTCGGTCGCGTGCCGCCACGAATCACGCCGACGTTGAAGCTCGTGCCGCGCTGCGGATTGTTCAGCGAGTGCAGCCGTTCGGTTTGTCGCGCGAGCTCGAGGATCGCGCTGGCGCCTTGTTCCGGATGCAAACCCGCGTGCGACGCGATGCCGTGTGCCGACACCGTCCAGCCGCCGACGCCTTTGCGGGCGGTCTTCACGCAGCCACCGGGCGCCGGCGGTTCGAGTACGAGAACCTGGGCGGCGCGTCGCGCTTCCTGTTCGACTAAAGCGCGGCCGGTGGAACTACCAATCTCTTCATCACACGTCAGCAGCAGGGTTACAGGTCGGGGCGGCTCAAGGGAAAGCTCAGTTAGCGCATGCAGTGCTTCGACCGCGATCACACACGACGCTTTCATGTCGAAGATGCCCGGACCATAAAGTCGATCCTCGTCCAGGCGAAGGCCGTTTTGCGAACTCAATGTGCCGCGCGGGTGGACCGTATCCGTGTGTCCGAGCAGCAAAGTCGCCTGTTCGTTGGTTTTTCCCTCGCAAAATGCACGAAGAAGAAGGTGCTCGCCGCAGGCGAGGCTCGGAATTCTCTCGCTCTGACTAACAGAAGGAATCGCGCGTAGCGCGTCTTCCAGGAGTTGATTGACCGCCCGGCTGCCATCCACATCTCCGGACGGAGATTCGATTTCAACTAATCGGCGAATAAATTCCACTGCGTGTTCCTGCCGGCCCTCGACGAGCGTGCGGATGCTCGCCAACGCCGAAGCCTCAAGAATTTGCGCCGCGGATTGCATGGCGCGGCAAGATAACAAATCACAATTCCGCCAGCAAGAACTTTGTGCAGCACTTGCAGCACTATTGACATTTTGCAGCACTTGAAGTAAAGAGAGCGGAACGCAGTGGCAATAACCCCAAGTCCCGATTTCACCGGAGGTGAGAAGAATGCGGACCATACGAATCGCTGTCGCCTTCTGCTTTGCTCTCGTTTGCTCGTTGCCCGCACTAGCCCAGACCACTTCTAACATCGAAGGAACAGTGAAAGACCCCAGCGGCGCCGTGCTGCCCGGCGCCGAAGTCAAGGCGACCTCAACGTCCCTGGCTATCGAACGGACCACGACGACTAACGAAGAAGGGTTTTATCGGATTACGGCCCTTCCGGCAGGAAACTACACGATCACGGCTTCGGCGCGCGGCTTCGCGAACAGCACCATCCAGAATGTTGAACTGACCATCAACCGCACGATCGCGCTCGACATCCAGCTTGAAGTCGGCAGCGTCACCGGGCAGATCAACGTCACCGCTGAAACGGTGCTGATAGATCCCACGACTGCGGCGACGGGCAGTACGGTCACACCGCGACAGATTCAGGACATGCCCGTTAACGGCCGCAACTACCTCGATCTTTTGCAACTCGTGCCCGGCGCGGTGATCAATCGCCAGGCCAACGCCGGCAGCGATAACTCCACGCCGGTGCTCGGCGAGCGCGCCGGAAACAACAACTTTATGATTGACGGTCAGCCTAATAAAAACACCGTCGATGGCGGCGCGGCGGCCCAATTCAATCAGGAGACGATCGCCGAATTTCAGGTGCTTACGGCGGGTTACAAAGCCGAGTTCGGACAGGCGTCGGGCGCGATCGTCAACGTCATCACGCGCAGCGGCAATAATGCGTTTCATGGTGTCGGCTCCGCGTTTATTCGCAACGATGCCTTCGACTCGTCAAACTCGTTGGATCCTACGCAGACAGACGCTCCGTCACTACACCGATACGATTACAGCCTTGCGCTGGGTGGTCCAATCATCAAAGACAAGGTTTTCTTCTTCGGTTCCGGCGAGCGGATTCACGAGAACCGCATTCTGAATTTCACTTTCCCCAAAACCGGCAACGCCACCGTGGACCAACTCATCCGCGACTTCGAAACGCCGTTCGACAATCCTTCGCGGGTGCGCGACACGCGCGGCTTCTTCAAACTCGAAGAACCGATTGGCCGCCACACGCTTTCTCAGGAAGTGAATTACACGAACGGCGTCGTCAAAGAATTTCTCCCGCTTTCAAACGCTAACAGTTTGCCGTCGCGACGCAACGACACGAGCCAGCGCAGCTTGCTGCTCGGATTTGGCGATACGGTGCTGCTCGGCGATCGCGCGAATCCGTGGGTGTTGACGTTGCGCGGCGGATATCGAGGCGATCGATCCAACTCCGCGCCGTCTCATCCCGAGGCGGGCGTCGGCACGACGTTCCAGGTATTCAGTTCGAACAACACCGGAGCGCTCTTCGGCAACCTGGGCTCGGTCCAATTCGGCAACAACACGTCTGAGTCGTTTCTCGATCAGAAGTACACGTCGCTGTCAGCGAATGCGTCGAAGCTCTTCGGCGATCACAACATCAAGTTCGGCTGGGCTTTTCTGCGAACACATGTTGACGGACTCGAATCGCAGCTTCTGAATCTCCAGCTCTTCGCGACGGTGAATGACTTTTCGACGTTTGGTCCGATCAATTCGGGTTTCTTCACGGTGACCACCGCGGGGGGACTCACGCCGCAAGCCAACGAGATTCATCTGCGCAACAACTACAACGCGATCTTCGCGCAGGACGACTGGCGTTTTCACAAGAACCTCACGCTGAATCTCGGGATGCGCTGGGATTACGACTCCGCGTTTCAGAAGAAAGAAAACATTTCGCCGCGCGTTGGTTTTGCGTGGCAGGCGACGCCGACGACTGTCGTACGCGGACATGGCGGACGCTTCTACGATCAGTATCGTTTGGGCCTGACGCGCGACGTGCCATTCTTCGGCGGCGCGGATCGTCGCGTGGTCCAACCGTTCTCGTTCCCGCGTGGATTTTTCGGCGTGCCGACTCTAGCGGTCGCCGCGATCGATGCGTCGTTGTTCCCGGGAGGACTCTGCGTTTCACCGAACCTGACTGACGCGCAGATCGCGGCGGGGAATGTGGCGTGTCCGGCGAGTCTGGCCGGCGGAGTTCCACAACTCTTCATCGGCATCGATCGTCTCAACAAAGTTGTGGCGCCGGGACACGCGCTGATTCCCGCGAATGCCGTAATCAACATCTCGAACATTCAACAACTTTCGGGGTTCACGCCGCAGCAATACGCAGACGCCGCGAGCGTCGCAGTCGGCAAAGCGCCCGGCTTCTTTTTCTGGGGACCGTTCGGCACTCTGACGCACGCCGCGATTCCCGCGCAGATTCTGCCGACGAATATCGACAGCACTTTCGCCACGCCGTTCACGAATGGTTTCAGCATCGGTGTGCAACAGGAAGTCGGCAAAGAACTGGTCGTCACCGCGGACTACTATCATCGCAAGATGCACAACCTGCTTGGCGTGAGAGAGTCGAACATTTCGTTTGTCTCACGCACCGGCGCGCGCACGTTTCTGCCGCCCTTTACGGCCGGCGCGATCAATACGTTCGGTCCCTGGTACAAAGGCACTTACGACGGGTTGATTATCGGTTTCAGCAAGCGGATGAGCCGCCGTTTCCTGCTGAACGGAAACTACGCTTATGCTCGGGAGACTGACAATCAGCTCGGCATCAACTCGCTGCCGTCGGACAGCTTTATCGGCATCGCGCCGACGGTCTCGAGCGTGGAGAACGGCGTGTTGATGACGAACGCGAATGGTCCATACACGAGAGTCAACGGCCGGTTGGTCCAACAAGCGAACACGTTCGTCTACGGTCCGGATCGCGACAAGGGACCATCCGATTTATCTTTGGCCCACACTTTACAGCTCAACGGCTTGTATGAGCTGCCGTGGCAGATACAATTGAGCGGCATCTTTCGCGCGCAGAGCGGGTTTCACTACAGCCGCACCGGAACCAATGTCGACCCCGACGGCTACGCGCCGGTCGCGGAGTCGGCCGAGGGCACCGTCGTCACGACGGGAACGCTAACCGCTGCGCGTCGGTCGCCCACGGCCGGGACCCAGCCCTGGACATGAGGGTCCCCTCTCTATAA
>CAMLLD010000107.1 GCA_946480785.1 uncultured Blastocatellia bacterium | reverse complement strand
CTCGAATTTCTCTTGACAAGACCCGGCTTCATAGAAGGGTTGCTTCAACCCTGGGGACACATATATACCCGACGTTACAACGCTGAAAGCGTTGGCGACGGCACTCTCGTTTCACTAGTCAACGCCTTCGGCGTTGGCCTTATTTCGCGGCAGACCCAGGGTTGCTTCGACCTTGGGAACAAATAATTCGCCGACACTTTCGTTTCAGTTAGTCAACGCCTTCAGCGTTAGCCTATCTCGCGGCAGACCCAGGGTTGCTTCAACCTGGAACAAATAATCCTCCGACGTCACAACGCTGAAAGCGTTGGCGACGGCACTCTCATTTCAGTTAGTCAACGCCTTCAGCGTTGGCTTTATTTCGCGGCAGACTCAGGGTTGCTTCAACCTCTGGAGATAAATAACCCCGCAACGTCACAACGCTGAAAGCGTTGGCTATTACACGCGCGTGGTACAATCGGCCCATCAAAGATTTCAAAATCAAACAGGAGGGCCACCTCACATGGCTCAATCTCTCGCGCGTCTCTGGACGCACCTCATCTTCTCAACGAAAGATCGTTTTCCATTCCTAACCGACAAGTCTATTCGCCGCGACATGCACGCGTATCTCGCGACCATGCTGCGCAAATACGATTGCGAAACGATCATCGTGGGTGGCGTAGAAGATCACACCCACTCTTTGTTTGCGTTATCGCGAATCTATCCGATCGCCACGGTGGTGAAGGAAATGAAACGAACATCGTCCGGGTGGATCAAAGGAACATCGCCGAACTTAACGCACTTTCATTGGCAAGGCGGATACGCCGCGTTTTCGGTGAGTCAATCCAATTTGAACGACGTGATCGCGTATATCGAGAACCAGGAAGAACATCATCAACGGGTTACGTTTCAGGATGAGTATCGTTCGTTCTTGAAAGCGCACGGCGTGGAATATGACGAACGTTACGTGTGGGACTAGCCAACGCTTTCAGCGTTGGTCCATTCGTGGTGTAGCTTTCCCAGGGTTGAAGCAACCCTGGGCTCGAATTAGCGAACGCCTTCGGCGTGGTCGCCACTTCAGCATGTTGTCATCACTTATAGCGAAGTTGTTCTAATCGAGGGCAACGCTCGCAGCCTCGGTGCGGCTAACGCTGGGCGTGCGTTCTACAACGCCGAAGTGTCTGCGACGGCAACGCCGAAGTGTCTGCGACGGCAACGCCGAAGTGTTTGTGACGGCAACGCCGAAGTGTTCGTGACGGCAACGCCGAGTGTCCGCGACGGCAACGCCGAAGTGTCCGCGATGGCAACGCTGAAGTGTTCGCGATGGCGACGCCCAACTGTCGCCGACGGCAACGCTCAACTGTCGCCGGACGACAACGCCGAAGTGTTCGTGACAGCAACGCCGAAGTGTCCGCGACGGCAACGCCGAAGTGTCCGCGACGGCAACGCCGAAGTGGTCGCGACCGCAACGCCGAGGTGTTCGCCGACGGCAAGAAACATTCGTAGTGCGACAACGCTTGGAAGCACTTCGCGGGTGTTAACGCCGGAAGGCGTTCGCTAATTCGAGCCCGGGGTTGCTTCAACCCCGGGAACACCGCAACCCAACCGATCAAACGCTGAAGGCGTTGGCGACGGCTGGCCATTGAGAGTTGCAATCACCCGCACGGCCCACCGGGTTTGACAGCGCCCGCCTAAACGCTCTATTCTTAGCACTCTCAAATATCGAGTGCCAGAATGCCCATGAGGCAGGCTGTTTTCATAAATCAAAATCACCATTTGCTCGAACAGTTGAAAGGAGACCCAAGGTTATGGCTACGAACATCAGGCCTCTTCACGACCGCGTGATTGTGCGGCGCATTGAAGAAGGCGAGCAGGTCCGGGGCGGCATCATCATCCCCGACACTGCCAAGGAGAAACCCCAGGAAGGCGAAGTTATCGCAGTCGGCGAAGGCAAGTACAAAGACGACGGCAATCGTCAGCCCCTCGACGTGAAGGTGGGCGATCGCGTTCTCTTCGGCAAGTACAGCGGTTCCGAAATCAAAATCGACGGCGAAGAGTACTTGATCATGCGTGAGGACGAGATCCTCGGCATTCTCGAGCGCGCCGGCGCCGCAGCTGGCGGCGGCTCAAAGAAGAGCAACAAGTAGGCGCGGACGCAACAAGTGCAAGAGCGCAACAGCGCAGAAGCACAACCAGCACGCGGCGCGCGTCGCATTCAGACGCACCTGAAACACCGTGCGTGAATGCAGACTCGAAACTGACGACGACAGACAACAACGTCTGTCCCACTCTCAAAATTTTTAGCAGGAGATGATAGAGAAATGGCTAAGCAAGTAATCCACGGTGAGGAGTCGCGAGCAGCGATCCTCCGTGGAATCAACCAACTCGCCGACGCTGTCAAGATCACCCTCGGCCCCAAAGGCCGCAACGTCGTGATCGACAAAAAGTTTGGCTCACCCACCATCACCAAGGACGGTGTCACTGTCGCGAAAGAGATCGAACTCAAAGACAGTCTGGAGAACATGGGCGCACAGATGGTGCGCGAAGTCGCCTCCAAAACTTCTGACGTCGCTGGCGACGGCACGACCACTGCGACCGTGCTCGCGCAGGCGATCTTCCGCGAAGGCGTGAAGACTGTCGCGGCCGGCGCGAACCCAATGGCCCTCAAGCGCGGCATCGACAAAGCCGTCGAACGCGCGACCGAAGAAATCAAGCGTCTCTCGAAGCCCGTTAAGGGCGACGCGATCGCCCAGGTCGGAACTGTTTCCGCCAACGGCGATCAGACCATCGGCAACATCATCGCCGAAGCAATGAACAAGGTCGGCAAGGACGGCGTGATCACGGTCGAAGAGTCGCGCACGATGGAAACTGCGCTCGAAGTCGTCGAGGGTATGCAGTTTGACCGCGGCTATCTCAGCCCCTACTTCGTGACCGATCCCGAGCGCATGGAAGCCGTGCTCGAGAACCCACTCATCCTGATCAACGAAAAGAAGATCAGCTCGATGAAGGATCTGCTGCCGATGCTGGAGCAAGTCGCGAAGATGGGCAAACCGATGCTGATCATCGCTGAAGACGTCGAAGGCGAAGCGCTCGCGACCCTCGTGGTCAACAAACTGCGCGGCACCCTGAACGTCGCGGCCGTGAAAGCTCCGGGCTTCGGCGATCGTCGCAAGGCGATGCTCGAAGACATCGCGATTCTCACTGGCGGCAAAGTAATCAGTGAAGATCTCGGTATCAAACTCGAGAACGTCAAGCTCGAAGATCTCGGACGCGCCAAGAAAGTCACCATCGACAAAGACAACACCACGATCGTCGAAGGCACCGGCAAACAGTCCGACATCGAGGGCCGTGTCAAAACCCTGCGCGCACAGATCGAGGAAACGACTTCCGACTACGATCGCGAGAAACTGCAAGAGCGTCTCGCGAAACTCGTCGGCGGCGTGGCCGTGATCAAAGTGGGCGCGGCAACCGAGACCGAAATGAAAGAGAAGAAGGCTCGGGTTGAAGACGCGATGCACGCAACTCGCGCGGCAGTCGAAGAAGGCATCGTTCCTGGCGGCGGCGTCGCGCTCGTGCGCGCGTCACGCGTGCTCGAGAAGTTCGACGTGAACAAAGACGGCGGCGGCGATGCCGACGAACAGATCGGTGTCAACATCGTGCGTCGTGCGTTGGAAGAGCCCCTGCGCCAGATCGTTCAGAACGCCGGCAAGGAAGGCGCGGTCGTAGTCGAGCGCGTCCGAGGCGAGAAGAACGAGAACATCGGCTTCAACGCAGCCACTGAGACCTTTGAAGATCTCGTGAAGGCAGGCGTGATTGACCCCGCGAAGGTCACTCGCACCGCGCTTCAGAACGCAGCTTCGATCGCCGGCTTGATGCTGACGACTGAAGCGATGGTTTCGGAGATCCCTGAGGACGAGAAGGGCGGCGGCGGTGCAATGCCAGGCGGTATGGGTGGCATGAGCGGAATGGGCATGTAGGCCACAGATGGCCACAGATTACACGGATCTGATCACATGATCTGTGTAATCTGTGGTTCCTGTAATACCTCTTCTTCCGGCAGCACGTCTTCCAGAATTTCTTCCAACAACTTCGCGGACATATCGAGTGCGGTCAACAACGGATGCAGCGTCGCTTCTGCACTGCGCTCTTTCACGTATCCCTTCGCCACATCCTGCGCAAACGCAAGCGCGACGTAAGCACGCGCGAGTCGTTTAGTATCGTTACTATTTACCCACAACGGTGTGCTCATAATTTAGAAATTCAGAATAGCTCGAACGACCAACGCCAAAGCGATCGCGCCGCCGCCGAGCGTAAACACCCACTCCACGACGGGACTCGGTCCGCCAAGCAGGCGCCGGCAGATCACCATGCCGCTCTTCCAACCATCGAGTTGATAAAACGGCACGATATTTCCGATCGCCAAAGCGAGATTCAGCGAGGCGAAGAGCGAACCCCACGTAAAGACAGCGAGCACGACGTTCATCCCGATGCCCGCGCCCAGCACAAACAACTGTTGCCACAACGGCCGCGCTTGCAACGCAATCATATCCATCTGGATGTATGCGCCGATCGGCAACAGCCGCAATTGATAATCAACTTTTCCCACGCGAACGCCACATAACTTCGGTCCCCAACCAAAGCCGGCTTGTTTGATCGGCACCGTACAGACACGTGCTGCAAAATAATGGCCTAGCTCGTGCAGAATGAGCGCCAAAACGAAACTGAAAAACGCGTTAACGATCAGGAAAGTCATCGGAGTCAATCAGTGATGCAGGATTGCGGACAACTTCTCTTCGAGTTGTTGCAGCACATCCAATTTTGCTTTCGTAACTTGCAAATATTCACGCGTATCGAGAATCAGGTAGACGAGCGCACAGGTCACTACGATCGCTTCAAGCGCGCTGACGCCGCGGCTCAACGAAGCCGCGATTAGAAAGACGAATGTCAGTGCCGCCAGGTAAATCCTGATCGCCAAGGTGCGTTTCTCCTGAATGTTTCCAGCAAGGAAAAGAAAGACGAAATGTTCGTGCAGTTCCAGTCAATAAATATAGAAGCAGCAATACGGACTCGTCCCGATTCTAGAAATAGAATCCAGAGAATGGACAAACGAGTGTTCGTGTCGCCTCACTTCCCTTGAAATTGTGAGGAATTGGACCAGCTTAACGCTGGCCCCCTACTTGCGAGAGGCCGCTCGCATTGTTGTCTTTATGAAGTGGACCCTTCGAGTTAAAGACGCATCAAGCATTACCCACAAACACTCGTTCGGTTCGGAATTTTCATCAACTAACAGATAGGCCCCCGGCACAGCTTTCCAGTTCCAAGGAATCTGACAAAGGGGCGATAGCACCCTCTCAGGATGGGACTATTCGGAACAACAGCTCTTTTGAGCGTTTTCCCAATCAAGATTGAAGGGAGTGCTCCGGGTCCTGACTTTTCGACGCGGACACTCAATAGCAAGCCGCCGTACCTTTAGAATTTTGCCCCTGGAGTTTGTTGATTAATGCCCCTTGCCACTCCCAGTATGTTCGATAGTTGGACTAGTCCCCAATCAGACAATCAAGGTCGCGCGGTAGCGAAATCACCCGCCCCTGAGTCTCTCCAACCTAACAGCAACGTCAAAACACCCATGCTCGTGGGCCAGTCGCCCGTCATGCGGAAACTTTTTTCCGTGATCGAGCGGGTCGCTCCCACTGATGCTTCTGTCTTGATCACCGGCGCCACGGGCACCGGAAAGGAACTCGCTGCGCGAGCGATCCATAACATGAGTCCACGACGCGAGGCCGCGTTTGTGGACATCAACTGCTCGGCGATTCCCGAAACGCTGATCGAAGCCGAACTCTTCGGCCATCAACGCGGCACGTTCACCGGCGCGCACGAAAACCGCAGCGGTCTTTTCGAAAAAGCGTCCGGTGGCACACTCTTTCTCGACGAAGTCGACGCGTTGAATCTTTCAGCACAGGCGAAGTTGTTGCGCGTGTTGCAGGAACGCACGGTGCGCCGCATCGGTGCACGCGCGAACATAGCGATCGACGTACGCATCATCTCTGCGACGAACTGCGATCTCGCGCAGGCTGTTGCTGCGGGCCGTTTCCGTCCAGATCTTTACTATCGCTTGCGCGTGTTGCCGCTGCACCTTCCCGAACTTTGTACTCGCACGGGCGACGTAAGCCTGCTGGTAGAACACTTCCTGCGCATGAAGTCTGAACGACAGGGCCGCACTTCCGTGCCGCGGTTTACGGCCGAAGCGATGCGCACGCTCAACGAGTATCCGTGGCCGGGCAATGTACGAGAACTCGAAAACGTGATCGAATATGCGCTCGCGCTCGGCAACGGCGAAGAGTTGGGTATTCAGGATCTGCCGTTGGAGCTGACGGAGAGCCAGGGCCAGGCAGGCGCGGAAGAGATTCGCGAACTCCTGCAAGCTTACATGAACGACGCGGTGCCGCTCGCGGAGATCGAGAAGCGTTACATCCTGTCGGTGCTGCAGCAGTTCGGCGGCAACCAGGTGCGCGCCGCCGCCGCGTTGGGAATCGATCGCAGCAAGCTGTATCGCCGGCTGAAGCAATACGGAGTGATGGCCGTGCGTTTCCTCCAGGAAGAAGACATCGGCGGTATGCAACTTCTCTCGCAGAGTGAGGAAGCAAAGCGCCAACGCAGCCGCGTTTCAACGGGATTTGAAACTGCGCGTCAACAGTAAGCTGAAGCTGCACGACCAGCCCCCGACATCAGCATCATTCAGGCTTGACGAACTGCTCGCCAGCGAGCACTTGTCGCTAAACAGCACAGGCACAAACGACAGAACCTCACAAATACCTATTGTTTGTTGAGGCATATCTATTGCCCAGTGCTACCGCCTAACCTGCAGGATCCGAGGGCTGATCATGAGATTTACGCGACGGTTGCTCACCACAGCGGCACTTCTGATTTTCTGTGCGTCCGCGCAAGCTCAATCGGAACGGCCGGTGAAACTGCTGCGCAACGGCGACGTGCTGCGCATGGTTCAGGAGAAGATGAAGCCGGAGCTGATCATCTCCACGATCCTGACCTCGCCGTGCAATTTTGATGTCTTTCCGCCCGTGCTACGTGATTTGAAGCGCCGCGGTGTGCCGGACGACATCCTGATGTTGATGAAGGTCGTTCCGAATGGCCCGCCGGGTTTACCGGAGGTTGACACCAAGTTCGCAGCCCCAGCTCCGCGAGTACGCATTCCGGGAGGAACTGTTATCGAAGTCGAATCGGCAACGGCAACGTCGTCAGCAAAAGCTAATGCCGGAGATTCCATAACGTTTCTGGCGAAGCGACGAGTTTTCGTTGGCGACGTGCTGGTAATCGAGCGCGGTGCGGTCGCAAAGGCCCGAGTTGTTAAAGCGAGAAGTGCGAGCGCGTTTGGCCGCGCGGGAATGTTGGCCTGGGAGATGGAATACATCACTGCTGTTGACGGCACACACATTCCCATCGCGCTTCGCGGCAAACAGAATGGAACAAGCCGCATGGCCGCAATGGCGGGTGGCGCAGTGGCGACCGGCGCTCTGGTCTTTCCTTACTCGTCGCCGGTGGCTTTGATATGGGGCTTGAAAAAAGGCGACGAAGCGGTGTTGCGTGGGAGCAAAGTGTTTACCCCGAGCGTGCGAACGGAAACTGAAATAGCAGGCATTCAGCCCCGACAGGGCGGCGTTATCTATCGCGATAGAGATACCGTGAAAGCGAGCGCCGCCCCACCGACGAAGACTAACTTCGAACAAGGCTGGGGCAGAAAAGGATCGAACCGTCCATAAACGATGAGCTCACAACAACGCCTTTACGATTCACAATTTTCCGTCGTCGCCGATTCGCTCGAGCTGTCGGTAGTGATGCCTTGCCTTAACGAGGCGGAAACGCTTGCGACCTGCATCAGGAAAGCCCAAACGTGGATGACCAAACACCAAGTTAACGGTGAGGTCATCATTGCCGACAACGGCAGCACTGACGGTTCGCAGAGAATCGCACGCGTGATGGGAGCGCGCGTGGTTGACGTGCCTGAGAAAGGTTACGGCGCGGCGTTGCGTGCGGGAATCGAAGCAGCCGCCGGCAAGTATGTGATCATGGGCGATGCTGATGACAGTTACAACTTCGCGAACCTCGGACCATTCCTGAGCAAGCTGCGCAATGGTTACGACCTCGTAATGGGCAACCGTTTTGCCGGCGGGATCGAACCCGGCGCGATGCCGCCGCTTCACAAATATCTTGGCAATCCTGTTTTGACGGGCATTGGGCGGCTGCTCTTTCGCAGTCCGTGTCGCGATTTCCATTGTGGTCTCCGCGGGTTTTCAAAGGAAGCGGCATTGAAGATGGATCTGCGGACTCCCGGGATGGAGTTCGCGAGTGAGATGGTGGTAAAGGCTACGCTGAACAAGCTGCGCATTATTGAAGTTCCCACCACTCTGTCACCCGACGGCCGCAGCCGCGAGCCACACTTGCGTAGTTGGAGAGATGGCTGGCGCCACTTGCGTTTCCTGTTGCTCTACAGCCCGCGTTGGCTCTTCTTTTATCCGGGCGCTTTACTGATGTTGGTTGGGCTGGCGGTGGCCTTGTGGTTGTTGCCTGGTCCACGTGCTGTCGGTGGCGTAACGTTTGACGTTCACACTCTGCTTTATGCGGCCGCGGCCGTTTTGGTTGGTTTTCAGGCCGTAAACTTTGCGGTGTTTACGAAGATCTTCGGCGTGACTTCAGGACTGCTGCCCCCGGATGCAAAGCTCGAGCGAGCGTTTAAGTACGTCACACTCGAATCGGGATTAGTTACGGGCGTCGTTTTATTTCTTACCGGTCTGGCTCTAAGTATTTTCGCCGTGAGCGACTGGGGCGCACATTCCTTCGGCGCGCTCGATCCAACAAAGATCCTCCGCCTCGTAATTCCCGCGGTGAGCGCGATGATGCTGGGCAGCGAGATCGTGCTATCGAGCTTCTTCCTCAGTGTGCTGGGCCTGACAAAGCGCGCCGTCCCGGCTGTTCGAGACTGACCCTGCTGTTTTCTATTGACCGCTCCGGGAACACAGGTGTAAAAGTGTTCTCGGATTCTCTCGATTTTTCTCACGACTGGTTCGATTCTCATCGGCGCCTTGGACCAGTTTTTAGCAACCTCTTTCAATAGGAGCTTCCGTCGACGTCCTCTTGTCCTCAAGGAGATCCACAATGAAAATCGAATCAAACAAACGTGTCCCTCTTCATCTCAACCTGAAGCCGACAACGGCTGTCGCTTGAAATTCGGACCACGGAACATGGTCCAATAATTCAAATGACGCCAGCGGTTTCTTCTTCACCGAAAGGAGACAGTTATGAGACGTATCAAGATAGTCGTAACCTTCCTGGTATTGGCAATTGCGTTTGTGTCCACCGCGATCAGTAATCGAAATGAGACGCGGGCGGCGGAATTCACGTGTCAGAGCGGAGTGACCTGTCCGAATCCGTCGAAGTGCTCAGGGGATCACTTCACGGCCACCGGCTGTACCTACACCTGTTATAAGGATTCCGGCATGCCTGGACAGATAGTTTTCGCCGGCAGCGCGAATTGCGGCATCACGGCTGGTGGCGGTGGCGGTACTGGTGGTGGCGGTGGCCCCGTCGCCTTTAACAACACAGATGGTCAGTACTGCTCGGAGAATTGGTGGTGGGATACCCACTGCTCAGGGCCTGATGATCCTTACACGCCACGTTAACAGGTCAATTTGCCGACAGGCAGAGGTTTTCGCCCGACCTCTGCCTCGTTCGGGAAAAGCAGAATAGATTCCTACACGTCTCTCACAATGCCCTGGTAACAGGAAGGTGACAAATGACATTCGGAAGATCAGGCAAATGCCTCGCACTCATCTTCATGATGCAATTCCCGTTTGCGCCACTCAGACAAGGGCAAAGCACGCCGAAGAAACCCGAACAGGAACAAGTCGCAAGTTCGCGCATCGACGAGGTTCAACTTCTGGAGTATGCCCGCAGACTTTCAAACGATGCTCGGGGACTCAATCCGGTTGACGAAATAACACTACAAGCGCTTTTAGCGGATACCGTGTGGCCGTTTGATAGAGCATTTGCTGAACGAACGCTATCACGGAGCTTCGAAGTAACTATTGCGTTGCTAAAAGAACCGGTCAGCGATGATTTTCTGTCACTCACCCCCAAAGATCCACAGTCCCTGTTCACTCACATTAGTTCAATCGCTTCCCGGCACGATGCAAACCTGGAAAAAAAACTAAGGAACCAATGGCAGCAAGCCACTGCATCAGTCGATGAGAAAGAAAACAACACGGCGCAAGCCAATCCGACTCAACTGGCACAACTGCTGTTAACCCAAGCAGCGAACTATCTAAGAAGCGATGAGCAAAAAGCACGGCAACTATTTCGGCAGAGCGTTGCCCTCCGCGTGACGCAAGATCATTGCTTCTTTCTGCTGAACCAGCGTAAACGAGCGCCCGAAATCGCCGACACTCTGTTTAGCGACACTATGGAGGTTCTGGCCCAACGGCCTCTCTCCGACGCAAACGAAATCTTGATGCTCGCTTCCTATCTATTCTCTCCGGATGGCAGTGTTACTTACATCGCCATCAGCGGCTACAACACGGCGAATGTGGCCGCCAACATGTCGGCTATGCCGAAAAATCCGGCACTGGCTAAGCGCTACCTCGCTTTATTGCTTGCAAAAGTAAACGATAACGAACTCGTGCCACAGACCATCGCTTACTTCAGTCTTAAGAATCTGCTGCCCCAATATCAAATTTTTGCACCAGAATATCTAAACGATGTTTATGCGAAGAACGCGAGTCTGTTGACCAGCGTTTCGAAGGATGATTCGTCTTCATTCGAGGACGCTCACAAAAGCTCCAATGCTTCCGAATCCGAGAAGATAGCCGATTGGGAAAAACGTCTCGACACGATCGATAAACTCGATAAAGAAGACTGGCGCGACTTTGAGTACTTCACAATCCTTTTCAGTTATCTCTTGCCGAAGAGAGATTTTGCGAGAGCGGCGCTGGTTGTAAGTCGCATTAGCAATCAGGATCTAAAAGAGAAGTTCGGAGATCTCGTGAGTCTTGCAGCGCTGAACGATAAGCTTGAAAAGGCGGAAACTGCCTCCTCAGTTTTCGAGACTGATTGCAACAAGATCAAGACCCCGCTTGTAAGAGTTGTGGCCTTGAGCAATTTGGGCAAAGCCCGTCTGAAACAAAATTCGACTGGAGATGCCCTTCGTTTTTTTGAACAGGCAATCAGCGAAGCGAGTCAGATCAAAAACGATCAGTACCGGATCCAAGCTAAATTGATGCTGGTCCAACTCTCTCTCGACGTCGATTCAGCGACAGCTTTTGGCTGGGCCTCTGGAACTTTTAAAGAGATTAATAAGGTTTCAGATTTCGATATGAACCGTTCCGATTTCTCATTAAGCGCTCCGGTTTATGGCTTAAAGAACGAACTTCCGATCGAGTCTTCAGGGCCGTCTTCGCTCTTCGCGGCCGTCGCCAAGATGTGCCGCAGCAATTGCGAGGAAACGTTTCAAACTTCCCGGCTGTTAGAAAAGAAGGAAACCAGGTTGTGGGCCAACTTCGTGGCCGTTCGGACCGGACTCCGCGAAAGTTCAAGAAAGCCCGGCGGCACTTCGCAGTAAACTCCTTACGCCTCATGAATGGGATATGCTCTTAAAACTCACACTATTACTCACAGCTACATCATTTTCTATCGGCTGCCATTTGTCTGCCGCCTCTCCTTCAATCGACTTTCGAGAACGTTTTGCTCGCGTAAAGATTAGTAGCCCAGCCGGAAATAAAACGCCTGTTCCGCTCGCTAAAGGATTAACGATCGTCAATCTTTTCGATGAGTTTTCTACCGGATGCCCAACTGGAAATCGCTTTGAAACAATGGAGCGTCTAAACTCGCTCCAGCCAGCCGGAACTATATTACTTGTCTTCTCGGACAAGCATTTTTCGACTCAGGATATAGAAAATTTCAAAGCAATCCTGCCCATGCCCGAATCGCTGGTCCAAGGGGACATCGAGGCGGTCCGGGCGCAATTAACGTCCGGAAAACTGCTGGTCGTTCTTGACGCTAACGGAAATGTCGTATGGCAAGAAAAGCCGGGTATGTCTGAGCAACAGGTCATGAGCGAGGTGTCTGAGCTAGTACACTCAGTGAGCAAATAGGCTATGAACACGATTCTTTTAATCACCCTATTTTCCTGTTCAATCTTCGCGGTGCAGAGTATAGCTGCAATACAGGACGCAAGAGTCCTCTTCACTCCCGTTTACCTTTCATCGCAACAACAGGACGCGAAGGTAAAACTTGCGGCCCCTGCTGCAATCGCCGTTGGGCGATCCGGCAACGTGTACGTCTTCGACGACGGTAATTCGAGAATCGTCAAACTCGATTCGCGTGGAAGATTCATTGCGGCCTTTGGTCAGCCGGACAGCGGACCGGGTGCAGTGCGTCCGGGTGGTCTTAACGATTCGATTGCTGTCGATGAAGATGAGAATGTCTATGTAAGCGATCCCGGAACTCCACGGATATTGATCTTTAGTTCTGACGGTCGTTTCCAGCGAAGTTTTCGCCTGCCGTTTCCTTCCACAAGCATCACGGTTAATCGCAAGCGCGAAATCTTTTTGACGCCGGATACCGCTCGACCTACAGAGTTGATCTATGTATTTTCCGATAATGGCAAGTTCCTCCGGCGATTCGGTGAGAGGCTGATTAAATCGCCCGGCAATCTAGCTCGCAACATGAACCTGGCCGTGGCTACGTGCGACGCAAACGACAACTTGTTCGTTGCGTTTCGTTCATGGCCGCTCGTCAGGAAATATTCACCGGAAGGCAAACTAATCAGTGAGATTCAGTTCACGATCCCGTCTGAGTTAATTCCCGATTCACAGCGCACAAACTACTCGTTAGACTTTTTTGCAAAGTATCCCGATAGTGCGTTCATCCCGCCGATTGTTACTCACTCAATCTCGATTAATGGACGCGGAACAGGCTACTTGCTGTTGAATGCTCACAGCATTGTCGTCTTTGCTACATCGGGCAAGGTCTCAAGACAATTTCATTTTCGCGCACCGAGAGATCGAGACAACGTATTCGTCAGATTAGCTACGAGCCTCAATGCAAACGCTCGGGCCTATTTTCTAGATACACGCTCGGGAGAGATTTATGAGGCAGCTAGACTCTAGTTTTGGATGCGCTAACCAATCACCTATAACGATCTCCTGGCGCGTTTGAGGTACAGCGTGGGTGGGTTCTCACCATGCTGGACTGCGCCTGTTATTTCCCATCCCTGAGAACCAAGCTCGTTCAGCCTCTTAACACCTGCCTCCTGGCCATACGACGCGGTGGGATCACCGATTACCTGATATTCATACGAAACGTTTCTCGCCTTATCTGTTTGACCCTGGCTACTCCAGGCGGCGATCGATACGAGTCCGGCGATGATGAGCACTGTCACTATTTTGCTTCTCATTTTCTTTGCTCCTTTGAGGTTGAGGACAATTCGAGACACGCGGCACCTTGATTTTCGTTCCACTAGCATTCAAAACTCAAGCGGTTTCTTGCGCATCTGCGACAAAATGCCTCACAAATCTCAATGTTCGAAAGTGACTTCTCCAACCGAGTTTCCAACCACTAACTGCGATCTGTTTCTCTTTGCCGATCGCTGTTCCGTCTTTCCTGCCATTGTGATATTAAGCACGCGCTTTTTATCTCGGTAGGCGAGGTTCTCAAAAAAATGTCCCGGTTACTTTTAGGCGCCGTTTGTGGACTTGTGTATGGCGTAGTCTCGGCTGGTTCCATGTTGCCGCTTGAATTCCCGGATAAGACCGCTGCTTTGACGGGCGCGTTTTTAAATCGCTTCGCAATCGGCTTCGTCATCGGAGCTGCTCGCCTACCGGTCCCGGGCTGGGCCACTGGCTTGCTTTTTGGAGTCCTCCTAAGCCTCCCAGATGCGATCATTACAAAAGCCTTCGCCCCGATTTTAATTTTCGGCGCAGTGGGCGGCGTGATTATCGGAGTGATCGTGGGAAAGTGGGGAGCGTAGACGCACGATCAATTTAGGAAGGTTTGGTGATCGCCTTGGTCGTAAAACTGTTACGAGGCTAGAATCACGTCCTGCAAATTCGATTTCATTCGTACAGAATTCTTAATTTTCGGCACAATTGCACGTGCGAGACTTCGTCATCAGATTCGACAAGCTGGCTCACCGAGCCGCCGAAGAATCCTATCCGCCTGATTTCTTCGCTGGTGATCCTTCGGAAAATCGCCGCGCCGAACCGATGGCCGTGAAGGACCAGGTAAGGGCGGCCATGGTATTGCGAAACCTTCTCGTCGATAGGCTCGGTGATCTCAAGCTCGTTGTGCTGGCGGGCAATTATCTCATAAGCCCTCGCCAGACGCGCTTCCCGCTCTCCCCAGGAAGTCGCGACTAACACCTCCTGAAACACCGGGCCAAGCTGTCGGGAGCACTTCAACCGAGAGAACGCCGTCCCGAACCACTTCGAGTATGGCGCATACTTTTTCTCCATCAGGAAACAGAGCCGCATTAGATTCTTGATCATACGGGCGGCGATAATCATCGAGCCTAACTCATCCCCGACATAGCCCGTGCGACCGACAAAAACCTCCTCATCAAAAATCTTCTTCCATTGGCAGGCGAGCAGGTATAGCCACACGTCGTCGGGGTAGTAACTGAACTTCCGCCGCACGGGCTCAAGCTCTCCCAGCCCGTCGTAGAAAACCTTTCCGCTGGTGAAGGCCAGAAGTTTCTGCTCGGAGAAACAGAGCCAGTCAGCCACCCCCATTTCCTGATATGGGTCGCAGCCAAGGTTCCATTCAAACCAGCCCCTGACGGTTTCGATATCAATCTTGTGATTGACTGGGCCGGCTTCGACCCTCTTCATGACAAGCTGGTCCCCTTGAGCAGGCACGCTGAAGTTGGTGGGGTAGCCGCGAAACTCCAGAGGCAGATGGTGACTTAAAGTCTCCCTTAAGAGTGGCTGATATTTTTCATAATCCTGCGGTGATAAGAACAACTGGAAGCGTGGCCCCCAATTATGGTCCATGGACTCGACGTCATCGTAGCCTAGAACCTCCGAACTCCAACCGAGCATGGCGGCGGAGTAGCGGAGGTCCGGAAAGTGCGTCTCGATGATCGGTTTGGCCGCCTCAGTATAAAACTGCTCGCCTAATTCCAAGCCGGAAACAAAATCTGCCATGTGATAGATTCCTTTAAGGAAGCGGCCAACTACTCCGCAGACCGGACTCGAACTACAGTATCAGCGTGTCCGGTCTGAATTCTTGCGAACGCAACACGTTCACCCGCAACTTACTTTTTCTAACCCAAGCGAAAATAATTGTGCTATGGTCCTTGTACCCCTCCACAAATGAAGCGGGCCGACTTGTGCGCTAACACAAAGCCGACCCTAGAACATCAACCTTCTCAAGAAAGGATGAAGCTCATGCTTAATCATAGTAGCGCAACCGTGCGCGAACAATCACCTCACGCAGACCAACACGTAAACCAAACAACGAAACCGGCAAAGAACGGTAGTGGTCCAGCAAACAATGACAGTGGTTCTACACCGAGCAATATTGGTCCTGAACGGAGCGACCTCGGCGATCTCAAGCGAAGAGCGCAGGCAATCGTAAACGACAACTCGATC
>CAMLLD010000106.1 GCA_946480785.1 uncultured Blastocatellia bacterium | reverse complement strand
TGCGGCGAGTTGAACCTGTATGGAATGGTCGATGCTCAGATTGCGCTGATCGAGAGTGAATTGTTCGCGAGTCCTTTCTAGCATTTTGGTCAAAGGCCAAAACCGAATGCTGGTAGTAATTGCGTCTCTGCATAAACTATTCGCGTTCGAGTGACCATTGCTGAAGTGAGTACAGTAATGGTTTGTCTGATCCTTGTTTTATCTTTCGCTCACTTGGTTTGACGCGGGTGGACCACGACCCAGAGTGGTTCACCTTCGTTGAGCTTCCTCGATCTCCCCATTGTGTTAACCACGGCTTGATTGCACTGAGGCGAAAAGCAGATTGAATCGGTTTTGGACTGATTGAGATCGCGAAGATCTTGTTTAAGATCTCGCGAATTGAAGTCAGTTCCAGCGGAGTTCAATCTGCAATTCGTCACAGGCTAATCAGTTTCAGTCGAGTTCAATACAAACCCCGTCTGGGTTTAGAAAACCCGTGCGGAGTTCAAAGCATCCCGTGGTTGATTCGAGTTGCAATTCGATTGAAGGAGAAATGTTATGCCCAGAATCAGATTAAATCTCGGAAGACTTTCAATCACTGAGAAGCTTGCGAAAGGGCGGCAAATCGTTACGGCGATGACAAACAACGCGAGTTTTGCGAGTCCGACCCCACCATTGTCGGATATAGCGACCGGTTTGGATGAACTGGAGAGGGCCTTTGGCTTGGTCCAGGCAGCCAAATCGGAAATGGCGACGCGCAGCGGTACGCAGAACAACGCCGAAGCGCGAGTGGACCAACTGTTGACGCAACTCGCCGGGTATGTTGAAAGCGTCGCCGGGAAAGATGCCACGCTGATTACGAGTGCCGGCATGGAGGCGAAGGCCGCTCCTTCCGCGCCGACTATTCCACCGCCGCCGGACGGAGTTGGTGCGACGGTGGGAGAGCACGACGGGGTGATCGATCTGTTCTGGAAACGGGTTCCGAATGCGCGCAGTTATGTGATCGAGTCGAGCGTCGATCCGGCAACACCGGGTAGTTGGACGCATGTTGGGATTGCGACGTCTGCGAGTAAGACGATTAATAGCTTGATGACCGGAAAGCGCTACTGGTTTCGAGTAGCGGCCGTGGGTGCCGGTGGGCAGAGTGGTTGGAGTGAACACGCAACGAAAGTCGCACCGTGAAGCGGTGAGGGAGACGACGTCAGTAGATACAAAACAGGGGGCATCGCTCAGGACTGAGTGGTGCCCCTAATGGTAATTTAAGTAATGGGTTCTCAAATAGCTTTCTGCGACTCGCCCGATGGTGCTATTAGTCAGAACTCGTGAAGTGTGACCGCAGCAGCGTGCTGAGCGGTACATCCGGCTCGTAAATGATTGCGCCCCGATGCTTCTCGGAATTCAGATAAGCGATTACTGTTTCGTAATTAGCATTCGGTGAGAGAACGATAGTGTAAAAGCGCTCGAATGGTCCTTCGTCTTCAGCCCCAAATTCACGTAGGCGGTCGAGGATCATTCGCTGCTGCTCATTGGACGCGCCTTTATTAAAAAGGATGTGTAAGGTCTTATAACCACTTTTCTTCACAACCTCGATTACAGAAGGAACAGATTCGCCTGGCACGGTTTTAGCTCTCACAATGTCGTGCGGGTGGAAACCGACGAACAGGTGTAAAGGACCCTTGAGCTCATACAGATCGTCGCCTAGATGTCGAGCCCAAGTTGTTTCTTTGGTTGTCGTGGTTGAACTCGTGACGCGGATTTGAATCCGTACTTGATTGTCATTACGAGGCAGGTCTGGGCCAGTTTGTGATCTGATCATAATTGCTCTGTTATTGTATCGGGGCGGCCGGCAGGAGAGCGCGGGCTTGCCGTGATACCGTCGAGCGACCGCCCGCGTTGGTCTCCGCTGTGATTGCATCTGCAACGGCGCGTCGTAGCAGCGCTTCATCGTTCAATCCTTTTGCGGCGGTAGCAAGATAATAGTAGGCCCAGGGCAAGACGTTCGCGCGGCGCGTTGGAGTTGCTAACGCCGCCTCGAGATGCTTCCGCGCTGCGGCAAATTTATTTTGTGCGACCAGCAACTGTCCCAATCCCAGTTCGATCGTAAATCGCGCTCCATACAGGTCCGGCCCCGTTTCCTGCGCTAAAGCATCCAGCAATAATTTCTCCGCGACGTCAAACTTTCCTTGCTCACGCTCCAGGTTTGAACGCAGGTACGCGCCCATCGCAGAACGTAGCGCGCGATACTCCGGCGTTCTATGCAACACGAGAAACTGTGGATCAACGTTGACAGCACGCGCGCGAAAATCGACTGGTAACACAAACTCAGTGCGCGCGCCCCGGAGCTCGATGGGTCGCAGAAGCGTCCGTTGATCTCCTTCTATAAGCAAGTCGACAGTGACGCGATAAAAGGGCGGCGACTGCGTAATCACTCCCCGCAACGAGTTTGCTTCCTGGCGCCAGTCAAGCTCCCACTCCGGCGTTCCGGTGCGCTCGAACCACTGCGTGTAAAACCACTGTAGATTTGTGTGAGCGCCATTTTCAATCAGCCGCAGAAACTGGTCCCATGAGAGATTGCTGAACGCATAGCGTCTCACAATGTCGTGCAGTAGACGCCGGTACACTTCGCGCCCGACTGTGCGCGACAGCATGTCAAAGACGAGAAAACCTTTGCTGTCCGCGAGGATGCGTGACACTTCGCCATCCGGCAGATCGGAAAGCTTGTGGTCCAACCCACCTGCTTCAACCATGAAGTAGCCTTCGGCGTTATGAAAATCTATGTAGCCGGGATAACCGATGCGGCGATAACGCTCGGCAGTTCGCGCGCCCTCGATCATTTCCACCGCACGCAACGAGCCGTATTGCGCCATCGCTTCATCGAGCATCAGACGCCCGCGTGAACCTTCCCACCACTTTCTGCCGATTGCGACACCCCACCATTGATGGGCCAGCTCGTGTCCGAAATACGCGACGTTGAAATCGGCGTCGACGAAGCTGCTATTGATGAAGATGAAACCTTCGCCACTCGCGCCGTCGAAACGAGCGCGTGCCGCTTGTTCGGTTGGCACTTCGACGAGGGCGAACTTGCCGTAAGGGCTTTGGCCAAACTCCTGCGTGAGTGCAGCAAAAACCCGCGCGCAATTATTCAGGAGAGCGCTTGCATGCGGGCGAGGACGAAGCAGGTAAGCGGAGGTTGGAGTTCCGGTCGCGCGCTGTCGTTCGACCGTGTAACGCGCGGCAGCAAATGAAAAATAGGATGGGCGCGTGATTCTGAAATTGAATTTTGCTCTCGCTGTTGGCGCCGGATCGCCGCTAATTTCTTCACCTTGCGAAAAAACTGAAAAACCCGCGGGGACAGAGAACCGCAGTACTCCGACCGCGCGCGCGTCGCGCTCGACTTGCGGGTACCACGCGGTGTTGTTACCGCCCGCGAACGAGCCCTCCGCACCGATGTAGAAGACAAAGCGAGTTTGCTCACCACCTTGATAAACGAAACGCAACCGCACCGCTTCGCCCGCGGGAATCGGGTGCATCGGGAACACTGTCCACGTAATTGCTTCATCGTTGGCGTGTGGTTCAAGTCTCGCCTCGCCTGCGCTCGCTCTCGGTTCGAGGACTTCAACGCGCAGTTCTTTCATGACATCACTCAAAACGAGTTTGACGGATTGGCGCGAGTCCTTGGCGGGAGGCAAAACGATCGTCCCGTTTACGTCGAGGTGATGAGTGTCAGGCGAAATGTTTGCTGCGAGTTCGTATGAGGGAACTGCACTGAAAGGCGGAGACGCATGCGCCTCACAAACCAAGAGCGAGCAGGAGATGATCGAAAACACCAGAGCGGCGGCGTATCTCATGCCGGAAATCTACCACGCGGCCACTCTTAAGCTCTTGTACAGGAAATGCGGAATTGCATTCGGTTGACGTCCGGCTAGCGCGCGCGCAGTGCGATGCGATAGCGGCGGGGAGTTGTGCCGACCAGCGCATTGAATGTTCTGGCGAAGTGGCTTTGGTCGAAGAAGCCGGCTTCCGCAGCGATCTCGCTCAATGAAGCGTCGGACGACGATAGTCTTCGACTGGCGTAATCAATGCGTAACTTACGAACGTAGTCACCGACTGTACAACGATAATGCCGGCGGAACTCGCGGCAGAGGTGAGCAGGATGCACTCCGGCGACATCTGCGATCTCGCTCAATGTTAATGGCTCGTTGAACCGCTGGTGCAGAAGATCTCTCACTTTTTGCAGCCAGCGCGGCATTGTGTGTTCGCCTTCTTTCGAAGAACGACGCAACAACCCAGCTAACATTTCCAGGGTCAGACCCTCGATCACCAATGACGAAAAATCATCAGGCTGCCGAAATTCATCGTAGAAGCGTTGCGCAGTATGGGCCAGGAACCCGCCGTAAAAATGAGCCGCACTGTCCAGGGCAGGCAAGTGATCCGCGTAGCGCCTGGTCCACTCAGTGTTCATCTGGATATTGAAGCAACGGGTGTCCGAATAGAAGCTGTCGGAGTGCGTCTCACCTGAAGGATGAAAAATCAACGTCGACGGGCGACACGAGCGCGAGCGTTTTCCATAATCCTCGATAAAACCACCAGCCAGCACGAAACAAAAATAAGCCTGTTCGTGGGAATGTTTCGGGAGTTTTAGATCTGGAGGATAAGACGTCTCACTCAACGTCAATCCCGCGACCGACGTGTTTACTACAACGTCACCGTGCAAGCGTTTGTAGGGCAAGTGCATAGAAAGTTTTCTGTCGTGACAGCGCGATCGATCCAAATTTTCGGTAGATACTATCACGCACGCGAAACTACCGTTGAGCATCTGGAATAGTCTTAGAAACCTTTTGCATGTTGCAGCCGTAGATGAGCCATGCCGCTCAAAATAAGTCTCCATCTTTTCAAGCTGCTACTTCTAATTATCGTCACCACAACACTGACCCAAGTGGTCCAGGCGCGAGCTGAGCAAGCGCAAGCGATTGCGCCAGACTCGCCACGCTGGGAATTGGAAGGGCAGGCCAAAGCAACCGAATACCAGAATCGCAAGTCTCTCTTCCTCGACGGCGGAGCCGCAACCCTGAAGGATTTTCAAATGCGCGATGCGGTGATCGATGTCGACGTTGCAACACCCGCCACGCGTGGCTTCTTCGGTATTCAGTTTCGTCTCACCGAGGATGGCGCAAACGGCGAATGGGTCTACCTGCGGCAACATAAATCCGGTCTGCCGGATGCAATCCAGTACACACCAGTGCTGAACACGGGCGCTAACTGGCAGATTTACAATGGACCAGGCTTTACCGCTGCGGTCGACATTCCAAAAGATGTCTGGTTTCACTTACGCGTGGAAGTCACCGGTGCGCAAGCCAAACTCTTCGTCAAAGACATGGACCATCCGGCCCTCGTCATGAACGATCTAAAGAGCGGTGTTCAACAGGGGAAGCTGGCGCTATACGTCCTTACCGGCGCGACATATTTCTCCAACTTTGAAGTACACGAAACTCCGGCAGTCCGTTGGGAGCGACATTACCCGGCCATACCTCCGGACACGTTGACTAAGTGGAGTATCTCGCCTTCGTACGATGCGCTCGCGCGGAATCTGGAACGTCCGCTCACCACCGCGGAAATGAACGCGATTCAATGGCAGGAAGTGGAAGCCGAACCACCCGGGTTCGTGGTGCTATATCGTTATCGCGAAGCGCCACATTTGCGAGTGTCGTTTGCTAACGACTTTTCGAAACGGTTGGAGCCGCAACCGGGTACGAAGGTCCTATATGCCAAAACCACCATCGACTCCGATCGCGATCAGGTGAAGAGGCTTTACATCGGTTACAGCGATGAGGTCAGCGTTTTCCTGAACGGCCGGATTCTTTACCGCGGCCGCAGCGCGCAGTATTTCCGCGATCCCGGATTCCTCGGCATAGTGAATCCGGAGAACGATGCTGTCTATCTCCCGTTAAGAAAAGGTCACAACGAATTGATGCTGGCGGTCAGTGAAATTGGTGGCGGTTGGGGCTTCATCTGCCGCTTAACTGATTTGGCAAATGCGTGACACTATTTCCCCCAGATAGTCACCTCGTTGCCGTCCGGATCATGAAAGTGCGCAAACTGGCCCTGGCTCGGATCCTTCTCGATCTTATCGGGCACGAGTCCCTTACTCTTCAGGGCCGACAAGCTCGCGTCGAAATCTTCAACGCGATACACGACTGAAATACTCGCGGAACATTTCGTTGGGGCATCAGCTTTCCTGGGATGAATGCCAAAGGCAAACAGGCCGGCGGCGGTGTCGAGTTTGCCGTAATATCCGCCTTTGTATTCTTTGGTCTCGATGCCAAACCGCGAATACCAGTCCGCGAGAACCTTTGCATCCTGGCACGGATTGATCGAGATCGCGCCGACGTACAGTATTTTCGTCGCAGGCGTTTGGCCCAACGCCATCGACGAGAGGAACAGAAGCGAGATAACAAAACAGACTTTTCGCATAGCCGGAATCATTTTCATTTTCAACTCCTCATCAATTCACTTGTACTCCATCGCTGACTCAGCTGCGTGTAACTGACCGAGCAGCGCAACGTGTTCAAGCAAGGCTTCTTCAGCCAGTTCTGCGTCATCACCGCACAAGGCGTCAAAAGTATTGGGGCTTTCTACGTCGCCGAGGTCTTCAAGAACGATCAAGCCGTAATCTCTACTGCCACCGTAAGACGCTGGGCTAAACGGAATCGCACTGGGGACAGTGAGAAATTCAGCCGCGGCCCAATCATTGAATAACCAGTGAACCGCGCGGATGCCACTTTGCCCGCAATATCCGCCAGGAAGTCTGGATTGTGCCTTTCGTCGCTCATTTCATTAGAACTGATTGACGTAATAGATAGCCAGCCCGTATTCTGGACTCAGCACTGTTGCCCCAATCGCAGTGTCCTCATAAACATCCGCGAAATCTTAACCTTCCGAGGCAAGTAAATGTCACGCTTCTCCGTCGCTATATTCATCGTGCTCGCAGCGTTCAGCACCGGCTACTCACAACAAATCGACGCGGCCTCGCTGAGCAAAGAGGCCTACGCTCTGATCACGAACAACGATTACGACGCCGCGATTATAAAGGCCCAGCTCGCCATCCAGGCAGACCCAAACTTCGGCGAGGCTTACAAGAATTTAGCCCTCGCGTATTGCGACTCGGGCCGCGTCGATCAGGCGCTCGAACCAGCGGAGAAAGCAGTCAAGTTGTCACCAGACTTTGCGAAGGCCCATTACGTGCTGGGCAAAGTGTTTTTCAGAAGGGAACTGTTCAACGATGCGATAACCCAGTTTCGCGAAGCCATTCGTCTTAATCCGAAATACGATAAAGCTTACTTCTTAATGGGTAACTCTTACGATCTCCTCAACAAACCCGACGAGGCACTGACCGCATTGGACCAGGCGGTGCAATTGGTTCCGGATTTCGAGTACCGCCGGTTGCGCGACTACGTCGCTGCTTACGCGCAACAGAAAAAACAGACGGCGCTTCCGGCTATCGTGCCCATTAAGAGCCAGACTAATGATTATGCGCTGCTCGTTTACTCGGGCATCTTCTACGAAGCCCTAACTCATCGCGATTTCGATTTGCTCGAGCGGGCAGCCGATGACGCGCGCGCTTCCAAAGAGAAAGTTGCGGGCGGTTATTGGAAGCTGCAAGAGATCTATCAGGGTTTGGAAAGGCCTTTCAGCGCTACCTCCGACTACGAGTGGAAGCAACATCTCGAACTGTTGAAACAATGGACGGCGGTGAAACCGAATTCACTGACGGCGAGAGCCGCGTTGGCCCAGTGTTACGTCATCTTCGCCTGGAAAGCACGCGGTGAAGGTTTGGCAAATACAGTCTCTCAGGAAAACTGGGCGCGATTCTATGAACGTCTGCAGCAGGCGTACACAGCGTTGGTGACGGGCATCGATCACCGGCGCCAACTGTGCCCGAAATGGTATTCAGTGATGCAGCAGATTGCGTTGGGTCAGGGTTGGGAAAGAGAAACTTACGACAAGTTGTTTAGCGAAGCGGTGAAAAATGAGCCCACTTGGTACGAACATTACAGACAGAAGCTGATCTATTTGTTGCCGCAGTGGCATGGAAAGCCGGGCGAGTTAGGCGGCTATGTCAACAGTTTCGCCGAGGGGACCGGCGGGGACAGCGCGTTGCTTTACTTTCTGATCAGCGAGACTGCGGGTGTTTTCGATTGGAACGAAAAGCAGAAACCACCTGCTCACTACGCGGTACTGAAAAAAGGCTTCCTTGATTTACAGAAGACATACGGTGCGACCGCTCGCGATACGAACTGGGCGTGCTACAAAGCGCTGCTGGCGAACGATCGGTTATTCGCAAGAGAACTTTTCGCGCAGTTGAAAGACAACGCTGATCTCAGGATCTGGGACACTAAACAATTCTACGACTCCGCCAAGCAGTTCGCGTCGATTCAGTAGGAGATCACAGCCGATTTTCGGCGGCAGACAGCACCACGCTCGTCGTCGTTTCCGATAGCGAACAGGATCGATTAATATCTCCGTACCTCGACTACCCGGGCAACCGGGACAAATGACCGGACGGAAAAGATTGGCAACCACGGATCGATTTTTTAACGACTGATCGATAAGGGCGGTAGCCTGTCGGCTGACTGATCTCCAGCGAATCCTCTCCATTAAAAAGAAAATTTCCAATACAACTCATGGGTGACAAGTACCTGGCGAGAAACTGGAAGAGCGTTAGTTAGTCCTCCCTGAATAAGCCCGTAGTTCATTAGCCATGTCACAAATCAATCATGACTCTTCTCCCCGAGTCGTCGCACCGGTGTGCGACGCGGCGGAAGAAGAAGTATTTGTATTTCCGCTCTCGTTTGCGCAGCAGCGTCTGTGGTTCCTGCACCTGTTGGATCCGCAGAACGCTGCTTACAACATGCCTTTTGCTTTACGCCTGTCGGGCCAACTCGACATACTCGCGCTCGAACGAACGTTGAATGAAATCGTCCGCCGGCATGAAGTATTGCGCACGACTTTCGATGCGTTGGACGGCGAGCCGGTACAGTTGATTGCCGCGAGCCGCGAGCTCGAACTCCCACTCACAGATTTAAGTGACCTGCCGACCGATCAGCGCGAAGCCGAGACACGACGTCTTGCGCTGCAAGCCGCTTTACAACCATTCGACTTTGCGCGTGGCCCGATGTTGCGGGCGAGCCTCCTGCGGCTCGCAGAGGAAGAACATGTTTTGTCGGTGACGATGCACCACATCGTTTCGGACGGTTGGTCCATGGGCGTGCTGGTCCATGAAGTCGCCGCGCTCTACACGGCTTTCTCAACCGGCCGTCCTTCACCGCTCGCGGAACTGTCGATCCAGTACGCGGACTATGCACAGTGGCAGCGCGAGTGGCTCGCGGGCGAAGTATTAGCGGAGCAACTGAATTACTGGAAGGAAAAGTTGGAAGGAGCGCCGGCGGTCCTGGAGTTGCCGGGTGATAGGCCCCGTCCGGCCGTCCAGAGTTTCAAAGGCGAAAGCGAAGTCTTCACGCTCTCGAAAGATTTGTCGCGCGCGCTTAACCGGTTATGCCAACGCGAAGGCGTGACGATGTTCATGCTGTTGCTCGCGGGTTTTCAGACGCTGCTTTATCGCTATACCGGGCAGGACGACATAGTGGTCGGCTCGCCGGTCGCCAACCGCAACCAGACCGCAACCGAACAACTCATTGGCTTCTTCATAAACACCCTCGTGCTGCGTACGCGGCTCTCCGCCGCATGGAGTTTTCGTGAGTTGCTGGCGAATGTTCGCGAGACGTGTGTCGGCGCGCTCGCACATCAGGAGTTGCCGTTTGAAAAGCTGGTCGAAGAGTTGCGGCCGGAACGCAGCCGCAGCCACTCGCCGTTGTTTCAGGTGATGTTCGCTTCACAGAACACGCCGGAAGAAGATCTCGAACTGCCGCGTTTGCGTGTGTCGCCGCTTAACCTCGGCGTGACGTCGGCGCTCTTTGATTTGACGTTGAACATACTCGAGACGGACGAAGAGACGTACGGCTCGTTGCAGTACAACATCGATCTATTCGACGCGGAAACGATCCGCCGCCTGTGCGGAAATTTTGTGACGCTGCTCGAGCATGTTGCCGCGCACCCGGACGACGCGCTTTCAGAATTGCCCTTGCTGACCGAGACGGAACGCAAGCATCTGGTCTTTGAATGGAACCAGACGGACAGGGACTACGCTTCGGCCGGGTGTCTGCACGAGTTGTTTGAAGCGCAGGTTGAGCGCAGCCCTGACGCTCCGGCCGTGAGTGATAACGAGAAAACGCTGACTTACTCCGAGTTGAATGCGAAGGCGAACCGGTTGGCCCATCAGCTACGCGATTCGGGAGTCGTACCGGACACGCGCGTCGTGCTGCTCGCGGAGCGTTCGACGGAGTTGATTGTCGGGATACTCGGCATCCTTAAAGCGGGTGCGGCCTTCGTGCCGGTCGATCCACAACAACCCTTCGAACGACTCTCTTTCCTGCTGACTGATGTGCAGTCGCCGGTGGTGGTGACCGAGGAGCACCTGCTGGAGAAACTGCCGGCGGATCCCGCGATCGTAATCGAGCTAGATGACGAAGACCGCACACACTACAGCGCGGAAAATCCCTCACTCAACATCAAGGCTGAGAACGTTGCCTACGTGATCTACACGTCGGGTTCCACCGGTCAGCCGAAAGGCGTGCTCGTCGAGCATCGACAACTCTGCAATACGATGTTCGCCGCGCAGGAGGCGTTCGAGTTTCAGGCCGCGGACGTGATGTCGTGCATCGCGCCTTTCGCTTTCGATATTTTCTATTTTGAGTTGCTCACTCCGCTGCTCGCGGGCGGGCAGTGCCGGCTCGTCACCAACGCGGAGCTGCTGGACTTGGACCACACGACCCGCGTGCTGGAAAAGGTGACGTGCATACAGGCCGTCCCGGCGGCGATGAAGCAGATTCTCAACTCACTGAAAACCGATCGCGAGCCGCGCCGGTTTGAATCAGTAAGACAGATCTTCATCGGCGGCGAGGCTGTCGCGCCCGACCTGTTACGGGAGATGAAACGGGCGTTTCCGTCAGCACGAATAAACGTCCTGTATGGACCAACCGAGGCCACGATCATCTGTAGCCATTATCGGGTAACGAACGTCGATACGCTGCGCCACCAGATGGTCGGCAAGCCGCTCGGAAAGATGCGATTGCATGTGCTCGACGCGCAGGGAAACCTCGTTCCGATCGGAGTAGCTGGAGAAATTCATATCGGCGGCGCGAGTGTTGCGCGCGGCTATCTCAATCATGCCGAACTGACGGCGCAGAAATTCATTCCTGATTCTTTCACAAACGAGGCCGGGGCGCGGCTGTACAAAAGTGGAGACCTCGGCCGACGGAAACATCGAATTTCTCCGGCGCAGCGACGAGCAGGTCAAAGTGCGAGGCTTCCGCATTGAACCGGGTGAGATTGAAACTGTTTTGGGAAGCCATCCGGCGGTGCGCGAACGGATCGTCATCGTGCGTGAAGATACGCCCGGCGATCAGCGTCTGGTTGCTTATCTAGTCGTCGAGCAGGGGACGACATTAGCGGCCGGTGAGTTGCGCAGCTATTTAAAGGAGCGACTGCCGGAGTTTATGGTTCCGTCGGCGTTCGTGTTACTCGACTCTTTACCGCTCACCCCCAACGGCAAAGTTGACCGCCACGCGCTGCCTGCGCCCGATTCGGAACGGCCCGAGTTGCAAGCGGCCTTCATCGAGCCGCGCACCGCGACCGAAGGGCGAGTGTCAGAGTTGTTCGCGGAAGTGCTGAATGTCAAAGAAGTCGGGGTATACGACAACTTCTTCGACCTCGGCGGGCACTCGCTGCTGGCGACGCAGGTGATCTCACGCGTGCGCGAAGCGTTTCAGGTTGAAGTGCCTTTCTACACGCTGTTTGAAGCGCCGACGGTTGAAGAACTGGCAGAGAATATCGATACGCAACTCCGCGCCGGCAACACGCTGAAGCCGTCGCGGCCAGAACCCGTTGACAGGTCCGGACCGTTGCCGCTTTCCTACGCGCAACAGCGGCTCTGGTTCATTCATCAACTCGACCCCGGCTCTGCCGCCTATAACATTCCACTCGCAGTGCGCCTCACTGGCGACCTCGACGTTGCCGCGCTTCGCGCGACGCTGACGGAAGTCGTGCGCCGTCACGAGGCACTTCGCACCACCTTTGCCGTACATGACGATCAGCCACGGCAAGTCATTCACCCGCCGGCTGAATTGGACTTGCCGGTTACTGACCTGACGAGTGAAGAGGCGTCACCCTGGAGTGCGGGGACTGGTCACCGCTTTGGCCAAAGCGCCGACGAGTCGGCGCACTCCATGGAGAGGCGCAATTCAAACAGCATTGCCACTGCGCAACGCATAGCGGAAGCAGAAGCACGGCTGCCCTTTGACTTGGAACGTGGACCACTGCTGCGGCTGCGACTATTGCGGCTAAGTGAAGCGGAGCACGTGTTGTTGGTGACGATGCATCACATCGTCTCCGACGGGTGGTCCATGGGCGTGCTCGTGCGCGAGGTTGGGCTGCTCTATCCGTCGCTGTGTGCGGCGGCGGAGTCACCTCTGGCGGAGCTCGCGATTCAATATGCGGACTTTGCGGTGTGGCAACGAGAATGGTTGCAAGGCGAAGTGCTGGAGCAGCAGTTGGCCTACTGGCGGAAACAGTTGGCGGGTGCGCCTGCGGTGCTGGAGTTGCCGAGTGATCACGTGCGTCCGGCCGTGCAGAGTTTTCGCGGTTCGCATCAACCGTTCGTTATTTCTGAACGACTAACAGTCGGCTTAAAAGAGCTGAGCCGGCGCGAAGACGCGACGCTTTTTATGACGCTGCTCGCGGCGTTCAAGGCGTTGCTCTACCGGTACACGGGCCAGGCGGACATCGTCGTCGGCTCGCCGATCGCCGGGCGCAACTTCATCGAGACCGAACAGTTAATCGGCTTCTTCATCAACACCCTCGTGCTGCGCACAGACCTGGGCGGCGAGCCGACGTTTCGCGAGTTGTTGGGACGAGTGCGGGAGGTCGCGTTGGGAGCGTACCTGCATCAGGATGTGCCGTTCGAAAAACTCGTCGAAGAACTTCAGCCTGAACGCCACACGAGTCATTCGCCGCTCTATCAGGTCATGTTCGAGTTGCAGAATGCGCCGCTGGGAGGTTTGGAATTGCCCGGCGTGAGTCTCGAGTTGATGGCGGCTGACAATGCGACCGCGAAGTTTGATTTGACGCTGAACTTGCAGGAACGAGACGAAGTGATCGACGGCAGTCTGGGCTACAGCTCCGATCTGTTCGAGGCCGAGACGATCGAACGGATGGTGGCCCACTTTTTGAACTTGCTCGAAGACGCGTTGGACCATCCCGAAAGGCGCGTGTCCGAGTTGGAATTTATGAGCGTCGCGGAGCGCGCGCAGTTGGCCTACTCGTGGAACGACACGCAGAGCGATTATCCGCGGGACTTACTCGTACACGAGCTGTTCGAGTTACAGGTTGAGCGACGGCCTGAGGCCATTGCGATCGTTTGTGAAGGCGAGGAGATTACTTACGCCGAGTTGAATCGCCGCGCGGATCAAACCGCGCGCCGTTTGCGCGGATCGGGTGTGGCGCCGGAGACGTTAATCGGCGTTGCTTTGGAGCGGTCGGTTGAGATGGTTGTGGCGCTGCTCGGCATTCTCAAAGCGGGCGGTGCGTTTGTGTCTTTCGACCTCACGTATCCGAAGGAACGTCTTGCGTTCCTGCTAGCGGATACGGGAGTGCGCCTACTCATAGCGAGGCCACATCTATTGGAGAAACTCCCGCCGTTTGATGGCGAGATCGTGTTTCCGGAGGAGAGCGGAGCAATAGATCCTGTCAGTGCAATAGGTCCTGTCAGTCCTATAGGTCCTATAGCTGTTGGACCAGAGCAGCTCGCCTATCTCTTCTACACTTCCGGTTCGACCGGCCAACCTAAGGCCGTGCTTACTTCGCACAGAGGCGTCGTCAACTACCTCACTTTCAACAACAAAGCTTACGAGCTAACAGGTGCCGATACAGTCCTGCAACTGGCCTCGCTCTCGTTCGACGCATCCGTGCGCGACATTCTCAACCCGCTCGTCACCGGCGCGCGTCTGGTGCTTGTCAATAACACTGACGTCAGAGATCCGGAGATCCTGCTCTCCACGATGTCAGAGCAGCGTGTGACCTGTTTGCTCAGCGTCGTCCCGTCGCTCTTGCACGCACTAACGGACGCGGCGCACAGTCGCGCCCACGCGCCCGAGCATCTACGCCTGATCCTCACAAGCGGCGAGAACCTGCTGTTGTCGGAATGTGCGAAAGCGCGCGCGACGTTCGGCGACGCGCTGACAATCGTTAACCAGTACGGCGCAACGGAATGCACGATGTCGCAGAGTCTCTATGTTGTTCCGCGCGCGGACACGGTTATTCCACGCGGACACATGGAGTCGGGCACCGCACTCGCCGGGAAGCCGATCGCGAATGCGCAACTCTACACTCTCGACCAGCGACTGAATCTGGTTCCCGTTGGCGTCTCGGGTGAAGTCTATATCGGTTGCGTGGGTGTGGCGCGTGGCTACCTGCACGATCCCGCGCAGACTGCTGAGCGCTTCATGCCACATCCTTTCGGTAGAGAACCGGGCGCGCGTCTGTACCGAACGGGCGATCTTGCTCGTTATCGTTCCAGCGGCGACATCGAACTACTCGGTCGCATGGACCATCAGGTCAAGCTACGTGGGCTGCGGATCGAGTTGGCGGAGATCGAAGCTGCGCTGAACTTGCACGAGGACGTGCGCGAAGCAGTTGTGCTGGCGCGGGAAGATCAGCCGGGTGAAAAGCGTCTCGTGGCGTATGTCGTCAGAGGAGTCATAGCAACTGCGGAGCAAGACCAGGCGCGAACGTTGCGCTCAGTGCGCGGTTTTCTTAAAGAGCGACTGCCCGAATACATGGTGCCGTCGGCCTTTGTCTTTCTCGATGCGCTACCACTCACGCCCAACGGCAAGGTCGATCGACAGGCCTTACCCGCGCCGACTTCTGCGCGGCCCGAATCAGGTGAGACTTTTGTCGCGCCGGGCACACCGGCTGAAGAGGTGCTCGCAGGAATCTGGGCGGAATTACTCGGCGTCGAACAGGTCGGGATTCACGACAACTTCTTTGAACTGGGCGGCCACTCCCTGTTGGCGACGCAGGTAGTCTCGCGCGTGCGCGAACTTTTCCACGTCGAGATTGCGTTGCGTCAGGTATTTGAGACGCCAACGGTGGCGGGCCTGGCCCAAAACATCGACCTGGCGCTGGAGAAGACGAGCGGACTGGTTGCTCCGTCCATCGAGCGTGTTCCGCGAGGAGATTTGTTACCGCTCTCGTACGCGCAACAGCGGCTGTGGTTTATTCATCAACTCGATCCGAACTCACCGGCTTACAACATTCCGCTCGCCGTTCGCTTCAGCGGCAGACTCGATCTTGCTGCGCTGCGTGCGACGCTTACCGAGATCGTTCGCCGTCACGAAGCACTGCGCACGACCTTCGCTGTTCGTGATGGCCAACCGCATCAGCTCATTCATCCGCCGGCTGAACTGGACTTGCCGGTTACCGACCTGACGAGTGAAGAGGCGCCTCCTTGGAGTGCGGGGACTGGTCGCCGCTTTGGCCAAAGCGCCGACGAGTCGGCGCACTC
>CAMLLD010000105.1 GCA_946480785.1 uncultured Blastocatellia bacterium | reverse complement strand
TTCGTGAGTCTAGCACTCACGAATGGAGGCGCTGCTTCATAACATCAGGGTTGGTTTCAACCCTGGGTCAAAAGTCAGAAAGGAGATGCAACGCTGTAAGCGTTGGCTAACTCGCACGCGGGCTTAGCCAACGCCTTCAGCGTTGCGAACGTCGGCTTCTTTTGGTCCCAGGGTTGTCGCAAGCTCCAACCTCTGGGCTGAAATTAGCGAACGCCTTCGGCGTTCACGCAAACGTCGAGCGTTCACGCAAACGTCGAGGCGTTCACGCAAACGTCGGGTGTTCACGCAAACGTCGGGCGTTCACCTAAACGTCGGGTGTTCACGTAAACGTCAGGGCGCTTACTCAAACAGGGCCGATAACTGAACAGGGCGGAGTTCGGTGGTCGTGCGGGTTTAAATCAAGCGGGTGCACTTTGAGTTGGAACACTACGCAACCGCGTTGACAGTAATCGCTGCCGCACGCTAATCTGTTACCCCGTGAATCAGACGGGCGACAATCCCCAAAACATCCCCAAATACACAACAGTCGCCATCGTTCCCGCTCGTTTTGCGTCTACTCGTCTGCCTGGAAAAGCGCTGATCGATATCGCGGGAAAACCGATGGTTTGTTGGGTGGCGGAACGCGCGCGTGCCGCTCGCAATGTCGATCGCGTGATCGTGGCCACGGATAGTGAGGAGATCGCAGGGGTAGCGCAGGCAAACAGGATTGAAGTCGTGATGACGAGCGAGCGGCACACGAGCGGCACGGATCGTGTGGCGGAAGTTGCGGCTGCGATCCCCGAGGCGGAGATCATCGTGAACGTGCAGGGCGACGAGCCGTTGATTTCGCCGCAGACGATTGAGAGAGCGATTGACGTGATGGCGGCTGAGATGCAAAAGCCAAACGGGGTCGGCATTGTTACCACGTGGGAACCGATCATATCAGGGTCGGAGTTGCTCGACACTAACCTCGTCAAGGTTGTGGTTGAGGGAAATGCGGACGCTGTTTATTTCTCGCGCTTGCCGGTTCCATATCCACGCGACGCGGTGAAACGTCACGGTTCGCTCGAACTCGCACTCCAAGCAGAACCAGATCTGCTAAAACTCTTTCGCAAGCACACAGGCCTGTATGTCTATCGGCGCGACGTCTTGCTCGAATTCACAAACTGGCCGCAAACCGAGCTCGAACGCATCGAAGCGCTCGAACAACTGCGCGCACTCGCGCACGGCGTGAAAATCAAAGTGGTTGAAGCATGCAGTACTTCCATCGGTGTCGACACGCTCGTCGATCTCGAACGCGTGCGGTCGACGATCTCCAAATCGGGATCCAGAACGGGAGCAACCAATGCCTAAATACATCTTCGTCACTGGCGGTGTCGTTTCGAGTCTCGGCAAAGGCCTCGCGGCCTCTTCGATCGGCTGTCTGCTCGAGAGCCGCGGCCTGCGCGTCGCACTCATCAAACTCGATCCCTACATCAACGTCGATCCCGGCACGATGTCGCCCTTCCAGCACGGCGAAGTGTTCGTCACCGACGACGGCGCGGAAACAGATCTCGACCTGGGCCATTACGAACGCTTCACTCACGCGCAACTATCACAAGCGAACAATTGGACCACCGGCCGGATCTATCTCTCCGTGATCGAGAAAGAACGCCGCGGCGACTATCTCGGCAAAACGATCCAGGTCATTCCGCACATCACCAACGAAATCAAAGAAGCAGTGCGCAAAGTCGCCGACAAAGATCGGCCCGACGTGATCATCGTCGAGATTGGCGGCACGGTCGGCGATATCGAGTCGTTACCGTTTCTCGAAGCGATTCGCCAGATGGGCAATGAAGAAGGGGCGGGAAACGCGCTGTTCATTCATGTCACGCTCGTGCCGTACATCGCCGCCGCTGGCGAACTGAAAACAAAACCGACGCAGCATTCGGTGCGCGACCTGCGCGAGATCGGTATCGCACCCGACATCCTTTTGTGCCGTTCGGAAAAGCCGCTGTCGCGCGATCTGCGCGGCAAGATCGCGCTCTTCTGTAACGTGAAAGAGTCGGCGGTGATCAGCGCGCAGGACGTTGACACGATCTACGAAGTGCCGCTCGCGTTTCACGAACAAGGTCTCGACGATCTGATCGTGACGCAACTCGGCTTGCACGGTCAGGCGCCGCAAGCGGATTTGGCTGAGTGGCGCGATCTCGTCGCGACGATTCGCGAACCTTCCGGTGGCAAAACGTCGATCGCGATCGTCGGCAAGTACGTGGAGCTCGAAGACTCTTACAAGTCTCTGCGCGAAGCGTTGACGCACGGCGGTGTCGCCAACAATCTGAGCGTCGAGGTAAAGTGGATCGAATCAGAAGAGTTGATGGACGACGATTACGAAGCGCGTTTGCGCGACTTTGACGCGATCCTCGTGCCCGGCGGCTTCGGCAAACGCGGCATCGCGGGCATGATTCGCGCGATCTACTACGCGCGCAAAACGAAGACGCCGTACTTCGGCATCTGTCTCGGCATGCAGACCGCGTGTCTCGAGTACGCGCGCAACGTAAGCGAGCTGAAGGACGCCGACTCGACTGAGTTCGACGTCGACACGCCGCATCCGATCATCTTCAAGTTGCGGGATCTTGTCGGCGTGGAAGAGCTCGGCGGCACGATGCGTCTCGGCGCGTGGCCCTGCCGGCTCGCGCCCAATTCACTCGTGCGCGAGATCTACGACGGCGCGGAAGAGATCAGCGAACGTCATCGCCATCGTTACGAGTTCAACCCCGAATACCGGCAGCGACTCGAGCGCGACGGGCTCGTGTTCAGCGGCGTCTCACCCGACGGCAAGTTCGTCGAGATGGTCGAGCTGCCGCGCGAAGTGCATCCGTGGTTCGTCGGTTGTCAGTTTCATCCGGAATACAAATCCAAACCACTCAACGCCCATCCGTTGTTTGCCGCCTTTGTCCGTGCCGCTTACGAAAACCGTTTGCAGTCGGAGACCTCGATGGAGAAAAATGGCGAGGTCGATCTGGTGATGCACGAGCGTGTGAGTGCGACCACTGGTGATTGATTGCAAAATAAAGATTCACTCACAAAGCAAACTCTCGACGAAAAGTATTTTCTCGAAGAACGTCTCGGCGAAGGCGGCATGGGCACAGTTTATCGTGCGCGTCACTTGTTGATGGACCGTCCGGTCGCGATCAAGGTGCTGCATCCGCGCTTTGTCGATAACGAAGCAGCGCGCGCGCGTTTCCAACTCGAAGCGCGCGCGGCGGTGATGCTGCATCACGCGAACGCGGTTTCGGTGACAGACTTCGGCCAAACTGGCGACGGCAATGTTTATCTTGTGATGGAGTTGCTCGAAGGCCGCACGCTGCGCGACATCATCGCGAAAGAAGCGCCACTCGAAACGGCGCGCGCGACTTCGATCATGCTGCAAACGTCGGCTGCTGTTGCGGCGGCGCACGAAGCGGGGATCATTCATCGCGATCTGAAGCCGTCGAATATTCTGGTGACGCAGAGTGCGAACGCACCGGCAGTCGTGAAGGTGCTCGACTTCGGGATCGCGAAACTTGCTTCTGATATTTATGACAGTGAAGACGCAACCGCTGTGACGCTGCCGGGCACGCCGATCGGCACGCCACGTTACATGGCGCCCGAACAATACGAAGGACGCGATCTCACGCCGGCTGCGGACGTGTACAGTCTCGGCGTGATTCTTTACGAGATGTTGGCGGGCATGGCTCCGTTCACGGGCACGACGCCGCTCGAGATCGCGCTGAAACACAAGAACGATCCTTTGCGTTTGCCGCGCGAGATCGTCGCGACGATTCCCGAAGATGTCGAGCGAGTGGTGTTGCACGCACTCGAGAAACAACCCGAAGCGAGACCGGCAAACGCGGCGGAGTTTCGTCGTGAACTGCTCGACACCGCGGAGCGTCTCGGGCTCGAGCATCACGCGGCGACAAGCGCGCCCGACATAAAGGCCTTGCGCGGCGCTGCCTTGCAATCGCCCTCGGGCCGTCTGGTCGTGGACATCGCGAAGTTGCGCGAAACACGCGCCGCGACCCCCGACAAGCCTGACAACAGCGAATGACGTATACTCGGCCGTGTTTATGAGCAGTGTAAAGCCGTTCTCGGTCGGCAAGGCCATGTTTGGTGACGGGCGGCTCACGATCATCGCCGGGCCGTGTGTGATCGAGAGTCCCGAGCACGCAATGATGATGGCGCGCGAGTGTTCGCAACGCGCCCGCGCTGCAGGGCTCGACTTCGTTTTCAAGTCGTCGTTTGATAAAGCGAATCGTTCGTCGATTCACAGCTTTCGCGGTCTCGGCATGGAAGCGGGTCTCGAAGTGCTGCAACACGTCAAGGAAGAGCTTGGCTTGCCGGTGTTGACGGACGTACACGACGTTTCGCAGGTCGATCGCGTTGCGGAAGTGGTCGACGTATTACAGATCCCCGCGTTCCTTTGTAGGCAAACGGATCTGATCGTCGCGGCTGCGAAATCGGGCCGCGCGGTGAACGTTAAGAAGGGACAGTTTCTCGCGCCGCAGGACGCGCGCAACATCGTCGATAAAGTGCGCGAGGCTGGTTGTGAGAAGTTGTTGTTGACGGAACGCGGCGCGAGTTTTGGTTACAACAACCTCGTCGTCGACATGCGTTCGCTGCCGATCATGCGCAGCTTCGGCGTGCCGGTGGTGTTTGACGTCACGCATTCGCTGCAACTTCCCGGCGGCCTCGGACATGCAACCGGCGGTCAAGCGGAGTACATCGAACCGCTCGCGCGCGCGGGTGTGGCCTGCGGCGTGGACGCGGTGTTCATGGAGGTTCACGATTGCCCGGAGAAGGCGCTCTCGGATGGTCCGAACGCGCTGCCGTTGCAGCGGCTCGAATCGTTGCTGTTCATGATCCGCGACATCCACGAGCTGGTTCGTAGTGCGACGCGAGTTTGATCCACGCAGTTTCTCTTCATCTATGAAAACGCTTCTTCTATTCGTTCTCCTGCTCTGCGTCTGCGCGCCGGCCGGAGCGCAAACAACAGGCCCCGTTATCTGGCAAGTCAATTCGTTTGACGTCGCGGCGAACGTGCAACAGGCGGAACGCACGCTCAACGTCGTCGCAACGCTGAACGCGACGAACGTCGGCGGCAGTCCCGGACGAACGTTGACGGTGCGTCTCAACTCGAAAGCGAAGGTCGCATCGATCGCGGTGAGCGGCGCTGCGGCTAACTTCCGTCCCAGCGCCGAAACACGCGGCGAGTTGCAGCGACTCGAGATTAGTTTGCCATCGTCAGTCGCGCCGGGCGGGTCGACCGCAGTAACGGTAACATACTCATTCCCAGTTGAGAGTAACTCCGGACTCGCATCGATCAGCCCGATCGCTACCGGATTCTTGCCGCTGTCGTTTTGGTATCCGATGCCCAACACGCCTTACACCGTGCGTGGCGCTGACACGGCGCCGTTTCATTTGACGGTGAACCTGCCGAACGTCGTCTCGTCGGGTGTGGAGAAGAGCGCGAACGGATCGCTCGTCTTCGACCAGACGCTCCACAGCCAACCGTTTTTTGTGCAGGGCGATTGGGACAGGATTGAAGGCACGGGCGACGGCCGGGGAATCGTCGTGTTTGCGGAGAAGGGCGCGGGCGCCGATGAACGCAAACGAGCGGACGCTTTGATCGCTTTCACGGGCGCGGCGCGAGCGTTTTACGCGACGATGTTTGGACCAGCGCCGGACGTTCCGGTTCGTTTGGTTTCGGTGAGACGAGGCGCGGGCTTTAGTGATGGCGGCACGGTGCTGATCGACGCCGACTCGCTGCGCCTGCCGAAGGTCGATGCAGCGACCGCCTTGTCGGTAGCGGAAACAGTCGCGCGTTTGTGGATCGGCGGCCAGACGCCGGTGCGCGGCGAAGGCGGCGGCGTGTTGCGCGACGCGCTCGTACGTTTTCTCGCGAACCAGTTTTTGGAGAAACAGTTTGGGCGCGATGCGGTGCAGTCGGAGTTGTACCGGCAGCGTATTGCGTATGCGGCGGTGGCCGAGCGTGATGGGCCACTCGCGCGCGCGAGCCAGTTGGACAGCACGTACTTCGGCTCGGTGCCGAATCGGGGCGCGATGTTCTGGCGTCTCGTCGATCGCAAGTTGGGCCACGACGCGTTTGTCGAGGTGTTGAAGAGCGCGGTCGCGAGCGGGAAGTCGGATGCGAACGGGCTGAACCTCGCGGGCTTGCGTGAAGCCCTGGCAGCGCGTGGCGGCGAGAGTTTGAAGAGCTTGATGGACGCGCAACTCGATCAGATCATCGACACGGACCTGATGATTGGCGTGCCGGTGCAGCGTGGCGCGGAGTGGGTCTCGGCGTTGCGCAACATCGGTTCGATCGATGTCACAGTGAGTGTCGAAGCGACGACTGATCGTGGTGAAAAAGTGCTGGCGGAAGCGACTGTCCCAGCGAAGAATTTTGGCGAAGCAGTGTTCAAAACTCCGGCGAAGATCGTTCGCGTAGAAGTCGATCCGGAGAAGTTTTATCCGCAGCTCGATTACGGCAACGACGTGGTACCGCGTGCGAAAGACTTACCGGACGCGTTGAACGAAGCGCAGTTGCAGCTCGGCGCGCAGGATTTTGCGAAGGCGGAAGCGACGGCGCGGGCGATGTTGCAAGTGGCGCCGCGTTTTCAGGAGGCGCGTATTCTGCTCGCGCGTGCGTTGCTGGGCGAGAACAAGCTCGACGAAGCGGAGACTTTGTTTCGCTCGGCGCTCGATGAGGGTTTGCCGTTTCCGGCGACACTGGCGTGGGCCAACATCGGGCTCGGCGAGATCCTGATGAAGCGCAATCAACCGGCTGAAGCGGCGAAACGTTTCGGCGATGCAGTGGTTGCGAGTCGTGATTACCCATCTTCGCTGGCGGCGCGTCTGGCGCGCATCCGTGCGGAAGCCGCGGCGAACAACGCGCCGCCCGTCGATCCGGCGGTGCAGGCGTTTGTGACGCAGTTATCGCAAGCGGTGATCAGCAACAAGAAATCGGAGCTGGAGTCGCGCATCGTTTCGGGCGAGCTCGTGAAGTTTATTAACGCGAGCATCGGCACGGAAGCGTGGGACACGAAAGTCGTGCGCACGGAGCAGCTCAACGCGAACCTGATCGCGGCGGACGTGCAGATCAGTTTGAAGAAACTCGGCGCGGCTGGTTCGGGCACGGCTGTGTTGATGATCGCGCGCACGCCGGCTGGGTTGAAGCTGGAGGGGATTGAACTGTTCGAAGTGCGATGACGGATGCAGAAGTACAGTCACGAGCGGCGCGCATCAAGTTGTTCTTGATGGACTGTGATGGTGTGTTGACTGACGGGCGTATCTGGGTGTTCGAGAACGGTGAAGACCAGAAAGCGTTTCACACCCGCGACGGACTCGGGCTTGAGATCTTTCATCGCGCGGGATTGAAGTCGGGTGTGATCTCCGGGCGCGTGTCGAGTGCTTTGACGCGTCGCGGTGAAAAGCTCGGCATGACTTACGTGCGGCAAGGCTGCGAAGAAAAAGAGCAGGCGTTTGCGGAGATCGTTGCTGACGCCGGACTGACAAACGCGGAAGTCGCATTCGCCGGCGACGACCTCAACGACGTCCCGCTGATGCGTAAATCAGGCCTGGCCCTCGCCGTCGCCGACGCAACCGCTGAAGCGCGCGCGGCTGCGCACTACGTGACACAAGCTCGTGGCGGTCACGGCGCGGTCCGCGAGATGATCGAATTAATCCTCAAGGCCCAGGGACGTTGGGACGATCTCGTGCGTCACTATCTTGGATCGTGATTACTGAGAAACGATGGAGCGGGCGACGAGGCTCGAACTCGCAACTTTCAGCTTGGGAAGCTGACACTCTACCATTGAGTTACGCCCGCTGATTTTCGAATGCCTGCCAACTGCGACGGATAATAATAACCACCGGCTGTTCGGGTCAATTGCGATCAAGCAGCAGCACTGGTGCAGTTTCACCAAGGCGTCTCTGGAGTGCGGTGACTTGTCACCGCTTTGGCCAAAGCGCCGACGAGTCGGCGCACTCCAAGTTCAAATCGCAAAGCGGCCGCTTCGTTCACATTTCTAACGATCGGCGATTCTTCGTAACGCGCGAGCAGGTCCGCAGGGTCTTTGTAGATCGCGACGCAACCCGCATCCTTCAGACTCTGTTCGGGAAAGCCGCCGCAGAGTACGCCGATGGTCCTAATATTCGCCTTCGCTGCCGCGATTGCATCGTAGGGCGTGTCGCCGACGACTATCGCCTCACTCGGCTCAGGGTTTCCGCCTTCCTTCAGCGCGGCGAGAAAGATGTCGGGCTCCGGCTTAGACTTTTCGGCATCGTCGGCTGAAGTTTCGCCTTCGAGCAAATCCGCGATGTGCGTCACCTTCTTGTAATGTTCGAGTTCGTCCCGCTTGGCACTCGAAGCCAGAACCACTCGCTTGCCGTCGCGCTGTATGCGCTCGACGAGTTCGCGTACCTGCGGGAAGGCCTTCGTCTTTTGCAGGTACTCTTCTTTGAACATCTCGCCACGGCGTTTCTCGAGCTGTTCGCCGAACTGGTCCAGTTCTTCTCGCGAGAGGAACACCGGCAGCAGTTGATCTCCGCCTTTGCCGATCTGCGCGCGCACCGCGGGGAAGTCGACTTCCTTACCAAACTCTTTCAGCGCGCGTTGCCACGCTTCGGCGTGCATGTCCACCGTGTCGACGAGTGTGCCATCAACATCAAAGATCACGAGCTTAATCATCTTTGTATTCCTGCGGCAGACTCACTCCACCTTGCTTTAGCGACTCGCCCGTCGCGGTCGAAACGAACGAACCTGCGCCGCTCCGCGAGCGAACGACGAAAACGGTTTGACTGAAGGCGCCGAAACGTTTTGCACTCCGGCAAATCCTTGCGGCGAGATGCGCTTCACCGTTTGGCCCATAAGTCGCTCGATGGCGCGCATCGACGACTCATCGACGGGAGCCACAATGGAGATCGCCTGGCCTTGATTGCCGGCTCTTCCGGTGCGGCCTACACGATGCACGTAATCTTCGGGAGCTGCCGGAATGTCGTAATTGATGACGTGTGAAATTGCCTCGACATCCAATCCGCGAGCGGCGATGTCAGTCGCCACCAGCACGCGCGCGCGGCCATCGCTGAAAGCGCGCAGGGCGGCTTCACGCTGTGGCTGAGTACGATCGGCATGAATGCGTTGCACAGTGTGCTCGCGCGCTGCGAGAACATGTGAAAGGCGCTCGGCTCCGCGTCGGGTGCGCGTAAACACAAGCACTCGCTCAAAACGCTGGCTCTCTTTTTCAAGCAATTGCAGCAGAAACGCGGTCTTGTTTTCCGGCGCGACCTGATAGGCAATCTGCTCGACCATTGTCGCTGCGCGACCACGACGACTGGCTTCAATTAGCTTCGGCTCACTCGTTGTCGAACGCGCCAGTTGTTCAATGCTCGAAGACATCGTTGCGGAAAACAAAAGCGTTTGCCGTTTGGTCGGCAACATTGAAAGCACGCGCCGAATTGCCGGTAGGAATCCCATGTCCAGCATGCGATCGGCTTCGTCCAGCACCAGTATTTCAACGGTGGACAGGTTAACGGCTCCCCGTGTTGTTAGATCGAGCAAACGTCCGGGCGTGGCAATCAGCACTGCCACATCACTGCGCAGGGCTTTTATCTGCGAGCGGATGTTTGTGCCGCCGATCGCGATAGCGCAACGGTTCGCCTTCACATAGTTCAACTCGGCATAGTTCTTTTCGATCTGAAGCGCCAACTCACGCGTCGGCGCCAGTACGAGCGCGCGAATGCCGCGTCGCGAACGCTCGCTAAGCTTGTTAATGATGGGGAGCAGGAAGGCGGCGGTTTTACCGGTGCCGGTTTCGGCACAACCGATTAAATCTCGGCCGCTGAGAACAACAGGAATAGCCTGCTGCTGAATGGGTGTCGGAGTCTGGTATCCGAGAGACTCCAGCGCGCGCAGTTGCGCCCGTGGCAGTCCAAGTTCAGAAAAGTTCATAGTTTCCTTATTCGCGCGGTTTGACGAAACCATCGCGATGATGGTGGGCTTGTTGTATCAGGTGATCCGGCGGATTCCAGAAGAGCTGAGAAGAGAGTTAAGCAGACTCGATTCGAAAGCCACCCTACACGAACCAGGGTCGGAAAGCAATGGCTCAGACCGTACGGCAACGGACAAACTTTCGCGCGCTCTGAACTAGACAATAGATTCAATGAGCACGATCAAAGAAAAGACGGAGCATAAGACTGCCAATCAGGACGGCGGCGCGCCGAACCTGTCCGAGACTGAACAACGCGAAGCCGAGAAGTCGAAACGGCCGCGCGCGGCGGTCGTCCACGAGGCGGTACGCGCGGGCGGTGAGGAAGAGTTGAACCGCACCATCTCGTCGCTCGCGTGGTCCGGCATTGCGTCCGGACTCTCGATGGGCTTCTCACTCGTCGCCGAAGGACTGCTGCGTTCTTATCTCCCCGAGACACACTGGCGTCCGCTCATCGCCAAACTCGGCTACCCGTTCGGGTTCCTCATCGTCGTGATCGGACGGCAGCAGCTCTACACTGAAAACACGCTCACGGCCATGCTCCCGTTCATGGACGCGCCGAGTAGCGAAAAGTTAGGAAAGCTGCTGCGCCTCTGGGCCATCGTGCTCGTAGCGAATCTTGTCGGCGCGCTAATCTTCGCGTGGGTCGCCGGGAAGACGGGCGCTTTCAGGCCGGAGTTCAAAGCAGCGTTCTCCGCGATCGGGCGCGAGGCGCAGGAGGGCAGCTTCTGGATGATGATGCTGCGCGGCGTTTTCGCCGGCTGGCTGATCGCGCTGATGGCGTGGCTGATTCCAGCGTCGAACAAATCATCCGAGGTCGCACTCATTGGCGTTCTGGCCTACGTGGTCGGGCTCGCCAGGCTGCCCCACATCATCGCCGGATCTGTCGAAGTCCTCTACACCGTCTCAACTGGTGAGACTTCGTGGGGCGCGTACCTGGGCCACTACATGGTTCCGACGCTCATCGGCAACACTATCGGCGGCGTTATGCTAGTCGCGTGGCTCAACCATGCGCAGGTCGCGAACGATTCGTAGAGGCGCTTGATTTCCTTCACAGCGAAGGAGACGATTGGTTGCGTATGACAAACGATCGTGTACGTGTGGCAACGATCGTGTGGCTGGCGACGCTTCCCAATGGTGGTCCAACCGGCGGGTTCTTTCACGATCGTCGGCCGATCGAGTGGTAAGCCGTATTGAGCTTGCCAAAAAGTCTTCAGCAGTGCTAAATGCACGCGCATGAGACGCGCCGCATACTCGCTCCCGTTATTACTGCTGTTATCAGTCACCTGCTTTGCGCAGAACGGTGTTTCGTCAAAGATCGATGACTACATTCGCGCGGAGATGGAGGCGCAGACGATCCCCGGACTATCGTTGGCGATTATGAAGAACGGCGAGATCGTGCTGGCGAAGGGTTATGGACTCGCGAACGTCGAGCATCAAGTCGCGGTAAAGCCGGAAACGATCTTTCAGTCAGGCTCGATGGGCAAACAGTTCACCGCCACCGCGGTCATGATGCTCGTTGAGGAAGGGAAGCTCAGTCTCGACGACAAGATCACGAAGTTCTTTCCCGATGCTCCGGAAGCGTGGCGCAATATCACCGTGCGCCATCTGCTGACGCACACCAGCGGACTGGGCGACTACCCTGAAGATTTCGATCTGCGCCGCGATTACACCGAAGACGAGCTGGTCCAACGCATCAAGCCGCTCCCGCTCGCGTTTCAACCCGGCGAGAAGTGGAGCTACAGCAATCTCGGTTACGTGATGCTCGGGGTGCTGATTCACAAAGTGAGCGGGAAGTTCTACGGCGACTTTCTCCAGGAGCGCGTCTTCAAACCACTCGGCATGACGACCGCACGCGTGATCAGCGAAGCGGACATCGTGCCCAATCGCGCTGCCGGTTATCGTCTCGTCAACGGCGAACTGAAGAACCAGGAATGGGTGTCGCCGACATTGAATACCACTGCCGACGGCGCGTTGTATCTTACCGTTTACGACATGGCTAAGTGGGACGCGGCGCTCTACACGGAGAAGCTCTTGAAGCGCTCGAGTCTGGAGCAGATGTGGACGCCGGTGAAGCTCAACGACGGCAAGACTTTTTCCTACGGCTTTGGCTGGGCGTTGGGTGAAGTGCGTGGCCATCACGTCGTCGAACACGGCGGCTCGTGGCAGGGATTCAAATCGCAGATCTCGCGTTACGTCGACGACAAGTTGACGATCGTAGTTTTTGCTAACCAGGCACGGGCAAATCCGGCTAAGATAGCGCACGGAGTGGCGGCGATCTTCGACCCACAACTTACACCCACGCCGCCGACGCAGTGAATTATGTTCTCCTCGACCTCCCACAAGATCATTTGCTTCTTGATCATCCTGAGTGCTGCTGTCTTCGCACACTCGCAATCTCTTCCTGTTAAAGAACCAACCAGCGTTGTCAGTGGCAAAGTCACGCTCAAGGGCAAACCCGCGGCTGACATCGTGGTTGTCGTGCGGCTGAATAACCCGAATTCCAACGCGCAATATTCCAGTTACAAGGGAACTACGGATCTTAACGGCGAATATCGGATCGCAAACGTGCCCGCCGGCAACTACATGGTTATGCCGCTCGCGCCCGCGCTCGTGGACGCAAACGGATTCGGCTCGCAGAAAGTGATATTCCTGAACAAAGGCGAAACGATCGAGAACATCGACTTCGCACTCGTACGTGGTGGCGCAATCACGGGCAAAGTCGTCGACGCGGACGGACGTCCCCTCGTCGAGCAGGAGATTCAACTCTTTGCGGTCCAGAACAACAACAATTCGAACTATTCCATGACGGCAGTCCAAACTGACGATCGCGGCATTTATCGTTTCTACGGTTTGAAAGCGGGCAGCTACAAAGTGGCGACCGGGCGGGGCGAGCGAGGCAGCTTTTCGAACCGCTTCAATTTCTATAAGCAGACTTATTATCCGTCGGTTGCCGAAGCGGACCAGGCGACGGTGATTGAAGTCAGCGAAGGCGGTGAGGCAGCCAACATCGATATCACCGTCGGTCCGAGACTCACGAGCTACACGGCCAGCGGACGCATTGTCGATGGTGCGACCGGCCAACCACTGCCGGGCGTGGCCTACGGCATCAAGCGTTTCATCTCGGCTTACAGCACCTCCTCGATGTCTAATGGCGCGGTCACCAACAGCCGTGGCGAATTCAAGCTGGAAAATCTCGTGCCCGGAAAATACGCCGTACAAGTCAGGCCTGCACCAACCAACACGTGGCGCGCTGAAGACCTGCCCTTCGAGATCGTCGACGAAGACGTGACCGGGTTGGTGGTCCAGACGAAAAAAGGCGCGACGCTTTCAGGTGTCGTCGTTATCGAAGGCAGCGACGACAAGAACGCGCGCAACGAACTGCGGCGACTCATGTTGCTTGCCATCTCCGGTCCGCGTGACGACAGGGCTTCGAATACATGGTCGGCGATCGGCGCCGACGGCAGCTTCAGCATGTCCGGCGTTGCGCCGGGACTCGCAACATTCCAACTTGCAAACTCATCGCACTTTCGTCTCGTTCGTGTAGAACGGAATGGAGTGATCGCAAGCCGCGGCGTAGACGTCAAGGAAGGCGAAGGGATCAGCGATGTTCGGGTCTTCGTGGCCTTTGGCAACGCGACCGTTCGGGGCTCGATGGAAGTTCCAAAGGACACGCTTCCGTCCGGCGCGCACTTCTACGTTACGATGCGAAACATATCCGACGATCCGATGGTTGCTTCGGGGTCGAACCTCTCGGCGGAGGTTGATGCTCGCGGCCAGTTCGTAATCGAGGGCGTGTTTCCCGGCACGTATGAGATCTCCGCGGGAATCTGGAGTCCCGACGGGCGCACGGTTTTCGGCGAGAAGAAACAACAGATCGCCGTCACTGCGGGATCGGTTAACAACGTGACCCTGTCGATGGATCTCAATCCGAAGACGACGAGACCGTAGATGTTTACCTCGCGAACCATTCGAGTGCTGGTGTTGGTCATGGCGGCGGCGCTTTGCGCGTCTGGTCAAACGCCGCAACCGCAAGTGAAGACTGAAGCCACTGACTCAGCGGCAACCGGCGCGATTACGGGCAAAGTGATCAACGAGAGTGGACAACCGCTGGCCGGAGCGCTCGTGCAGGTTCGCGCGCTCGGCGCCAATGGTCCGGGTATGATGACAAGTACGAATCGCGACGGGGAGTTTCGGGCGACTGGGCTGGATCGCGGGTCGTATCAGGTTGTGGCATCGATGGCCACTTACACGCCGCAACCGCGCGAGCCATCATCGGTTCAACCCACTTACCATCTCGGCGACTCGATGACGTTGACACTGATAAAAGGCGGTGTCGTCACCGGCACGGTCACGAACGCGAACGGCGAACCGCTGGTAGCGGTCGGTGTGCGGGTGCAGATGAGCCGCGATGCTAATGGTCGCCGGACCGCGAACGGTTACAGACGCGAACTCCCGACAGATGATCGCGGCATCTATCGCGTCTACGGCTTGCTACCCGGGACCTATGTCGTGTCGGCGGGTGGTCCGAGTTCTTATGGACCATCGGAACAAAACGGTTTTGAAACGGACGTGCCGACCTACGCGCCGTCGGCTACGCGCGACACTGCCACGGAGATCAGCGTGCACAGCGGCGAGGAAGTGACGGGCGTTGATATTCGTTATCGCGGCGAACAGGGCCGCACGATTACCGGAATAGTCAACGCTCCGAACAGTGCGGCATTCAATGTGGTGCTGAGTGCGAGCGGCGAAGGTGCTGTGCCGTGGACGACCAGTTTCTATCAAGCGGCAAATGTTGAGGGTTTCGTGTTCAAGGGCATTGCCGACGGCGAGTATCAACTGGTGGCGATGTCGTATGGCCGCGGCGGTTCGCGTGATGTGGCGGCGGCGGTGAAGCGCGTTGTCGTGCGAGGCGTGGACGTGAGTGGGATCGAGCTGACGACAGCGCCGTTAGCGACGATCAGCGGGCGCGTGGTGTTGGCGGAAACGAAGGTGCCCGAATGCGCTGACAAGCAACGGCCGGAGTTTAATGAGATCGTCGTTTCGGCGTGGCACGATGACAACGAGGCGGCGAAAGAGACGCCGCTCTCGCTATGGTCGATCGGCGCGCCGGCGGCTGCTGACGCCGACGGTAATTTTGTTCTGCGAAATCTGGCGTCGGGAGAGTATTACTTCGCGACTCGCGCTACCGCGAAGTATTGGTATCTCGATTCGATCACGTTGCCGGGGACTCCGAATGCAACGGCCGGGAATGCGGCGGCCGTGAAGGTCGCGAGCAAGCCGATCGATGCGACGACAGTCTGGACCAAAGTGAAGACGGGCGATCGGCTTTCGGGTTTGACTGTGACGCTGGCGCAGGGCGCGGCGACGTTGCGTGGACGACTCGTGAGTGAAGGACAGCAGGTGCCGGAGAAATTGTTCGTGTACCTCGTGCCGAGCGAGAAGGAGAAAGCGGAGGCTGTGTTGCGTTATTACGCCGCGCCCGTTTCGCCCGACGGAAAGATCGCGTTGCACAACATCGCGCCGGGGCGGTACTGGGTCCTCGCCCAAACCTTCACCGAAGACGCGGCTACGCCGCTAACCAAACTTCGTCTTCCTTTGGAGACCGCGACCCGCACGCGCCTCCGTCGCGACGCCGAGGCAGCCAAAACCGAGATCGAGCTCAAACCCTGCCAGAACCTCAACGATTTCCAACTACCGTTCAAACCGCAGTAGCAGCAAAGCCTTCAACTCGACCATGTCTGTCGGCCTTTCAGGCCTGACATGTCTTGCTTGGCGATCCAGGGGCTGCGTGCTCGCTTCGCTCGCCCTTGCCCCTGGCTAACTTCTTTTCGCGCCTTCGGCGCTCGTTCGACCAAACGGGCGGCAGAGCCTTCGGCGCTCGTTCGAC
>CAMLLD010000104.1 GCA_946480785.1 uncultured Blastocatellia bacterium | reverse complement strand
TCACGGTCGAGATGTCCACCGATCCTGCGCACCCGGTGCGCGTGAAGGTCGAGGAGGCGCTGGCGCAACTCGCCAACGACCTGCAGACCCGGCCCGAGACCCGGGAGCGCGTCGAAGCGATCAAGGACCAGTTGCTCGAGTTGCAGATGCGTTATGAGTTGGAGGAGATCTCGGACGAGGAGTTCAAAGCGCGCGAAGCGGAGTTGTTTGCGCGGCTGCGCGTGATCAAGGCGCGACAACTCGATCTACTCCATGAAGCCACCGCGCAGGGCGCCACGGCTGATTCGTCGAGTTTTGTGATTGAAGTCGGTGGTGACGATCCTGGCGGTTTCGGCGAGCGATGATCTGCGACGCTACGCGGCTATAGCGTGAAGCGATATCTATTCTTCGGTGGGAAAGGCGGGGTCGGCAAAACTACCGCTGCGTCCGCCACCGCCCTGTTTCTTCTTAACACCCTCACCAAAAACGATTCCATCCTGCTTTTCTCGACGGATCCCGCGCATTCGCTGTCTGACAGTCTGGACGTGAAGATCGGCAATCGTCTGGTTCGCGTTGCCGAACGCAACGGCGCGAAGCTCATCGCGTACGAGATGGACGCGACGCTTGCGCTCGAACGCTTTCGCACCGCGCACGGGAAGGTGCTCGCGGAGATCGCGGAACGCGGCACGTTGCTCGACGAAGAAGACATCAATGAGTTGTTGAACCTTTCGTTGCCGGGACTCGACGAGGTGATGTCGTTGTTTGAGTTGAGCGAGTTGGATCGGGAAGGGAAGTACGCGCACCTTGTCGTCGACACCGCGCCGTCGGGACACACGTCGCGGTTGTTGCGTTTGCCGGAAGTGTTCACGCGCATGGTCCATGCGCTCGATCGCATGGGCGAGAAGCATCGCTACATGATCGAGCACTTCGCAAGGCGCAGAGCCGTGGCGGATGAAGTCGATCTGTTTCTTCAGGATCTGACGGCGCGGATCGAAGCGGTGCGCAAGATGCTCTACAACGAGGAGCAGACGAACTTTACTTTGGTCGCAATCCCTGAAGCGATGAGTGTGCGCGAGACTGAGCGTTATTGGGAATTGTTGAGAAAGCAAGGCGTGCCGGTTGGGGATTTGATCGTGAATCGAGTGGAGCAGGAACATGCGGGTTGCGTGTATTGTCGCGCGCGTGTGAAGACGCAACGGCCGTGGTTGAAGGAAATTGAGAAAACTTTCGCGGAGCTTCGCATTCATCAGGTGCCGCTGATGGTCGACGAGGTTAGAGGGTTGGACCAGTTGGAGAAAATAGGAACTACGATTTGGAAGGCGCCGAAATCAAAAAAATAACGATCTTCGGTGGGAAGGGTGGTGTTGGGAAGACTACTGCCGCGGCATCGTACGCGCTGGGCGCGGCCAAACAAGATCCCAAACGCAAACTGCTCGTCTTTTCCACCGACCCCGCGCACTCACTATCCGACGGCTTCGCCGAACCGATCGGCGAACTTAAAAAGGGCGTCGCGGGCCGCAAGAATCTCGACGCGATGGAGATCGATCCCGGCAAGTGGTTTGAAGAGCTCAAGCAACGTTATCGCTCGTGGACTGACGATCTGTTTACGTCGCTGTCCGGTCGTGCGGGCATGGAGATCCAGTTCGATCGCGAAGCGATGCGCGAGCTCGTCGAACTAACTCCACCCGGCATCGACGAGATAGCCGCGCTCGGCACGATCAGCGAACTGCTCGACGAAAACCGTTACGACTCGATCATTCTCGACACTGCGCCGACGGGCCATCTGATCCGCTTTCTCGAATTGCCCGAGGTCGCGCTCTCGTGGATCAGGACGTTCATGAAGCTGTTGTTGAAATATCAGAACGTGGTGCGCGCAACCGAAGTCGCGGAGGAACTGGTCGCGTTATCGAAAAGCATCAAGCGCGTGCTGGCGCTGCTGACAGATCCGGAGACGTGCGAGTTTGTCGGCGTGGCGATTCCCGAGCGGATGAGTTTGGAAGAGACGATGGATCTCGCGAAGGCGCTGGATAAATTGAAAGTGCCATTGCGGAGATTGATCATCAACGGCGTGGTTTCAGAAGATGCGGCGAAGCAGTGCCGCTTCTGCAAAGCCCGACGCAAAGGACAGCTCGAAGTCGCGAACGAGTTCTGTGCAAAGTTTCGCGGCAATGAGTTTCGCCGGCGCTCAATCGAAATCTTCCTTGCGCCGCAACAACCCTACGAGATCACCGGCGCGAAGGCGCTCCAAAACCACCTCGCGTCCTTCACGCCTTTTTGTATTTGAAAAACTCAACGTTGCGTCGTCGTGGACCAGTTCGAATCTTTCGCGCCTTTTTTCGGCTCCGAGTAGATGTAACTATCGCGTGACTTCACCACCAGATCAGGCTCGGTCGTCTTCACTTTGATCTGCCGCCGCTCGCCCTCTTTGCCGGCCGTGTTGGGGTAATAGCCCAGACTGTACTGCCGACCAAGCTCTTCCGCGATCCACGTAAACGCCTGCCCGATGCCGAACATCGAATCGCCGCTGTAGAAACGTCCGCCGGTTGTTTCTGAAATCGCGTGCAGGTATCGCACGGCGCGTTTGTAATCGCCGATCCCACCACCGACCGTTCCTCCTCCGGGACGCGGAAACGGCGAACCAAAGATGATGCCGCCACGTCCGCCCGGCACCGGAATCCCGCCGCCACCGTAGATCGAACCCGTTCCCGACGTGTCGTAGTCAACCGCGTAGATCGGCGCGTCCGATTCTTCCGCGAGACGAAGCGTGCTCTCGTAAGTTCCTCGATGGCTGGTCGTGTCCACACCGTCAGTGAAGAGCACGACGGCTTTGCGGCCGGGAATCGTGTTGAGCTGTTTCTTGAGAATGTCTTCCACCGCGTCGTAAAGACGCGTGCCGCCGCCGGTGCGCGTGTGTTTGATGGCGCGTCTGATCTCTTCGCGATCCGTCGTCGCTCTACACTCGACCGAGATGCGATCGTCAAACGACATCACCATCACGCTGTCGTTGTCTTTCAGTTTGCTGACGAAGTCGATGGCCGCGTCCTGAATTTCGTCGAGTTTGAAATGCGTCGAACCGCTCGTATCGATCAACAACACCACCGTGAACGGCGAATCGGTCGTAGCGAAGTAAGCGATCTTCTGTTCGACGCCGTTTTCCGAGATGCGGAAGTTTTCGCGCTTCAGCAGCGGCACGTAACGCCCCGAGCGATCCATCACCGAGACGGGAACCATGACGAGCGCGGTGTCCGTGCGAATCACATCGCCTTCGACAGTCTCGCCGTTCGGATCGATCTTCGACTCGTTAACGCCGGTATCAGTCGAGGCGTCGCTCTTTTCGGTCTTCGTTTCCGTTGGTGGTTTGGTATTGCGGTTCCGCCCTGATTGCGCGTGTAAAGGCGAACAAAAAGCTAGAAAAGCGAAGAGTAGTAGAAGGGTAGTAGTTTTCATAACACGGTTTTTGACGGGTCAGGGAGAGACGGCGTTAGCGGCATAGATGCGCCCCGGAAGTTTGAAGTTTCCCGGCGCTGCGGCTATATTGCGGCCCATTTATGACCAACGAAGCCGTCCTGACCACCGAACTCGAAGAGGCGCAAGTCACTGAAACCACCGGCTTGCTGGGGCATCCGCGCGGGCTGGGCACGCTCTTTTTCACCGAGCTGTGGGAACGTTTCAGTTACTACGGCATGCGTTCGATCCTGATCCTTTACATGACTTCCGCCGCCGCGCAGGGCGGACTCGGTTTCACCGTGAAGGACGCGGCGTCGATCTATGGCACCTACACGATGTCCGTTTACCTGACCGCAGTGCCCGGCGGACTGATCGCAGACTACGTCACCGGCGCGCGTCTCGCTGTGTTTCTCGGCGGACTCATCATCGCGGCCGGCCACTTCTCGCTCGTGTTCCGTTCGATGACGACGTTCTATCTCGGACTGATCCTGATCTCGGTCGGCACCGGTCTCTTGAAACCTAACATCAGCACGATGGTCGGCGGTCTGTATCGCGAAAACGATCCGCGGCGCGACAGCGGCTTCTCGATCTTTTACATGGGCATCAATCTCGGTTCGGTGTTGGCGGGCTTCGTCGTCGGCTATCTCGCGAAGGGCGAGACGTTCAAGAGTTTTCTCGTGTCGATGGGCCAGGATCCGAATACGAGTTGGCACTGGGGTTTTGGCGCGGCCGGCGTGGGCATGATCGTGGGCCTGATCATTTACCTGCTGCATCAGGAACGACTCAAAGGCGTCGGCAACAAGCTGAAGAAAGCGTCGAAGATCAAGACAGACGACGTCGCTGCGCGCCAGCCTTTAACGCGCGACGATTGGAAACGCATCTTCGTCGTCTTCATCTTCTTTCTGTTCACGATCCTGTTCTGGGGTGCCTACGAGCAGAAAGGCGCGAGCCTGAATCTGTTTGCTGACAGGCTGGTGCGGAACAAAATGTTCGGCATAAGTTTTCCGGTGCCGTTTCTACAGTCGTTGACCGGGACGTTCGTGATCATTCTGGCGCCGGTGTTTTCGTGGCTTTGGATTCGGATGGGAGATCGACAGCCTTCGAGTCCGCGGAAGTTTGCGCTCGGCCTCGGCTTCATCGGCTTGGCGTTCATGCTGCTGGTGCCGGCGTCGCTGTTCACGGCGGGAGGCAGAGTGAGTGTTTGGTGGCTCGTGGCGCTTTACTTTCTCGCGGTGTGCGGCGAGTTGTGTTTGAGTCCGATCGGTTTGAGCACGGTGACGAAACTCGCTCCCGTAAAACTCGTCGGCATCATGATGGGCATCTGGTTTCTCGCGGCGTCCTTCGGCAACAAGCTGGCGGGTTATCTCTCTGGATTCTTCGACTCGAAGAACCCGTCGCGCCTCGCGGAACTCTACGGCGGCATCGCGGTTGGTCTGCTCGTGTCCGCGGGCATACTCGCGCTGCTCACGCCGGCGATCAAGCGCATGATGGGGAAGGTTCGTTGAGTGTTCACGCGCGCGATTGTTCGACCTCCTGCTGCGAACTTCGCCGATGGTCTGACGCGTGTCGATCTCGGCAAGCCGAATTACGACCTCGCGCTCGAACAGCATGCAGCCTATTGCCGTGCGCTCGAAAACTGCGGCTTAAAGTTGACGCATCTGGCGGCTGACGAGCGCTATCCGGATTCAACGTTTGTGGAAGACACGGCGGTGTTGACGGAACGCGGCGCGATCATCACGCGACCGGGAGCTGCCAGCCGGCTCGGTGAGATCGAAGAGATCCGCAGCGTGTTGCTGGACCACTATCCGCGCGTTTTCGAGATCAGTGAGCCCGGCACACTCGACGGCGGCGACATTTGCGAAGCGGGCAACGAGTTCTTTATCGGCGTTTCGCACCGCACCAACGAACACGGCGCCGCGCAACTCGCAGCCGTCCTCAGCGCGTTCGGCTACGATTCGACTTTGATCGACATCCGCAGCCTGAGTAATATCCTGCACTTAAAGAGCGGACTCGCTTATCTCGGCGGCAACCGGATGCTCGTGATTGACGAGCTAAAGAGACTGGAACAACTTTCCGATTACGATCTGATGGACGTAGACAGCGCAGAGGCATACGCCGCAAACTGTTTGTGCGTAAACGACTCGATTCTGGTAGCTGCGGGTTTTCCGCTGCTGCGACAGAAGTTGCAGAATCTGGGTTATCAAACAGTCACATTAGAGATGTCGGAGTTTGAAAAGATGGACGGCGGCCTTAGCTGCCTGTCGTTGCGGTTTTAAGGAGGACTATGGCGGAAGATTTCGATAAGACGACGGCGGTCAAACTACTAAACCACATAATGGAAGCCGAACTCGCGGGCGTCGTGCGCTATACGCATTACGCCCTCATGGTTTTTGGTCACAACCGTATTCCGATCGTGAGCTGGTTGCGCAACGAAGCGACCACTTGTCTCGCGCACGCGAACGAAGCGGGCGAACTCGTCACGCATTTCGGCGAGCATCCGTCACTGAAGATCGGCGCGCTGCTCGAGACGCACAAACACGGCATCAACGACATCCTCATCGAATCACTCAAAGCTGAGAACGAGGGACTCGCTCTTTACAAGCAACTTTTGGAACTGGTGCGCGATCGTTCAGTGTTGCTTGAAGAATATGCTCGCCGCATGATCGCGGAGGAAGAGCTGCACGTCGGTGAAGTGAACAAGATGTTGCGCAAGCCCGGCGAGATCACGCAGTACCAGACCTGATTTAATTATTAATTGAGAAGACCACCAAAGCAGCACGAGATCACGCAACTGCTCGCTGAATGGAGCGATGGAAACCAGTCCGCGCTCGACGAGTTGTATCCGCTGGTCTACGACGAGCTGCACCGGCTCGCGCGCCGCTACATGAGCCGGGAACGAAAAGGCCACACGCTGCAAACCACCGCTTTGATCAACGAAGCTTACGTGCGGCTCGTCGATCAGAAGAACGTGCATTGGGCCAATCGTTCGCACTTCTTCGCCATCTCCGCGCAGATCATGCGCCGCATCCTGATCGATCACGCGCGCCGGCACGCGTATGCGAAACGCGGCGGCGGCGCGCAACAAGTCTCGCTCGACGAAGCCGTGGCGGTGACGAGCGGCATCGGGGCGGAGTTGCTCCGGCTTGACGAAGCGTTGAAGACTCTCGCCGAAATGGATTCACGGCGCAGCCAGGTGGTCGAGCTGCGCTACTTCGGCGGCTTGAACAACGAGGAGATCGCGGGCGTATTGCACGTTTCCGAAAACACCGTCACGCGCGACTGGAACATGGCACGCGCGTGGCTCCATAAACAACTTGCCGAGAGTGCCTCGAATTGACTCCCGAACGCTGGCGCCAGATCAGTCAGATTTTCAAATCGGCCATCTCGCTCGACAGTGATGCGCGCCGCGATTTTGTGGCGGAGAAATGCGGCGACGACGACGCGCTGCGTTCCGAAGTCGAGAAACTGATTGCGTCGCATCAGCAGGCGAATGCGGAAAACTTCATCGGCGGACACGCGGCGGAGCAGGGCGCTGCGTTGCTGAGCATCAATGAAGAACACGCTCCCGCGCTCAATAAAGGCCAGCAGTTTGGCGCTTATTTCATTCTCGATCGACTCGGCGCTGGCGGCATGGGCGAGGTTTATCTCGCGCGCGACTCGCGTCTCGATCGCACCGTCGCGTTGAAAGTGCTCTCCACCGACGTCTCGTCAGACAAGCGACGCATGCAGCGCTTTCGCCAGGAAGCGAGAGTCGCGTCATCGTTGAACCAACCAAACATCCTCACGATCTTCGAGTTCGGCGAAGCGAACACTTTGACGTATCTCGCGACGGAGTTCATCGACGGCCATACGCTGCGCGACCATTTGCGTACCCAACGCCTGAAGCTGACTGAAATTCTCGACATCACGATCCAAATACTCGCCGCGCTCGACGCCGCGCACGAAGCGCGCATCGTTCACCGCGACATCAAACCGGAAAACGTGATGATTCGCCGGCGCGATCGCGTCGTGAAAGTGCTCGATTTCGGTTTGGCGAAAGTGACCGAGAAGCAACCGACGCTAGCGAGGGATCACAATTCTGATTCCGAAGCAGCGACGGAGATGAAGACCGCGCCCGGCATGTTGATGGGCACGATCAACTACATGTCTCCCGAACAGGCGCAGTCGCGCGCCGTCGATGAACGCACCGACATCTGGAGCACGGGGGTGATGCTTTACGAGATGGTGACCGGCGCGATGCCGTTCGGTGGTCCAACCATTAGTCACACGCTCGTGCAGATCATCGAGAACGATCCGCCGCCGCTCGCGAAAGCGGCTCCGCAGACGCCGCCTGAGTTGCAACGGATCGTTAACAAGGCGATGGCGAAGGACGTTGAAGATCGATATCAAACAGCGAAGGACATGCTGATCGATCTGCGCAACCTGAGAAAGCAGCTCGAGGGCGGACCTGTTGCTTTGGACCAGCGTGATCGTAAAACCGACAATAAGCGCGCCTTGGCTGTTGCCCTCCTGGTGCTGGCCTTCTTCATTGCGGTGACTTTCGGCGTTAACGTCTGGCGCCGCTCGCGAGCGCAACCTGCCGCTACGGCAACGACGACCAGTACGTCCGTTGGGCCCGTTTCTGAACGAGCGCTCACCTACTGGATCACAGTGCGCCAGACGAGAGCGGGAAAGGAAAAAATCTATACGCTCGCGGGCGAGATCAATTTTGAGTTGAAAGACGCGATCCGGCTAAACGTTCGTAGTCCGCAAGCCGGTCATCTCTACGTGCTCAACGAAGGACCGCGAAACGGTTCCGACGCGGCCGAGTTTGTTGTGCTCTTCCCCTCGCCGACAGCAAACGAAGGCTCGTCTCTGCTAAGCGCCAACACCGAGCTCCAGATTCCCGCGGTGAGCTGGTTCACTTTCGACAAGGAGCAGGGGATTGAACGAGTGTGGCTGATCTTTTCCAGGGACGCGATACCAGAGGTTGACGCGCTGAAGAAGTTTGCCAGTCAGAAAACCGGCGGACTCATCACCGATCCGGCGCAGAACAAACTCGTGCAGGATTTCTTATTGACGCAAACAACGAGCAAACCGGAAGTCGAACGCGGCGACACGCTGACGACAGTCAAAACAACCGACAACGTCCTCGTGTATCCGGTCAAGCTCGAACACCACTGATTACGAAACACGATTGACCTCCGCCGGTTCGCGGCATATGATCCGGCCATTCAAAACCCGGACTCTTCCAGGATTTAGTTTTCCCTCTCAGCACAATGCAGACGCATTCGGCAGGGCCGGATTTTGGTGGTTTTCTCGAAAAGTTCTCGCGTTAATAATTGAGACGAGTGCGACGCGCAACCCGGCCAGGGCGCACGTTCGCCGCCCAGAGCACAGGCGTTTCGCTTGTGTGAACAACACCACCCACCAAAGGAGACGACAATGAACGACAACATCAGCCCCATCAGCCTAAAGATAGCGATCAACACTACTACCGGCGAACGCGGGAAAGTGCTTCATCAGTGTTATTTTCAGCACGCGCCCAACCAGCCCGACGGGGTCTACAACTTCTTTACCCCGGGGAATAAGATTCGGGCGGCTAACATCGTGTCCGGTCAGGATTTCAACTTCACCATTGATGACCTTAACTTCCATGTGATCAAGTTTCACATTGACGAAAGCGGAGCGTGCGGACACTGGCAAATCGACGAAAACGCTGCTGAACCAGAAGGAACGTTTCAAGCTCAATCGGGTGTTGGTGATCTCACCGATGACGACAAAAAAGAGGCTGCCGACACGCGGCCAGCCGACGCCATCCTCATTCATGACAACATGGTGACGGGCGGGTCGGACAAGGACAAGCTGAAGCATTGTTACTTCGTACCAACGGCGCCTGGCGGTCCCTACGACTTCTACAGTAAGCACGACAATCTACTTCAGTCCGGCTTGACGTCCGGCACGGATTGGAGTTTTACGCATGATTCAATCGACTGGACTGTTACTGAATTCGTGATCGACGACGAGCAGGCGTGCGGCCACTGGTCAAATCCTGACAGCATCACCAACGAGCAGGATGGCACGTTCCAGGCTCAATCTGGGGTGGGCCCCGTCGGAGAAGGGGAAGAGAGTGCTTCGGCTGCCTCGGCTTAGTACGGCGAATACATGGCCGCTGGTCGTTTGGAAGACTGGCTACGAGCATGAACAAGAGGCTGTTTCCACCTGTGGTTCGACTGTTAGCGGCGCTGGCGATCTCTGCGCTGTCTGTGTTTGCACAAACAGCGAAGGAGTTGCCGGCGCTCGCCGCAGTCACCCGCGACCTGAAAGGCGGCGAAACTAACTCTTATCGAATTGCGCTCACGTCCGGTCAATTCCTGAACGCGATTGTCGAGCAACAGGATGTTGACGTCGTTACCGCAGTCTTCAGTCCCGATGGCAAACAACTCACCGAGAGCGACAGCCCGAACGATCGCTGGGGATCGGAACCGATCATTCTCGTTGCTCCGGTTTCCGGCGAGTATCGCGTTGACATCCGCGCGCCAAACGCGCAAGCGCCTACCGGACGTTATGAAATAAAGATCGTTGCTTTGCGCGATGCGAGCGCGATTGACAAGGACCACGCGGCGGCCCAGGTGCTCTTCGACGAAGCGAGAAAACTGCGGGTGCAACAAGGCGCGCCGCCAAAGCGTGCGGCAATCGATAAGTACGAACAAGCACTGCCGCTCTTTGAGGCGGCGGGTAACACGTACCGGCGCGCCCTCACCTTGTTGTCCATTGGCATCTCTTATTACCGCTTGAACGATTATCGCAAAGCGCTCGACTATTTCGATCAAACGCTCACGCTCTCAGCCAGCCTTAAAGATTCGCGTCTGGAAGCGGGAACGCTGACTTACGCCGGCGGCATGCTCGACATCCTCGGCGACATCAGCAAGGCCTTGAATCATTACCAACGAGCACTCAAGTTAGCGCATGCAGGAGGCTGGCAATTAGCTGAAGGAAACGCGCTCAGCAACATCGGCAAAATCTACAGCGACGTGGCCGACTGGCAGAAGGCGCTCGAGTTCTTCGGGCAGGCGTTGCCGATCTACCAGGCCCTCGACAGCAAACAAAACATCGCGCTCACCCTCAACAATATCGGTATCGCCTACGCCAATTCAGGCGAACCGGAGAAAGCACTCGACTACCTGCAGCAAGCCCTCACTCTGCTGCGATTAGGGACCGACAAGAACGCCCAGGCATACACGCTCTTGAACATTGGCCGGTCCTACAGACGGTTGAGTGAATACGAGAAGGCGCGACTGTATTTCAGCCAGGCGCAGACGCTGCAACGCGAAACCGGCAATCACGCGCAGGAAGGCGAGACGCTCGACGAATTCGGGATGACGTACGCAGCAGAGGGACAGAGTCAAAAGGCAATCGAATATCACCAACAGGCAATCGAAGCGCTGCACGCTGCCGGCAATTTGCGCCGCGAGGCAATAGCGGTCATGAATAGTGGTGAAGCCCTCAATCTGCGGAACCAGCCGGACCAGGCCATCGAGCGATTTACGCAGGCTCTCGCGACGTTTCGCAGTCTCGGCGATCTCAGCAACGCCGGCATGGCTTTGGAAGGAATCGCGCGGGCGGAACAGAAGCGCGGCCACCTGGAAGAGGCGCGCAAACGGATCGTCGAGTCGCTCGCGTTGCGAGAAACCGTTCGTGCTCGATCTGGTAGCCTTCAATTGCGCGCTTCTTATCGCGCGTCGATCGAGAAAGCGTACGAGTTTTACATCGACGCGTTGATGCAACAGCACGCGGCGGAGCCGGCGCGCGGCTTTGATGCTGAGGCTTTGCAGGCGAGTGAACGCAGCCGCGCGCGCAGTCTCGTGGAGCAATTGAACGAAGCGCGTGTCGATATTCGCCGCGGCGTGGACGCGGGGTTGTTGGAAAAGGAACGCGAAGTCACGCGCGACATGAACGCCAAAGCACAACGTGAGTTGCAACTCAAGCTGCGCAAGGACAGCGGTGAGGAACTCGCGACCCTGGAGCGTGAGATTAGCGCGCTTGAAGACCAATACCAGCAGGTAGAGGCGGCGATTCGTCAAAGCAGTCCGCAGTACGCGGCGCTAACGCAGCCGCAGCCGTTGGGGTTGAAAGAGATTCAGCAACAACTCGATCCGGATACGTTGCTGCTCGAGTACGCGCTCGGAAGTGAGCGCAGTTATCTGTGGCTCGTCGGCTCGGATTCGCTAAAGTCTTACGTGCTGCCGAAGCAGGACGCGATTCAGGAGCTTGCGCGGCAAGCGTACGAGTCGCTGGTTGCGCGCAGCGTTTCGAAGTCGATCGAAACACCGGCGCAGCGCACCGCGCGCATCGCTGCGGCGGACGCTCAGTTCCAACAATCGGCTGCCGAACTAAGCCGGATGATTCTCGGGCCGGCGGCTGCGGAGTTGAAGGATAAACGTTTAGTGATCGTTGCCGATGGCGCTTTGCAATACGTTCCGTTTGCTGCGTTGCCGGTTGCGAATCATCGTCCGCTGATCCTGGACCATGAAGTTGTGAGCTTGTCGTCGGCTTCGGCGTTTGCAGTGCAACGACAGAACCTCGCGAATCGCGAACCGGCGCCGAAAACGCTCGCCGTGATCGCGGATCCCGTTTTTTCCACGAACGATCCGCGAGTCAAAAGAAGCGCCGAAACATCTGCGGTCGCAGCCGGTACGCGGAGTCTTGAACATCTTCCCGCTGGAACAGCAATAGGCGGCCAGCTTTCGATTTCACGTTTGCCCTTCACGCGCACTGAAGCCGATCAAATTCTCGCCGTCGCGCGCAACGGATCGAACCTGAAAGCGCTCGACTTTCGCGCGAATCGCGAGATCGCTACCGGCGGCGAACTCAGCAAGTATCGCTACGTTCACTTCGCCACGCATGGTTATCTCGACACGACGCGCGCTGGTCTTTCCGCGATCGTGCTTTCGCTTTACGACGCGGAGGGCAAACCGCAGGACGGGTTCCTGCGCACGCATGACGTTTACAACCTGAAACTTCCGGCGGAGCTCGTCGTGCTGAGTGCGTGTGAAACGGGTCTCGGCAAAGATGTGCAAGGTGAAGGGCTCGAAGGTCTGACGCGCGGTTTCATGTACGCCGGCGCTCGCCGCGTGATTGTGAGTTTGTGGAATGTTAACGACAAAGCGACGGCCTCGTTGATGCAGCGTCTTTACGCGGGCATGTTACGCGACGGCAAGACGCCTGCGGCTGCGTTGCGTGCGGCGCAGATCGAGCTGCTGCGTACCTCGCAATGGCAGTCGCCTTATTACTGGGCGCCGTTTGTGATGCAAGGAGAATGGAGATGAAGTCACTCACGAGTTTTTTCTTGATGCTGGTCCTCATTGTGGCGGCTTCGTTTTTGGCCACGGCCCAAAAGACGGACGAAGCCACGCGAAAACTTTGGGACACCGCTTTCATCATTCCGGCGGCGAACAAACCCACGGCGAGCCGGCGCCGGCCGGGCGGACGCTATCGTGTAGCGACGCCGAATGTGCCTGTCGATAACGTGGCCCCCGACACGGTTGTCGGCGTTACCATTTGGCGTCTCCGTCCGGCGAACCGCTCCGATTCGGGCGAGCGGCTGATCGTTCACGACGACAACTCGACCACCGAGTGGTTGCCGGAGCGCATCTCGTCGACGACGAAACTCGCGCAGGGCGATCGACTGCGCATCAGTGTGGAAGCGGTGCGTTCGGGTTATCTCTACGTGATCGATCGCGAGCAGTATGCGGACGGTTCGTTAGGCGAGCCTTACTTGATCTTTCCTACGACGCGCACTGTAGGTGGTGACAACTCGGTGAGCGCCGGCAGACTGCTTGAAATTCCTGCGCAGGATGACGCGCCGCCGTTCTTCACGATGCGCAAAAGCCGTCCCGACCACGTTGCCGAGGTCGTGAGTGTGCTGGTGACACCGGCGCCGCTCGAAGGCGTGCAGATCACTGACAAAGCGCAGAAGTTGAGTGAGACGCAAGTTGCGAGTTGGGAAAAGATGTGGGGTTCAGGTGTGGGTAAGTTGGAGATGTCGACGGTGGGCCAGGCCTGGACCAAAGAAGAGAAAGAATCGCGCACCCGCGCCCTAACCTCCACCGCCCCCGCCCCACAGCTTTTGTTTTATCGCCCGAGTTTGAAATCGACCGATTCGATGTTCGTGAAGCTGCGGCTTTCGTATCGGCGGTGATCTGTTTGTTCCTCGTCGTAGAACGCAGTTTTGAGCTGAACGCAGGTGTTGGATCTGAACCGCAGGTGTTAGAGCTGAACGCAGGTGTGGGAGGTGAACTCCGAAGGAGTTCGCGAATTCTAGCCCAGGGTTCATACCCTGGGTACCAAAAAGAAAGCGCACGCGAACGCTGAAAGCGTTGGCGAACCTTGCTTGGAGATCGTGGCCAACGCTTTCAGCGTTGCAGGCTGTCTTGATGGTCTTTCCCCAGGGTGTCGCTACGCTCCCACCCTGGGCTGGCATTAGTTAACGCCTTCGGCGTTTCACGTTTTTCTGCAAAGCTTTTTGCCCATTGCTCATCACAGCCGTCGTCCCGGGTATTGCAGTTGGTACGAACGTGTCGCACAGATTTCCAGCTACTAAACCATCTAAATCCTGGTGAGCCGAAGGTGATGCTCCGCGACAAAGAGAAATCTCGCCGGCCAAACTCACTACTTCGGGTCGCCGTAAAACCGCCAGTTCGTCACAAAATCGCGCGTGAGCTTTTGGTTCGTAATCGCGGCGCGGAGGAGTTCGATGGGGATGCGGTTCTCGTGCAAAAGGGCGTCGTTGAAGACGCGGTTCGTCATCTTGCCGGAATCGACCAGCTCCTTGTGCAGAGCGTATTGTTGAAGGCCTCCGATCAGATAGGCGATCTGATAGAGCGGACCGTAGCTGCCATCGAACGAACGCCGCACTTCCGCAGTCGCGTTCTCGCGTTCGTGGCCCACACGGTTCACTAAAAAATCAATACACTCCTGCGGCGTCATCTTCTCCAGATGAAAGTTGAGTGAAAAGATGATGCGCGCGCAACGGTGCATCCGCCAGAAGAGCATCCCGATTCGATTCTCCGGCGACTTCGCGAAGCCGAGATCCCAAAACAACAACTCCCAGTAAAGCGCGTTGCCTTCAGTCCAGAACGGCGTGCCGAAGATCGCACGATACGGCTTGTTGCGCGCGGCCATAAAGCCTTGCAGGTGATGGCCGGGAATGAGCTCGTGAAAGACGGTCGCACGCGCGAAGTGAATGTTATTGCCGCGCATACTCATCATCTTCTGCTCGTGGGCCATCGTGTTGGTCGGAAACGAGACTTGAATAACTTCGCCGCCGAGAAAGAACGGGCTCACGAGCTGGCGTTCGGGCGTCATCATCTCCATGCGCCAACTCTCTTTCGCCAGCTCCGGCACCGTGACGAGATCGTGGTCTTCGACAAACTTGATCGCTTCGAGCGCGAGGTCGCGAATCATCTCGGGTTGTTTGCCGGGATCGACGTAGAGGTTCTTGACGTACTCGAGCGCTTTGCGCCAGTCGTCGCCGTAACCGAGATCGCGCGACGCTTTCTTCATCTCGTTCTCGCACCACGCCATCTCTTTCTCGGCAATCGCGATCAATTCTTCGGGCGTGTAAGGAATCATCTCGGAACGCAGTTCGACGAGCAGCGCCTCGCGGCCGATCGGATCGCCCACGATGTCGCTGGCGTCACCGGCACGTGCGACGTTAGGCCTCGCGCCTGAAGCGCCTGGAACGCCCTGAGATCCCGGCAGCGGGGTCGTGACGGACTGAGCCTTCGCCGCTTCCGCGCGAAACCCGAGCAGCCGCCCCTTAATCGACGTTTCGTAACTGGTGAGTGACTCTTCGAGAGACTTGTAAGGCTCGTCGTTCCACCACGTGAAGAGCGGATCGTAACCGTTGTAGAACGTGTACCAGTTGCGCAAACTCATGCGCAGCAACGTCATCATCGCCACCGCACGATTCGCCACGGTCTTCTTCACTTGCAAACCGCCTTCAACCGCGCGCCTGCGCTCGTCCACCTGCTTCTTCAACTCCGTCAGCGTAGCCGCGACCTGGCCTGAATTGATCGGCTCCATACGCCGGCGGGCTTCTTCGAGATCGATAATCGTATTCGCGAAGGGAACGAGCGGTTGAACCTCGGCGAGTTGCTGCGCCTGAATATCCAACTGCCGCAACTCATATTCGAGATGGTTCTTGAACAGCAGATAATCGATCTTGCCTTCCTGGCTCATCGCGTCGAAGTCCAACGATTTCAGTGACGCCAGCCACTCCTCATAGAACTTCTTGAAACGCGCGCGCCGCGCGGGCGAGATCGCCACCGGATACGAGCGCGTCAGACTGCCGCGGTCCGCTGTGTAACGCTCGATCGCCGCCCGCATCTCGCTAACACGTGCGACGGTCTGAGCAAACCCAACGTGCACAAAAGTGCAGACTAATAGCGCGACAACTAACGGCCGGTATCCAAAGCGCATCTTTGATTCTCCGGTGATGTAAAAGTCTGTGTGTAAAAAGCAAGAGGGTGTAAGTTGGTATGCGACC
>CAMLLD010000103.1 GCA_946480785.1 uncultured Blastocatellia bacterium | reverse complement strand
CCGCACGGCTATGGGACGCGCGATCTGGCGCGCAGCTCGCTACGCTGCGAATCGGCGCGGGCTCGAGCCGCATCGCGCTCGCCGATGATCGCATCGCGGTGGCCGGCGGCGACGGCGAGGTGCACGTGTGGACGCTGTCCGCGCTGCATCTTCTCCAAGTAGCTTCGCAACAGCGACAGCGCATTATCACGACCTACAACTTGCAAAGATCGAGAGCCATCGCGCAGCGGCGAGATCGAATTGTCTTTACTCTCAGACGTCGTCTGCGCCTGCTGCGGAATGTGCGTGCCTCGCGCCACGTTCGCGATAAAACGATAACCGCGCCGGTGTGCGGTCTGGATAAAGCGAGGCGCATTCGGATCGTCGTCAAGCGCGCTCCGCAACTGACGAATGGTGACTTTAAGCACAGCATCGGTCACAAAAGTCTCCGGCCAAACAGCATTCAGCAGTTGTTTTTTTGTGACGAGTTGACCGGGATGGTCCAGCAGATGGTGGAGCACCGCAAAAACTTTAGGCCGCAGTTTTATTGCTTCCGAGCCGCGCCAAAGACACTCGTTCCCCAGGTCCAGACAAAAAGGATCGAAGATGATGAGATTACCGTCGCCCACTGTACCTCACCAAAGGTTACCGAAAGTTTACCTCAGACTTATGACTTAGTATGTAGCGCCGGCCTAATCTGCAAGCTGTATGGAAGTACCGAACTACAGATTAGCGTTTGTGATTCATTTTCGACCCGAAACCGACGTCGAAGCGGGGCGATTCGAGGGGAAGGTTGAGCATATTGCCTCATACGAGACAACGAGATTTTCCTCTCTGGAGGAGTTGCTTGCTTTCATCGTCAGAATGCTGAGTGAAGCCGGCGAGAAAGAGTAGCGCTTCTTCAGAGTTTCCGTCCTCGCTCACATTACGGAAACGTTACTCCACCTTTACGGCAAGTTTATGACTTCCAAAAGCACCCTCACTATTCTCTGCCTCGCTGATAAATAAATGAACCCTTGAAGGAGTATTCAACGATGCAGAAGACTTTGTTTTTCACAGCGGGAGTAGCTTTCGTCCTGCTGTCGCTCTTAACCGCCCTACCAGTTCGTCAGGCGCACGCCCACGCCGGCACAACCGATTTTTCCGTAACCACGGACTCGAATCCGTTTTCATTCAACACCGGTAGTCCCGACGGCGCGCTGGGTGCGCTTTCCAGACCTGCCGGTTCGGGCTCCGAAACCGAAACCGCCGATGACTTTGTCTTGACTCAGGCCACTGTGATTAGCGGCGCTACGGTTCATGGGCTGTTGGTTCCGACGGGAACTACTGTCCCTGGCGTTGCGAACGTCGAGGTGGAGATCTACCACGTGTTTTCACCGAACGGGACGGACTCGGACGTGAGTCGCACATCCGGCCCACCGACTTTCAGCACTGTTAACGTACCAACGCGGGTGAACTCACCCGCCGACGTGGAAATCGCGGCTGCCACTCGCGACTCGAGTGACGGTGGACTCAGTATCACCACAACGTCGATCGCAGCCGCCTTTACGGTCCGCAATACCGTGATCAACGGCATCAACAAAAAACCGAATCAGCTAACGCATGGTGAAGGCGCGGCAACTGGCGAAGAGGTGGAGATCGATATCACCTTCAACACTCCGCTGTTCCTTGCCGCGGATCATTATTTCTTCCGGCCCGAGGTTCAAGTGAACGGTGGCAATTTCCTGTTTCTATCTGCACCGCGGCCGATAACTACCGGTACGCCGTTCCCGGCGGGCACGACCGACTTGCAAGCGTGGATACGCAATACGGAGCTGAAGCCGGATTGGTTGCGCATTGGCTCCGACATCATCAACGGCAATCCGCCCACATTCTTCCCGGCCACGTTCAATATGACGTTTTCTCTGGGCGGCAACAGCATTCCCGAAGCGGGCACGCCAGGACAGCCAAACTGTCATGGACAAACCGTCTCAGCCATAGCCACTCAATTTGCCGGCATCGATCCGGCCGCCTTTACCCTGGGTTATCTCAACACCGCTGCTTTACAGGAGGGAATCCAGGTGTTCTGCGGGAATTAACAGCATGAATAACAAGGGGTCGAAAGTTACGCAGCCGCTCGCGTCGAGTATCACCCGAGCGGCTGCTTCGCTAATGGTTCTTGCCGGCAGTGAGGCGGAATGATGGTCCAACGTGTTCTGAAAACGTTACCGAACAATTACTTCAAGTTTATGACTGCCGCGACGGCTCCGACTATTCTCGTTAAATGGATGGACCAATAGGTCCAGCGAACAAGAACAGACGACTGAAGGAGTAGAAATGAGTAAACGTAGCAACGCACTTGCCGAACGCCTGGAAAAGGGCGCCACTGCTCTTGAGGCATTTGCGAACGAGCTAAGTGAAGCTGAGTGGCAAAGCCGTGTGCCTCATGATGGCCGGAAGATCGGCGTCGTCGTACATCACGTCGCAACCATGTATCCACTGGAGATTAAGTTGGCCCGTGCGCTTGCGGCAGGTCAACCGATAGAAGGTGTGACTAGCGAAGTGGTGGACCAGATAAACGCGACCCACGCCAAAGAAAACGACGCTGTTACCAAAGAGCAAGCGCTTGAATTGCTGCGACAAAACAGCGCCGCAGCGGCTGCGGCAATCAGGTCGCTCACAGATGACGAGCTCGATAACGCCGCAACTGTTTCGCTCAATTCAAACGCACCGCTTACGTGTCAATTCATGCTTGAGGATCATGCGGTGCGTCACAGCTATCACCATCTCGCGAAGCTTCGCGCGGCTTTGAACAAGCCGAGTGATGGCCCAGTTAGCTAACACAGGGGAATAACGGAAGCAAAGAAACGGTCTACAAGACGTGAGGAGAAGAAAAAGAAAAAGGAGAGTTATGAAGAAGTTCGTTACAGCATCAACCAAAATCGGAATGCTTGTGCTACTCAGCGTTGCAGCGCTGGCAGCATCAGCAAAAGCACAATCAGGCAGTGGGCTCAGAGCCAACGTGCCGTTTGATTTCACGGTAGCGGGTAAGAGTTTCGCAGCCGGACATTACTCGATTACTCGTGTCAGCCAGACCAGCGGTGATCTCGTGCTGGAAGTTAACAGTCTTGATCAAAATTCAAGAGTGTTCCCGATCACCACTCGGCTGCAGACACAGACGCCGCGCGATCACTCGGTACTGATCTTTCACCGTTATGGAGATGAATACTTTCTGGCGCAGGTGTGGGCCGCAGGGTCAACCACTGGCCGCGCTTTCGCGAGGTCGCGCAGAGAGCGACAGCTCCAGCAACAACGTGTAGGTGCGACAGACAAGAAGGCCGTTACGGGCGAGACCGTCGCGCTTGTGTTCTGACGTAATTGAAACGCTTCCATTAAACGTTGGCCTCGAGTTGTCACTCCGCGAATGCGCGGGAATTCGAGGCCAACGAAGGAGTAAACGATCGTGGAGCCAGAAGAAAATGTTCGACTTGCCGCCGCCGGAGACATGACGGCGTTCGAAGGCATTTACAGCGCTTACCACCGTCGGGTCTATAGCCTCTGCTTACGAATGACACGCAACGTTTCGGAAGCTGAAGACCTGACCCAGGAGGTCTTCGTGCAACTCTTTCGGAAGTTAAAGACCTTTCGTGGTGACTCGGCGTTCTCCACGTGGTTACATCGAATGACCGTGAACGCAGTGCTCATGCACTTTCGCAAGCCGGTAGTGAGGCTGGAGCAAACAACTTACGACGGCGACGAGCAGCACGAGTGCTTGAACGCAAGGTTAACGGCAAAGACATCTTCTGTCGTCGATCGGATCTCTTTGGATGAGGCATTAGCGAAACTCTCGCCTGGTTATCGCACCGTATTCATTCTCCATGACGTGGAAGGTTACGAACACAGCCAGATCGGAGAAATGCTTGGCTGCGCGGTTGGAACATCGAAGTCGCAGTTGCACAAGGCGCGCTTGAAACTTCGTCATCTGCTGCGCCAGCGAATATCCAAAACCCGGCTAGCCTTGTTTACAGTGTCACTGTTGATTGCGTTCGTCGCAGTGTCTTTTAGCGCCGGCATCGCGAACGCAGCTTCCGCCAGCTTCGCTGCGAGGCAGGACTTTGCTACCGGCGCGAACCCGCGCGGCATCGCGTCGGGCGATCTGAATGGCGACGGCAAACCTGATCTCGTGGTCCCGAATATTAATTCCGAGAACGTGTCAGTGCTGCTCAACACGACTGTTCCCGGTTCCGTGACGTCCAGCTACACCGCCAAACAAGACTTCGCCGTCGGCGTTAGCCCAGTCTCAGTTGTGCTGGCTGATCTCAATGGCGATGGCAAGCCCGATCTGATCGTCGCTAATGGTAATGCGAATAGCTTGTCGGTGCTGCTCAACACAGCCGCACCGGGCGCGCTCACGGCCAGCTTTGCGGACAAACAAGACATCGCCACAAGCGAAGGTCCGATCTACGTTGCCGCCGGTGATTTGAATAGTGACGGCAAGCCGGATCTGGTGGTCGTTAACGTTCTGGTCAACACCGTGTCAGTGCTGCTCAACAGCACTACGCCGGGCGCCACCACACCGGCCTTCGCGCCGAAACAGGATTTCGCTACCGAAACCAATCCGCTATCAGTCGCGCTCGCCGATTTGAACGGCGATGGCAAGCTTGATCTTGCGACTGCCAACTTCGATGCCGGCACGGTGTCGGTGCTGCTCAACACCACCGCGCCGGGCAGCACGACGTCCAGCTTTTCCGGCCTTCAGGAATTTGTGACGGGCAATGCCGCAGCGTTTGTCACCACAGGTGATTTGAACGGCGACGGCAGGCTCGATCTCGCCGTAGCGAATTTTGGTTCGAATACCGTATCAGTGCTGCTCAATAGCACGCCCACTGGCGCTCGTGCGGCCAGCTTTGCGGCGGACAGACCGATCGCAACGGGCACGAGCCCGATATTTGTCACGACCGGCGATGTGAACAGCGACGGCAAACTGGATCTGGCCGTCGCCGACTTTGATTCGAATGCTGTTTCGCTATTGCTCAACAGTACGAGCCCTGGTTCCCCGGTGCCCAGCTTCGACGCCAAACAGGACTTCGCCACCGGTGATAATCCCTTGTTTATCGTGGTCCAGGATCTTAATGGCGATGGAAAGGCTGATTTAGCAGTCGCGAATCTTGATAGCAGTAGTGTCTCGGTGTTGCTGAATACGATCGAGCTGAGCGCCGCACCGCCTGCCTTCGCTCCTAAACAGGACGTAGATACTGACAATAACCCGCGAGCAGTTGCGGTCGGTGATGTGAACGGCGATGGCAAACCCGATGTGGTCGTGTCAATCGTCGGCGCCAACATCGTCTCGGTGCTACTCAACACCACCGCTCCGGGCGCCACCGCGACCAGCTTTGCTCCTAAACAGGACTTCGCCACCGGTACGGACCCGGTATCAATCACGCTCGCTGATCTCAACAGCGATGGGAAGCTCGATATCGCCGTTACGAACATTAACTCCAACAGCATTTCGGTATTGCTGAACACTACCGCACCCGGCGCAGCGACGCCGAGCTTTTCTGCGAAGCAAGACTTCGCGACTGGCGCTAATCCGTTGTCCATTACGGCAACCGACCTGAACGGAGACGGAAAGCTTGATCTCGTGGTAGCAGACCTGGTCTCAAGTGTTTCTGTACTAGTGAACACCACTGAACCCGGTGCTGCGACGCTCGCCTTCGCGGACAAACAGGACTTCCCGACAGGCGATGGCCCACGATCGGTCGCCGTCGGCGACTTCAATGGCGATGGCAAACGCGATCTGGCAGTCGTGAATTTAAATGCGAATACCGTGGCGGTGCTGCTCAACACTACTGAACCGGGAGCGGCTGCGATCAGCTTTGCGCCGCTTCATGACTTTCCTACCGGCAATAGACCAAATTCAATCGCGGTTGCTGACGTGAACGGCGACGGCAAGCTGGATTTGGCCCTAGCGAACATACTCTCAAATACGGTGACGGTGCTGCTCAACACCACCACGCCTGGCGCGAATACGCCCAGCTTTTCAGTGAGACAAAACTTCGCCACGGACTTCAATCCATCCGCTATTACGATCGGCGATCTAAATGGCAATGGAAAGCCCGATGTGGCTGCAGCAGACTCTAATGGTGACAGTATTTCGGTGCTCGTGAACACGACTGCTCCCGGCGCGGAAGCGCCGAGCTTTGCAACGAAAGAAGACTTAGCCGTAAGCGACCGGCCCTTATCGATCGCGAGCGGCGACTTGAACGGCGATGGCAAGCTCGATCTGATCGTCGCAAACTTTGCTGCCGATACGGTGTCGGTGTTGCTGAACTCTCCGACTGCCGCGAAGATCGATCAGACAATCACCTTTGGACCATTGCCGAACAAGGCGCCCGGAGATCCGGATTTCGCGGTGAGTGCGACCGCGAGTTCAGGGCTCGACGTGACCTTTGCTGCCAGTGGTCAATGCACCGTGACCGGAAGTACGGTGCACCTTACGAGCGCCGGCTCGTGCACGATCACCGCTTCGCAAGCTGGTGACGGCAATTTCAATCCGGCGCCTGATGTGGCGCAAACCTTCACCATCGGAATTCCCACGCTTATCACTCTGAGTCAGGCGAACTACAGTGCGAATGAAAGTACCGGCTTCGTCACGATAACAGTGAAGCGCACGGGTGATCTCTCGATCCCGGTGAGCGTTAATTACGGCACGCTGGACGCAGGTTCGTCGGACGTGTGCAGCACGCTGAACAGTGGTCTCGCATCGTCACGGTGCGATTTTGGTGAGCAGCTCGGCAACTTTGTTTTTGCGCCGCAGGAAACGCAGAAGACGTTCGTCATCCCGATTACTCAGGACTCTTATGCCGAAGGACCCGAGACGTTCACGGTTGCGCTGTCAAAAGTGAATGGCGCGGGCGCGAGTTTAGGCGAGCCATCACGCGCGACTGTCACGATCACCGACGCAGCAACGCCATTGCCGCCCAACGTAAACGATGACACAACCGCGTTCGTGCGGCAGCAGTATCGTGATTTTCTGAACCGTGAAGCTGATCCCGAAGGCCTCGCGTTTTGGACTGCCGAGATCGATAACTGCACTCCGAAGCCGGACTGCACGGAAGTGAAGCGCATCAACGCTTCGGCGGCGTTCTTTCTTTCGATCGAGTTTCAGAACACAGGCAATCTCGTGCGTAGCTTCTATGTGGCGGCTTTGGATCGTCCGTTTACCGACAACATGCCGGCCTTTGATGAGTTCGAGCGCGACACGCAAGCGGTGCAGCGCGGCGTGATTGTTGGCGTGGGAGATTGGGAGCAGATCTTGAAAAACAATCGCGATGCGTTCACGAGGGACTTCGTGATGCGAGTCGAGTTCCTTGACCTTTATCCCACAACGGACACGCCCGCGGAGTATGTCGATAAGCTGCTGCTACACGCACGCATTACTCCTGCAGCAACGGAGCGTGAGGAGATGATTGCAGAGTTCGGCGGCGCCGCGACGGCGGCCGATGCCGGTGCGCGTGGTCGTGCACTGCTCAGGTTGACGGACAACGCGGCATTCCGTCAGCGAGAAATGAATCCTGCTTTTGTGCAGATGCAGTTTTTCGGTTACCTGAGAAGAAATCCAAACGACGCGCCGGATACGGACTTTTCCGGCTTCGACTTCTGGTTGCACAAGTTGGACACGTTTGGCGGGAATTTCATTGAAGCTGAAATGGTGAAGTCGTTCCTGCTGTCGGACGAATATCGTCGACGCTTTGGGTCATAACCGCAGCCCTGCGCTGCAGTAGATGCTTTGTCTGGTCTCGTGTGAGGTACAACCATAGACCGATAATCAGCGCGAAGCTGATGGGATAGCCGATCACGTTGTCCAGTTCAAGCATGCGTCCCAGATAGCAATCGAATACCAACCAGTAAAGAGTCACGACAAAAAGCAACGCCAACGAGGCGAGCCACAGCTTGCGCGCCCATTCCTTGAGCAGAAATAAACCGACGCCGCTGATCGTCGCCAGGAAACCGATAGCCATATACCAGATTGAGTGTCTGATGATTCCGGCGCGCAGGTCCGCGACGCTGATTTGTTGGGCCAGCGGCCGTCCGGCAAGCTGTAAGAGTCTCCACGTGTGAAGAGCTTGCTCCAGCGTGGACAGTAGAAATCCGGCAAGCACGAGGCAAAAAACGCCGAATACAAAAATGAAGATGGCAACAGCTCTAAGTTTTTTCATAACGAAGAAAGAAGGGTCGTGAACTGGACTAGCAGAAGACTCGACAGAACCGGATGACAATCAGTGAGGTGGGGACCATAATAGCACAACAGCGTACGCAGTCCCCTTTAATTGTCGATTCGAACATGACATGGCGCAACCGTGGCATACCACCGAAGCGGGTACTCAAACGTACTTAACCGCTGATCTGGCGTGTGCTAGAGTCGCGGAACAAACATCGCCCGCCAAGGTTGCGTCGGTGCCTATCTCAAACTTGAACGCCTCGTACCCAGCACCGCCTGCACGGCGGGCGTTGAGGTTTACGGCCCTTATATTCGTCTGGTTCGCGTGTCTGTCGCTTCCGATCGGCGCGAACGCACAACAGCAACAAGCGCCGGAGCTGCTCACCTACGACGAACTGGTCCAACTCTACGAACAGGAAACGCCGCCCGCTGCATTGCAGCAAAAGCTCCACCAATTACTGACCACGCCCTTCGTAAGCAACGCTGCCTCAGCGCGCGGCGTAACACCGCTCCTCCCCAAAACAGCGGCACTTGGACCATTCCTGCGCGTAGTCGAGTGGAACATCGAACAGGGACTTGAATACGACGCGATCATGAACGCCTTCACCGATCCCGCGGGCTTCGCGAGGTTGATAGACGCGAAAGAGAATCCGCCGGGAAGCGAGAAGCAGAAGTTGATCCTGCAGCAGGTCGAACTGCTGAAAGAGGCGGACGTCATCGTGCTGAACGAAGTAGATTGGGGCCTGAGACGCACAGATTATCGTGACGTCGCAGCGGATCTCGCCGCGGCGCTCGGGATGAACTATGCCTACGGCGTCGAATTCGTCGAGGTGGATCCGATCGCGCTCGGCCGGGAAAAGTTTGAAGAACTGTCCGCCGAAGAACGCGCCGAACTCCTGCCGGAGATCAGTGTTGACCAGGCACGTTATCGGGGTTTGCACGGCAACGCCATCCTCAGTCGTTTTCGGTTGGACAATGTCAGGCTCGAACCTTTCGCGAATCAGCCTCATGACTGGTACAAGGACGAACGAGCCAGCGTTAGACCACTGGAGAAAGGCAAGCGCAAAGCTGCCGCCGCAATCTTTCAGGAGAAGATGCAGCGCGAGGTGCGGCGCGGCGGGCGCATGATGTTGACGGCCGAGATACGAGACGCGCGCCTGCCGGATGGTCGCGTGACGATCGTGGCCACGCATCTGGAAGACAAGAGCAAACCGAGCGGCCGGCGTAAGCAACTCGAAGAATTGCTGGCGCGGATCAAAAAGAGGACTGGACCGGTCGTCGTGGCCGGCGACATGAACACCTCGACCCACAATGGGACGCCACTTTCGGCGGAACGGCTGTTGAAAGATCGACTCGGCAGCAAGAGTTTCTGGATCAAACAGGGACTGAGCCTGCTAACCGGGATCAAATTGCCGACATTGTTGCTCGGCGGCGTGAACGCCTATCGCACGCAGGCAGATCCGACTGTGCGCAGCGTTCCACTGGTTGCCTCTAACCCCGAGGCGAAGTTCTTCGACCGGCTGAAAGACTTCCGCTTCGCTGACGGCGCAGCTTTTGATTTTCGCGGCGAGCGCGCACGTTCGGTCGACGAAAAAGATGGCCCACTGGCGAACTCGAACCAGCGCGGCGACAAAGGTTTCATTACGACCTTCGAAGTTGAACGGACCATCGGCTTCATCGGCAAGTACAAGCTGGACTGGATTTTTGTCAGACCGCCCGCGCTATCGCAGCCTTACAGTAAGCATGGGCCGCACCGCTTCGCGCCGCACTTCGGCCGTACGCTGAAGAGTCTGAATGATGCGCTGCCGGATCGCATCTCCGATCATTCGCCCCTGGTGGTTGATCTGCCGCTTGAGGAGCCGCGACTGATTAGACGTAAACGCACACCTGCCGTCGTGGGAGCTTTGTGAAGGCATCATCGTGATATGAGACTCGAGAAGCTTGACCGTCCGATCAACCTGGACCACGACCACGTTCTGGGACCACCCGACGCCGAGCTCACGCTTGTCGAGTACGGCAGCTACGCGTGCCCTTACTGCCACGCGGTGCATGAATCCATCGCGGGCCTGCGGAACCGATTTGGCGACCGGATGCGGTATGTGTTTCGGCAGCTCCCGGTGGCAAACAACGAAAACGCGTTACGCGCTTCTGAGCTGGCGGAGTACGCGGCTGAAACTACCGGACGTTTTTGGGAAGTTCACCAGGCGTTGATGGAACGCGGGCCTGCGTTCTCCGAAGAAGACTTCGAACAGATTGCAAGCGAGTTCAACCTGCCTCCCACTTCGGAACACGAGGCCGCATTAACAGCGGCGCAAGAGCGCGTGCGCGAAGACGCTGAGAGTGCGCGACGCAGCGGCGCGCGCGTGACGCCGACGTTTTTTATAAACGGTCGTCGCTATGCCGGAGCGTGGGACGAAAGCTCGCTGGCCGATGCCATGCTCGAGCCCTTGGGCCACCGCATACAGTCTGCAGCGTTCCAGTTTGTTCGTTGGGGACCATCATCTGGTTTGCTGCTCGGACTGGCAACGGTGCTCGCGCTCATGCTTAGTAACTCGCCGGCAGGACCAGCGTTTCAGTCGTGGTGGAACACCCACTTAGGAGTTCAGTGGGGCGCATTCACATTCGATCTATCACTGCTCGACTGGGTCAATCACGGGCTGTTGACGATCTTTTTTTTCGTGGTCGGACTCGAGATCAAACGTGAGTTCACGGTCGGTCACCTCGCGAGCTTTCGCTCCGGATCGCTTCCGGTGATTGCTGCCCTCGGCGGCATCGCGCTGCCGGCGATCATCTTCGCCGCGCTTGCGCCGCCGCACTTGCGGCACGGGTGGGGAGTTCCCATCGGCACCGACACCGCTTTCGCCGTCGCGCTGATCGTGTTACTGGGTGACCGCGTTCCGATTGAACTACGCGTGTTCCTGACCGCAACGGTAATCATTGACGACATCGTCGCAATCGTCGTCATCGCACTTTTCTACACCGGCGCGATCGCGACGTTCTATCTGATCGCGGCTGCTGCGGTGGTGGTGGTCCTTGTCGTGCTCAACCGCATCGGAGTGTACGGCGCGCTGCCATATGCTGTGTGCGGCATCGTCCTGTGGTTCTTCCTGCACGAGTCCGGATTACACGCCACACTCGCGGGCGTGCTCCTGGCCGTACTAATCCCGACGCGGCCGCCGGCGAACCTTAGAACCCTGCTGGCGCAGGCAGCGACGGTAATACATGACGAGGACCTGCGCAGAGGCGAAGCGATGCGGCACGGACCGTCCGGGCCGACGCTCCGGACACTCGACATGATCCACTCGCGGATTGAGTCGCCCGCCGATAAGCTCCTGCGGTCAGTCGAGCCGTGGTCCAGCTACATCGTGCTACCGATCTTCGCTTTGGCGAATGCCGGCGTCGCCTGGTCCACTGACGTGTTCCAGCAAAACGGAAGGTTGATGATCGCGATTACCCTCGGCCTGGTTGCCGGGAAGTCCATTGGTATTGTGACGGCGTCGTGGCTCGCGGTGCAGAGCCGCATCGCGGTGAAACCCGAAGCGTATTCGTGGCGCCAGTTGATCGGGGCGGCGGCACTGGGCGGAATAGGTTTCACGATGGCGTTGTTCATAGCCGGCCTGGCGTTTACTGATCCCGCTGACTACGCCGCCGCCAAAATTGCGATCTTCATCGCGTCGCTGATCGCGGCAGTGTTGGGAACGATCATTCTCTACCCGCGGCGATACGAAGAAAGCGAGTCGGAGTTAGCCGACGAATCAGGCGCCGTCGGCTGTGCGATTTGAGGTGAGAAAAAAATGTCAGAAGAACTACCACCAACAGCGGCAATCGACGAGGTTCTCAAGCCGCTGCGAGAAACCTCCGCCTGGCAGGAAGATGTTTACAAGGACATTCATGCGCATCCGGAGCTGAGTTTTCAGGAAACCAACACTGCCGCGCTCGTGGCGTCCAAACTGAAAGAGTTTGGCTACGAAGTCAGCGAAAAGATTGGTCGTACCGGAGTCATCGGCATCCTGCGAAATGGCGACGGCCAGACGGTGCTGGCGCGGGCCGATATGGATGCTCTGCCGGTGCGCGAAAATACCGGACTTCCGTATGCCTCAACCGTCACCGCAGTTGACGACAAAGGCAACACAGTCGGCGTCGCACACGCCTGCGGTCATGACGCGCATGTGACGTGTCTCCTCGGTAGCGCGCAACTGCTGGCGCAAGCGGCGCAGTCGTGGAAAGGCACTTTCATCGCCTTGTTTCAGCCTGCTGAAGAGGTGGCAGGCGGCGCTAAGGCGATGATCGATGGTGGTCTGCGCGACCGCATACCCAAGCCTGACGTTGCGTTCGCGCAGCACGTGTTGGCTTACCCGGCCGGAAAGATCGGAACGCAAGTGGGACCGGTTCTCTCCGCCGGCGACAGCGTTCGCATCACGTTGTTTGGCAAGGGCGCGCATGGCTCGATGCCTCACAACAGCGTAGATCCGGTTGTGCTCGCCGCGCTCGTGGTGTTGCGCCTCCAGACGATCGTTTCGCGGGAGACGAAGCCCGGCGAATTTGCGGTCCTGACTGTAGGCAGCAGTGTGGCCGGTTCGAAGAGCAACATCATTCCGGATCACGCAGTGCTGTTGTTGAATCTCCGGACGTACGACATGTCGGTGCGGCAACGCATGATCGACAGCATCGAGTGCATGGTCAAAGCCGAGTGTGAGGCATCCGGATCACCACGCCCACCGGAGTTTGAATATTTCGATCAGTACCCGCTCACCGACAACGACCAGCAAGTGACGGAAAAGATCACGTCCGCCTTTCGCAGTCATTTCGCGCCGGAAATCGTTTTCGATCTCGGCCGCCAAACCGCCAGCGAAGACTTCAGCGCCATACCCGAAGCTTTTGGAACGCCCTACACTTACTGGGGCGTCGGCTGCACGGATCCGCAGCAGTATCAACGCGCTCTCGCTGCCGGACGCGTGGAGCAGGACATCCCGGTCAATCACTCCGAGTTCTTCGCGCCGGTCATCGAGCCGACACTGTCCCACGGTACTCAGGCGCTCGTGATTGCCGCTTTGACCTATCTCGCTAAGTGAGGTGCTCCGCTTGGGTTCGACGACCACTGCGACGGCCCAGACACATCGAGGCGCCAACAAGCTCATTCTCGGCATTGTCCTGGCGGTCGTAACTTTCTGGCTGTTTGCGCAGACAACCCTAAACGTCGCCCCCGCGATGCGCGACGAGTTGCGCATTAGCGAAAGCCTTAACAACATCGCCGTAAGTATCACCGCCCTCTTCTCAGGGATTTTCATCGTTGTCGCGGGTGGCCTCGCGGACCAGGTGGGACGTTTGAAGATCACTTACGTCGGCCTGGCGCTGAGCGTCCTCGGTTCACTACTAATCGCGATCTCTCCAGCCGGCACTGTGGTCTTTCTGATAACGGGCCGGATCATTCAAGGTTTGTCGGCTGCTTGTATCATGCCGGCCACGCTGGCGTTGATTAAGGATTACTTCGACGGCAAGGAACGTCAGCGCGCGATCAGCTTCTGGTCCATCGGCTCGTGGGGCGGCTCAGGCGTTTCCGCTCTGTTCGGCGGACTCATCGCGTCGTCTCTGGGCTGGCGCTGGATCTTCTGGATGTCGATTCTCGTCGCTGTTATCAGCTTCCTGTTGCTGCGCGGCGCTCCTGAGAGCAAGGTCACATCGGTTGAGAAGCGCAGTTTTGATTGGTACGGGTTTACGTCTTTCATTGTAGCGATGGTGGCCGTGAACATCGTCATCGGACAAGGCGCGGCCCTCGGATGGTCCAATCCTCTTGTGATTACACTTGCCGTCGTCTTCGTGGTTGCGGTGGTGGTGTTCTTCAGAGTCGAATCACGTAACCCTGACGGTTTTGTCGATCTCAAACTATTCAACAACAAGACGTATGCGGGTGCGACGCTCTCGAACTTCTTACTCAATGGCGCAGCCGGAACGTTGCTCGTGGCGCTGTCGCTGGTCCAGCAGGCCGCAGGGCTGTCGTCGTTGCAGTCAGGATTGTTGACGATCGGCTATCTGGTAGCGATCCTGAGTACCATTCGGGTCGGGGAAAAACTTCTGCAGCGTATGGGAGCGCGGAAACCGATGTTGCTGGGTTGCGCCATCACCGGCGTTGGAATCCTGCTGACGACGTTTACCTTCCTGCTGGTTCGTCAATATATGATCGTCGCCTTTGTGGGCTTCACACTGTTTGGCGTCGGGCTCGGCTTCTACGCGACGCCGTCCACTGACGCGGCGCTCTCCAACGTGCCGAATGAAAAGGCCGGCGCGGCATCGGGTATCTACAAGATGGCGTCTTCGCTGGGAGCGGCGTTTGGTGTCGCGATCTCCGCCGCGCTCTTCACGGCGCTGAGTGGCCTCAACACCAGTTTTGGACCTTTGTCCGATCTTTTTCTGGGCAGAACGGACAATATCGCCATTCGCTTCGCGGCCGCCGTGGCGTTGCTGTTCAATGTGTTGATGGTGGTTGTCGCGATCGTCGCCATCGCTTGGACGGTACCCAAAGACGAAGGGAGGCTCGCGAACTGATCCAGTCTCAAGCAAATCAAGACGCGTTGAATGCCCTCGCGCAATTCAAGGCATACGCGGCGAGTACGCTGCTGGTGCTCGACCTGGTCGGTACGTTTGTGTTTGCGCTGAGCGGTGCGGTAGCAGGAGTCAAGGAACGTCTCGATCTGTTCGGTGTGCTTGTGCTGTCGTTTGCGGCGGCCAGTGCGGGCGGCATTATGCGCGACCTGCTGATCGGAGCGGTTCCGCCCGCAGCGATCAGTGACTGGCGTTATCTCGCGGTGTCTCTGCTGGCCGGACTCGTGGTGTTTTTCTGGTACCCGATTAGTGAACGACTGCGGAACCTGAGCAACCACGTACTGATTTTCGATGCGGCAGGGCTGGCGCTCTTCGCAGTCGTTGGTACACAGAAGGCGCTCGGCTACAGGCTCAACCCGCTGATGGCGGCGCTGCTGGGTATGCTGACGGGAATCGGCGGCGGCATGCTTCGTGACGTGCTGATTACCGAAGTTCCCACCGTGTTGCGCGCCGAATTATATGCTGTCGCTGCGCTTGCGGGGGCAGTGGTGGTCGTAGTGGGTCACGTGTTGAACCTGCCGCCCACGGCGATGGCGATTGCGGGCGCCACGCTCTGCTTCAGCATTCGCCTCATTGCCATACGACGTGGTTGGCATCTTCCGGTCGCCGGTTTTCAGCGGCGGCGCAAGTCGGATACGGAAGAGTCAGACCAGGACGACAACAGACGGTGAGTCTTGTTGTGATCGGATGACGCATGGTGGTTCACAAGTTTAGCTGTGCTCTGGTCTGAATCAGTTGCAGCACGTGAGCGCGGGAGATCACTCCCGCTAGCGCGCCGTTGACACTCACCGGTAACTGATTCAAATCGTGACTCGCCATCAATGCGAGAGCATCCGTGACCGGTGTGTCTGCCCGAACAGTACGCACACCATCGAGCGGGCGCATGACATCTGCCACCGTGGTGTACGGCCAGCGCGCTCGCGGTACGGCCGCCAATTCGGCCGGCGTGATGATTCCTTCGGGTCGCCCATTTAAGTTCACTACAAAGAACCTGCGTCCGGTGCGCATGAGATGTTCTTCGGCAAACGTTTGCAGATTGGCATACGCATCGACTACGGGATAATCACGCGACATCACGTCGCCGACGCGTAAGCCGCGGAGACCCTCGGCGATCACCATTTGCGCATGGCTCTCGCGTGAAGCACTCAACAGGAACCAGCCGATAAACGCGAGCCACAAACCGTTGAAACCCGCGCCGCTGAAGAACTGCATCACGCCGTAGACGATCATCAGGAAGGCGATGATCTGACCGACTCGCGCCGCAATCGTCGTTGCTCGTTGGGCATTGCCTGTGATCCACCAGATCAGGCCGCGGAGAACGCGCCCGCCGTCGAGCGGAAATCCCGGGATCATATTGAAAAGTGCGAGACCGATGTTGATGACGCCCAGCCACATCAACATCGCCGCCAGCGGTGTTCCGGGCAGACCAGGCGGTGTCCAGCCGAGTAATAAAGCAAGCACCAGACAAGCGACGCCGATCACGAAACTCGTAATCGGGCCAATGATGCCCATCCAGAATTCGGTCTTCGCGTCACCCGCGTCGCGCTCCATCTGGGCGACGCCGCCAAGCGCGAAGAGTGTGATCGAACGCACCGGCAAGCCACGTGCTTTCGCCACAAGTGCGTGCGAAAGTTCGTGGGCGATGATCGAAGCGAAAAAGAGGACCGCCGTTACTAGCCCGAGGCCCCACCGGAGCGCGCCACTCCACGCTGGATTCGTGATCTGAAATTGTTGCGCAAGCGACAACGTGATCAACACGGCGATGATGAACCAGCTATAGTGCAAACCGATCTCAACACCGAATAATCGTCCGAGTTTGATCTGTGCTTTCATACCACGTAACGATAGCGTCCAAATCTGCCGGAAGCTTCGCTCTTCTTATCCTTTTGTTTTCTAAAACGCGCTAGCCCGATGTTCCCTAAACAGCTTTGCACAAACTGGAACGCCAAAGGCGTTAGCTAATGTTAGCCCAGGGTCGGAGCGGAGCGACCACCCTGGGGGAAGTCCATCAAGAGAGCCTGTAAATGCTGAAAGCGTTGGCTAGGATCTAGAACGAGTTTTCGCCAACGCTTTCAGCGTTCGCGCGCGCTTTCTTTTTAGTACCTCCAGGGTAGGAAACCCTTCTATGAAGCCGGGTCTTGTCAAGAGAAATTCGAGAACTGATTGGTTCACCCTTCTATTCGAGTTTCCACAGTTAGCTAACAACGTAGCTGC
>CAMLLD010000102.1 GCA_946480785.1 uncultured Blastocatellia bacterium | reverse complement strand
GTCTCATATTCCACGTGCGCCGTCGCGATCGTGATGCCGCGCGCTTTCTCTTCCGGCGCCTTGTCAATCTGATCGAAGGCCACAAACTGCACCTTCGGATTGTTCTTCGCCAACACCTTCGTGATCGCTGCCGTCAACGTCGTCTTCCCGTGATCCACGTGCCCAATCGTCCCGATGTTCACGTGCGGCTTCGAACGGTCAAATTTTTCCTTCGACATCTTTCTTTATCCCCGTGTCGCAGCGCTCGGCTGCATTTGTGTTGAAAAGAAAAGGCACAGGCTTCTGAGGCCTGTGCCGCTCCTACTTCGCTACTCCCTGAACTTTTGCGATGACTTCCTCGGCTACATTTTTCGGCGCCTGGTCGTAGCGCTCGAAGTGCATCGTGGAAGTCGCGCGGCCCTGGGTTGCCGACCGCAAGTCGGTCGTGTAACCAAACATCTCGGACAGCGGCACAAAGGCCGTAATCACTTGCGCGCCGCCGGGACGAGGCTCGGTTCCCTCAATCTGCCCACGCCGGCGCATCAGGTCGCCATTAACCGCGCCCATGTACTCGTCCGGAGTGACAACCTCAATCCGCATGATCGGTTCCAGCAACACCGGCTTCGCTTTCCGCACCGCGTCCTGAAACGCGAGCGAACCCGCGATGTGGAATGAACGCTCATCCGAATCGACTTCGTGGTAACTACCGAACACCAAACGCACCCGGATGTCCACGAGCTCATAACCAGCGAGGAAGCCGCGCTCCATCGCGTCGCGGATGCCATTCTCGACCGGCTTGATGTACTCCTTCGGAATCGCACCCCCAGTGATTTTGTTTTCGAAAACAAAACCCTCGCCGGGCGCCGGCTCGATCTCGATCTCGACGTGTCCGTACTGACCACGACCACCGGTCTGTTTCTTGTAGACTTCTTTACCGGGCGCGGGCTGCGTGATCGTTTCACGATACGCGACCTGCGGCTTGCCGACGTTCGCTTCCACGCCAAATTCGCGCTTCATGCGATCGACGATGATCTCGAGGTGCAGCTCGCCCATGCCGGCGATAATCGTCTGTCCCGTTTCCTGATCGGTCGAAACGTTGAACGACGGATCTTCCTGCGCGAGACGGTTCAAAGCTACGCCGAGCTTGTCCTGGTCCTGCCGTGTCTTCGGTTCGACCGCAACGCGAATGACAGGGGCCGGAAATTCCATCTTTTCAAGGATGACCGGCTTGGTCTCATCGCAAACGGTATCGCCGGTCGTGACCTGCTTCATACCGCCGATGGCGATGATCTCGCCGGCGCTCGCGTCTTCGATATCCTCACGCTTGTTGGCGTGCATGCGCATCAACCGGCCGACGCGCTCCTTGCTTCCCTTTACCGGGTTGTAAGCGTAAGAACCGGCCTTGATAGAACCGCTGTAGATGCGGACAAAAGACAACTGGCCCAGGTGCTTGTCAGCCATGATCTTGAAGACCAGACCGGCAAACGGCGCGGACGCCTCAGGCGGACGCGACTCAACCGCATCTGTTTTCGGATTAATACCTTCGACCGGGGGAACATCGAGCGGCGACGGCAGATAATCCACGACCGCGTCGAGCAGCGTCTGCACGCCTTTGTTCTTGAACGCCGAACCCGTAACGACGGGCACGAGTTTCAGACCGATTGTCCCCGCGCGCAGGGCTTTGCGAATCTCGGCTTCGGAGATCTCTTCGCCTTCGAGATACTTGTGCATCAAGTCGTCGTCAATACTGGCGACGGCTTCGACCAATTTCTCGCGCGCGGCTGCCGCGGCTTCTTTCAAATCTTCCGGGATCTCGACGACTTCGTACTCCGAACCCTTCGTCTCGTCTTTCCAGATCAAACCCTTCATCCTTACGAGATCGACTACGCCTTTGAGCTGATCTTCGAGTCCGATGGGAATCTGGAGCGCGACGGGATTCGCGCCGAGGCGAGTGATGATCGACTCGAAAGAGCGATCGAACGAAGCGCCTGCGCGATCGAGTTTGTTGATGAAACAAATGCGCGGCACGCCGTACTTGTCGGCCTGACGCCAGACAGTCTCCGACTGCGGCTCGACACCGGCGACGCCGTCAAACACGGCCACTGCGCCGTCGAGCACACGGAGTGAACGTTCCACTTCCATCGTGAAGTCGACGTGACCGGGGGTGTCGATGATGTTGATGCGATACTCGACGTCGTTGCGGTCCCAGAAACAGGTGGTCGCCGCGCTGGTGATGGTGATACCGCGCTCCTGCTCCTGCTCCATCCAGTCCATCGTCGCTGTACCCTCGTGCACCTCGCCGATCTTGTGCGTGATGCCCGTGTAATAAAGGATACGTTCGGTGGTGGTGGTCTTACCGGCATCGATGTGGGCCATGATGCCGATATTCCTGAACTTGCTTAAATCGTTCTTAGCCATGTCTTAACTCCTATTGGCCCAACAGGACCGATAGGACCTGTTACCACTTGTAATGCGCAAACGCTTTGTTCGCGTCCGCCATGCGATGCGTGTCGTCTTTCTTCTTCACGGCGTTGCCGCGATTGTTGGCGGCGTCGAGAATCTCGGCCGCGAGACGGTCCGTCATCGTTTTTTCACCGCGCCCGCGCGCGTAGGAGACGATCCAACGAATAGCGAGAGCGCCGCGCCGCTCCTGGTGAACTTCAACCGGAACCTGGTAAGTCGAACCACCGACGCGCCGCGATTTAACTTCGACCGTGGGCTTCACGTTGTCGATGGCGCGTTTGAAAACCTTCAGCGGCTCCTCGCCGGTCTTGTCGCCGATCTGGCGCATGGCGTCGTAAAAAATGCTCTCGGCCACGCTCTTCTTGCCCTGCCACATCACGCCGCTGATGAACTTCGTGACCAGCGGGCTGTTGTAAACCGGATCGGGAAGGACTTCGCGTCGTTCAGCTACTCGTCGTCTTGGCATATCGTTGTCTCGTTACCTTACTTACCCTTACCAGCAGCACCTGCTTTGGGACGTTTCGCGCCGTACTTCGACCGACCCTGCTTGCGATCGGCCACGCCGACCGAATCCAGCGTGCCGCGAATCACGTGATAGCGCACACCCGGAAGGTCCTTCACGCGGCCGCCTCTAATAAGGACAATCGAGTGCTCCTGAAGGTTGTGACCGACGCCCGGGATGTAGGTCGTCACCTCGATGCCGTTGGTCAGACGGACACGCGCGACTTTGCGCAGCGCCGAATTGGGTTTCTTCGGCGTCTGGGTGTAGACGCGAGTACAAACGCCGCGCTTCTGAGGCGAGCTCTGGAGCGCGGGACTGGCCGTCTTGTACTTGACCTGCTGGCGGCCTTTGCGAACAAGCTGATTAATCGTCGGCACTTGGTTTCCTCTTAATGCGTGCGCGCTGGACGCGCAAAAAGGCCCCTTGCCTGCCTCTTTCCGGAACCAGTCCGGCAGTCAGCGCAGGCGGCTGCCCTGTTAAGAATTTAGTTAGAGGGATGTTCTGACTTCGCTAACGCGGTGGGCGTGGATCGTGGCTTCCCTTAAGCCGAAACTTTTCTGTGGCGTCGCTATTCAGGTGAGAAGCTTGAAACTTCTCGGGCGAGTACGTGCGGGAACAGTCGCTTCTTGAGAACCGGCTGCGACGCGTACCTCTTACGCCACAATATCTGTCAAACGACCGATGTAACTGGTCGAGCAACGCCTCCACACCTACAGAACCAACTGGACGTTGCCTTCGAGTGCTTCAGACCGAATGTCCGAAACGGCAGACTATACGGGTGTGTGGCGTTTGTGTCAAGCGTGGGGCGGCAGATCCGCGTTTCAAAACAACGCTTTAACCAAATACCAGACCGCGATGCCGGCGCCGGCGAGCAGCAACACCAGCAGGAAGATGAAAAGCGCCATCATGAGTTTGAACTTGCGATAGCGGTTCTTGTCGGCCGGCGCGAGCGAGCCTTGCGGGAAGTACGGTGGTGGTGTGTAAGTAGCCATAATAAATGCTTGCCGGAGATGATTACGGTTTCTTTGGAGTGGCCGGTTTCTTTGGCGGCACCGTTGGTTTTCGCACCGCGATCGGTGTCGGCGCCGGCGCTACGCCGCTTTCCGCGGCCTTCTTCTCGTCTTCCTTCTGTTGCTTCTTCAACAAGTCTTCCTGGTGCTTGCGGCCGGCGCGGATGCGCTCGATGCCTTCCTTCGCTTCGTCCAGACCATCCTGCGCGCGGTAGTTGTCCGGATCGATCTCCAGCGACTTCGAAAACGCGCTCGCGGCCGCGTCGTACTGCGCCAGCTTCGTATGCGCGACACCGAGGTCGTAATACATATCCGCGTCGTTATCCTTCAGCTTCGTCGCTTCACGATACTCGCGAATCGCGTCGCTGTACTGACCTAAACCCGCGTACGTCTGGCCCAGATCGTAATGAGCTTCCGAGTCGTCCTCGTGCTCGGCGAGGTATTTCTTGTAAACCTCAACGGCTTTTTTGTACTCCGCTTCGGCCTCTTCGTGCTTGCCGAGCGCAGCGTAGCCGAGCCCCAGCCGGAAACGCGCCTCAGCCAGCTCCGGGTCTAACTTGATCGCTTCCTGGAAAGCGGCGACGGCCTCGTCGTCCTTATCGTCGCGGTAAAAGATCTTTCCCTGCTCAAGCAGCGCCCGGGCCTTTCCGCGATCCCGCGGCAAAACATTGGACACCGCCGCTGGTCCAGCACTATTATTCGTGGACTGCTGTCCGCTCCGCTTGCAACCAAAGGCCAACGCCAGCAAACACACGGCGCAGATTAAGAGAACCGATCTCATTTGCTCAGACTCAGCCACGTAGTCCGAAAGTCCGCAGGTTGGGAGATGAAGCAAACGTATCTAACGCGAATCTCGTTTCGGAGTCAAACATTGACTAGTGAGTCAAACACCGGAAGCCCCAGGTGATTGACCGTTTCACCCTATCGACTGGTTCTACCGCAAGGAGTGCAAATGTTTAAGAATCTTGCCCGACTCGCCCGCTATGCCGCCCCGATCGCTCTGGCCGCTGTACTCAGCGCAATCCCGGCTGACGCGCAAAAACCCAGAGCGAACGTCGTGAACAGCACGAATGCGCCGCTCAAACTCAACTTAACTTCCGACACCACGACCGTTAGCGCCTGTAGTAACGAGGGCACGCCGCAAGTGCGGCTGACGGCAGACGCGGTTTCACCAAGCGGCAATCCGATCAAGTATAAGTGGACCACGACCGGCGGCACGATCAGCGGCGACGGTCCCGTTGTCACGTGGAACCTCGCCGGTCTGAAACCCGGTTATCACAAGGCTTCACTCGACATCGTCAGCGCCGGCAGCGATGGCGAATGTAATGCGTTTTCCTCGGTGACCGTGCTCGTGAACGCGTGCGCGCCGGTGCGTCCGGTTTGTCCCGCGGTCGAGATTAGCTGCCCGACGGCCGTGGTCGCGGACAAAGCGTTGACTTTCACTTCGCGCTACAGCGGCGGAACGCCGGGAATCACTCCGGCCTACAACTGGACCGTCTCGGCGGGAACGATTATCGAAGGCCAGGGCACCGACACGATCAAAGTCGACACGACCGGACTGGCCGGACAAACCATTCACGCTTCGCTGTCTCTTGGCGGTTATAACCTCGAGTGCGCGGCCGATTGCGCCGTCGCGCTGCCGGTGCCGAAAGCTGCGAGCCGTCGTTATGACGAATTTCCCGACATTACGCGCAACGATGAAAAAGCCCGGCTCGACAACTTCGTGATCGAGTTGCAGAACGATCCAACATCCACCGCCTACGTGATCGTCTATCCCGGCAAGTACAGCAAGCGTGGTGAAGTGCAACAGCACGCCGCGCGCGTCGTCGATTACGCCGTCAATGCCCGCGGACTCGATCAGCATCGCATCGTGACGCTGGTTGGTCCGGCACGCGACCAACTCTCAGTTGAGCTTTGGGTGACACCGCAAGGCGCGACGCCCCCGAATCCTTAGTTACAATCCTTCCTTTCCCGAACAAACTGAACGCCGCGGCCACCAACCGCGGCGTCTTTTTGTACATAGATTTGCGACGTTTTGCCGGTAGTCTGCGCGTTACCAAAAGAAGCCCTTAGGTCAAGAACCCGCGAAATAACAGGAGAAACACGAATGTCCCGCTTGAAATCAACTCAGTGGTTTACGCTTATTTTGTTGCTGCTGGCCCTGCCGCTTTCGGCCGCGGCGCAGGACAAGAAAGATAAAAAAGACAAGAAAGCGCCGACCGGAACGCCGGTCATGTGGCGCGCACCTGAAGATATTGCCCAACGCAACCTATTGCTCGGCGCCGGCGGCGAAGAGATGAAGCCCGATATCAGCCGCGTCACGTTTATCGAACAGAAGACCGGCGGCTACTCAACGAAATATCGCGTGAAGGACGCGAAAGGTAACGAGTGGATCGCCAAGATTGGTAAAGAAGCGCAGCCGGACACCGCAGCCAACCGTCTGCTGTGGGCGCTCGGTTACGAAACCGAAATCGCTTACGTCATTCCGAAACTGACTATCGAAGGCAAAGGCGAGTATGAGAACGTGCGCCTCGAAGCGCGCCCGGCAGACGTCAAGCGCAGCGGCAATTGGATGTGGGAAGACAATCCGTTCCTGACCGCGCCCGAGTTCAAAGGGCTCAAGATCCTCATGGTCATGATCAATAACTGGGACATGAAGGACGACAACAACGAGATTCTCGCGCGTCGTGGCGACGACAGCGGCCAGGGCGAGTTGCGCTACATCATCAGCGATCTCGGTGGTTCGTTCGGCAAGACCGGCGGCGTTATCTCGCGCAGCCGCAACAAGCCGTCTGACTACGTGAAAGCAGATTTTATCAAGGGCGTGAAAGGCGACGTGATCGACTTCAATTACAACGGCAAGAACCAGAAGCTGTTTGAGGGAATCACGGTTGCCGATGCGGCGTGGCTCAGCAAGTGGTTGAACCAGTTGAGTGACGAGCAGATCAGGGACGCGTTCCGAGCCGCGAATTACACGCCCGAGGAAGTTGAGACGTTGGCGATTGCGTTCAAAGCCAGAGCAAACGCGTTGACAAATTTTGCGCCCAAGAACGCGCCAAAAGTCGAAATCAAGATTTCAAACTAACGCACAACGTCTATCGCGATCAGTTGCTGCCCGGAGATCACAAATTCTGCGGGCGGCAACTCCATCTCAAACACAGGTGACAAGACTGTTGGGGTATAACCACCCGACGTGCGATCGCTGTTCAAGGTCGCGACGACCGACGGCGGCAGGTTCGGCAACTCACTCGTGCCGATTACCGCACCGTTCGTGATGCGAAACAGCTTCACGTACAAGCGGTCTGTCTTCTTCGTCGTATTGATCGCCCGCACGAGCTGACTCAGATCGGTCGGCACAAACGCCTTCGCTGCCGATCCTTCCTGCAACGCACCGCCGTCACCGACAAACACGAGCAACTGTCCGAGCGCCGCGTCATCCGGAATCTGTAGCGGAATACGCTGCACGAACTGCTTGCCGGACTCGGTGCGCACGTAAGCCTGAACTTCGACCTTTTCACCACGCTGCACTTCAGTGCGATCCAGAGTGATTCTTTCCAGAGTGCCGGCGTACTTCGTTTCGGTCGAAGAGATGTCGAGCGTGATGCCGTCGAGTTGGACGTCGTCGAAACCGCTCGTCAAGAGTGTGCCCACCGGAGCGGCAATCGAACCGGCGGCCTGAAGCGCCGAGTTGTTGGCGGACGAGAAGCGGCGATCGATCTTGATCGCTTCCTGACCTTTGACGCGAATCTCGCCTTCGACCGAGATGGTCGAGTCGCCGAGCGTACGTTCACTCGACGTGATCGTATTGAAGAGGGTGATGTTCAGCAGCAACGGCGTCAGAAATGAGTCGTTGGCGATTTCGTAAGAATACGTCTCAGTGCGATCGCGGCTCGTGTGCAGGTTCACCTTCACCGGAATCATCTTCGGCGACTGGCCGAGCAGGCCGTAGATTCCCGACGCGCGGTCCTGCGAAATTGAGCCCACCATCCGGCCCGGCACCGCGAGCTTGAACGAGTTGTTGGCGTTCGGAATGACGGTCACTACTGACGATTCGGACATCGGCATGTCGGAAGCGCCGAGACTCAGAAACGGATGGCCGAACGCGTAGATGCGATCGCCGTCGCGCATCGTCACCGTGCCCGCCGCGGCCAATGAATAATCACCGCGCACGAGTTGCACCGTAATCGAGCTGCCCGGCGGAAACGTGTTCGCGTTAAATTCCGCGAGCGGCGTGATCGCGGCAGCGCCGCCCACGCCGGAAACCGGCAACAATCCATTCGCCAACAACTGCGGCGCAAACATCGACAACGATTCCTGCGTGATGCCGCTGAACACGAGCGGCGTCGCAATCGGCGTCATCTGCTGACCCAACAACGGCAGCAGCGGCGAACCCGCAGAGACGGGCGCGACGAGCGAAGCGCCGGCGATCGCGGGCTTCGGCAGTTCGGGTTTCCAGTCGGTCGCAGCGAGTTGCGCAAACGAGACCGGGCGCGGTTCTTTGGGTTTTGCGTTGTCGTTCTGCGTCCCCTTGTTGAAGATATCGATCATCTGCTTGATCGGCGTGATGCCGGCGATCGGTTCTTTCGCAAACGGAAAGCTGAAAGCGATCGCGCCGACCACCTTGCCGTCGATATAAACCGGTGAGCCGGACATGCCCGCAAAGACACCGGTCCGATCCACGAGCGGTCCGCTCAGCTTCGCGATAATCGCGGACTGCCGCGGATTCGGAAATCCCGGCAACACGCCGAGAATCTCCACGCCGAACTCCTGTGTGTCGGTGCCGCTGAAGACGGTGCGCGCGACTCCCTTCATGCCGGGACGAAGATCTTCGAGGGCAAAGATCTCGGGTGCGGTCGGTTTGGCGGAGGCTACGGGCTTCTGCGCGAGCGCAAGACCAGCCAACAGCAAAACTACTAAAGCGCTGAAAATAGGGGCAAATCTCTTCATGGTTGTGACTATAAACTTCGTGTTAGAAGCGGGTCAAGATAAGATGGATGGCAGCTTGCAGAAAGAAATTTCACAGCTTCAGGGCTTCATCCTCGCCGGTGGCCAGTCTCGCCGTATGGGCAGAGACAAAGCTCAGCTCCTCATCGAAGACCAGACTTTCGTCGAGCGGATCGCGACCACACTCCGCGAGGTCACTGACTCGATCGCGCTCGTCGGAATGCGCGCGTCTCATCCGCGACTTCCGTCGGTGCCGGATGTGTATCCGGGCTGGGGCGCGCTCGGCGGCGTTCATGCCGCACTCTCGGCGTCGACGGGTGAATGGGCCATCGTCGTCGCTTGCGATCTGCCGTTTGTGAGCGGCGAGCTGTTCAAATATCTCGCGTCGTTGCGTACGGACCATGACGCGGTTGCGCCTGTACAATCAGACGGCCGGCCGCAACCACTGGCTGCCCTTTACCGCGTTGAGCCGTGCCTCTCTTGGGCCACCAAACTGATCGAGACCGGCCGGCGCCGCCCGCTCGATCTGCTTGAACTCGTCAAGACGCGCTGGGTTCCCTTTAGTGAGTTAACGAATCTCGCTCAGGCCGAGAGGTTTTTTGTTAACATCAACACGCCTGACGACTATGATGCGCTCACCATGCGAGACCGAGGATAATGCCGCCCCGACGAAGATTTGGTAAAAGGCTGATCAAGTCTTTGCTGCCAATAGTGCTGGTAATCGTGCTGGCAGTCGTCGCTTCTCTCTCCTACATCGTCTACTGCGTTTCGCGTCCCGCAAAGCGACCCTACGTCGTCACGCCCGAATCGTTTTCACAGATCAGCGGCCGGGCTATAAAAGTGAGTGACGAAACCTGGACCACGCCGGACGGGCATCGCAGTCGCGGCTGGTTGATGAAAGGCGCGGAGGGCGCACCCGCGGTGGTCCTGTTGCATCGTTACGGCGGCGATCGTTCGTGGCTGTTCAATCTCGGCGTCAAGATCAACGAGACAACGAACTTCACGATTCTCTGGCCCGACCTGCGCGGTCACGGCGTTGATCCGCCGGTGAAGTGGACGTCGCTCGGCGCGCATGAAGGTGACGACCTGCTTGCGGCGCTCGCGTTCCTGCGGACGTTGAAATCCGAACATCAGAAGAAGCTCGTCGGTGACGTGTTTGGCGTTTACGGCGTGGAGCTCGGCGCGTACAGCGCGATGAAAGCGACTTACCAGGACCGGCAGATCAAGGTGCTGGTGCTCGACTCCGTGCCCGGCTCCGCTTCGGAACTACTCGACCACGCAATAGCTAACTGTGTCGGGATCGAGAATGGTCTCGTGCAGAGTCTTTCGCGCACGGCGGTGAACGTTTACTTGTTTGGAAACTTCGACAAGCGGCCTACATGTGACGTGGCTAACGGTGTGGGTGATGCGCGAGTGCTGCTGCTTTCGGGCGCGGACGCTGGTCCGCTGAAAGATTCGACCGCGTCGTTACAGAAGTGTTTTCCCGTTCCGAATAACGTCGAGACCCGCACGGATCTGCCACTGAGCGGATTCAGCATGCCATCCGCGACAGGGGAGCAGGGCGAAGCCTACGACCGCATCGTGATCGATTTCTTCGACCGCAACCTGCGTTAACAAATTAAGGCGTCCAGCCGAGCACGGCAGTGCGGCCGTTGTTGCCGATGACCTCGATATTCGGCGTGCCGCGGAAGTACTCGACGTACTCGGCCGGAATGAGCACGACGATCTTCTTACCCAATGCGCGCGCGCGTTCGTGCGACACTTCATCAAACGTCATCACTTCTCCGTCAGCGTTGTAAACCACGCGATCGTACGCGTAGAACTGTGCCGAGCGATCGTCCCCGGTGCGAGCGAGCACGGGCGCGCCCGCGTAACCGCGCGCATCGGCGACTTGCAGCAGATCTCTGACTGATTCGCGTTGCGCGTAACGCGGCGCGGCGAAGATCAAAATCGCGGCGACGAAGATGAATGTCGCTCCGAAGATCATTAATCGCGCAGTCGGGCCGGGTGTCCAGCGCGACTTCGAGTGGAGCAAATAATCGGTGACCAGGAACGCCGCGGCGGGCAGCGAAGGCAGGATGTATCCCGGCAGTTTCGAACCGGAAAAAGAGAAGAAGACGATCGGCAGCAGCAACCACGCCAACGCAAACACGCGCAGGACGCTGAGGCTGTCAGTGCCGCGCCACGCCCATCTGCGTATCTTCACGAGTGCGGTGATGAGATACGGAGACCACGGCAAGGCGAGCAGCAGGATGATCGCCGGGTAGAAGTAGATGGGTTGCGGATGGTGATACTTGTTTGAGACGTAGCGCGCGAAGTGGTGTTGAATAAAAAACTCGTCGATGAACGTCCGGCCGTGTCGCGCGATCACAGGTCCATACCAGATCGCCGATACAGCGAGCGCCAGCGGCACGCCCCAGAGCAAGCTCAACCAAACCTGTCGCGTGGGCCAGGTGCGTCGTAACAAGTAATAAAGACCGACTACACCGAACGGGATCACGATCCCGACGAGGCCTTTCGCGAGCAGTGAGACACCGACGAACGCATAGAACCCAACCAACAACGACGTGCGTTGTCTTTCGCTCAACTCGTAAACGACAAAAAACGCCAGCGCCCACGCGATCGTCGCCGTGATCGCCACATCGAAACTCGCCGCCCGCGAAAACACGATCAGTCCGAGCGAACTCGCCATTACCAGCACGCTCGAAAAACCAAAGCCACTCGGCGTGGGCTCACCATTCGAAGCGGATTTCAGCTCCAAGCTGCGCTCCACTGCGCGTCCGACGTACGTGACTGCAGCGATCGTCAACAATCCACATAACGCCGAACCAAGCCGCGCGCTCCACTCGTTAACACCCAGCAACTTGTACGACGCGATCATCAGCCAGTACGGCAGCGCCGGCTTTTCGAACCACGTGTGACCGCCAAGTGTCGGCGTGATCAGATCGCCGCGCAAAAACATCTCGCGCGCGACTTGCGCATACCGCGGCTCGTCCGGTCCAAGCAGCGGCAGCGCTCCGAGCCCGTAAAAGTAAAACGCGATGATGACTAAAAAAAGAAGCAGGTAGAGTCGCTTGGCAAGCGCAGAAGGATGCAAGTATATTCGGCTCCGATCGTTTCGTCCGCGGCTAAATTACAAAAACCATGTCGTTCCGTACAGCAGTCATCGGCGTCGGCAGTCTGGGTCGCCAGCACGCACGCATTCACGCGGCGCTTGCGGCCGAAGGCGCAACGCAATTCATCGCCGTCTGCGATCTCAACGAGGAAACCGCACGCACCATCGCTGAAGAACGACAAGTGGAATGGACCAGAGACTGGCGCGAGCTGATCGGGCGTGTCGATGCGGTGAGCCTCGCCGTGCCGACCGAAGCGCATTGCGACATCGCGTGCGGACTGCTCGAAGCCGGCGTTCACGTCCTCGTCGAGAAACCGATCTCACGCACGCTCGAAGAAGCCGATCGCATGATTCGCGCGGCGGAAAAAGGCAACGCGCTGCTCCAGGTGGGCCATCTCGAACGTTTCAACCCGGCGATGGTCGCGCTGAAGCCGCACGTGCGCAAACCCGTCTACTTCGAGATTCATCGCGTGGGCCAGTTCACCGCGCGCTCGCTGGACATCGACGTTGTACTCGACCTGATGATTCACGATCTCGACATCGTGCAGTGGCTCGTTGGCGAGGAAGTCGAAGTGACGAACATTCACGCGGTCGGCATCGCGATCCTGACGAACAAGGTTGACGCGGCAAATGCGCGGCTCGAGTTTTCATCGGGCGCGGTGGCGAACATCACGGCGTCGCGCGTGGGCACGGAGAAGATTCGCAAGATGCGTTTCTTTCAGCCGCACGATTACATCGCGGTGGATTACACGACGAAGCATGCGTCAGTGAGCAGTCTCGCGCCGCCCAGCACCAGCGGTTCGTGGCCGGGGGTGCACACCAAACATCTCGACATCATCGATATCGAACCGCTACGGGCGGAGATCGTCTCGTTTCTCGACTCAGCTCAGAAAGGTTTGCCGCCGGCGGTCTCCGGCTCAGACGGCCGCAACGCCTTGAGTCTCGCCTTGCGCACCCTCGAAAGAATTCGCGAGCACGCTGAACACCCCGGCGTCAGCGAACTCAGCGCGAACGTCAGTTAGTAGAATTTTCGAACGATGTTCACGCCTAACGAACAACTCTCGGCTTTTCTCACTGAACACATCACTGCGGGTGAGTTTCCCTCGGCGGTTTATCTCGTCGGCGAAGGCGACGAGATCGTTTTCGCGGACGCGTTGGGCCATTCGGTGGTCCAGCCTTATCGCATCGCGAACAAGCTCGACACGATCTACGACCTCGCCTCGCTCACGAAACCACTCGTCACCGGCATGCTCTGCGCGCGCCGCATCGAGCTCGGCGAACTAACGCTCGACAGCTCCGTGTTGCATTACCTTCCCGAATTCGAGCGCGCCGACAGACAGATGATCACCGTGCGCGAGCTGTTGACGCACACGTCCGGTCTGCCGGCGTGGCGCCCGCTTTACCTTCTCGCCGAAGACGAACCGGAACGCACCGCGGGCGCGATCGCGAACCTCGATCTCGCGTACAAACCCGGCACGCGCGTCGTCTACAGCGATCTCGGTTTCATCGCGCTCGGGATTCTGCTCGAACGCATGACGGGCCATCGCCTCGCCCAGTTGGCCCAACACGAGATCTTCGAACCGCTGAAACTCAAGCAAACGTTCTTCAATCCGGAGCTAGCGCTGCAAACCGGCATCGCAGCGTGTGAACTCGGAAACTCTTACGAGAAGAACATGTGCAACGAGACGGGCGCGGCTGAGTATGCGAATTCACGGCAGCGACAAATCTGGGGCGAGGTCCACGACGGCAACGCTTATTTCCTCGGCGGCGCGGCGGGTCACGCCGGACTCTTCTCAACTGCGAGTGAAGTCTTTCAGATGGCCCAACAGTTCATCGCGGCCTCGAGCCGGTTGCTCACGCCGCCGACGTGCAAACTGTTTCGCGAAAACATGACCCCGGGTTTGGAGGAAGCGCGTTCGCTCGCGTGGCAACTAGCGGCAACGAAGGACTCAACGGCAGGAAACGACCTGCCGCCCGACAGCTTTGGTCACAACGGTTTCACCGGCACGTCGCTCTGGATCGACTCCGAACACCGCCGCGTTTTCATCCTGCTCACCAACCGTACGCACGCGCGCGAACTGCCGTTTGCCAACATCAACACCGTACGCCGCCGCTTTCACACTCTCGCTATAAACGCACTCGCAACGTCGTCCCAATCACATTCAGATCCCCCGGCACACTGACGCCGTCGTTCTGCCGGAGGTAGTAAAGATCCTGCGTGAAGTGTTTGTTGTAGACCTTGATCACCCCGAGCGAGAATCGATTGCGCACCCAGCGATCCACAATCCAGTCATAAAACACTTCGTCCGCCACAAACCACGACAAGCGCCAATCCTTCGGCCCAAGCTGATGCTCAACCTGAAACTTATTCCGATAGCGCCACGAGTTTCCACCAGGATGCCGTATGCGACGCTCAAGCAGATTGCGATCGCTGAGCCGAAATTTGCCGGCGTCAAAACGTAACGTCACCGGCAGTGAAAGTCGGCTTTCCCAAACGCGCCGGTTCTTGAACGGCTGTGTTCCGATGTAAAGATAATTTGGCGAGAAACTGAAGTACTTACCAAAACGAAACGTGGCGCCGAGCCCGAGCCGTTCGTCGACCGGCCGCGTGATGTTTCGCCCGAAGCGCAACGTTCCGAGCACGTTGAAGTCGATCGTCTTCGTTAACGGAATCGCGAGCTGAACTTCGTTCCATTGCTGGTTGTCGGTGTGATCGACTTGCGCCGCCGCCTGGACCACAGATAAACACAACAAAGACGAAAAGAGCAGGATCAGAGTGAGGCTACTTTTTATCATCGGCGCTCTTCTGCGGCTCCAGTACGGTAAAAGAACCGACAGCGACCACGACGCGATCGCCGACGTGCAAACGCGTCCCGCTTGTTTCCGGTTTCAAACGCGTCGCCATGATCGATTGCGCGCCGTCGCGTTCGAGTCGCAGTCGAATGCGTTCGTACGCGCCGACAAAAATGATCTCTTCGATCACGGCCCACGCGATTCGCTGCTGCCCGGGAAGCAAAAGATCGCGACGGCTCAACACCACGTCTTCCGGCCGAAAAACGATCTTCACCCGATCGCCCTGCTGAAACTTCGCCGGATCGAGCGACGTCTCGAGATGCGCCGCACCCACTTCCACCCATTCTCTCCTGACGACTCCTTCGAGAATGTTCGCCGCGCCCAGAAATGACGCCACATATTCCGTCGCCGGATGGCTGTAGATCTCGTAGGGCGAACCGATCTGTTCGATGTGTCCGTGGTTCAGCACCGCCACGCGATCGCCAAGCTCGAGCGCTTCTTCCTGATCGTGCGTGATGAAGATGGACGGCACGTTCACTTTCTTCAACAGCGCGCGTATCTCGCGGCGCAAGTGTGCGCGCGTTTGCGTGTCGAGCGCGCCGAACGGTTCGTCAAACAAGAGCACTTCCGGTTTGTAGGCGAGGGTGCGCGCAATCGCGACGCGTTGCTGCTGGCCGCCGGAAAGTTGCGACGGATACTTTTTGCGGTGTTCTTCGAGTTGGACCAGCTTGACGAGCTCGTCCACTGTCTCGCGAATCTCCCGGCGCTTGCGTTTGCGAATACGCAGCCCGTAACCGATGTTCTTCTCGACGTTCATCTTCGGAAACAGCGCGTAGTTTTGAAAGATCACCCCAACGCCGCGTTCTCGCGCGGGCAGATCCGTGACGTCTTTGCCGTGCAGGATCACTTTGCCTTTCAACGGCTGTTCGAGTCCCGCAATGATGCGCAAGATAGTCGTCTTGCCGCTGCCGGAGGCGCCGAGCAACACGAGCACTTCACCTTCGGCAACGTCGAAATTGATGTTTTCGAGCACGCTCGTCTTGCCGAAGAGTTTGCTGAGACCGACGACGCGCGCCGCAGCGGGTGGTCCATCTGCGTCCGTTTGCGAGATCTCAAGCGTTTGAATCAATTGTTCCCTTGCCTTCGCCATGTTAATCGACGTCGAGCCAGTCGCGCGCGAAGAACAGCACGCTGAAAATCAGAAACGAGAAGAGCGCCAGCACGATCGCGATCGCGTTGGCGGCTTCGATCTGTCCCTCGTTGAATTTCGCAAAGATGTAAAGCGGCGCCGTCTGTGTTCGGCCCGCCAGATTTCCCGAGACGAGAATCGTCGAACCAAATTCACCGACCGCGCGCGCAAACGTTAATAACGCGCCCGAAACGATCGCGCCGCGCAGCGACGGCATCGTCACATGCCAGAACGTCTGCCAGCGTGTCGCGCCGATCGTCGCCGATGCTTCTTCGAGCGAACGGCTCATCGTGTCGAACACCGGTTTGATGACGCCGAACGCGAGCGGAAACGTCACGAAGATATTGGCGAGAATGATCGCGCTTGCAGTGAACATTAGTTGGAAGCCGTGCGGCGCGAGCAGACGGCCGAGCGTGCCGTACGGACCCCACAGCAACAGCAACGCGAAACCGGCGACGGCAGTCGGTATCGCGGTGGGCAATGAGATCGTGACGATGAGCGCGTTGCGGCCCCAGAAGTTGTAACGCGATAAAACGTAAGCCGCGAAGAGACCGAAGATGACGTTGAAGACGGTGGCCCAGAAGCTCGTGGCCAGCGAGAGTTCGAGCGCGAAGATTGCTTCGGGCTGAGTGAGCGCCGACCAGAATTTATCGAGGCCGTTGCTGGTGCCGAAGATGAAGATCGAAGCGAGCGGAAGAAACACGAGCGGCAGCATCATCAAAACGAGCACGCCGACGCTCAGCGGCCGCACCACATCAAAGCCACGCACGTGTCGCATTGTCGAAGCTGCCGTACTCATTTTCGTTGCACCTGGTCGCGAAAGACCTTCTCAATGATCTCGGGATACGCCTTGTCCCAACCACCAAAATCATCGATCGTCATCGGAATTTCGATGTGGGCCAGTTCCTTGTTCGCCTCATTGAACGTATCGTTCGTGCTTGAATAAAAATGAAACTTCACAAACGCCTGCTGCGCTGCGTCACTCCACAGATACTGCATGAACGCATCAACCACCTGGCGCTTATTGGCGCTAACGCTCTTGTCGATCACCACCGCCGGATGCTCGCTGAAGATCGTCGCCTTCGGCACGACGATCTCGATGGCCGCGTTTCCTTCCTTCATCAACAGCGCATCGAGCTCGTAAGTGATCAGCGCGTCGCCGTTGCCGAGTTCAAACGTCGTGCGTGCTTCGCGTGCCGAGCCCGGCGTCGAGATCACGTTTCGCCAAATCGCTTTCAGCGTTTGC
>CAMLLD010000101.1 GCA_946480785.1 uncultured Blastocatellia bacterium | reverse complement strand
GGCGATCCCGCTACTGTTCCTCACGTTCAGCCTGATGCGGGCGGCGCGGTGGCGTGCAGTGCTCGCAGCGCCCGGCCGAGTTGAAAGAAAGCATCGCCGCGTTGCTCCGTCGCGAGCGTCGAAAGCGAAACGCCGGCTACAGCTTCGAGCATTAGCAAGTGGTGCTGTTCGGAGTAAGCGAACGCACGCGGTACGTGCAGATGTTTTTGTGACGCGCGCGCGAGATGAACGTAGGTGTTGAAGAAATCCCGCCCTTCGTCCCCGGCGTAAATCTTCGCGTAAGCGAGCACGTTGTTGTCTTCGGCCAGGCACTGAGCAGTGACGGACTTCTCCGGCGCGTGTCCAATGATGCGACTCGTTGTCCACGTTTGCCCCGCGATTTCGCGCAACTCCTCGGGAATGGCGCTCAACACCGAAAGCTGTTTGATTTTTCGGTCGTGGGGAAAGATCCAGAACGTCGTGTTCAACTCCGGAGCGTGGATCTCGACGCGCGAGGTGAGCCGGTTTGTCACGCGCTTCGTGCGCGGAAACGCACGCGCGGCGATGCGATACGAGCGAGAGTTGCCGGCCACTTCGTAAAGCACGCGCAGGCTCGTTCCTACGCGATACTTGGTCCGCAGACGCTCGCATTCCTGTATGCCGCCATCGCCGTTGCGCACGAGCAGACGCGACAGGTATTCCTTCATCACGACTTCGTCGAGTAACAGATCGCGTTGCGGCAGTGCCGGATCCGCGGCGAGCATCGGCGTGGAGGGCGACGGGTTCATAGTGACGTGCGCCTCCAGAGTGGTTGCGTGCCGTTGGCCCAGCGGATCTCATCAGCCTCGTCGAAATGCGCGCCGGTTTGTTCAATGCGAACTTGACCTGTCTCGAGTGGATCGAGATCCGCGACCGTAAATTGCGGCAACGGCGCATTCAGCTTGCGCGGCACGATCAATGTGAAGAAGTCGGCGCGTGCTTGTTCGCGCGAAACGACACTAACAACAGGCGCGACGTCCTTGACTCCGTACAGCGGCGAAACCCATCCCTGGCTCACAAGCGGTTCCTCGCCTGGTCCAAACAACAACACCAGCTCGGGTGTCCGAATCCCGCTGTTATGTGGACCATCGATTCGCGTGCAACGATTCCAGGCCGCAGAGGTTAAATGAAAGCGCAGCGTAAACGTATGTGGTACGCGTCCTCGCAGACTATCGACGACCAGCCAGTACTCGCCCGCGATGAAGAATATTCGTCGGGTATGGACTGCTTCATAGGCGGGACTTTGCACCACGCCGCAAAGCATATCGAAGCCCGGCGACGTGACGCGTTCGAGCAAGCGCCCGTGGGCAAGTGGGCCTTTCGGTTTGCCGCGGCGATAAGGAACCTGGTCCAGGTCGTCAACGCAAACTGTGTTGTGAGCCGCCGTGCCCTTGAAGTGCCGACGCCATTGGGCGTCATCTTCGGCGTAAGTGAAACGTCCGGGATCGATGATCAACGGCTGACCGTTGGCGGCGACTTCTATATTGAGCAGATCGTAATGACCGTGTCCGCCGTCGCCGATCGGGCCACAATCGAAGACGAGATATTTCTCGTTGCGAAAAGCGGTCGCTTTGTCGCCCCAACCGCTGCGCTGAATGTAATAGCCGCCGTCCGAAAAACTCGCACAGGCAGTGCGCGGCGGATCGCCGGCGAGGCCCGCCGTGGCCGCATACAGAAAATCCGGACGATTGAAGATGACAGCCGCGAGTTCGAGCAGGTCGGAATAATTTCCCGTGTCAGCGTCCGAAAGTGCGGGAATCAAACCATCGGGACGTTGCACGTGCAGCAGAAACTCGCACGCCGCTTCGAGCCGTTCGTCGTAACCGGCAGGGAAGTCGAGACCGAAACGGCTCGCATTCTCCCGTGCGCCGAGAAACGAACGCAGCGCGGTGGCGTGATAGTGCGTCGATTGCTCGCGATGCACGCCGTCCGGCCGCACGTCCGTCAAAAGGTTTCGGTGCAACTCCGCGATCGCAAACTCGAGCAATCCATCCTGGTCCAACTCCGGCAGGGCCAACGCTGCGATAAATAACGCATAGAGCTCGAGCGTGCGGTGATTGCGCTCGGCCGTGAGGTTGTCGCGGAGCCAGGAAACCTGCGTCGCGAGACTGGAAACGATTTGATTCTCAAACGCCGGTTCGAAGGCGCTGCAAAGCGAAAACTTGTTCCAGGCGTAAATCCAGTTCTGGATACGGCGCGCCGCGACGTCGCTCGAGTCACAACCAACCGGCATCTGCGAAATCCACGATTGGACCAACTGTCGCCAGACGTGACGGTACTTCTCGTCACCTGTCAGCGAAAAAGCGTGCGCGAGATTTAAACCGTAATAGAACTTGTGCCACTCGATGCGCCATTCCTCGTCCTGTGGCAACGAAGCGGCAAGCCAATCGGGTTGCATGCCGGGTTTGAGTGTGACGCCAGCGTGAGTGAAGGTTCCTTCGCACACATCGTCGGCGATACGAAGATCGCGATAAGCATTCTCGATCACGCAAAACACCCGGCGCCAGCGATGGTTTAGCGCGAGCGGTGGAGAGATAGTTTGTGCGACAGTGACTTGCATCCTCACATTCCTCGCGCAAACAGCGAAGCGAGTTCGACTGCGGTGCTATCGCCGTCAAATCGTTCCAGCACCGTCATCCGGCCGGCCCGACCGAGATTCCGCGCCAGCATCCGATCGGAGCTGAGGCGCTGAATCGCATCGGCCAGCGCTTCCGCATCGTCGGGCGGCACGAGCGTTCCGTTCTGACCGTCCTTGATGATTTCGGGAATACCCGACACTGGTGTGGTGATTACCGGCAGACCGCAGGCCATCGCTTCCATCAACACGTTTGGCAAACCATCGCGATCGCCGTTGTCCAGCACGCGACACGGCAGACAGAAAAGATCGGCGCTTTGGTATTCACCGTAGAGTCGCGACTGTTCGAGTGGTCCAAGCAAACGCACGCGATCGCGCAAGCCGTGCGCGGCAATCTGGCGGCGCAGCTCGCGCTCGTGTTCACCATGTTCGCCGACGATAACCGTCTCGAAGTGAAAGTTGCGCTGTTTGAGAATCGCGCACGCTTCGACCAGCACGTCAAAGCCTTTCTTGTGGACCAGGCGACCCACACCGAGCGCCCGCAGTCCGGTGTGCTTCGCGGGCGGCGCGAGTGACTCGAGCAGCAAGCCGGCGAACTCTGCGTTTAGACCGTGATAGATGCAGCGCACGTTTGCAGTCGGTTCGATCTTGATCAGGTGTTCGCGATTGGCGTCGGTGCAAGTGACGACAAAACGCGCCGCGCGCATCTTGCGCCGCAGCAACCCGGCGGGGTTCAACGATTCGCAATAAAGATCTTTCGCATGCGCGGTGAAAGAGAACGGCAAACCGGTGATGAGCGAAACGAACCACGCGACCGTGGTCGCGCCATGACAGAAATGCGCGTGGATATGTTTGACGTCGTTCGCTGCCAGAATGAGCTGCGCGATCGAGACTGCCTGGAGAAACTCTTTCAGGTACAGCTTCCGCGGCCACGCAAAGAACCTGCGTCGCGCTCGCACTGCTTGGGCGAATGCGGCGAGCGCCGCTCGCATAACGCCGCGTGGTCTTCGTTGGACCACGTCCCACAGCGCCGGCAGAAAGTCTCGCAGATGCAGTTCGAGCCAGCGACGCAGCGACGTTTCCGACAACGACGAAGTCTGCGGCAGGTAGTTCGGCTGTGCCTGGATACGGTTGAAGATGCCCTCGCCGCGCAGGTCTTCGCCGTGCTTGATGACGGCGAGTCGTAATTTCAGACCCAACTGTTCGAGACGATAGATCTCGCTTGTGATGAAGATCTCGGAGAGCCGCGGATAGCCCTTGAGAATGTAGGCGATCGTGCCTTGATTTTGTCTTTCGCTATTCATCGCTCACGCATAAACGCTCGCTAGCAGTTGCTGGAAACGCCGGCTGCAGCGACCCACTTCGTATTCACTTTCAGCGCGTCGTCTGCCGTTTCGTCCAAGCTGTTCGCGCAACGGCGCGTCGTCAGCGAGGCGGCGAATAGCCGCGCCGAGCGCGACCGGATCGGCAGGCGGTAGCAGCAGTCCGTTCTCGTTGTCGGTGATGGCGCTGGCGATCGCGCCGGCGTCGCTGGCGATAACGGCGCGGCCGCAAGCCATCGCTTCCAGCACCACGTTTGGTAACCCGTCTCGATCTCCCGACGCGTCCTGTATTGAAGGCACGATGACAACGTCGGCTTCGGCATACAGCCGCGGCAGCTCCAAATGAGTGACCGCGCCGCGAAAGACAGTTCGATTTTCGAGATGATTGAGACTGATGAGTTGTCGCAGACGTTCGCGTTCTGGACCATCGCCGGCGATCGTGAGCGTGAACGGAAGCTTCAGTCCCGCAAGCGCCGCGATGAGAAAGTGAAAACCCTTCTTCTCCACGAGCCGGCCCACCGCCAGCAGCCGCAGCACACCGTTGGACGAGGTGGTTCGCGGTGTAAAGCGTTGCAGATCCACGCCGTGTGGCAGGAGGTGAACTTTCGATCCGAGCCGGCGAAGATCGCGGTCTACATCGGTGTTGCAGGCCACGACGCACGCCGCGGCGCTCGATCGTTGGGCCAGTACGTCCGGCGCCACTTTGCGAAAGTCACGTGCGTGAACACTGAACCCGAACGGCAGATTCAACAACTGCGCCGCGTGCTCGGCGACTGCCGCAGGCTGGTGGGCGAAATACGCGTGCAGGCCGTGGACTCGTCGGTGCGCGAGCAACTTGCGCACGGCTCGCGCCTGTTCCTCAATCGAACCACTCGGCAAGAACTCAACGTACTTCGCTACTCGTTCTGTTCCGGGTTGCGCCGGGCCGGTTTCACCCGCTTTCGTCGCAAACACGGCAGCGAGCGCGCCACTCGCTTCGAGTGCGAGTAACTCGCCGAGCATGAACGTCTCGGAACGGCGCGGAAAGCCGCTGACAATCACCGCGACCTGCGCCGTCACTTCTTATCCTCCTCGAGTAACTCACGAACGCGCTCGCGAATCCGCGGCAAACCCTGCAAGTCAATTCGCACCGGACGATCGGCCGCGTTGTTCAGCGACGCCAGCACTTTCGTTAGTAGAAGATCCGGCGTCAGTTCCTGCGGCTCGATGAGCTCGAACAGTCCTGCCTCTGCCAACAACCGCGCCCTGATCAGTTGTTCTTTCACCGGCTCTGCGCGCGGCACGAGGATCGCGTTGCGGCCAAAAGAGAGCAACTCGCACACGGTGTTGTAACCGGCCATCGACACGACCAGATCCGCAGCCGCATAAAGCTCCGTCAGGTCGGGTTCGAACTCGCGAAACTCGACGTCAGTCAAATAACCGAAGCGATCGATTAGCGACGCACGAGTGTCCGCGGACATCTGTGGGCCAAACACGATCGTCGATTGCAGCGCCACATTGCGCGGCAGATGTGAAAGCCCTTCGAGATAGGCTTCGATCATCGGACTGCCGTCGCCACCGCCGCCGGTCGTGACCAGCACGTGCGGTGGTCCACCATTGCTGCGCGCCGCGAGCGTGGGCCGTTTCAGATAACCGCAGTAATGCGTGATGCGCGCAACGTCCGCCGGAAACCCGTATTCGTTGACCGTGTCGAAAATCGATTGCGAGCCGTAGATCCAGACTTCGTCGTAGTAGTCACGAATGATTTCGAAGCTGCGATTGTTTTTGAGAGTCTCGCGCGTGCGGCGCGGCTCGTCGAGAATGTCGCGCATGCCGAGCACGAGACGAGTCGGGAAGTTGCGCTCGCGCAGCGCGGTAAGCGTGTCGTGCAGCTCACCGTCAACACCAGCGGGACGCTTGTCGACGATCATCAGATCGGGCGCGAACCCGAGCACGGTCTTTTCGATGATCGCACTCCGCGTGCTTTTGACAGCCTTCGAACAGTCGAGCAGGAAACGCGATTCGTATCGTTCCGCGTCGATGCGATCGAGACACGGCAGCTTGATGTAGTCGACACCTTCGGGAATGCGGAACGAATGAATCATCTGCGAACCGGTTATCAACAAGACAGCCGCGCGCGGATATTGATCGATGAGTTCCTGCGCGAGCAGGAGCGTGCGGCGAATATTTCCGAGTCCGAAAGTGTCGTGCGAGTAGAGCAGTATCCGGCGATTAGTTGGTTGGTGCGCGGGCGTAATCGTTCGCGGCGGCGCACACGTCAGTGCAGCATGTTTCAACTGGAACATTGGCTTCAGTTCTAATTGTGGATTGCCGGGGAGACGAGTCTTATCAAGGACTCGTGATGAGACAGTGCGGTGAGGCCGCCCGAAAATACAGTAGGAGTTACGAACCGAAGCGCTGGCGGTACTCAGTTGAGAGAATGAAAGCCTTCACCATTTCGGCGTCGGCGAAATTGCCGTTGAATTGATTCAGTTTGTTCAACCAGAAGAGCAAGCCGTCGAAGTTGTTATCGGGAGCAGCGTTTGGATCGCGACGCAGATAACCGAAGTACTGCATCAGGACGAAAGCCTTATTGAACTCCTGGTGGTTCAGCGTGGGATTCTCTGCGACGCGTCGCAAAGCACGCGCGCGTGCTGCATTGTCGAGCGTGTTAGCAGCGCCGCCAAACTCAGCAACGGCCGCAGCACGCTCGTCGGGTGAAGGTACGACGCCGGCGTTCGCGAATAGTTGGTCCACAAACTGATTGGGCGTCAGCGAAGTCGGAAACGTGTTCAGGAACTTTGGTCGCGAGACAAACTCCGCGACGAAGGCCTGTTTGTTGTTTTCCAACAGTTGCTCCCAACCTGCCTGGCCCACTACGAGTCCCTTGCTGAGCTCCTGTGTTTCAGCCGGAAACTCGCTGAAACTTATCGGCACGGGTGCGCCCGGCAAATTGCCGTAAGCCGCCTTGTGAATTCGATAAGCGAGGTACCCGGTATTCTGAAATTCGATCGACAGGAAGAACGCCGCTGAAACGTTGATTCGTTTTACGTCCGTGCACTGTGGCTTGGGCGTACAACCATCAATCTCGCTGGTCCAGAAATCAAGGCCCGCCTGGTCGGGTTGCCGGTTGAGAAAATCGAGATAGTGTTCGCGCACAAAGAAGCTGGTTTGGTCGACAGGGTTCGCGCCCGACACGCTATCGTCGTCGTTAATCGTCACCGTGGCTGTTGACTGAGCTCCGAGTCCCGTTCCAACCGGCCGCCACAGATTGATCGCAAACTTTTCGCCGCCCTCCGTGCGTGTGTCGTCGATCACCGGGATGGAGATCGTTTTCGACGTCTCGCCGGGCGCGAACGTTACTGTGCTTAAAGAATTGACATAGTCGCAACGCGAAGATGCATTTCCATTCGTGACGTCGCAGCCAGTGTTAGCGGCGTTGTCACCCGTGAAAAATTCGACGGTGGCTGTGCCACTGGTCGTGCCGACGCGCGACAACGTTACTGCTACCGCGCCTCCGTGTTCGCTTTGACTGAAACTCGCAGCACTGAATTGGACCAGACTTTCTCCCGGTGAAGGCGACGGTGATGCTTCGGTCTCGGGTTGAGTAGTTAATGCCGCTCCGGCATCGATGCGGAACTTAACGTCGCCCGGAATTTCAACCGACGTTCTTTCAATGTGCCGCGCGAGTTTGTCGCTTGATATGTTGGGAAGCTGCGCGCGCAACAACGCCGCCTCTCCCGCGACAAATGGCGCCGCCATGGAAGTGCCGGCCCAGGTTGCAAATTGACCATTCGGAACGGTACTGAGAATGCCAGCTCCCGGCGCGGCGACATTGACCCACGACCCGCGTGCAGAAAATGTCGCGAGCGTATCTTGTTGCGTCGAAGCCCCTACCGCGATGAGTCCCTTGATGTTCTCCGCGGCCGGAAACTCTTCAGTGCTGGTGGGAATGTTGCCGGCGGCTGCTACGACAATCAGCTTCGGATTCGCCACCACCGGAAAATTATCTTCTCCCGGCTCGGGCGTGTCATCGCACACTCCGGCAAGAACACCGCGTAGTAGTCGCGTCTCACGCAAGGTGCTCAAGCTCATGTTGATTACATCGGCGCCATCGGGAGTGTTCGGATTACCATCCGGATCGGCGGCAAAAGCCAGCGCCTCAGCGAGTACCCAAATGTTTCCGACGCCGTGCTCATCAAGCACACGCACAGGCAGAATCTTCGCTTCGGGCGCAACGAGAGCAATGATTCCCGCGACGTGTGTGCCGTGTCCAAACGGTCCCGTCGCCTGGGTTCCGACTTCACTCGGATCATTGTCGTTGTCTACAAAGTCCCAGCCCGGTAACAAGTGGCCTGCTAGAGCCGGGTGATTGACGTCAACGCCGGTGTCCAGCACCGCAATCTTCATCGGTCCGTTAGGACCACGTCCCTTGTTTACTTGCTGAGCCTGCGCGAGGTGAATTTTGTCCGGCGCCCATTGAGCAACGTAGGTTCCGAAATCGCCGCCCACACTCCATGAGTTTCCGACACTCCAGGAATTGCCACCGCCTTCGGGAGGCTTCTCAACGAAGTTTGGTTCGGCAAAGACTACGCGAGTGTCTGCCAGGAGGGCGTTAACGCGGGTTTCGACTGGCGTACCGTCCAATATCCGCAGGCGGTAGATCGGCCGGGATCCGAATTGGTCGAGTGGTTTGGGATCGAGTGCGTTTTGCGCCGCGACTGCGCCCAGATCAGTGGTGTTTGTTAAGCGAACAACGACTTCACCGGGTACAAAATCCTCCCCACCATCTGCCCGGACAATCAGAGCATCGCGTCCGGAAGACAAAGCGGCAATGATTAAAAGCAGGAGACACAGCAGAAAATTCAGAGTACGGCGCATAAAATGAGTGCAGTCTTCAACGTTTCAGATTCACGGGGGAAGGTGGAGTTCTTACCATAACAAATAATGAAGAACACCCAAAATGTCTGCGCGGCTGCCTGAACAGTGCCGTCAACTGCGGCAGAAATACACAGACCGGCAGCTTGTCGTCAGAAAAATTTCCGACCTTGCTGGATTTCACCAGCGACCGACAAGTACAAACGCTGACCAGAAGAAGGGATGAGAGGTCTGCTCGAGCAATTTGATTTGGGCGGTGCGAAGGGCGCTGGAAGGCGTTTGGTTCCGGCGCAGTTGGCGATAAAACTCCTGCATCAGATCGGCCGTGGCCTGATCGTCAACGGTCCAGAGACTAATTAAAACCGACGGTGCTCCCGCGGAAAAGAAACCGCGCGTCAAGCCGATCAGCTCCTCGCCGGGTGCGAGCTGGTTGAGTCCCGTTTCACACGCGCTCAGCGTAACCAAACCACAATCAAGCTGGAGGTTCGTGGCGTCGCGCACGGTAAGCCAGCCGCCTTGCAGGTGCAACGCCGAGAAGAGCGGATTGTCGGCGCGAAACTGTGCGTGACAGGCAAGGTGCACGACATCGGCGCCGGCAGCATTGTTGCGCAGATTCTCGCTCGTCGCCGCTTCATCAAAAAAGCACGAGACATTCGTAAACACCCGCGAGATCGTCTGGAGCTCGTCACGTACTTTGGGAATCTCTTCGTCCGCTACACCGAAAAGCAGAGCGCTCTCGAAACCGGTCGCTGGTTTTTCGAGACACTGTTGCAGCACCATCGCGGACGGCGCATAACTAATCTCACGATCTTCGACGAGATAGTGCGAGCCGTTGTACAACGCCTGAAACGGCAGATAGTGAAGGGCGCGATCGGGAACGATAACGACGCGTCGTTTACCGACTACGTCTTCGAGCCTTCGGAACAGAACGTCGTAAAGCGAAGCGAGATGTTTTTGCGCGCGACTCGTGAGCAACGGCAGATGCCGGCGAATCGTTTCCGACCCATAGCGAAACGTTTCTATCTGAAAGCGAAAGCGCTGTATCTCCTCGGCAACTTCGGACACCGTGCCCAGATTTCTTACTACGTCAACCTTTTCATCAGTGACGACAAACGCCAACAGCTCTTCATCGAGTACGGCATATTCAACGAGCGCGGTGTCAGCGCCGAGGTGGCTCTGAAACGCCTTCACTGAGAAAGTATCTACGGACGATTGCACCCCACGGCGGTGATTCAGTTGACGCGTGATCTCCGAAATCCGCGTTTCACGTCTGCGCAGCGCCTGATATAAACCCGCAGACTCGAACTGGCTTGGCGCTGACTCACCGCGAATCGATCGATTGATCTGGTTGTAGATGTAATTCAGTTCAGCGCGCAGCGTTTCGATCTGCCGCAACATGCTCGCTTCATACTCGTCGCGTGCGTCGGCAACCAGTCTCAGGCTCCCGCCCAGAATCTCCGCGAGAACTCGTGAACGCGCGGCTTCGACAAAACCAAGGGCCTCCTCGACGCGATCCTCCGCGAGAGACAGTCGCACCATTTCGTTGTAGGGAAGCACCTTATCCGAGAAGAATGCGGTGCGCAGTTGCTCTCCGGGAATGGGAGCGCGCAGCTCTTCGATCAACTCAATGGCACGCGCGAAATAGTTTTGCGCGGAAGCAGTATCGCCTTTGGAAGCGGCGAGCATCCCAAGCGAGCTGTAGCAACGCTCGGCCACTTGCGGCTGTTCGAGACGCAGTGCCTGCTCCAGCGTTTCATCGAGGATTGAGTGGGCGCGTTCAAGATTGCCGCGACCGCGTTCCGCTTCGCCGTGTAACCACCTCGTGAGGAGCACGCGATGCCAACTACCCGCCGTCAGAAAGGCGGGCTCAGCTCCGCGACTCAGTTCGATTGCCGCCGCATAGTCATGCTGCTGATACTGCAATTCGCCCAGCCTCAGCATGACCGTTGCCGCCCCGACCTCGTTCGCTTCAGAGTGATATAGCGAACGAGCCTCGTTCAATAACGACTGCGCGTCAGCTATTTTGCGCAACAGCACGAGTGCGCGCGCGCAGTTTGCCGCGGCGCGTGCCTGCTCGGCGCGCATGCCCAGTTCATCGAACTTCGGAATAACCTTCCGGTAGATCTCGAACGCCTCCGGCGCGAGATTCAACTCCAGATAAACGTCGGCAATCTCCTGTTCGGCAATGGCGGATTGATGCGGCATGCCGAGCGAGGAATAGCGACGTCGCGCGCGTTCGAGATAGTCCAAAGCCCGGTCGTAACGACCCTGAAGCAGCGCGAAGTTGCCAATGTTCCCTTCGATCTCAGCGAGGGTTGTCGTCAAGCCTGACGCTTCGGCCTGTTGCACGGCTTCTTCGTAAAGTTGTTCGGCTGAGGAGAACTTGTGTAGCAACGCATGTGTGTTGGCGAGGCAGTTGTTCACTTTCGCGAGCTGTATCTGGTTTTTGAGGAAAGCGAATCGCTCTTTCGCGAAGTTTTGAAAGCGTTCGGCTGTTTTGTAGTCGTCGCGCCGGAAATAAATGTTCCCGATGTTGTTTTCGATCTTTCCGGCAGCGAGGAGATCGTTGTGTGCGAGAAATATCTCGCGCGCGGCAAGCCCGCATTCAATTGCTTCGTCGTAACGGCCCAGCGTCGCGAGCGCGATCAACTTACTTACCTGTGTCGCCGCTGACACATGAGCCTTGTTGAGGGAAACAAACCTGGCTTGGGCGTCATCGAGATGTTCGATGGCCTGGAGCATTTGTCCGTGAATCAGCGACTCGAGACCGAGAGTCCACGAACACAAGGCGGCAATTTCGGGATTTGGTACTTTCGCGAAGAGAAGTCGCAGAGAGGCGGCCGCGCCAAGCGCCTGGCGCGGATGGCTGCTCCAGCCGTCGAGACAAATGTCTTTTAGGGCGTATCCGAGCCGGACATCGGCCAGATCAGAATTGGCCGCAAGCAGTGATTCCCGTTCTCCATCGCCAGCTTCGACGAGACGCGCCGCCAGCTCTGAACGCTGCATTCTTTGCCTTACGATCAACCTTTCAGATCGAGCTGCGGTAATTCGATTTCCAAACCCGGCATCAGTATCCGCAGGGAGTAATCTCCTCTAGGAAGAGGCGGCAGAGTAAACTCGCAACTGTCATTCAACGCCGTGGACGCCGAGCCGGTTGCGCCGTCTATCTCCACCCGAGCGGCAACGCAGCTCTCACGCAGCACCTGGCCACTTATGACCCACTGATCCTCTTCAGGCGTAACTCTCAACTCGACGTCGTTGCCCTCGACCGAGTAGACCAACTGTCGCGAGGCTGCTTGTCCGGAACGTACTCCAAACGCCGGCCGGGTAGTGAAACTGTCGAAACTGAGTGCCGCCATTACCCTGCGCGCCATTGACGGCGCCCGGGATTCGGCCTGCTTGGGAAACAGGTTGACTACCTGGAACAACACATCGCGGGGCGCATCTTCCGCCCGGTCAGTCTTCATCAAGGTGACCAGGTGTTCGACTCGCCGGTATTCAAGCGAGCAATCATGACATTCGGAAATATGTGCCATCATCTGTCCTCGGTTGTCCAGCGTCTCGCGCTCGTCGATTAGATCAGCCATTTTTTCAGGGGGAATATGTCCGGTTGAATTACTCATTGGTCGTAAGGTGTCGTCAAATCTCCGTTCTCGCAACCACAGTCTGATTCTTAGAACGAAAAATACACACGCGGCTACTTATTCAATAAACGCAGCATTTTCTGAAGGCAACGAGCGCGTGTCGGCCCGATACTTCCTTCGGACGTGCCCAGCGCCGCGGCGATTTCCGCGTAGGGACGCGGCTCGCTTTCATAAAAAAGCAGTTTCAGCAGTTTCTGGCAACGCTCGTCCAATTCGTTCAGCGCCACACGGACGCGATGTTGCTCCTCCAGCTTCAGGAGCACGTCGTCCGGTAACGCGGCGTCGTCACGGATGCCGGCCAGTATTTCCTCGTCGCCGTCTTGTTCCGCCTCGGTCGCGAATGCTTGTTGTTTGAAAATTGTCCGCCACGTAGTCCGGCGCGCGGTAGTAACGAGCCACGCGTGGAGTCGTGTCGGATCGTCGATATGGTCCAGTTTTCTTAGCAGGGTTGTGAAAACTTCCTGGAATACGTCGGCCGCTTGATCGGCGTTCAGTCCGGCGCGGCGGGGAATGGTGTAGATCAATTTTTGATAACGATTTACCAGCTCCTCCCACGCGGCTTCATCACCACGACGGCACGCTTCGAAAAGCTGCTTGTCACTTGATGCCATTGTTGTTGTTAGTTATTGCCTGCGAAGCAGCATACAGGAAAGTTGGAGCGCTCGCGACCACATGTCTTGCTGGTCCGATATTTTTCGCCTTCATTTCTGCACTCTTTACAACCTGAGACTTAGGGCGTACCCTAAAACCCTCCCAAACACAGTAAACGTATTTCTTACTAGACCGCCGGCACTGTACGGGTGGTCAATGCCAAATCATAAGCCACAAACAGCCGCCCTTTGGGCCGACCTGAAACAGTTGATGAGCAGTGTGGTCGCGGAGATGAACCGCGCTACCGATCTGCGCAGCAAGACCAGCGGGTTGGAATGCCGGTTCGAAGGTGGCGAAACCGTGGTTGTGAACAAGAGCTCGTGCCCGCAGATGTGCGTGACGATTCGCTTTCGTGCTGAAGCTGTCGACGTTGATAGTCGACTCGTGCTGGGTGGGCCGGATGAAATCGAGCGCGACTTTCACGAGAGCCTCGCGATAGACGTTCAGGATTCACTCGCGTCGCTGCGGAGCGCGGACGGCGACATGCTCACGGTTGACCAGGCGGTGTATTACATACTGCGACCCTTCCTGCATATCGGCACCGCCGGTTGCTAACGCCTCTCAAATTTCCACCACGTCAATAGAGTGCTAGAGTAATTGCATGGCACAAGAACAAGACGCTTCCTTGCGCAAGCACCTGCTGTCGCTGCTGCGCGGCGGCAGTGCGCATCTGTCGTTTGACGATCTCGTAAACAGTTTTCCGCCGGATCTCTGCAATCGTCGCATCAATGGGTTGCCGTACACGGCGTGGCAGGTGTTGGAGCACATGCGTATCGCGCAGTGGGACATACTCGAGTTCAGTCGCGATGCGAGTCACGTATCGCCGGACTTTCCGAAAGGTTATTGGCCGGGAGCGGATGAGTTGGGCACGCCGGAGTTGTGGCAAAAAACGATCGACGAGTTTCGGAAGGATGAGCAACAGGTGCAAGCGCTCGTGGAGGCTGAGTCAACGGACTTACACGCGAAGATTCCGCACGGTGACGGGCAGACGATCCTGCGCGAGGCGCTCCTGATCGCCGACCACAACGCCTACCACCTCGGCGTGCTGGCAGTGATGGCGAGACTGTTGAAAGCGTGAGGTAAGTGGCTTACTACGATGTGAGAAACCAAGGGTGTTGAGATGGATCGCTCGCTCGGATTGCTGGTAGTTGTCGGAGGCGTGTTCGTCATTCTGATTGGCCTATTGATCTACTCGGGCGGACTTGGCTGGTTCGGACGTCTGCCTGGCGACATCCGATACGAGAGCGGCAACGTTCGCGTCTACGTTCCCATCGTCTCCATGCTCCTGATCTCCCTCGCACTCACTCTGATCTTCAACCTCCTGCGCCGGTTTTTCTAGGACACTTCATCAGAACGGATGAGCTTTCACCCAACTTGCCACACCATACGAGTAACCCGCGATCCCAATCTATCTGGGTTCCAGTGGAGTTCCTCACAAATCGAAGGTAAAGCTCTCTTGAACCTGCCGAACTAGTTAAAATCTCGGCCTCTGTGTGCCGCCATGTGCATACACTCCTGGACCTGAAATATCTGAAATGAAGCGCCGATTCTGAATCTTATCGATTCTTGTATTGCCGGCGTTACTCTCTTCAAGCGCACAACGAAGATTGAATCCTAAGACGTGAGTAGTAAAGGCGATTGCGCGAAACAGCCAGAGATAATCATCGTCAAACGGACAGTTGATGAATACATTCTTACGGAAGTCCGGTGGGATCTTTCTAGTCCGCGTTGGTGGCATGTGAGGATGCTCGGTATCTTGTTGTGCGAGTTTAGACCGCTAACGCTTTACAGTACGTGACGAATTACTGGACCTGCTTTCCATTTCCTTCATCACCGCCCGCACTGCTTTTTCGATTTCTTTTTTACTCCTGCTGGCTCGGAACTTAGGGAATAACACTTCTGGCGGTCGTGGCGGCGCCGCACTCCTACCGTAGATAATTCTTTTTCGTACGCGGCCATTGCGACCATGAATTACCAGTTGACTGTTTTGTGCGCGCGCTATTTTGCGCGCGACTTCAACCGCCTCGCGCTGCGTTTCATGCACCGATGTTGCTCGGAACGTGTCTTCTCTTCGCACGACCCAGATATCGTAGCGCAAAACGACGTGAATGTTTTTTGAGTGTGACATGTGAGTTTTATCCTGAGGCGCATAATACTACGTTAGTTATATGAGTGCTACCATGGCCCAGCCAGTAGGCGCTTTGCTTTGCGAAACCAGGAACGGAGCAGCGATACTTACATGCAGAAAACCATATTGATAGGCCTTGCTGGTCTAATTGGGACGCTTGCTCGGTATTGGCTCTCGGGAGTTGTGGCGCGGCAGTATGGTGAAACATTTCCGTGGGGAACTATGGCCGTCAATCTCGTCGGGTGCTTTTTGGCGGGCGCTATCTTCTATCTCACTGAAGAAAGGTTCCTGCTCTCACCAACTCTGCGCACGATCATATTGATTGGCTTTCTCGGCGGCTTCACGACTTTTTCGTCTTACGGTTTGCAGACGTTCACTCTGCTGCGTGACGGGGAATTCGGGCTCGCGACGCTGAACATCGCTGCTTCAAACGTTTTCGGTTTATTGATGGTCTGGACCGGATACGTTTTGTGCAAAGCTATGTGAGGACAACAATGACGCTTCCTGAAGACGGCGCGCTGTTGCGCATTTTCGTCGGCGAGAGTGACCGGCACGGTCACCACCCGCTTTACGAGGCCATCGTGTTAAAGGCCAGAGAAAACGGATTAGCCGGCGCGACTGTGTTGCGCGGCGTCATGGGCTTTGGCAAGCACAGCATTCTTCACACCGCGAAGATACTTCGGCTATCCGAAGATCTGCCGATGGTCATCGAGATAGTGGACAGCGCTGAAAAGATTGATGCCTTTCTGCCGGTGCTCGACCAGATGATCAAGGACGGTCTGGTTACGCTCGAACATGTCAAAGTGCTTCACTACAAAGCTTGAGTGAATGTAGACTTACGACTCTATTAACCATGAACAAGCGAATACTATTTTTTCTCCTCTCTTGCGCTGCGCTCGCGGCCGGGTGTGGGCGGTTTCATAATGCGCCGAATCAGGGAACGGCGGCGCGGTACGTGGTGATCTCGCCGATCTATAACGAGATCATCTGGGCGTTGGGGGCGCAGGACACGGTGGTCGGGATCGATCTTTCAACCACGTATCCGCCGGAAGTGAAGAACGTGCAGACCGTCGGTTATCACCGCGCGTTGAGTGCGGAGGGCATTCTCTCGCTGCACCCGACCGCCGTCATTCACGACAACAACATTGGCCCACCGCAAGTCGTGCAACAACTCCAGCAGATGAACGTGCCGATGAAAACGTTCACCGCGAAGAACGATTCGTTCGACGGCACGAAAGCCCTCATTCGCGAGATGGGCGCGTACTTTCACAAAGAAGCGCGCGCGGAAGAACTCTGCAACACGCTCGATTCACAACGCGCAGCCTCGCTCGAAAAAGTGAAGCAGTACACGGATCATCCGCGCGTCGCCGTGATTCACTTCGGCCGCGCGTCGAACGTTTATCTCGTCGTCGGCAAAGGCGGCGGCGGTGACGGCGGCGGCGTCAGCCAGATGATCGAACTCGCGGGCGGACAGATGGCGGTCGAGAACCGCGGCATGCAGCGGATGGAGTCGCCGGAGATCCTGGCCCAGGCGAACCCCGACGTCATTCTGCTCACCGATTACGGTTACGATCGTCTCAACGGCTCACTCGATCAGATCAAAGCGTTGCCGGGCGTGGCGACTTCCAACGCCGCGAAGAACAATCGTATCTATCGAATCGAAGAGAACGTGCTAAATTATTTTGGTCCGCGCTCGGGTGAAAACATCGCGAAGGTAGCCGCAGTCATTCATCAAAAGTGACAAAGCAAAGCGCCAGCCGGCAAACACTGATCGTTGCGTTAGCTGTTGTCACGCTTCTCACTCTCGCCGCTTCGATCCGCTTCGGCGCCATCGACTTCTCGACCACGGAGATCGCTCGCGCGCTCGCGTCGCTCTTTCCCGGCAGTGCGGAACCAACCCTGGACCAGCGTATCTTTCTCGAACTGCGTCTACCACGCGCGATTCTGTGTCTGCTGGTAGGCGCGAGTCTCGGCGTCGGCGGTACACTGATGCAGGCGTTGTTTCGCAATCCCATCGTCGAGCCGGGACTCGTCGGCACGTCAAGTGGCGCGGCGTTTGGTTCGGCGCTCTTCTTCGTGCTCGGCGGCGTACTGCACATCGGCGCGAGCCTTTGGAGCTTGCCAATCGCGGCGTGCATCGGCGGTATCATCTCGACGTATCTCGTTTTTCTGCTGGCGCGATCGCGCGAAGACGGGCGCGCCTCGATCGTGATGCTGCTGCTGACGGGCCTCGCGGTGAACGCGTTGTTCATGAGCGCGATCGGGTTTCTGTCGTACATCGCGCGCGATCCGCAGGCGCGTTCGATCACGTTCTGGAGTTTGGGAACGTTGTCGGGAGCGAGTTGGAAGGCGGTGGAGATCGTCGCGATCTCGACGATCGCCGGTTCGATCGTTGCCGCGCGTTATGCGAAGCAACTCAACGCGCTCATGATTGGTGAAGAAGAGGCGACGTACCTCGGC
>CAMLLD010000100.1 GCA_946480785.1 uncultured Blastocatellia bacterium | reverse complement strand
AACCGGACATTTCACTTGCTACAAAAACCGGACATTTTCACTTGCTAACAACAGCGGTTTTACTATTTGGAGTGCGGCGACTTGGCGCCGCTTTGACCTCGATCATCTATGATCGCGGACACAGCGGCGTCAAGCCGCCGCACTCCAAGGAGGCGCATTGACTAAACCTCATGTGATTGTTTATTCGCGACCCGGGTGTCACCTCTGCGACGAGGCGAAGGACGCCATCAACGGTGCAGGCATCGCTTCCCTATTCACCTTTGAAGAACTCAACATCGAATCTGATCCCGAGCTGCTCAGAAAATATAAGTACGACATTCCCGTGGTGACGGTCGACGGCGTCGAAGCTTTTCGACACCGCGTGAACACGGATGAGTTCAAACGATTAATTCAGATGAAGCTCTGAGCTGAGTTCTTCGATCGAGGCGAAGAGGCGGGCGCGTTCGGTTTCGGAGCGCGACTCGCGGTAAGCCATCACCAGGTCCTTCAAACCGGCGAGTTCCTTGTACAAACCCGCGTTTTCGATTGGCGGCGTAAGGTAGGAGATCAACTCTGCGTACGAGCGGCGCTTCGCGATCGAGCCTTCCGAAGGATTGTTCACACTGTAAATGTAGAAGTTCGGCAGTTCGTCGATCAGGCGATCAGGCCAGCACTCGCCGGAGAGTCCGATCTGTTTGCCGGGCATGAACTCGAGCGAACCGTGGGTGCCGAAGTGAATCACGCCGTCAGCGTTCAAAACCTTCGAGAGGTACGTGTAGAACGCCATGAAGCCGTGATGCGGCGAGCCGCTGCGCGCCATCATCATGCGCATCGGATCGCCTTCGAAGCCGAAGGTCGGCTGGACACCGATGAAGACGTTTGCGAGCTTCAATCCTTGTATTATTAAGCTACTCGGCACCGAACCCCAATCACTTTCTACATCCTTCACGTACGGGCAGAGGCGCCGGTATTCATCGGCGCTCATGCGATATGCGACGTTTGCAGTGGCGCCAAACTCTTCGGAGTTGCCGCCGAGTAATCGTTCTCTTAGTTCGTCGCTGTCGCGCGGCACTTCAACGTCATAGCCTCCGTCCGCGAGTCTCTTTAGCACGTCGTAGAGCCCGGGAAAGACGTCGAGATCCGCAGCGGTACCGATGTTTCCCTTGCTCGGCGGAAAGCAGAAGAGAACGATTGCGAGTTTTAGCTGGGCGCTTGGCGCTGTTTGTAAGTTGTGCCAGCGCTTCAAACGACGCGCGAGCCGGGTGCAGCGATCTGCAAGGGCGACGGGTTCCTGGCCGCGGCTCGGAATGCCGCCGTAGACGAACGGTTCGGTCGCGCCGTCGATCTCGGGAATCGCGATCTGCATGCCGGCCTGGATGGGATTGAGACCGGTTTGTGAATCGGTCCACGCTTCCACCGTTTGGGTGTCGAGGCTGACGGCGGAGCGATACGGCAGATTGAGCTTGGTGAGGAACTCGGAAGCGGCGGCGCTGTCGTTCATGGCGGGGCCGCCGACGAAGCTAAAGCCCGTGAGAGATATTATTTGACTCACGCGAGGGTTGCTTTCATGGATCAAAAACTTGGATACGGCTTCGCGGTTGTCCATCAACGTCGCGATCGCGGGCACGACGCTAAGGCCCTCGGCTTCGATCGAGCGGATCAGCGTGTCGTAGTGTTTCGTGGTTTTGCTGACGACTTGCGGACGCATCAAGAGCAGTCCGATCGTTTGCTGTGGATCGAGCGGCTGTTTGTACCACTGTTGATAAGTCTCGAACGTCTCGAACAGCTTCGGCGCGTCCGGGTGATAGATCGCCACCGACGGCGCCTGCTGCGGCGCTGCAAGTTTCAACCGCTTGAGCCGCGGATCGTCGACGTAGTACTTCAATGCGTAAAGCAGCATCGACTGAATGTTCGCCGGCGTTGGTTGGAGGAAGTAGCAGAAGAGGTTGAGATAGTGTTTCGCGTCGGTGAACGCGCCCGCAGTCGGAACAAACTTCAGCACACGCGGTAAACGGTCAACGAGTTTCAGATAGTGACTGTGATTGGCTTTTCTGTTCTTGGGTTGGGATTTTTTCAACCACGAACTCACCAAACCGAGTCGCGCGACGTCCAAGCGGCCCATCCGCGTGTGCCGCATCAACTCCGGCATGCAGTTGATCACGATCACCGCATCGTGCTTCCGCGAATCGAGCGCGCGCACTAACCGCGACGCGTTCTCACCATCCATCACATGAATGACAAACACGAGGTTCGCGTCTGCGAGATCACTTTCAACCTCGTTCCACTCACTCTCACTCAGCGGCGAACCAAAATTATAAGCCGCCACCTGCAAACCCAAACCATGCGCGCGATTAATCTCGCGCTCCGCATTCTTCAGCGGCGCGAGCAAACTCGAACCAACATAGAGCACAACGATCTTCATGCGACGCCTTCCAGTTGGTCCTCGAGACTGCGACTAATCTCCCGCAGCTTCTCCAATGTCTCCGCATCAACGTCCCAATACCCGCGCCCATTCGCTTCCAACAAACGCTGCGCCAGCGCGTGCGCCGAGTGCGGATTCAGATCGCGCAGACGCTCCAGCATCGACTCGTCAAACAAAAACGTGTTCGCCACTTCCGCATAGATCCAATCGTCAACCGCATCGGCCGTTGCACTCCAGCCAAACGTATTCGACACGTGGTTCTCGATCTCCGCGACGCCACGAAAACCGTGCTTGAGCATGCCCTCATACCATTTCGGATTCAGCGTCTTGCTGCGCGTCTCCAAACGCACCGTCTCTTCGAGTGAGCGAATCTTCACCTCACGCGACAACGTGTCAGACAAGTAGATCGCCGGCCGCGAACGCGCGCGCTGCTCCACCGCCTTCGACACGCCGCCGAGATACTCGAAATAGTGGTCCACGTCCGTGAGCCCGATCTCAAACGTGTCAATGTTTTGATACGTCGCTTCCACGCGCGACAACGCACGGTCCATCGCGACGCGCGCTTCCCTGCCCTCGAACGCACGTCCGCGCGAATCGCGGCCGTAAGCGAAGCACTTACGCGTGACGAACAGATCGCCGAGCGTCTCTTCGCGTTCCCACTGCGAATCCATCACCATGAAATTGACGTTCGTGCCGTAATTGCCGGGCGCGTTTGAGAACACACGCACCGCAGCTTCATCGACCGCACACGCTTCCGCTGCCATCTGTTCGCGCACGTGCTTGCGGACGAAATTCATTTCCAGCGGCTCGTTGAGCTGCGCTACGACGCGCACTGCTTTATCAAGCAATTGGACGGTCGGACTAAACAGATCGCGAAAGATGCCGGAGACGGTCATCACGACATCGATGCGCGGCCTCTTCAAATCCTGTAAGGCGATCGGTTCGACGTCCGTGGTCCGGTTCAACGCATCGCGCACCGGTCGCACGCCGAGCAGCCACAGCGCCTGGGCCACCCCTTCGCCTTGCGTCTTGATGTTGTCGAGGCCCCACAAGATAAGCCCCATCGCTTCGGGAAAACGGCCGTGCTCGCTGCGATAGCGTTCGAGCAGACTCGTCGCCACCAACTCACTGCGCGCGAACGCAGCCGCTGACGGCACCGAGTAAGGATTGATCGCGTGTGTGTTTCTGCCAGTCGGCAGCACGTCGGGATTTTGAATGATGTCCGCGCCTGGTCCAGGCTCGATAAACTCCCCGCGCAGCGCGCGCACGAGCGAATCGATCTCCGTGTTCGTCTGTAGCTTCGCCGAAACGTTCTCGAGCAACGCAAACACGCGCCGTACGTCCTCGGTCGTCAATCCGGCTGGTAGTCCACGCGCCTCGAGCAAAGCGATTGCCTCGTTTGATCCCCTCTCCACGAACCACCGCACTGCGTCGTCCACGACTTCCGGCGGCAACGCCCGCACGCCAAACTCCGGCCGATCAAACGACGCGATCATCTTGAACAGATCGATCTGCTCACCAGCCGACGACGCGCGCCCAAACACGTGCAGACCGGTCGGTATCAGCCGCTGCTCGATCTCCAGCAACTGCTCGTACAGCGCGAAAACTCGCGCGTCGCGTTCACTTGAATCTTTATGTGTCACAGGTTAACGGATGGCCGGCGCGAGCTTCACAAACTGCGCCTGGAGAATCTGCGCGAGCCGCCGCGTCTCTTCGCTCGACTCAAACTCTTTCTGCGTATCGACGACAATCACGCGCGCCTGCGTCTGCTTCAATGCCGCATTCAGCTCGCGCAGTTCGCCTTCGATTTTCAGATGTCGCAACGCGCGCACGTTGAGACCATTGCGCCGCAGCGGAACATTCGAACGGCCGTCGGTGAAGAGTAACACGACCGTCTCGCCAAACTTATCACCCACCAGCTTGATCAATTCGATCGTCTCGACGAGGCCCGCGCCGAGCGGCGTGCTGCCGCCCATGCGCAATGAGTCGAGCACGCGCCGCGCGCGCAAGATGCTGCGCGACGGCGGCAAGTCGACATTCGCCGTCATGCCGTGAAATGAAATGATCGCCACGCTGTCGCGATTCAGATACGACTTGCGCAGGAGTTTGAGAATCGTGGACTTGGCGCGTGCGATGCGATTAGCGGCCATGCTGCCCGAAGCGTCGATCGCGAAGATGAAGAGCGTGCCTTGTTTGTCTTTCAGTAACTTGTAACGCAGCGCATTGGAAGAAACGGGCGTGAGCGTCGCCTTGGATTGTGTGACCATCGCGCGCAGCGTCGCGTCGATCGCGACCCTCGCTCCGGCTCCTTTAAATTCAACCGAGCGCGTGTAACGGCCGCGCAGTTGTTGCATCGCGGCTTTTGCGCCAGCGGAGCGACGCGTTTTCGAGCGCGTGTTGCGCGAACGATCTTTCGGTTGCAACTGTTCTTCGAGTTGTGACTGGCGCGAACGGTTCTCGACTGCGGGCGGTGACGGTCCGTCCTTTTTATTAGGCCGGCCGCCGTTGCGCGAGCGCGAAGGAGCAGGGGGCTGGTGAGACATTGGGTCCTGGCTACTGGCGCGGTCGTCGTCGCCGTCCGGGGTGTCCTGATCTCCGCCGGGCGCGGCTTCTTTTGTCGCAGGCGCGCTACGCGGAAGAACCTCATCCACCGCCTGCTCGATCTGTTCGCTCGTCGCGGTCTCATCCAACGCATCGCGCCGCAAACGATGTCGCAACGACATCGCCGACACTGTTCTCACGTCGTTCTCATTTACCGACTTCCGCCCATCGAAGGCAGCAAGCGCACGCGCCGCCCGCATGATCGTGAGCTCACCACGATGGCCGTCGACCTTCAGGTCCGCACAAAGCTGCGCGATCTTTTCGAGTATTGGCCGGGCGACGACGACCTTGCGCAAGTTCGAACGGGCCTTCGCGATGCGTTTCGCGAGTTGCTGCTGTTCGGGCGCAAACCTCTCGGCGAACTCCGTGGCGTCGCGATCGTACGCGTCGCGTCGCTCGACGATGTCCACGCGGTTCTTCAAATAATTCTCGGTGACCACTTCGGTGTGCAACCCAAAACGGTCGAGCAACTGCGGCCGCAGATCGCCCTCTTCCGGATTTCCCGAGCCGATCAAAACAAAACTCGCGGGGTGTTCGACCGAGATGCCTTCGCGCTCGACGCGGTTCCTTCCCGTCGCCGCCACGTCCAACAGGAGATCGACGAGATGGTCCTCGAGCAGATTTACTTCGTCTATATATAAGAAGCCACGATTGGCGCGCGCGAGCAGGCCCGGATCGAAAACCTTGCGGCCCGAGGCGAGCGCGCGTTCGATGTCGATCGTGCCGCAAACGCGGTCCTCAGTCGCGCCCAACGGCAACTCCACCACCGGCACGGGCACCTTCGCCGTCACCTTCACCCGTTCCTTGTTCAAGAGACACTGCGAACACGGATTCGACGGATCGCAGTTATAAGGACAGCCAGCCACGACTTCGATCGGCGGCAGCAAATCCGCGAGCGCCCGCACGGCGGTGGACTTTCCCGTCCCGCGATGGCCCATGATCAAAACGCCGCCGATCAAAGGATCGACGAGGTTGAGTATCAAAGCCAGCTTCATCTCCTCCTGGCCGACGATGGCAGTAAACGGATAGCTCACAACGCCGACTCTTTTAGCGGAAAAGCCCCCCAAGGTGCAAATCCGGAGATTCGCAAGGCGGAGCCTGATATAGGGAGGAAAAACTTATTACTTGCGGCTTTTGATTGTCACGGATACGTCCTGTTTGAAAGGGAGTGTCTACGAGCGGGGAGATCACAATACTCTTGCCGCTATCAAAAGTTGACATTCTGAACTTTCGGGGTTCTGAACTTTCGGGCAGTACCGTATCTCACACTGCAGTTCCCACCCACGTTTTATGTATTACAGGTAATTTTGATACGCTCTGCGGCATGGACTCACAGAAGCCGCAAACTGGTCGCAAATCATCGGCATCGTTTTCGGTGCAGTCGTGCTCGGCTATGCTGTGTGGGATCATCTGCCTAACGGTAATCAATCCGGCGCTGGCGTTGCATGGGGTGATACTGTGAAAAGCTATATCCCCCCTGCCGCCATCGCGCTAATCCTGTTCTCATCAGCCGTCCTTCAGGCCATCACAGCGCGCCGCCGCTATTCGCCACCAGAAACAGCATCCGAGACTCATGATGCCCAACCGACGATTGAGATTCTTAGTCCCTTCGATCATGACGAGGTAGGCCTGTATGAAACCATTCGCGGGCGAGTGTTTCCAGCAAACCAAGAATTACAGGTTGCGGTGTTGGCTGGTGATAAAAAGTGGTATCCACAGAAACCCGTAATTGTGAGAGGTTCAACTTGGACTGTGAAATGCCAGTTTGGCAGAAGCGACAAGACGGATGAAGGGTCATACAAAGTTGTCGCGCTCTTAGGAAACGAGTTAACGAACGAGGTGTATAGCGAACTGCCAACAAACATTCCCAAGTCAAACATTATTACCGTGCACAGGCCCGAAGTCACAATAGAACAGGAACTAATGGCGGCTCGCAGTGAGTGCAACGGCTTCAAAAAACAACTTCAATCAGCGACCAATGCTTTTACGGACATGGAGGAGCAAGTTGAGGCGCTGACAACAGAGAAAAGCAAACTAGAGAGAGAATTAGTCACGATAAAGAAGGACAAGCACGCACTCGAACAGAGTTTGGAAAATAGCCAACGCGAACTAAGCGAAGCCAGATCTGATGCAGATAACTATCAACGTGAGCACGACGGCCTTCTGAACGACAAGAAACGGCTTGATGAAAAGTTGCTTGAAGCGCAAAAGGCCTTAAAGGAAGAAACGAAAAAAGCAAACTATGAAAGCAATCAAAGAGAAGAACTTGTCAAACTATACTACGAATCCGAACGGAAGTTAGGCGATCTCAAATGGCTAGAGAATCGCATGAAGGATCAAGCCGAAAACCTCGAAACGTGGGTCAGGATAAAGAAGGCTAATCGCGTCAAGCTACAGCTTGCCAAGACCCCTCGCATGGTTGTCCTGGCCTTCTGGGTACAGAACGAATCTATCTTCACTATCACCTTGAATCTCAACGAAATGACCGGATGCCTTAAGTTTAAGGCTCAGTCTCTTCGTGATCCCGTTAGGCTGCCGATACGCAGCAGCCCGACAGAGAATTTGGAGCCGGGGGCGTTAATGGAAATCATCTTAGAACAACCTTTATTGCAATCTGAGGCCGAAACGATACTGGATTCGCTTCTGAACGGAGATGCGAACGCGATCTTTTCATTGGATAATCTCAATATTCCGATTTCCGTGAGAAACATCGCACAGACAGTCAAAACCAAAAGGCTGAGTATACATGGAGAGATAGAACACATAGCTGCAAGTGATTTTCCGTGTGACAAAATAATCGTTGAGGAAACGGGTATTTCGTAATGCGACTATCTCCCGAGTTAGGAGATAAAAATAGGTGTCAAAAATCCTGATAATTGTAAAGGACTATTGTGAACGAGAAGAAAAGCACTAAAAAACGCGGACGCCCGAAACTGGCGAAGGGCGAAGTCAAAGGTCGGATCGTGCCTGTGCGCTTCACAGACGCGGAGTTGAAACTAATCGCTAAGGCAATGAAAACCAGCGAGCAAAACACGCTATCTGGTTGGATACGCCAGACACTCCGAGAAGCGGCAGAAGCAGCCTTATAACCAGACACTGTCAAAGCGGAAATCGAGATCGTCATCTACGATCTTTCATTGACACCAAAACCCAGTCCCGCCATCAATGAAGAAAAAGTCGAAGCCTTGGCGGAAATAATTTGTCAGGCTGGTGATGAAGCTTCAAGCGCGCTGCTGGCCCTAATGGCAACGTTTGGCGCTTGGGTTACGATCTGCGCGTGTGCTACCTGAAAGAAAGCAATCAAGATCGATCTCTGGATAACCGTTTTCGTCCCAATGCAAATGAGATCTCAGGCATAGCATTTATGCGGGGGGCCATTTAGACGCGACCTGAGCCGGGAGCAAAGCGAGATCCGCCGCGTAGCACGCAAGATCAGTTGCATAGCAGACGCTCATCTCATCCGCCTTCACGATTTCAGCTCAAAGGAATCAAGCTCACCCAAATAGCACACAACTTAAGTTCATAGAGCCTTTAGCAACGACGAGTACAAGTTTTACCGGCAACCACTTTGATTACTTCCACATCTGAGTGTCTCGTTAATCCCCCAATCCTCGCCTGCGTAAAGTCGCCCTCTTTCGCTGGCCTTACCGACAACGCACAAATCATAGCCATAATCGGAGGTAAAGATGTTTCAACGCAATACTGTAAAGATCTTGATTGCCGCTTTAGCTGTCGTGGCGGTGGTTGGCCTGGTCACAGCTCAAATGACCAAGCAAACAGAAAAGCGACTGGTTCCTCAAGCTCAACGTCAACAACAGATGAAAGACGACGCCACTCCCATACAAGAAGGGGTAGCAACCGATAAACAGAAAAAGCACGCGAAATTATTCAAAGGCTACAGCGACGTCACCCACGGCAAGAGAATACGCGATTTGGTAACAGAGAAAGGCGATGTGGACGTCACTAGAGAAGTGGGAGACATGCTGGTTCCCGCCTCGTTCACTCTAAACGCCTATCTCGAAAACCTGACCTGCAAAGCCGACGCGGTGGTAGTCGGAGTAGTCAAGAGCAAGTCCTCACAGGTTACGGAAGATGGGACATTCATCTTCACCGACTACGAACTGACGGCCGACGAGGTAATAAAAAACAACGCTGCCGTTCCTCTTCAGCCCAATAGCAACATCACGGTGACCCGCAGCGGTGGGGCGGTCAAGATAAACGGCCACACTGCTCGCGCCACCGACTTTTCGCAACGACCTTTGAAGGTGGGCGAACGTTACGTCCTCTTCCTGCGGTTCGTCCCGGATACGGGGGCATACATGTACCTCAGCAATTGGGGCGATGACAGTTTTCAGATTAGTGGCAGCCACGTATCGCAAGTCTCAGCGACGCCGCTACCTTTGGGAACGGGCCGCACGTCTGATCTCACGTCGTTCCTCGACAAAACCCGCAACGCCGTCACAAACGGCTGCCTGAAGTAAAGGACGGAGGTACAACATGACAAATTCATTCTCACTTCAGGCCGTAGTGCGCCCATTTTTGATGTTGCTACTTGCGTCTGTCGCATTGGTCGCAGGGTCGCTGGTAACTTTCGGACAATGTTCTTCTCCTTGTCCGCTGCCGAAATCGCAAGATCCCAACGCCTCAAACCAGTGGGCATTCCCGCAGGGCACTGTCTACATTGACATTGACGTCACGGTTCGAGGTACTGATGAGGAGAGGCAAATCAAAGCCGGTCTTCAATCTTGGAACCAGCAAAACCAGACCAACGGTTCAAGCGTCTACTTTGACACGACGACAGATCCATGGAGTCTTCCCCCGGGACAGATCAATATCCTTCACATTCTGAACACCACGCTGACAAACCCGGATGGTTCGGTCAATACGGGGACTGCGGCGCGAACTGTCTATAACCGCGTCGATAGCACCACCAACACAGCCTACGACGTGACGATCTTCTTCAATACGGGAGGAACGCTGTCGAATCCCGCAGACCCGAACAGCGGGCCTTTTTACAATCCGAATCTGCCGGGTTACGACAGCATCTTTCAGAAAGAGACCGAGCACGAGACCGGGCACGGCCTCGGCCTATCGGACGTCGATCCCAACTGCCAGCAGAGTGGCCAATCGGTGATGAACAATTCCGTGGCCAACTGCCCGAATGACAACTGCGGCGCCAAGCCACTAACTGTCTCAACGTGTGACAGCAACGCGGTCTCGCAAGTACCTAATTATCAACCTCAGATAATTTATCAACCTGACTATCAGCCAGGAGGAGGAGGAGACTACTACCCGTATTACTACTACGGCGACTCTTGCACACCTTATTACTGGGTCTGGTATGAGTCGTACGATGGCGGTAAAACGTGGTACGAGACGGGCCAGACTGAATACGCGGGATGTTGGTAACCAGACCAGATCAACGGACCATCACTTGAGAGAAGCCGTCGCCAAATAAGTGCGGCGGCTTTTCTTTTAAAGTTGAGCCAAGAGGAACTGGGCGTAAAATGAAGCGTGAAAGCGTGGATGCTTCTCGTGCTCATCAAAATTTGTTCCTTTTTACTGCCGCTAGCTTTAGCACTTACGGTACCGGCGAATGGTTACGGAAAATACTTCGCGGGAACATCAGATCCGGGTCGTAGCCTAAACGATCCGCCGCCAGTTGAGGTGCGGCTGCTGATCAGGCGCGGGTTGGAATTGGCGGAGAATGGTAAGTTTCGCGAAGCGTTGATTGCTTTTCAACGGGCGCGTACTCTCGCGCCGAATTACCTGCCCGCGCACCTCGAATACATTCGCGTAAAAGAAAGGATCTTCGGCCGCTTCAATGCGGTAGAAGCGGAGTACAGATCGCTGCTTCAGCGCGAACCCGACAATCCCGTTTACTTGATGGCCAACTATTTCCGCTACGACGGCAGCCTCGACCGCGGCGCGCTCGAAAAGGTCGCGCGGCTGGCGCCGGAATGGGCTTGGGGTCATTACGCGAAAGCCCTGTTACTGGAAGATCGAGAACCGGAAAAAGCCGTCGCCGAGTATCTGAAGTGCATCGACGCGCAGCCGATCGCAACTCAGCCGTACTACAAACTGATCAACCTGCAAACGAAGCTCAACCGCATCGACGACGCTATCGCAACCGCCGAAAAGTTCGCGGCGCAGCCTGAACTTCGTTCCCAGGGCTTGCAAGTGCTATGGCGACTTTGTCTCGACAAGGCAAACGGATCGCAGCAAGCGAGGGATGATCTAAAACGACAATTACAGCAGATGGCGAACGCTTCCACTACCGTCAGCATTCTCGCCGCCGTAAGATCGGCCTATACCAACCTGCTGAACGATGACGAAAGCGCACGCGAACTCGAAGCGAAGATACACAAGCTCGATCCGGCTTGGTATCCAACGCGGGGAATGCTGTTGAGTGGTCCTTTCTTCAACATCAGCGGCATTCCGCGTTATATAGTCCTGACTAATCGGCAACTCGCCCTCTACAACCAGACGCGAGAACTCGCGGAGAACCCTGACCCACGGCAAAGAATTCTCCGGCGTGAACGCTTGCTGTCGTTGCATCCAAGCCCAACGCTGAAGCGCCTGATTTACGAAGACATCTTCAAACTCGCCGTTGACTCGGATGACGCTATAGCCACCCTCAAGTACGCGCGTCTCTTATATAACCTCGACCACACTGACACGCAGGTGTTAGCAAAGGCCGCTCTCGTCCTGGCCAAACGTAGACAAGATCTGGACCAGGCGGATCGATACGCGCGTATCGCCGTTGCAGCGACAGCGGAATTTCGGCCACCACGACGACCACCAAACACACCCCGAAAAATCTTCAAAGACTATTTCCCCGAACAGAAGCAACGTGAGACGTATGTCGAGACTCGCGCCACCGCGCTACACGCGCTCGCGTTGGTGTTCCATCAAAAATTCAACGATCGACAGGCTGAAATCGCCCTGCGAAAGTCGATCGACGCGAAGCCCGCAACCGCCCGCACCTTATTACTGGTCGCGATACTGCGTAAATTGGGCCGCAACACTGAGGCTGACGCACTCGCCGCGAAGATCACTCAAGAGTTGGGGGATTTACTCGCACGAAAGTTTGTGAACGAACCCGTCGCGAACCTCGAACTAAGGTCGATCGACGGCTCACACTACGATCTCGCTTCACTCAAAGGCCGCGTAATCCTGATTAACTTTTGGGCCACCTGGTGTGGACCATGTCGACAAGAGCTGCCCATACTCGTTGACTTGTATCGCAAGTACAAAGACAGAGGCCTGGAAATTTTGTCAATCTCTACCGACGACGACCCGCCGTTAGTCTCCGCCTTCGCGCGCGAGTACAAACTCACGTTCCCCGTCTTTAACGATGCGAGTGCATCAGATCGCCTGCGAGTCGAATCTATCCCCACCACCCTCTTCATCGGCCGCGACGGAATCATTCATTACCGCAAGGTTGGCTTCAACGAACAGAGCCTCGATGAGATCGAAGCCGTCATAAACAAATTGCTGTAGAAATCTCAGGGGAATCCTGCCGCACAATTTTCTTGACTTCCGCTACAAAGAAGACTAGAGTGCGCCCACTCCCGATTCATTAAAAGCACGGCTCAGTTAAATTCGATTTACTGTTGCAGGCAGAAGCGTCTGCTCTCTGTCAATCTCTCTCACAACTGAGGCTCGTCCTTAGTTCACTTCTAGGTGAGGGGACTCATCACTCGAGTCTATTCCCCGATCGACTTGAGCTGCCTATCAATTTAGTCAAGCAGGGTTTCAACCAGGGCAGAACCTCGCAGTTTGCCGACGGGTGAACTGTCAATTCTGTTTTCCAACCGCGTTTGCAGCTCCTAGGAGGTGAAAGTTTCACATGAGGAAAGTCTTACCTATCTTGACTCTAATCTTGTTCGCGGTGGCGATCGCCATACCACTCAGATCACCGCAACCGGTCGCAGGTCAAGCAGCCACCGAAGCACCCACCACTGACATGGACGCCAAGACCGACGACCTCTTCAATGGTTTCGGCGCTCGCGGCACACCCATCGTCGAGTGCGTGAACGAACCTGTAGCGCCGACCGCCCGCGGCAACGGCAGGTTCGAAGACAACAAAGCGATCTTCTCCGAAGTGGAAACTATCGCTGACGGTCTTGGACCAACCTACAACGGCACCGCCTGCGTTGAGTGCCACCAGTCGATCGACACTGGCGGATTCGCACAGCACATGGAATTCCGCGCTGGTCACATTACCAACGGCGCGTTCGTCGACGCTCCCGGCGGGCAGTTGATTCATGCTCGCTCAACTGATTCGGACATCGTCGAACACATCTCGACCGCCGAGACCGTTAAAGCGTTTCGCGTCGTTACGAGCGCAATCGGCGACGGCTTCGTCGAAGCGATCGCGAATGACTCGCTTTCCAACAACGTCGCGGCCCAACCACTCGCACAGCGTGGAACGCTCACTCAGGTTCCAGTGACGGAAGCAAACAACGCGCTGCGCTTCGGCCGTTTCGGCTGGAAAGCACAACAAGCGAGCTTGTTGTCGTTTGCCGGCGATGCTTACCTCAATGAGATGGGCATCACCAACAAGTTCGACGGCTTCGGCGGCCGCAGCTCAAGTGCTGCTGACGCCGGCACGCACGAAAACCCCGCCAGCACTGCTGATGGTGTAATCAACGTCACCTTCCCGTCGCCTTTCGATCCGGTTCAGGATCCCGAGGATGATGGTGACGACGTAATAGCGTTCGCAGACTTCATGGCCGCCACGCGCGCGCCCGGCCGGCAAAACCCGATTCCGGCAGCGGCGACACGTGGTGATTCTCTTTTCAACGCCGTCGGTTGCAACGTTTGTCATACCCGCACGTTCACAACCGCGGCTCCGGGAACGCTCATCAATGGTGGTGCGTTCACGGTCCCCGCCGCTCTCGGTAACAAAATCATCCATCCGTTCAGTGACTTTGCGCTACACAACATCGGCACTGGCGATGGCATCGTTCAGAACGCTGGACAGGGTTCAGCGAACATGATGCGCACGGCCCCACTCTGGGGCATCCGTGCCCGCAACAGGCTGATGCACGAAGGTCTGAACGTCACGATCTTCGATACGATCCAACTTCACGCCGGCCAGGCAACGACTGCGAGAAACAACTTCAACTCGTTGACTGCCGGGCAACAAAGTGATCTAATCGCGTTCGTCTTGTCACTGTAACCACGGCGACAAGCGCGCGCGTGCAACAGCACTATCCCGAAGCTCGCCGGATCATTTCCGGCGAGCTTCACCTATCACCAAACTGGCCATCAAGCAGCCACGAAACAGCAAAATGAATTCTCGTCATCTTTTATTATTTATCTGTCTGTTTACCGGCGGTGTACTGGCCGGCTGCAGCGGTACGAAGCCGGCAGTAACAGAGCATGCGCCCACTCTTTATCAACCCACGCCGGAAGCAACACCGGCGAAAACAGCCCCAAACGAAGCGCCGAAAATTGCTGATGTTGAAGGCGCCGTGCAACGAGTTTTCAAGGGCGCGGCGGTAGTCGATCCTGATTACAAGTCGAGTTTTCTCGTTGGTGATTTCAATGGCGACACTTCACAGGATCTCGCAGTGGTGCTGAAGCCGGTCCCGGATAAGATTGCGGACATGAATGCCCGCCCGTTCTGGCTGCTGCGCGATCCGCGTGTGCCTTACGACCCGCGCACGCCGCTGCACGTCGAGAAAGACGATGTGCTGCTCGCGGTGATCCACGGTTACGGCGCGAATGATTGGCGCGACCCGGAAGCGACCCAGACGTTTCTATTGAAGAACGTTGTCGGCGCGGACATGCGCGTGCAGGACGGCAAAGAGTTCGTCAAGAACAACACCGGCCCGCAAAAGCCACGGCCGCAGGGCGACTTGATCGGCGAGAAGCTCAAAGGCAGCGAGGGTTATCTTTACTACAACGCCGCCAACTATTCATGGTACGACCCGAAAACTTTCAAAGGTGAACCGGAAGCGCCGGGCCCGTTTCACGGTGGGAGGAGAACACAGTAATGCGAATCGCCAAACGATGCATCGTTGTTGTCTTGTTTGTGCTGGGCTTAGGCGTGACTGCTGTGTACGCACAACAATCCACCATCAGCACGATTACGGCTGATGAACTGAAAGCAAAAATGGCGAGCAATCAACCGGTCCTCGTCGTCGACGTTCGTTCGCCGGAAGTATTCGCCAACAGCACCACGACCGTGAAGGGCTCGTATCACTTCAAGGTGCGACATCTGAAATACCGATCGCAATTTCCACCGTTCAAGGATCTATCGCGCAACGGCGAAATCGTGACCTACTGTACGTGTCCGAAAGATGAGGCAGCCATTCAGGCGGCGCAGATCCTGCGCGAAAGCGGCTTCACCAACGTGCGCGTCCTGCAGGGCGGCTGGAATGAGTGGATGAAAGCAAAGGGCCCCGTGGAGCCTCGCGCCAAATAGCTTACAATACGGCGCGGAGGACGAACCGCCCATACTCGAAGTCAGCAAACTCGGATGCGTGCGTGGCGATCGCAGGCTCTTCAGCGGTCTCGACTTTTCGTTATCGCCCGGGACCTTCGTACAACTCACCGGACCGAACGGCAGCGGCAAGACCAGTTTGCTGCGCATCCTGTGTGGGCTGCTCGAACCCGCCGAAGGCAAAGTGAGCTGGCAAGGTGCGAACATTCGCTCACTCGGTGAGGATTATTTCGCGGCCGTGACTTACCTCGGCCATCGTCCCGGGGTAAAAGATGAACTCAGCGCACTCGAGAATCTGCGCATCTCGAATGCCTTGAACGGCGTTGAAGTCAGCCAGGAAGATGCTTTGAAGGCGCTGCAACGCATGGGACTCGCCGGTCGTGAAGCGCTGCCGGCACGGTTCCTGTCAGAAGGACAACGCCGCAGAGTCGCGCTCGCGCGGCTACTCGTTTGCAACACGCGTCTCTGGTTGCTCGACGAAGTGATGACTTCGCTGGACAAAGGCGCGGTCGGACTTGTCAGATCTTTGATTGAAGAACACCTGAACCGCGGCGGCATCGCGATCGTGGCGACGCATCAGGAATTGGAGTTGTCGGCAGGTGTAACCCAACGCCTCGAACTCACCACGTGAACGCACCTTCGAGTCTATCGATGTTGCGCTGGATCGTTTGGCGCGATCTGATGCTGGCCTGGCGCCGGCGCTCGGACATGTTGTCGACGGTCTTCTTCTTCGTGATCGTCGTCAGCCTGTTTCCGCTCGGCATCGGGCCGGAGCTGCAACTGCTGCGATCGATTGCGCCCGGCGTGGTTTGGGTCGCCGCGCTGCTCGCGTCGATGCTTTCGCTCGGCCGGTTGTTTGCCAACGATTATCAGGACGGCACGCTCGAACAGTTATTGCTGACGCCGCAGCCGCTGTATTTAGTCGTCGCAGGCAAAGTGCTGGCGCATTGGATCATCGCAGAATTACCGCTGGTGTTGATTGCGCCGCTCGTTGGAGTACAGTTTGATCTGAGCAGCGAGACTTTGTGGATTCTGTTTGTCAGTTTGCTGGTGGGCACGCCGATTTTGAGTTTGATTGGTGCGGTGGGAGCGGCGTTGACGTTGGGACTGCGTGGGGGCGGCGTGTTGATCTCGATCTTGATCCTGCCGCTATACATTCCGGCGTTGATCTTTGGAGCCGGCGCGGTCGAGGCCAGTATTATCGGCATGACTCCGGTATCGCATCTTTACTTACTCGGCGCGTTTGCGATCGTGTCGTTGCTGTTCGCGCCGTGGGCGGCGTCCGCGGCGTTACGCATTTCGTTGGAGTAGGTAAACACCGAAGGTGTTTGCTAATTCCAGCCCAGGGTTGCTTCAACCCTGGGTTAGATAAAGATTGAAGGATATCAACGCTGAAGGCGTTGGCAAACCCTTTCAGGGTTCGTCGATTTGGTTAATGTTACCCAGGGTTGAAGCAACCCTGGGCTTGAATTAGAGAACGCCTTTGGCGTTGTGGGCTTGAATTAGCGAACGCCCGGCGCTGGGCTGGAATTAGAGAACGCCTTTGGCGTTCACGAAAAAACGTTGACGGAAGAAATGAAATGAACCTTTACAAATACGCGTCACCAACATTGTTCTACCCTCTCGCCGGCAAGATGATTCCGTGGTTTGCGATTCCGGCCACGATTCTCTTTGCTGCCGGACTCTTCGTCGGCTTCTTCATGGCGCCCACTGACTTTCAACAAGGCGACGCGTATCGCATCATGTTTATTCACGTGCCCGCCGCGTGGATGGGAATGTTTCTCTACGTGCTGATGGCGCTCTACGCCGGTATTGGTTGGGCGTTCAACGCGCGTCTGTCGTCGATGATGGCTTCCGCGATCGCAATCACGGGCGCTTCATTTACCGCCATCTCATTAGTGACGGGCGCGTTCTGGGGCAAGCCAACGTGGGGTACATGGTGGGTCTGGGACGCGCGCATGACTTCGACGCTCATCCTTTTGTTTCTCTACGCCGGTTTCATTTCACTGCAAGCGGCGATCGACGATCCGCGTCGCGCCGATCGCGCGGGCGCGGTGCTCGCGCTTGTCGGTGTCATCAACGTGCCCATCATTTATTTCTCGGTGCAGTGGTGGAATACACTGCACCAGGGCGCGACGATTCGCATTCTCGGCAAACCATCGATCGCGCCGCCGATGCTCGCCGCGATGCTGATCATGCTGGCCGCGTGCTGGCTTTACTCGATTGCGATCGTGCTCGCGCGGCTGCGAGTCATCATTTTGGAGCGGGAACAAAACGCAGCTCGCTTCGCGGAGGTGAACGCGTGAATCTACACTGGCCGGATCCATCGATGGGAGGGTATGGTTTCTACGTTTGGGGATCTTACCTGTTCGCGCTCGTCGCGTTTGTTTGGGAACTGCTGAGCCTCCGGCAACGCAAGCGCGCCGTCAGCAAAGAAGTAAGATCTCCCGCAGTTCGCCCCACGGTTTTAAGAGGAAGTACGAATGAAACGACGTCATAAACGGATCGGAATCATTGTCGTCGGGCTCGCCGGCCTGACGTTGGCGGCCTGGCTCGTGATGGGCGCTTTTCGCCAGAATCTCGTCTTCTTTTTTAGTCCCACTCAAATCGCCGCGAAGGAAGCGCCAATCAATCGCACGTTTCGTGTCGGCGGGCTCGTGGAAAACGGTTCACTCAAACGCGACCCTGACGGTTTGACAGTGCGCTTCACCGTGACCGACACTGCGGCCAGCATTCCGGTCGTTTACAAAGGCATTCTCCCCGACCTCTTTAAAGAAGGACGCGGTTGCGTGGCGCAGGGAAAGATCGGCGCCGACGGCGTGTTTCGCGCGGATCAGGTGCTCGCTAAACACGACGAGAACTACATGCCGCCGGAAGCGGGCGCGGCCATCGACGCCGCGAAGCACGAACGAGAAGCCGCCAAGACCGTTGTCGATCACTAATCAGCAAGTCTTTAACAAATGATTCCTGAGATTGGCCAGTTCGCACTCGTTGTCGCCTTACTGCTTGCGTTAACGCAGGCGACGTTGCCGCTCATCGGCGCGTCGCGCGGTAATCGCGCGTGGATCGCGCTCGCCGCGCCGGCCGGACAGGCGCAGTTTCTCTTTGTCGCGCTGGCCTTCTCGTGCCTCGCATACTCTTTCATCACCAACGATTTCTCCGTTCTTAACGTCGCGACGAATTCAAACTCGCAACTGCCGCTGCACTATCGTCTCGCGGCGACGTGGGGCTCGCACGAAGGCTCGCTGTTGTTGTGGACCTTGATGCTCGCGTTATGGACGTGCGCGGTTTCGTTGTTCAGCCGGCACTTGCCCGACGAGATGGTTGCGCGCGTGTTGAGCGTGATGGGCATCGTGAGCGTCGGGTTTCTGTTGTTCATGCTGCTCACGTCGAATCCGTTTGCCCGCGTCTTCCCTGTTCCGCCTGATGGGCGCGACTTGAATCCGTTGCTGCAGGACCCGGCGATGGTCGCGCATCCGCCGATGCTTTACATGGGCTACGTCGGTTTCTCCGTCGCGTTTGCTTTCGCGATTGCGGCGTTGATCGGCGGGCGTTTGGATGCGACGTGGGCCCGTTGGTCGCGGCCTTGGACCACGGTGGCGTGGATGTTTCTCACGTGCGGCATCGCCCTCGGAAGTTTTTGGGCTTACTACGAGCTCGGCTGGGGCGGCTGGTGGTTTTGGGACCCGGTAGAGAATGCGTCGTTTATGCCGTGGCTGGTCGGCACGGCTTTGATTCATTCGCTCGCGGTGACGGAGAAACGCGGCGGGTTCAAGAGTTGGACCGTGCTGCTCGCGATCGCGGCGTTTTCGCTGAGTTTGCTCGGCACGTTTTTAGTTCGTTCGGGCGTGCTGACGTCGGTACACGCGTTTGCGACGGACCCGAAGCGCGGCATCGAAACCTTCCGCGCCATCGCTGGCGGTGACGGCGCGATAACCTGCCAGCTCGAAGTTGTCCTTGA
>CAMLLD010000099.1 GCA_946480785.1 uncultured Blastocatellia bacterium | reverse complement strand
TGAACGGCGCGAGTGGCTCGCGGATCACGCGATTGCGACGATCGATTACTGCGACGTGCACATCTATCCGCGCGACGATCACAATAGTTTTGTGGATTCGCCGGGGGATTTGAAAGAGTTCATCGCGAACCGCGCGGCGGCGGCGTTTTCGCTGGGCAAGCCGCTGGTATTTGGCGAGTTTGGCATGGGCGTCGAAGGTTACAACGGCGCGTCGCAGGTTGACTGGTACAAGGCGTATCTGGAAGGTAATGCGCGCGCCGGGAGTGGCGGGGCGATGTTCTGGATTCTGACGCCGGATGTGCATCGTGGTTATGGTTTGACGTACACGAACGGGCGCGATGCGGCGGTGCTGAGTGAAGTGTCGCGTGCGTCGCAGGTGTTTGCGACGTTGCAGTCCGCGGAGTTGCCGTCGTACTTGCAGGATGGTTCGCGGCACTTGATCCCGCGACAGTTTGCGTGGTCGCGTTCGGCCGGCGATGCGGCGACGTTACCGCAGGCGATCTATCGCGAAGACAAGTCGATCGTTTACCAGTTCAAACCGCAGATGGCGTCGGCGGAGCGCTTTGAGAAAATTGGTGAAGGACCGGGATACATTTGGGGTTTTGGGTCGGGCTTTCTCGAATACACGGTTCCGGGTCGTGAAGATCGACGGCGCGTGAGTGAGATCATTGTGCGAGCGCACGTGCAGCCGGTAGAGCCGGTGGATGCGTCGCGGGAGTTTGTGAAGACGCGGGTGACGTTGTTTGTTGAGGGTTGGAACGGCGGTTCGCGGTTGGTTCCGTTCGAGCCGAAAGGGCAGCCATTGATTCAGGAGTGGCGCTTGACGGGGCTGTTGTTGCGCCTGCGTGCGATGCGTGGTCTACCGTTAACGATTCGCCTCGCCGTCACCCCCGAATCCGACTGGCTCTACGGATTGAACATCTCCAACTGGCCCGAAGGCTACGACTCCAAAGACGCAAAGCCTGTTGAGGTCGAGCTGCGGCATTAGGGATCGAGCCGCGGCATTAGGATCGAGCCGCGGCATTAGGATCGAGCCGCGGCATTAGAGTCGAGCCGCGGCATTAGAGTCGAGCCGCGGCATTAACTCGAGTTGCGGCATTAGAGGTCGAGGAGCGCCGTTGAAGTGCGTTAACGCCGTAGGCGTTTACTAATTGCAGCCCAAGGTTGGAGCTTGCGACAACCTTGGGACAAAGCACACGTCCCTTCAACGCTGAAGGCGTTGACGAGCATCTCGCGCCGAGTTGGCTAACGCTTTCAGCGTTCCTTCGCATTTGGTGGTTGTACCCAGGGTTGAAGCAACCCTGAGCTGGCATTGGTAAACGCCTTCGGCGTGCTTTTGAGGTCTAGACCAGTTCCAGCATCTTGAGCTTGCCGGCTTCTATAACCGCGATGGCCTGATCGCGCGTAACCCTCGGGAAAGCTTCGAGAAAGTCTTCCAGCGACTCTCCGCCTTCCAAATAATCAATGAGGTTCTGCAACGGCACGCGAGTACCGACAAACCCCGGCGTCCCGCCCATGATCTCTGGATGCGAGTGTACGACGCCTTTGAGTTCCTCAGGCTTCATCAAGTGTGACTATAACAGAGACCAATCCCATAGATTGGCTTACTTCAAACTTGAATTTGATAGCAGCTCAATAGAAAACCATGAGTAGTAATAGGGGAGGCGCTATGCAGTTCTCCAGCAGGAGGTGTATTCTTTGCGCATCCATCACGAACTATAAAGAATGGCTCCAACTATGATTAATGTTGACACAGCACCGAAAGTCGAAAGCCTCATTGCGGAGCTTCGTGAGCTTTCAGAAGAAGAACAACGCTCTCTCGCGGCAGCGGTTTTGCAGGACCGCAAACTCGAAGCATTTGTCGAAGAACTCGACGATCACCTCAATTGCGAGAGATCGGCGGACGAAGGATCTTTAGAACTGTTTACTCCATAAACTGAACCTCACAATTCAGAATATTGAAAGGGCACTCCTCACGTGGCTCTTAACTACACTATTCTCACGCTCTCAGCAGCGCGCCGCCAGTTGCGGCAGTTGCAGACCGCGAACCTCGCGCAAGCACAACACATTGTTAATGCAATCATGGCGTTGGCGAAGAATCCGCGACCGCCTGGCTGCAGCAAATTAGCGAATAGGCCAGAATGGAGAATACGGATCGGCAGTTACCGCGTGCTGTATCTGATCGACGACCTGCGCAGGACAGTGACGATCGTGGTCGTGGCTCATCGACGCGACGTTTACAGGTAGAGTGTAGTTAGCGGGAGTTGGTGAGAAGGAGATCGAACGACTGCTGGTCGAGTTGGTAGAGTTTGGCGGAGGGGACGGGGCCGAGGGTGAAGTTGAGGAGGGGTGGTTGGTTGTTCAAGGCGTTGATGAGGGCGTCGTTGCTGAAGTAACGCCGGCCGCGCGCGATGATCACGAAGTCACCGGCTGTTAGCTGTTTCAAGGCGTCGGGATCGGAGAGAGAAATGCAGAGCAAGTCGGTGCGTCCGGCGCGTTGCGCGTAATAAGCAGCAAGCGTCGGGCTCTCACTCACGACACGCGCCCCAAGCCGCGCACGCCGCGCAACTTCACCCATCACATCACGCATACTCGCATCGTAAAACTCATCGTGCGGAAAGTAATAACCCGCGCGATCGACACCGCCACCAAACACGTTCGTAAACAGCCGAAAGTGCGGCGCAGCCTGACTTGAGTTCACCACCGAGCTCACGATCACGATCACCGCCAAACACGCCGGCACGTAATTCCGCAAACCCGCGCCGAGATGTAGCGACCCGGTTGAATCTAGCGACCCGGTGGAATGGAGCGACGGGGTGGAATTTTGTGACCCGGTGGAATGTAGCGACGCCATCCGCTGCGCGAGCCAACGCCCCGCAAACTGAATCCCGAGCGCCGCCGTAATCAGCACTGCCGGCAACACGGTCGTGTAATAACGCGTAAACTTCCCACCCGGCAGCGAAAACGTAACCACCCACAAGAACAACCAGAACAGAATGAAGTAGCGCCCATCGCCGAGCTTGCGCCGAAACAGCAACGGCAGACCAACAACAAACCCGATCACCGTCAACACCGGCAACTTCACCGCCGTGTACACGAAATAAAAATAGACCGGCACGCCGTGCAGCCAATCGGTTAAACGCTGCGGGTAGAGTTGGCCCATGAACTCATAACCGTCATGACTGACGCGCTGCCCACCCGCGAAAAGACCCATCTGCCGCCACGTCTCCGGCAGTAGCACGGTGGGACTCAAAAGGAGAAACACCACCGCCATGATCGCGAAGAACTTCAGCAGCTTGATCTTCCCCAGCCGCCAGCGCGCTTCCGGCAATTGCTGAAACATCCAGTAGTAACAGATGCTGACCGCGAAGATTTGCGGCAGATACTTCGACGCGATCATCGCGCCGTAACACGCAGCCGTGGCCCAGTAGTACTTGTTCGGATTGCGATCGGTGCTCTCCGCGACGCGCTGCCCACGCAACCAAAACACGTTCGCCAGCAGAAAGAAGAACAACAAAAACGTGTCTTCCTTCGCGATGCGAGCAAACGCGATCGCGCTCGGATTGAACGCCCACAAAGCCGCGGCAATCAAAGCCACTTCAGCGCCGAAGAGCTCGGCGGCGACGAGATAGATCAAGAGCGCCGTCAAAGCACCCGCGATCACATTCGGCAAACGCAACGCAGTTTCAGGAGAAATCTGTTCGGCAGGAGCAAACGCGTTCCACTTTTCCGCGGCAATGATCGACGCCGCTTGCACTGCCTTCATCAACATCGGATGCTCGCCGTTCGCGCCGGTCAGGCCGTGAGCGCGATAATCCGCGACCGCGTTGAGCTTGTTCAGCTCGTCTTCGCTGAGTCCTTCGGCGCTGAGTCCGGTGACGCGAAACCCGAAACCCGCGAGCACCAACACGACGAGGGCGGCAAACACGAGCGCGCGACTGTTGGCGAGCACGCCGCGCCCGGCAAACAACTCGGGCCTTAGACCAGCAGTGACGATCGCTTCAGCGTTAGCGGACAAATCTGACCCCTTCACAAAGTTCGCAAGGTTAGCGAAAAGCTTGGTTGAGTGTCAAAACCCATGCACACGCGGGCACTGGGTCAGTTTGGGTTGAGCGCCTCTTTGGAGTGCGGTGCCTTAGCACCGCTTTGGCCAAAGCGCCGACAAGTCGGCGCACTCCAGGGAGGCGCTCAACCCAAACTGAACCAGTACTCCACACGCGGCGCGGATTGTGGTAAGAAGAAGCACCACATGTCTCGCGCCACAGATTCCACGCCGACGCTCGCGCGACGCCTCGGCCTATTCGACGCCACGATGATCGTGATGGGCGGCATCATCGGCTCGGGCATTTTCATGAACCCGGCCGTGGTCGCGCGTCAGGTGCACACGCCGTTTCTGATTCTCGCCGCGTGGACCATCGGCGGACTCTTCGCACTCGCCGCAGGTTTCATCTGGGCGGAGCTGGCGGCGAGAAGACCGGAGGTCGGCGGGCAGTACGCGTATCTGCGCGAAGCATTTCATCCGGCGGTGGCGTTTCTTTACGGTTGGGTGTTGCTGCTGGTGGTCCAAACCGGCGGCATGGCGGCGGTCGCGGTAACGTTTGCGCGTTACTTCGTCGAACTCACGAACCTGTCGATTAATTACGCAACACTAGCAGCGGTCGTGCTCGCTGTTTTGACGATCATTAACTGTCTCGGCGTGCGCGCAGGCAGCACAGTGCAGAGCATCCTGATGGTTTTGAAGATCGCGGCGCTGCTCGCTTTGGTGATCTGCGGTCTGGTGTTGACGAAGCCCGCTACAAATCCGACGCACCTGCTCGATCGTCCCGCATCGTTCGGCTTGCTCACTGCGTTTGGCGCGGCGCTCGTGCCGGTGATCTTCTCGTATGGCGGTTGGCAAACGGCGACGTTCGTCGCGGGAGAAATCAAAGAGCCGCGACGCAATCTGCCGCGCGGCTTGATCATCGGCGTAATCGGAGTCGTGTTGCTTTATCTCGCAGCGAATATCGTCTGCATCATGGTGTTGGGAACAACAGCGCTCGCGGCATCAGCCGCACCGGCTTCGGACGTGATGCGCAACGCACTCGGCAACTTCGGCGCACGCGCGATCGCGGCGGGCATCGCGATCTCGACGGTCGGCTTCCTGAGTCAAAGCATGCTAACTGCACCGCGCGTCTATTTCGCGATGGCCCAGGATGGTCTGTTTTTCAAAAGCGTCGGCACTGTTCATCCGCGAACACGCGCGCCGATCGTGGCGATCGCGCTGCAAGGTTTGCTCGCGATCGTGATCGCCTTTCTCGGCACTTACGATCGCATCCTCAACTACGTCGTGTCAGTCGACGTGATCTTCTTCGGTTTGACCGCGTGTTGTATCTTCGTCTTTCGTAAACGAGCGACGATCGAAGAAGCGGGCATCGTAAAAGTGCCGGGTCATCCGGTAACGACTCTTTTATTTGTCGCGGTCTGTTGGACGGTGGCCATCAACACCGTGTACAGCTTTCCCGGCAACACGCTGATCGGCATCGCGATCATGCTCGCCGGTCTGCCGGCATACTGGTTTTGGAGATCGAGGAGAACGGAATGAGCGCGGCGCGCGAAGTGATGTCGTCTTACATGAACTGGGCGAAGACGAAGTCGGGGGCGAAGTACAACCTCGCGACGAGCGGGATACCGGACGTGAAACTTCGCGAATTGCGCGTGTCCCTCGACGATCTCGAGATCACGGGCGGCGGTTACGGTTACAAGCCGCTGGTGGATCGGATCGGAGCGCGATATCGAGTTGCGCCGGAGTGTATCGTCACGGCGGCGGGGACGTCGTTTGCGAATCATCTCGCGATGGCGGCGCTCGTGAATCCGGGTGATGAAGTGCTGTTTGAAGCGCCGGCGTATGAGCCGATGCTTGCGACGGTTCGTTATCTCGGCGCCGATGTGAAGCGGTTCACGCGCAAGTTTGAAGATGATTTCAGAGTTTCGCCGGAAGAGATTGAAGCGCGCGTGACGCGCAACACGCGACTGATCGTGTTGACGAACTTGCATAATCCGAGCAGTGTGCTGACGGATGACGCGACGTTGCAGCAGGTTGGTGAGATTGCGCGGCGTGTGGGCACGCGTGTCTTAGTTGATGAGGTTTATATCGAAACGTTGTTTGAGGCGTCGCCGCGAACGGCGTTTCATCTCGGTGATGAGTTTGTCGTGACGAGTAGTTTGACGAAGGCGTTTGGGTTGAGTGGGCTGCGGTGTGGGTGGATCTTTGCCGAGCCTGAGCTCGCGCGAAGGATGTGGTTGTTGAACGATCTGTTTGCGGCGACGCCGGTTCATGCGGGGGAGCGTTTGAGTATCGTCGCGTTGGATCAAATCGAAGAGCTTGGTGAGCGGGCGAAAGCGTTGCTGGATCGTAATCGCAGTTTGCTCAACGCGTTTCTCGATACGCGCGAAGATCTTGAAGTTGTGCGACCGGAGTTTGGGACGGTGATGTTTCCGCGTGTGCGGAGTGGGGATTCTGGTCCGTTGTGTCGGTTGTTGCGCGAGAAGTATGAGACGTCGGTTGTGCCGGGTGCGTTTTTTGAGTTACCCGCGCACTTCCGCGTGGGGATCGCGGTGGCCACGCCTGTTTTAGAAGAGGGATTGGAGCGGCTGGCGAAGGCGTTAAATGAAATAAAAAACTAGCTAGTTCTTTTCGTCACCAGTTTTCACGCGGCGCTCTTCGATCATGAGCCAGTCGCGGACTTGTTCGGCGGCTTCGATGCCGACGGCTTCGGTGGTGATGCGGATTGGGGTGCCGGTGGGCCAGTTGTCTTTCTTTAGCATCGGTCCACCCACGGCTTTGTAGTAGACCTGGCCTTCGAATTTCTTCTGGCCCGTGTGCGGCGCAAACACCAGCACCTTCACGTCAAGATCGGGCGAGTTCGGAAAATAGGTGCCGTGCTGAAAGGCGTCGACCTCAAACTGCACCAGCACGACGATCGACTCCGTCTCACTCTTCGCACGCTTCACGGCCGTGTCGCGTTTGAGATCGCCGACGCCGGTAGCCGTCACATTCTTAAACTCCCCAAGCTGTTTGACGATAGTCGAGAAAATGGCGTCTTCGCTGAGCAGGTGCTTCGAGCTCGGCTGCTTTGCCACGAGCAGCGAAGTCTTGCGGGTTAAGTCTCGCTCGTTCGGAATCGCGGGCTGTTTTTCGGTTTCCGGCGTGGTTGTCGGCGTTTGCGCCGGCTTCGGAGCGCGCCGGCCGGACTGCGCGATAGTTTGCGTGGCGAGCAACAGGAGCAGACTCGACGCTGCAAACAGGCCTCGTCTGTGGGAATTTCGCTGAAAGTCGGGCAGCATTCTCATGCGTTTGTCTCCAGCGGGTTTCGCGCTTAGAAGCCGCGTCCGTTTACTTGGTTGCTAGGTCGCGGCGTTCAACAAACGGATCGCTTCGCGCGCGTAGTAGGTCAGGATGATGTCGGCGCCCGCGCGCTTGATGCTCGTCAGCGTCTCCATCATCACGCGCTCTTCGTCGATCCAGCCTTTCTGCGCCGCCGCCTTGATCAACGCATACTCGCCCGACACGTGATACGCCGCGAGCGGCAGATCGAAGCGGTCGCGCACCATCTTCAACACGTCGAGATAAACCGTCGCCGGTTTCACCATCAGGATGTCCGCGCCTTCCGAGTAATCCAGTTCCGCTTCGCGCATCGCTTCGCGCGCGTTCGGCGGATCCATCTGGTACGCGCGGCGGTCGCCAAACTCCGGCGCACTCTGCGCAGCCTCGCGAAATGGTCCATAAAATCCCGACGCATACTTCACCGCATACGCCATGATCGCCGTGTCAACCAAACCCGCCTGGTCCAACGCCTCGCGAATCGCGCCGACCTGCCCATCCATCATCGCCGACGGCGCAACGATGTCCGCGCCCGCCGCCGCCTGACTCGCCGCCGTGCGCGCCAACAACTCCAACGACTCGTCATTCAAAACTTCACCACCACGCACGACGCCGCAATGTCCGTGCGACGTGTACTCGCACAAGCAAGTGTCCGCGATGATGATCAACTCCGGCGCCGAGCGGCGAATCGCACGAGTCGCACGCTGCACGATCCCATCTTCCGCGTACGCGCCACTTGCGAGCGTGTCTTTCGACTCCGGCAGGCCAAACAAAATGACGCTGCGCACACCGCTGTCGTAAGCAGCCGCGGCTTCTTTCGTCACTTCATCAACGGACAAATTGAAGACGCCGGGCATCGACGAGATCTCACGGCGCACGCCGTTTCCGGGACAAACAAAAAAGGGCAGCACGAAGTCGTCAGGCGTCAAACGTGTTTCGCGCACGAGTGCGCGCAGCGCGGCGTTGCGGCGGAGTCTACGAGGACGATGGATCATTTCAGTTCTTACCAGCGGTGATACGCGGGATGTCCGGGCTTCACAGCGACGAACGTTCCGCGGCAAGTAGCGCAAACTTTGTCGTGAGCGATCAGTTCGCCTTCGACAACGGCGCGGGTTTCAGTTGATTCAACAACGCGAGCGACAAGTCGCACCGGGCGATCGGTCGGCGTCGGGCGCAATAGCTTGATCGAGTATTCGGCGGTGACGGTGCAAGGCGGCGTGTCGGCGCCGAGTTTATTCATCAGGTGCCACGCCGCGGTCCAGTTGCAATGACAATCGAGCAACGTGCCGATGATGCCGCCGCTCAGCATCCCTTCGTAAGCTTCGTACTCGCGGCTCGGCTCCCATTCGGCGATCACTTCTTCGCCGTCCGCGAAGCTACGGATGTGCAAGCCCTTCGGGTTCGCCGGCCCGCAACCAAAGCACGCGAGATTCGGCGCGTAAGTTTCCTGGATGCTCTTCATTGTTTGCGTAACGACTGCCGCAACTTGAACCGTTGCACTTTGCCGGTGGCGGTGTAGGGCAGTTCGGGAACGAACAGATAATGGCGCGGTTGTTTGAAGCGTGGCAATGCGGCCGCAGCCGTGTCGCGCAGTTCCTGCTCCAATTCGCGCGCTTCGAATTCTAACTCCTGGGCAACGACAAACGCACACGGGCACGGCAAACCACCCGCGTCGAAGTCTTCCACCACCGCCGCGCGCGCGACCTGCGGATGGCGCAGCAACACGCCTTCGACCTCAACCGGCGACACCCATTGCCCGCTCGACTTGAAACAATCATCGCTGCGGCCCATGTGAAACCAAAAACCATCTGCGTCGCGACGATAAAGATCGCCCGTTCGCACCCAGCCGTCGACAAAAGTGCGCGCTGTCTGTTCCGGCTTCTCCCAATATCCGAGCGCGGCGCTATCGCCCTTGATCCACAGATTGCCTTCGCTTTCATCCGGCGTGGCCGCGCCGTTTTCATCAACGAGACGCGCTTCGTAACCGTGTAGCAACTTGCCGCTGCTGCCGTAGCGCACGTCGTGCTCGTGGTTGGACATGAACATGTGCAGCATCTCGGTCGAACCGATGCCGTCGAGCAACTGCACGCCGAAAGTTCGTTCCCACTCCTCGCCGAGATGCGCGGGCAGTGCTTCGCCGGCTGAGACGCACAAGCGCAAACTCGAACAATCGAGCTTTTGTTGGTGGCGATAATGTTCGAGCAGCAGGTTGTAGACGACCGGCACGCCGAAAAAGATCGTGGGCTTCTGTTTAGCGAAGATGCGGGCGATGACTTCGGGCGTCGGCTTCTCGCGACAAAGGATCGACGTGGCGCCGTTCAAGAGCGGAAAAGTGAAGCTGTTGCCGAGACCGTAAGCGAACGGCAGTCGCGACGACGAGAAGAGGCGGTCCGCTGTTGAGAGATGCAGCACCTCGCGGCAGTAGGTCTGGTTGGTGTAGAAGATGTCGGTCTGCCGGTGCATCGCGCCTTTGGGTTCGCCCGTGCTGCCGGAGGTGTAAAGAATGAACGAGGGCTCGTCGTCTTTGGGCGCGGGGAAGTCGATTGGTTCCAGCGTCGCACGGCGTGACAGCGAGTCCACCGGAACGATCTTTCTCAAAGAACGCAGTTTTTCCGGCGCATGTGTCGGCAACGTGCTGCACAGATCCGTCTCGGCGAGTGCGAGAGTTGCCCCACAGTTGTGAAGGATTGAACACTGCTCGTCGAGCGGCAGCGACATGTTAATGGGAACGGCGATTGCCCCGAGCGCGCACGTGGCGATGAACGCTTCAACAAACTCAGGAGAGTCGTGCAAGCACAGGGCAACGCGGTCGCCGGGCCCAACGCCGAGTGAGGCGATCGCATGGGCCATCTGCAGCGTGGCCGAGCGCAATTCGCCATAGGAAATCTGACGGCCGCCGAAGAGGATCGCGGGCGCGGCCGGGTCATGAGTGAAAACTCCTTCGAACAGGTTCATCGCGGAAGTTATACTCCACTACAGCCCACACGGTCACCCGGCGTTCTGGTCCGATGGTGAGTCACGATGGAACTTCTTATCGCACTGTTCTTCCTGGTTTTTTTCCTGGCGATCATGACGGTCGTCGGCCACCTCATCTGGGTGGTTATCGCCGCTGTCCTGCGCTGGATTTTCAAGAACGATGAAGCACCTCCACCAGCCCGACAGACACGCATCTTCGAGGCGCCTCCTGTTTTTGAGTCTCGGGACGATCTCGCAGCGTTTGAACGTCAGCTAGTTCGCTTCTACACAGACGGCAAGATTAGCGACGAAGTTTACGAACAGCTCATCGCTCGGGTCCGCACTGAGCGAGCCCCGCGTCCCGAGCCAAGGCCGGCTGCTCAACCAGCGCCCGAACCCAGGCCAGCCTCGGCTCCTGAACCCAAGCCCGAACGCCCGGCGAGTCCCCCGGTCGTGGTCCAGCCGGTGGTCGTCAATTCTGCACCATCCCGACTCGTTGAGATCGAACGCGAGGAATCCTCACGCCACATTCCTCCACCGCCGCCGCCGCGTGCGCCACGCCGGCCGTTCAGCGAAGTGCTCAACTCCTTCATGGAAGAGAGCAACATCCGTTGGGGCGAGATCATCGGCGGTCTGCTGATCATCGGCTGCTCGACCGCACTCGTCGTGAGTCTCTGGGCGCAGATCTCACAAATCCCGGTGCTGAAGTTTTTGATCTTCACCACCGTGACCGCGATTCTTTTCGGCATCGGGCTCTACACCGAACACCGTTGGAAACTGCCAACCACGAGCCGCGGCATTCTTACGATTGCCACGCTGCTCGTGCCGCTCAACTTTCTTGCTATCGCGGCCGTGTCCGCGAGCAACACGTCAGGCGCGCTCGTGATCGGCAGCGAGCTAGTCGCGCCCGCGATCTTTTTGATCCTCGTCTATTATGCCGGCCGCGTGATCACGCCCGGCTGCGCGCACATTCTTTCAGCGGGCGTGCTCGGCTCATCGATCGGACAACTGCTCGTACGTCACTTCATCGACAGCAGCACGTCGCCTGTGCTCCTGATCGTGCTCGCCGCGTTTCCAGTGGCTTGTTACATCGTGACGGTCGCGTTCGCGCTGCGACTCGTACTCGCCGACCGCGAGATCGACGCGAGCGAAACGGGCACGGTGTTCACCATTCTCGGCACGATGAGTTTCGCGGCGCTGCTGCCGTTTGGCTTGCTGCTCTACAAGTCGGGCCCGATCGGTTTGACGATGATGTATCTCGCACCGATTGTCACGTTGTGGGGCTTGCCGATGCTCGCAACCGGCGCGGTGTTGTGGCGACGGATCAGGAACAAAGATCTGGTTGCGTCGCGCACGACGGGAACGGCGCTGGGTGTTCTCGGCGTGGCGATCGTGATCGTGGGCATGTTGCTGGCGTGGCCCAATCCGGCGAGCATCGTGCCCGCGGCGCTACTGAATTTCGCAGTGTTCACGGCGCTCGCGCTCGCGCTCGAGCTGCCGGTGGCCCATGTGATTGCCGCGCACTGTCTCGCGCTAGCATATCTGGTTGCGTTTCACGTTTCGGCGGGACGTGTGCCGTGGCAAAACCTGCGTGTCGCGTCGTTGCTCGGTGTGACGATCTCGTTGAGCAGTGGCCAGGCGCTCGCGGGCGTGTTTGTGATCTTTCTGATCGCCGCGGAATGGCTGTCACGCCGGAGACGAGCGGGCGACGGTTTTTACTACGTCGTCGCGGCGTGCTCGATCGCGGTCGTGAGCCTCGCGCTGACGACGTTCTTCGGTTTTGCGACGGTTGAAAACCATTGGCTGTGGATCGTGTTTGCGACGTATGCGATCGGCTCTTGTTGGATCGCGTGGCGAAAGCAGCAGTGGGGCTTTACGTGGATCGGCTCGACGTTGCTGCTGTTAGCGCTTGGTGATCTGTTTTCGAGATCTCTTGCAATCTCTTTTCCCTGGCAGTCGGCGCTGTTGGCCCACGCGACTCTTTGCGCAGTCTTAGCAATTATCACCTCGCGCTTACTTAAAGATCCGCTTCTCTCGAAACCCTTCAACGACACCGCCCTGATCACGATCATCTTCGGCGTGATCGCGCTCTTCCAGGCGAACACGTGGGAACAGACGCCGATGCAGGCGGAGCGAGTCTTTTGGATCTCCGTCATTCTGCTGCTCCTGCTCTGGCTCAATCGCCGCCGCATCATCTTCAACGCGTTCCAGATCGCGTTGCTCTGCGCCGTGGTGCTGACAGTCAAAGCTGCCTTGCAGCAGTTTGAGTGGTACTCGTTCCTGCCGCACGCCTTCCTGCATCCTTCGGCGCTACAGATCTACGGCACCGTGCTCACGCTGCTGTGTCTCGCGTGGCTTGCTTTGCGATTCGTCGTGAGGCGAGCGTTGCCGCAGGACGGTGACACGACTCGCCACGCGTGGTTGCGCGACGCCTGGCGCTTGCTCGACACGAACTACTCGATTGATCGCGTGTTGTCGTGGTTGCTGCTCGGCGCGTTCGTTTTGTTCGCGGTTTACGGATCGCTTTCGGGTCTTGCGCGCGAGCTCAACGTCTTGGGCCCGGAGTGGCGCGGAATCAACATCGCGGGCTTTCCGCATCAGGAAGCACTCGCGCTCGGTTCGTGGATTCTGCTGGGGCTGCTGGCGGTGTTGATGTTCGCGAATTATCGCGAACGAAAACAGCAGGAGTATTTGCTCGCCGCGGTCATGGTCCTTCTCACTGCCATTCCGTTACTTGCGGGAAGATTTGAAGCGCAGATGGCCACAGCCGCCGCGTGGCGCTGGCTCGCGACCATCTTTTTGTTAGGCGGCTCGCTCGTGCTCTGGTACCGGCGGCCGCAAACAAAAGAACTGCGTGTGTTGTTGCTCGTGCTAACGCTCGCGCCGCTGTTGTTGCTGACCGCTTATCCGGCGTGGCGAGTCGTTAACTTCGTGTCGATTCAGGCGCCCACGGCGGGAATCTTCGCGTGGCTCAGTGAGGACGTTCTTTACGGTGGCCCCCTCGTGCTCGCCGCACTCGTCATGGTCGGTTACGCGCTGCGCGAACGTTTGCCGTCCTTTGGTTTGTATGGCGCGCTGCTGATCAATGCCGCCGTCACCGTCGTTTTCGTACTCGCGGCGGCGGGTGGACCAATCGACCGCGTTCTCTTAGTTCGCCTCGCGCAACTCAACTCACTCGCGTTCGCAGTTTACGCGTTGCCATGGTTGAGCACGCGGCGGCTGTGGCTCGAGAAACTAGATCAACCCCGGCAAAAACTCGCCGACGATTTGTGTGAGTTGCAACTGGGCCTCGCGGTCGGTTTCAGCGCGCTGTGGATCGTACCGGCGGCGTTCGATTTGATCCTCGAACCGCAGCCGGTGGACACCGCCGTCGTCGTTGCGGGTAGTTTGCTCGGCTGGTTATCCGCTGCGACGACGCTCATAGCAGCGATTTGGCTGGCAAGAACACGCAACCGGCTTTTCTCAGCGCCGTTGCTCGCCGGCGGCTTGATGGCCATTAGTTGTTTGATCGCTTTCAGCGTGGCACAAGCGAGCGGCTGGCTCGGATTACACGTGTGGACAGTGTGCACGACGGTATCAGCGTGGGTGATGCTCGTCGCGGGCGAACGTTACGCCGTTTGGCGAACGCGTTGCCGTCAACTCTCGGCCGTCATCGGTGCTTTTGCGATCTTTCTGAGTATCCGAACCGTCTTCGATTACGACTCAACCCGCTGGTGGTCTGTTGGGCCACTGCTGGCGCTGACTGCGCTGGCCGCAACGTTGAACTGGCTCACGTCGCGCCGTCGCTACATCTACATAGCCGGCCCGCTCTTCACTCTCGCCGTGTCGATCTGGTGCGTGACCCTGCTGCCTTCGAGGTTTGGCGAAGACGGATTCTTTGGCGTGAACATCATCGCAGGCTCTCTCGCGGGTATCGGCTTGCTGTGGCTCGAGCTGCGTGCGCGCGAACGCCGCACCGGTGAATCGCCGGGCGGAGCGGTCCTCTCGTTTCACAACCTCGTCGCGATCGGCTGGCCGTTGGTCCTGGCGTTCTTCGTCGTGATCAGTTTTGCCATCCAGAGATCTCAGTCACCGCTGTCAGGAATGCCTTTGCTGCACTGGTTGGCACTCGCGGCGACGATCGCTCTGATGACCGCGGTGCTTTGGGACAAGCACGCGAAGTATGCGGTGGCGGGACTATATCTGCTCGGTTTGCTCGGAGGCGCGCTGGCCTTCTATCAACTCGATCTGACAAGCGTTCAGTTGCGTTGGGCCACCGTCATGCTGCTGGCGATCTACGCGCTAGCCACAGCAGCCGTTTGGCACTGGCGCGAACGCTTCATCACGTTCGCAGAACGCTTCGGCGTGCCGAGACGCATCGCGCCTGAAACCACGGAGCTAATCTGGTTCTTCGTGTTCACTATTTTTGCGACCGCCGTCACGATTTCGCTCGCTTATTGGATCGATCTGCGTACCCTCGGCTTCGGACTACGCTCGACCGCAGCGCTCGCGGTTGTGGCGCAGTTCGTGACGTTTGCTCTCATCGCCGAAGGCGTTTCACGACGAAGCTGGCAACGCTTCGCGATCGCGATGTTCGTTATCGGTCTGACGTTATTCGGTTGGTCTTGGCTGACGCCGGGTCTGACGGGTACGTGGCTGAATCGCAGCGTGATTCTGATGCTGCTTGTTTTCGGTCTGACCGCGCTCTACGCCTGGCTGCTCGAACAAGCGCGTGCTTATTCGCCTGATTGGACCAACGCCGCACAGAAGTGCGTGCCCGTGTTGCTCGCCGCGGGCATCATCGCGCTCTTCTTTTGCCTCGGAACCGAGGTCGCTTATCAACTCAACTTCGGTATCGTGCGCATTCATCCGGTCGCCCTCACCGCTATTGGCGCGACGCTCATCGCCGCCGTCGTGATCCCGGTTCTATTCGCACTCTCACCACGACACGATCCACTCAGTCTCACCGAGCGCGGCCGCATGAACTACGTCTACGCAGCCGAAGTGATGCTCGCATTGTTGTTCCTGCACATTCGCCTGACGCTGCCGTGGCTGTTCACCGGATTCATCGAACGCTACTGGCCGCTGGCTGTGATGGCGATTGCTTATCTCGGCGTGGTGACGAGCGAATCGCTGCGCCGCCGCAAACTGCTCGTGTTGGCCCAACCGCTCGAACGCACCGGAGTGTTTCTGCCGTTGCTGCCGGTGCTCGGATTCTGGCTCGCGTCGTCAGACGTGGATTTCTCGTTGCTGTTGTTTGTGATCGGCGGGCTTTACGGTTTGCTTTCGATACTGCGCCGCTCGTTTGGCTTCGGCGTGCTGGCCGCGGTCGCGGGCAATGGCGGCCTCTGGTACATACTGCACCGCACCGACAACTACCAGTTTCTTCAGCATCCGCAGTTGTGGCTGATTCCGATCGCGCTCTCCGCGCTGCTCGCGGCTTATCTCAACGAGGAAAACCTCAGCGCCGATCAGATGGCGGGCGTTCGCTATCTCTCACTCGTAACGATCTACGTCTCATCAACGGCGGACATCTTCATCAACGGCGTCGCCAACTCGCCGTGGCTGCCGCTCGTGCTCGGTTCGTTTTCACTCGCCGGCGTGTTTGCCGGAATCATCTTCCGCATCCGCGGCCTGCTGCTTTTGGGCGCGGTGTTTCTGTTGCTGTCGATCATCACGATGATCTGGTACGCGTCAGTGAATCTCGGCTGGACGTGGCTGTGGTACGTCGCGGGTATCGTTACGGGCGCGACGATCATCTTCATGTTCGCGGTCTTCGAAAAGAAGCGCAGCGAAGTGCTGCGCCTCGTCGAAGGTTTGAAGGAGTGGGAACGTTAGAGCCACGGATTTACACGGACAAACACGGACTCTCCCTTGGCTGCGTGTCCGTGTTATCCGTGTTTATCTGTGGCCTATCTCTCCGCCAACTTTCTTCCCGCGTTCAAGTTATCCCAATTCAGGATCGCGTTGAAGACGAGGAAGTAGCTGCCTTTCGTCTGTCCGCGCCAGAACGGGTTCGTCGAAAACAGGATCACGTGGCCTATGCCTGAAGGCACGTCGACAATCGCGGCGTGTTGCGCGATCTCGTCGCCGCCATCGAGCAGGCCGGAGACGAAGAGGTCGCGACTGTCAGCGTAGCGCAGTACGACGCGCGGACGCTGGTTCGGCGGAATCAAGCCAACCGCATTGCGCCGTTGCTCTTCGTTCACCGGCGGCACTTCCCACACATCAACGCGCGGCGGCGGTTCGGGCATCTCCGTCGGCGGACGGCCCTGCGGTGTGTCCGGATCGTCCGGACCGCCGCGTCCGGTGGCGCGCGGCTGATTGCGTGGTCCACGTCCACCAACGCCGTTGCTGAGGTTGTAGATCGGACCGTTGAAGCAATACATCGCGAGCGAGTCGCCGTAACCGTAAGCGATCGGACTCGCCGCATCGACGGTCTTCAAGCGCAGGATGTCGCCGATCGCACGCAGACGTTGCGAACGCGTCGCGCTCACGCCCTGAGTGAAACCGTAGTTGACCGCAAAGTCCGTAGTATCGTCGACAGTAATAAACACGCCGCCGTCCTTCACAAACTTTTGCAGGTTCTGCAAGCCGTTCCAACCGAGACCCGGACGCATGTCGTCAGTCTGGTCGATGGCGCCGAGGTTCGGCGTGAGCTGCGTCTTCTTCCAGGGTATCGGATTGCCATACATCGGCAGGCCGTTGATGATCTGCTGCGCGCCGCGTCCCACCGGCGCGAACAGGATCACGTCGTACTTGCTCTTCAGGTTCGGCTCGCGCGAAACGTCCTGCGTACTGATGTAAGTGAACGGCACCTGCAACTGATCGAGCCCGACGCGATACCAACCTTCGTCCTGCGTGTTCAGCCACGTGTGCATCAGCGCGATGCGCGCGGCGCGCAGCGGGTGTGTCCTCACGGACGGCGCATCGTTGACGGCGTAGACCTGTACGCCGAGCTCGTTGCCGACGCGCCGCAGCTCGTCGCCGTTCGCGCGGCGAATGATGAACGAGCCGCGATTGAACTTCTGCCCCCCGGCTTCGAACGGCTCTTCCGCCGCTTCCATCTCGACGTCTTTCAGTCGATAGCGAAACGTCACGAGCGCGTTGTCGGCGTTGTGATTGACAATAAACACTGAGCCCGCGTTTACCACGCCGCCCGGTGAGCGCACTTCACCCGTCACTCGTTCCATCGGCGCGGTCAACACTTTCGTATCGACAACGCGCACGACTTCGACGTTCGCGAGCTCGCCCATGGTCCAGGCGGTGTCGTCGTAGATGTCTGTTTGCGGATCGTTCGGCGCCCAGTATTGATAGTCGAGCAAAGCGTCGGCGATACGGCTGTAGGGTTGGTCCATGCGGACGATGTAACTGCCCGCCGGGAATGTGCGATCCTCTGTTTTTGGAGCTGGCGATGCGGATGAACGCGGATTGGAAGCGGATTTTTTCTTTAGAGAAACCGTGAACGGCGCGGTCGCGCGACTGATCTCGACGCCCTGCGCTTGCAACGTTCGCAACAACTCCGCCTGATTTCCAACCCGCAACTCATCACCCGGCAACACGTACGCCGCCGGGCCTTCATTCTTCGGCTTGTCGATCGAGCGTTTGCTCTTCAAATAGAAATTCTTCAGAAACAGTTTGCTGTTGTTGCCGAAGTAATAGAGCGACGTGAGCAACGCGCTCTGCTCGTAGTTGTTATTGTTTCGCTGCGACCATTTCGCTTTCGGCAACGGCGGGTTCTGTTTGTACCACGTGCGTTGATACTCGCTCGGCGACAGCGTGCGCTCGAGCGTGTCAGCGCCGCCGTTGCCAAAAGTCTCGTAGAGACGGCTGATACCGTTGTGCGTCGCCGCAATGAACATCAGATACCCCGGCGACCACGTGTCGAAATTGCCGTGCGCAAACACGCCCGGCATACCAAACTTCGTCATCTCCGAAACATTGTTCCAACCGATCATCTGCCACTCATCGGTCAGGATCGGATCGACCCACGCGTTGTATGGACCATCGCCGATCGTGTTGTCGTAAAGATACGGAACCGACTCGTGCAGATCGTGCAGCACCTGCGGCTTCCACGCGATGTACGTGTTCATGATGTTGCGCGTCAGCTTCAACGACAGCCCGATCGCGTCGCGGTTGTTGTCGTGCGCGACGTAGTGGCCCCAGTAAACTAGCTGCGGCCAGTTTTCGTTCGGATGCGCGAGGTGCCAGTTGTAAACGTCGACCATGCGATTGCGACCGTCGACTTCGACGACCGGCGTGATCAAAGTGAGCACATTCTCGCGAATGAACTTCACGTAAGGACTGTTGTCGACGACGAGGCGATACGCGAGCTCCATCAGCGCGGTCGGCGCGCCGGTTTCGGGCGAGTGAATCGTGCCGGTGATGTAGTAAACGGGAAACGACGCGGCGACGAGGCGATCCGCTTCCGCGTCGTCGAAGTTGATGGTGCGTGGATCTGCGAGCTTCGTCAGACGCGCGCGGTTCTCTTCGAGCTTGCTGAGCAACTGTTCCGAGCCGACCGCGACGGCAATCATCTCGCGTCCTTCTTCAGTCGTGCCGATCGAATAGACCTTCACGCGACCGGGTCGCGCGCGCTCGAGCATGCGCATGTACTTGTAAACATCTTCCGCATAAGGCAGCTTGCCGGGCGCGCCCGCAACGTCGCCGAGCACGGCCTTCGGCGTCGGCACATCCGAGGAAGCCGGCAGGTAATCGGTCAGGGGCGAGTTGAAATAGGGCGCGGTTGTATACTCGCGAATCTTGTTCGTGTACTCCTGATCGATGGGCTGATTGGGATCGCGGCCGGGTTTGATTTGCGCCTCGGCGATGCCGGCGGCGGTGGCGAGACAGAGAACGGCGAAAAATAGCGACCGTAAGGGGCGCGAAAGAATCATGTTTGTTTTCCTCGGGAAGGCGTTAAGCTCTCTCACGGCTTTTAAGCTATTGGGAACCGTGAAGTCAACCGTGTAATCTGTGAATGGATGTCTGAAGAAATAAAGAAAAGCAAAGCGGCGGGCGGCGTGCCGGCGATTATCGCGAGCTTCAAGGCCCTGACTTCCGAGATGGGACTCGTGCGCGGCGCGCGGACGATGTTGAAAGTGAATCAGCCGGGCGGCGTCGATTGTCCCGGTTGCGCGTGGCCCGAGCCTGACGGCGAACGATCGCATTTCGAGTTTTGCGAAAACGGCGCGAAGCATGTTGCTGATGAAGC
>CAMLLD010000098.1 GCA_946480785.1 uncultured Blastocatellia bacterium | reverse complement strand
TGCCTGATCTTTTCAGCGATCGCTTCGTCATCGCTGGTGACGAGTTCGACGTGTTCGGGCGCGAGTTCGTTCACCAGCGCGCAAGCATCATCGAGCGTTTCGACAACGAGGACAGCGCCGTAGTCTTGCAGCGAAGACTGAGCAATTGCACGCCGTGGCAGGGACTCGAGCTGGATGTTGACTTGTTCTGCTACCTGCGCTGCCAGCTCTTCGTCAGTCGTGATCAACACCGCCGACGCATCCTCACCGTGCTCCGCCTGCGCCAACAAATCAGCGGCAACAAACTCCGCCCGCGCGGTCCGATCCGCAACGATAACGATCTCGCTTGGTCCGGCGATAGCGTCGATCCCGACGACCCCGAATAACAACTTCTTCGCGGCCGTAACGTACTTGTTTCCCGGCCCGGTGATCTTATCGACGCGCGGAATCGTTTCGGTGCCGAACGCGAGCGCCGCAATCGCCTGCGCGCCGCCGACCGCATAGATTTCTTTGACGTTCAACTCCAGCAGCGCAGCCGCGACGGCTGGATTCTCGGCGAGCGTGCGCGGTGGAGTCGTGACGACAATACGCTCGACGCGCGCCACTTGCGCCGGCACGACGTTCATCACGATCGACGACGGATAGGCAGCCGTTCCGCCCGGCACGTACAAACCAACGCACTCAAGCGGCGTAATTCTCTGGCCCAACCGCACGCCATCGGCAGGCGAAATCTCCCACGACTCTTCGAGTTGACGCTCGTGAAAGATTCTCACGTTCTTAATCGCCAATCGCAGCGCAGCCAAAACATCCTTATCCACTTTCGCCGCTGAATCCATCAACGTCGCTTCACTGACACGCAAACTCTCAAGCTCCACACCATCAAACCGCTGCGTGTAATCAAGCAACGCCGCATCACCACGACGCCGCACGTCCTCGATGATTCCACTGACCTGGCCCAACAACTCCGCATCAAGCGCCACCGAACGCGCCGCCAGTCGCGACAGCAACTCAGAGATCTCCTCGTGGCGCACGATGCGAATCACGCTGCTCGCCCTCCATTCAGTGCGACTTCCAACGCCTGCACCAACTCCGTTATCGCTTCCGACTTCAATTGATAACTCGCGCGATTGACCACCAAACGTCCCGTCGACTCCGCAATCTCTTCAATCACGCCCAAACCGTTCTCGCGCAACGTTCGTCCGGTCTCCACCAAATCAACGATGAGATCTGCCAGCCCGAGCGCCGGCGCGAGCTCCACCGAACCCGAAAGCTGAATGATCTCGACCGGAATCCCGCGCGCGCCAAAGTGCGTGCGCGCAATCTGCGAATACTTCGTCGCAACCCGCAACATGCCAAGACTCTTCGTCATGATCTCCGCATCGACGGCCGCCACGACGATGCGACAACGCGCGATCCCGAGGTCCAGGGGCAACAGCAAATCCGCTTGCGACTCCAGCAGCACGTCGCGGCCCACCACACCGCAATCGGCAATCCCATGCTCAACGTAAACCGGCACATCCGCGGGCTTCACAAAAACAAAACGATACTTGCCCGACGCATCGGTGATGGCGAGCCGCCGCGAATTGCGCGCGTCTTCATCGAGCCGCACGCCCGCGCGTGCCAGCAACGCCAGCGCATCGTCCTGCATTCGACCCTTTGCAATCGCGATCGTGATCATCAGTCGTTCTTCATCCCGCGTGCGAGCACCTCGGTGAGCGCGTCGAGGTTGAGCACAAAGCCGACCGCCGGCTCGGCGCGGCCGAAGTTTCCCGTTAGACCATCGTAGCGGCCACCGCGTCCGACGCTCGTGCCCGCGCCGCGCACAAACACTTTCAGACTCAAGCCGGTGTAGTAATCGAGACTCGAAACGTCCGTCAGATCGATCTCAAAACGATCGGAGAGGCCGAGCGACTCGATCGCTGTCCAAAGTTTTTCCAGCGCCTCGAGCGCAGCCAGCGACCGACTGTTCGCAATAGCCTCGCGCGCAAAACGAAGCACTTCACGTTTGCCGGTGAGTTGCGTCGGATGCAGGAAAGCGCGCGCCTCACCATCCGGATACGTCGCCAGAAAACGCTGCAACTCCGCGGTCTCGCGCGTATCGATCAAACGCCGTAACTGCTCGCGCACGTGGGCCGGCAAATTCAAATGCGCCGCGACGCCGTTGAAGATCTCGACGTTGTTTATCGTGATGCAGTAGTTCGCTTGTAATTCGAGCCGCGAAAGAATCTCGGCCGCGAGCCGCAGCACCTCAAGATCAGCATCGTGACCGCCGACGCCGATCAACTCACAACCGAGCTGCGTGTTCTCGCGCCGCCATTCAGCGTGCGACTGCGTCTGCTGCCGGAAAACCGGCGCGGCGTAACAAAAGCGCAATGGGCGCGGCCGTTCGGACAGAAGCGTCGCGGCCATACGCGCCACGGAACTCGTAACGTCCGGCCGCAACGCGAGCAGGCGGCCGTCATTGTCAGTGAAACGAAAGCCGCGCTGCGCTTCCGTCTGGCCCATGCCCTGTTCGAAGAGATCGTAATAATCCACCGACGGCGTGATCGCTTCTTCATACGACCACGCGGCGAAGACAGACATCGCGGTGTCTTCAATCGTGCGCCGCAGGCGTGCCTCAGCGCCGATGTAGTAACGCATGCCTGCTGGAATTCTCGCCGTCATCGAAAACCTGGATTGATCCGAAAACAAAAACCCGCTGCCGTTTAGTTTCGGCAGCGGGTTCGGAATCGTTTTGCGCTTGATCTGAGTTTGGTCGTCAGCGCTTGCAACACGATCGCAGCCCGCCACCGCTATGGTGGCGATGCCAGTAACCATGATGGCCGCGAACGGTCGTAAACATTGCTCCGGGTTATACCCGAGCCGCGAAGCAGTTGTCAATCCGTTCCGCCAGGAATGAACGGCCGGGACTGGACGATGTAGATCTGGCCTTTCATGTAAGCCCACTCGATGTCCTGGTCGCGGCTCGCGAAGACGCGCTTGATGGCGCTCGCGGCGCGCACGAGGCGGCGAACCACATCGTCGGTCAACACGACGCGATCGCCCGTGATCGGAACTTCTTTCACGCCGCCATTCTCGTCGAACGTCAACAGACTGTCTTCCGCCGAACGCGTCAACACCTGCACCGCGTTGGTGCGCGGCCGAAAGATGATCTGCTCCGCGATGCGCTGGCCTTCGACGACCTTGATTCCGAGCCCGCGCTTTGCACTGATGTAGATCGCGCCGCGGTTGTCAGTGTCGAACGGATCGGTCGTGATCATCACGCCCGAGCTTTCGGAGTTGATTCCCTCCTGCAACAGCACGGCCATGAAGATCTTCGAGTGGTCCACGTTGGCGCGTTCGCGCGCTTCGTACGCTTCGAAGTTCCACAGCGAGGCCCACACCTTCTTGATCGCGTCGATCAGTTCCTTCTCGCCGCGAACGTTCGGCACGGTCGTGTAGAGTCCGGCGCCGCTGAAGTTCGGCAAGTCTTCGGAGTTCGAGGAGCTGCGCACAAACAATCCTTTGCCCGCATACTCCGCCGCCACCTTTTGCAAAATCTGCTGGCGCAACTCCGGAGCGAATTCCGCACTCTCGATCTTCTGCCGCAACTGGACCAACTGCTCGCGCCGATAAGCCGGGTCGTGCACAAACTTCTGATCGTTCAGCAAGCCGAAGATCGCGTCATCGAGATTATTTCGTTTGATGAACTCGTCGTAGTAGTAGAACGGGATCGTGAAACCACCGGGCACGACGATGCCCGGCAGATGCGCGTTCATCACCTCGCCGAGATTTGCCGACTTCCCGCCATAGGCGATGCTCGCACGCGCGCGCTGTTGCGAGAGATCGAGTAAACGCGTTTCGTCGAGATCGAATCGCGGCTTCATCACGTCGAGCCGCTGCGCCTGCCGCCGCTGGTACTCGCGCAACTGGTCCATGTCGGCGCGTTTGATCGTGTACTTCTCGTGCAGCGTCTCAAATGAGACCCACCAACCGTCGTACTGCTTGAACAACTCCTGCGCGTTTTTGATGTACGCGTTGGGAATGCCCCAGCCTTTCGCGAGCAGGTTGATGTGCGACAGCGGCGTCGATGGTTGCGAAGTGATGATGCCGGCGACCGGAGGAAGCTGCACCGGCACTTCGTCGAGGACGAGAATTTCGTTGAAACCGATCTCGACGTGATCGTCGAGCTTCTTGATGATGTGGATGCGGCCCAGACCCTTCGCAAGATTTAGTGCCTGGTACTCCTGTTCCTTCGCGATGTCGCTTTGCAGCACTCGCTGCATTTGCGTGAGCGAGCGCGTCGCTTCGTCCTGGCGAAGGGAGTTTGGTTTGAAGGCGACGGGCGTGAAGAAAGTTTTGTTGATGACGTCGTAGGCGAGTTGGATCTGGTCCGCGGGGATCAGATCGCCTTCCCAAAACTCGAAGGTCCAGCGTTTGATTGGTGTTTGATACGCAACTGTGCCAAGGATGAAGCGGCGGTTGGCGTTGATGTAGTTGTTGACGAAGAAGTCGCGGCCGCGTTCGAGTGAAAGGTATGTGCCGTTAACGAAGTCTTTGTGAAAGGGGAAGCGCTTTTTGTTGACGTAGTAGATGCGGTTGTTGTTTTTGCGATCGATGACGAAGTTGATGTGGGGGAGGGCGTAGGGTGTGTTGGCGTCGTAGGTGACTGATAACTTGTCGAAGTCGGACTGGGATTTGAGGGCCGGCAGAGATTTCGGTCCCGATTGCGCGAGAACCGAGGGAGAGATCAATAAGAGCAGAAAGAAAAGCCGGATAGGTTTCATAGTGTAGAGACGGCGCGCTGGAGTAAGTTTAGCAGCACGTCAACGTGGCGCTGCTCGGTCAGGAAGCTGTTGATGTTTACGCGGAGGGCGCGGCGGCCGTGCAGCACCGTGGTGGTTAGCCAGGCTTCGCCGCTGCGCTCGATCGTTTGCTGCAAACGCTGCTGCACGCGATCCTGTTCGGCGCCGTCAAGCGCGGCAACCGCCGGGGGCAGGTAACGGAAACAACAGACCGCTGTTTCGACCTCGCCCACGCGTTTGAAGCCCGGTAACTGGTCCAACTTCGACGCCAGATAGTGCGTGAGATCGAGATGACGCTCCACCGTCCGCGCGTAGCCCTGCCGGCCCATGAACTTCAGCGCCATCCAGAGCTTCAACGAGTTGAAACGACGCGTCCCCATCTGCCCGTAACGAAAGAAGTCAAACTCCACGTCCGCGCCGCCGCGATCTTCACTCAAGTACTCGGGACTCATATCAAACGAGTCGCGCAACACACGGCCGCCGTCGCGCACGAGCGTCGCGCCGCACGCGAACGGCACAAACATCCACTTGTGCGGATCGAACGTGATCGAATCAGCGAGCGCGATGCCGCGCAGCTTGTCTTTGTGCTTCGCCGAGAACGCGAGTGGCCCACCGTAAGCCGCGTCGATGTGATACCAGAGCTCGCTTTCGCGAGCGATGCCGGCTAGATCTTCGAGCGGATCGATCACGCCGGTAGACGTCGTGCCGGCAACGCCGACGATGCAACAGGGCAACCGTCCGGCTAACCGATCGCTCGCAATCTGATCGCGCAACATGTCGAGACGGATGTGAAAACGATCGTCGGTCGGAATCTTGCGCAGGCTCTCGCGGCCGAGGCCGAGCAGGTCAACGCTCTTGTCAATCGAGTAGTGGCATTGCTCGGAAGCGTAGACGACGAGATCGCCGCTCGCCGAACGCACGCCGCGATCTTTGATCGTGGCGACAACCTTGTCGCGCGCGCACTTCAATGCGATCAAGTTCGCTTCCGAACCGCCGCTCGCGAGTGTGCCGAAACTGTCCGGACCATACTCGAGCAGATCGCAGAGCCAACGCATCACGCGCGCTTCGATCATCGCGGAGGTTGGACCATTGCGCCACGCGCCCGCGTTCTGATTCAACAACGACGAGAGAGCGTCAGCCCAAACGCCGATCGGCAATGGTGTCGGGTTGAACTGGCCGAAGTATTTCGGACTCGGCACGCCCATCGCGTTCGGTTCGATGTCTGCGCGAAAACGGCGCAGGATCTCTTCGATAGGAACGCCGGTTTCGGGCAGCGGCTCGTCGAAGAGTCGTTCGAGATCGGCGGGTGTCGCGGCTGGCGTGACGCGCCGCGAGTCGAGCGCCGCGGCGTAATCGTTGATGATCTGCGGCACTGCGTTTCCGAGCAGTCTGTGCTGCTCAACAAAATCGTCAATCATGGTCTATGCTTCTTCAAGTTTGATCATGCAGAACGAACGGTTCGAGCAAGCTTTATTCGCAAACATGCGTGCCTTCGGTGTCGAGCTTTTGCCGGACGCGGTGGCGCGGCTCGAGGCGTACCGTAGTTTACTCACTCGCTGGAACGAACGCCTTCATCTCGTGGCGCCGTGCTCGCCGGAAGAGTTTGCGACGCGGCACGTGCTCGAGTCGTTGATCTTACTCGAACACCTGCCGCACGGAGCAAAGATAGCAGACGTTGGCTCAGGCGGGGGGTTGCCGATCGTTCCGTGCCTGATCGTGCGAGCGGATCTCGAAGCGACGTTGATCGAGTCGTCGCAGAAGAAGACGGTGTTTTTGCGGGAGGCGTTGAAGGAAGTCGGCCGAACGGCCTCGATCATTGCGCGGCGGTTTGAAGAGGTTGAGGCGCCGCCGGTCGACTTCGTGACGTGCCGGGCGCTGGATCGCTTCCTCCCCCAACTCACTCGACTAAAGGCCTGGGCACCGAACGGATCTACGCTGTTGTTGTTTGGTGGAGAAGAACTAAAGGAAAAGTTTCCAAACGCGGAGGCCTTTTTGATTCCAGGGTCAGAGAGGCGATATCTAATCAAACAGGAATCTCACGAATAACCTCAGTCGCTTTCTTGTCCTCGCGCAGACCCTGAAAAGACGGGTGGCGGATGACGTTGTCCTGCGTCCACTCACTGAACTCAACTTCACCCACCAGCTTCGGTTCGGTCCAGATCGCCCGCCGCAGATCCGGATCGCGCGGTATCTCGGCGAACGGCTTCGTCGGACGCGCCAAGCGATCCAGCATCTTCTTCAACTCCGCGCGCAGCTTGTTGCTAAACCCGGTACCAACGCGTCCGGCGTAGATCAGTTTCCCTTTCTCATACACACCAAGCACGAGCGAGCTGAACGGCAGCCCCTTGTCAGACAATGTGTAGCCCGCGATCACAAACTCCTGCCGCCGCAGACATTTCACTTTCTGCCAGTTGTGACTGCGCGTCGATTCATACGGCGAATCCGCGAGCTTCGAAACGATGCCCTCGATCCCGAAGTCACACGCCTGCTTCAAAAACTTCGCCCCGTTGCCTTCAACGTGATCGCTGTAACGCAGCACCTGATGACTGCGCACACTCGCCACCACTTCTTCCAGCACGCGTTTCCGTTCCACCAGCGGCGTGCGCTGAATGTTGAAGCCCTCGATATAAATCAAGTCGAAGATCTCCAGCACCAAGCCCTTGCCCGCCGTCTTGTGAATCGCCTGTTGCAGCATCTGAAAACTGCTGCGGCCCGAACTATCCATCGCCACGACTTCCGCATCGAGGATCGCGCTCTGCACCTTCAAACCCTGCAAAGCTTTCACTACGTTCGGAAACTTGTCCGTCCAGTCTTTTCGATTTCTGGTCCACAGGCGCACGTGCCCGCGATGCAAGTGGCAAAGCAAGCGATAGCCGTCGAATTTCAACTCGTGCAGCCACTCGTTTCCCCGTGGCGCCTCTTTCATGAGCGTCGCGAGTTGCGGCGAAATAAACTCCGGCATCGCCGTTTTACGCGCGCCGGGAAGATTTTTAATTTGCTTCAGGTCCATTATCGGAACGGGCGGCACTTAGGTTGCTGGCAGGTCGCCTGCAATGTACGCAACAAGACTTGTGAATCGAATCTATCACCTCGTGCCGCCCAGTGCCTATCACACTTTGTGCGGGTTGCGTGTTAGTCGTATTCCGTTGGGAGCGAAAGTCCCCGGTAACTTGCAGCTAGTGGAGAACGTGCCGGCGAGCAAGAGCATTTGCAAGCACTGCGAGCGGATTAAAAACCGGCCGGAAGATCAGCCGCGCGATCTGCTCGGTTCATTTTTAGGACACTAACGTTGCATAGAAATAGGTCCTGTAGGCCGAAGCAGACCTACAGGACCTATCGTTTTAGACTGGCCTACTCCTCGTCGGGTGCGGCCGCGCCATCGCCGTCAGCGCCGGGAGCGGCAGAAACAACGAGTGGTTCGCGCGAGGGCAGCACGATGTCGTGACCGCCGACGATGTCAGGAAATTCGTCGAGCTCGCGTTCACGAGCCTGATCGATGGTTTCGTCACGTTCGATGTCGACGTTCCGATAGTATTCCATGCCGGTACCGGCGGGAATCAATCGGCCCATGATCACGTTTTCCTTCAAACCGCGCAGGTAGTCGACGCGGCCGCTGATTGCGGCTTCGGTCAACACGCGCGTGGTTTCCTGGAACGACGCCGCGGAGATGAACGAGTCGGTCGAGAGCGAAGCCTTCGTGATGCCCAGCAGCAGCGGTTCGGCTTGCGCCACTTCGCCGCCCTCTTGTCTCACGCGCTCGTTCTCGTCCTGGAAGCGGAAACGATCGACCTGCTCTTCGAGCAGAAACTCGGTGTCGCCGACTTCCTTGATCTTCACCCAGCGCAGCATCTGGCGAACAATCACTTCGATGTGCTTGTCGTTGATGTTCACGCCCTGCAGGCGATAGACCTCCTGAATTTCGTTCACGAGGTATTCCTGCAAGCGGCTCATACCCAGCACGCGCAAGATGTCGTGCGGATTGAGCGGGCCGTCCATCAACGCTTCGCCGGCACGAACGCGATCGCCGTCCTGCACGTTGATGTGCGTGCCGCGCGGGATGTCGTACTCGCGTTCTTCACCGTCGTCGCCGGTAATGATCAGTTTACGTTTGCCCTTCGAGATCGCGCCGAGCGTAACCGTGCCGTCGATCTCCGACATGACCGCCGTTTCCGCGGGACGCCGTGCTTCGAAAAGCTCGACGACGCGCGGCAGACCGCCGGTGATGTCTTTGGTCTTGGTAGTTTCGCGCGGGATCTTCGCGATGATGTCGCCCGGCTCGACGTCCTCGCCGTCGGTCACCATCAGGTTGGCGCGCACTGGCATCTGGTAAGTCTTCAGCACCTTGTTGCCGGAGCTGCGAATTTCCAAACGCGGCTGTTTCTTTTCGTCGGGCGAGTCTTTCACGACCATGCGCGACTGACCGGTTACTTCGTCCACTTCTTCGTCAAACGTCACGCCTTCCTTCAAATCCTGGAACTTAACGTGTCCAGCGACTTCGGTAAGAATCGCGAACGTGAACGGGTCCCACGTGGCGAGCAGTTGGTCCTGCGTCACGCGGCTGCCGTCCTCGACGAGGATGTGCGCACCGTAAACGATCTGATAACGCGCCGCTTCACGGCCGCGATCGTCGATGATGATCAACGAGCCGTTGCGGTTCATCGCGATGCGTTCGCCCTTGCGGCTCTTGACCGTTTGCAGGTCGAGATACTTGACCGTGCCGTCCTGGCGAGCTTCGTGTTTCGACGACTCTTCCAGACGCGCGGTACCGCCGATGTGGAACGTACGCATCGTCAACTGCGTGCCCGGTTCGCCGATCGACTGCGCGGCGATAACACCGACCGCTTCACCGATCTCAACCGGACGACCAGTCGCGAGGTTGCGCCCGTAGCACTTGATACAGCAGCCGCGCCGCGATTCGCACGTCAACACGGAGCGAATACGAACACGCTGCACGCCGGAACGTTGAATCTCAGCCGCGAGATCTTCGTCGATCTCCTGGTTGGCAGCGACGATCACCGAACCTTCAATCGGATCGGTAACGTCGTCGAGCCCCGTGCGGCCGACGATGCGGTCGCGCAACGACTCGATCTCCTCGCCGCCTTCGACGATCGCGCTCGCGGAGATACCACGCAACGTGCCGCAGTCGTCTTCGCTGATGATCACGTCCTGGGCCACATCAACCAGCCGGCGGGTCAAATAACCCGAGTCAGCGGTTTTTAACGCCGTGTCAGCCAGACCCTTGCGAGCGCCGTGTGTTGAGATGAAGTACTGCAACACGTTCAGGCCCTCGCGGAAGTTTGCCTGGATCGGAGTCTCGATGATTTCGCCCGAAGGACGAGCCATCAGACCGCGCATACCGGCGAGCTGACGAATCTGCTGGGCGCTACCACGAGCACCGGAATCGCTCATGACGAGGATCGGATTGAGCTCGCCACTCGAGCGTTCGCGATCGTCCATCGCCTTGAACATCTCTTTGGCGACTTTGTCGGTCACTTCGGACCAGATGGCGATCACCTTGTTGTAGCGTTCGCCGTTGGTGATAACGCCGTCCTGGTACTGCTGCTCGACTGCGATCACGTCCTTGTCGGCCCTATCGACAAGCGAGCGCTTGGCCGGCGGCGTCACGAGGTCGTCGATACCGATCGAGATGCCCGCTTTCGTGGCGTAAAGGAAGCCGAGCGTCTTGAGATCGTCGAGCATCTTCACGGTCATTTCGTGACCGAGACGAATGTGCGAGTAGTTGACCAGCGATTGCAGGCCTTTCTTCTTCAACGTGCCGTTAATGAATGGCAGCCCCGCGGGAATCGAGTCGTTGAAGATGACACGGCCGACAGTCGTGTTGATAACGCGGCGCACGTCGTCCTGAACAGTCGCGCGCAGGATGTCCTGCGGATCGTGTTCCTGGACGAGGTCGATCAAGTCGCCCTGAATGCGGAGTTTGATCGGTGTTTGAGTTGTGACTTCACCGGCGTCGAGCGCGAGCAGCACTTCCTCGAGCGAAGCGAACACGCGGCCCTCGCCCTTTGCGCCCGGACGATCGCGCGTCAGGTAGTAAATACCGAGAACGATGTCCTGCGACGGCACGGCGATCGGCTGACCACTCGCCGGGCTGAGAATGTTGTTGCTCGAAAGCATCAGCACTGCCGCTTCGATCTGCGCTTCCGGACTGAGCGGAATGTGGACCGCCATCTGGTCGCCGTCGAAGTCGGCGTTGAAGGCCGTGCAGACGAGCGGGTGAATCTTGATCGCTTTGCCTTCGACGAGTACCGGCTCGAATGCCTGGATGCCGAGACGGTGCAGCGTCGGCGCGCGATTCAGCAGCACCGGGTGCTCGCGAATCACTTCTTCGAGGATGTCCCAAACCACGGGCTCCTGCCGTTCGACCATCTCGCGCGCCTGCTTGATCGTGGCGGCGTGGCCTTGCTTTTCAAGCTGGTTGTAGATGAACGGCTTGAAGAGCTCGAGCGCCATCTTCTTCGGCAGACCGCACTGGTGCAGCTTTAGTTCGGGGCCGACCACAATAACTGAACGCCCCGAGTAGTCGACGCGCTTACCCAACAGGTTCTGACGAAAACGTCCCTGCTTACCTTTGAGCGTTCCGCTTAAAGATTTCAGCGGGCGATTATTGACGCCGCGCAGCACGCGGCCGCGACGGCCGTTGTCGAACAACGCGTCCACCGCTTCCTGCAACATGCGCTTTTCGTTGCGCACGATGACTTCCGGCGCCCGCAACTCCATCAGCTTCTTGAGACGGTTGTTGCGGTTGATAACGCGACGATAGAGATCGTTCAGATCCGAAGTCGCGAAACGTCCACCGTCTAATGGAACCAACGGACGCAACTCGGGTGGAATCACCGGAATCACGTCGAGGATCATCCAGTCCGGACGATTGCCTGACTTGAGAAAACTCGTCGCGACTTTCAGACGCTTCGAATACTTGAGCTTCTTCTGTTGCGAAGTCTCTTCCTTCATCCGCTTGCGCAGATCGACGGCGAGCTCTTCGACGTCGACCATCGCGAGCAGTTCCTTGATCGCTTCGGCGCCCATCTTCGCGACAAACTGCGCGGGATAATCGCGGACCAGTTCGCGATAGCGCTCGTCGCTCAGTAGCTCACGCTCTTTCAATCCCGGCGCGTCGCCCGGATCGATCACGATGTACGACTCGAAGTAGAGCACCTTTTCGAGCTCGCGCAGCGGGATGTCGAGCAAGTGGCCGATGCGGCTCGGCAGTCCTTTAAAGAACCAGACGTGCGAGCACGGGCTGGCGAGGTCGATATGGCCCAGCCGCTCGCGACGCACTTTCGCCTGCGTGACTTCGACGCCGCACTTGTCGCAGATCACGCCGCGATGTTTCATGCGTTTGTATTTGCCGCAGAGACACTCCCAATCCGCCACCGGCCCGAAGATGCGCGCACAGAAGAGTCCGTCGCGCTCGGGCTTGAAGGTCCGGTAGTTGATGGTCTCTGGCTTGGTGACCTCACCATGCGACCACTGCCGGATCTTTTCGGGTGACGCAAGTGAGATACGAATAGCTTCAAAATCTGGAGCCAGTTGCGTCTTTTCTTGTTGGAATCTGAACACTTCTTTTCTCCGTTGCTTAGGCTTCGACCGCGCTCGTTACGATGGCTTCGCCGACACCATCCTGCGAACCCGCGCCGTCCTCAGCGGCTTTCTTGTTAATCAACTCGACGTCGAGACAAAGCGACTGCAATTCACGCACGAGCACGTTGAACGACTCCGGCAGACCCGGATCGAAATCCGCCTCGCCCTTCACGATGGCCTCGTAAATCTTGGAGCGTCCGGCCACGTCGTCAGACTTCGCCGTCAGCAGTTCCTGGAGAATGTGTGCCGCGCCGTAAGCTTCGAGCGCCCACACCTCCATCTCTCCGAAACGCTGGCCGCCGAACTGCGCCTTGCCGGCCAGCGGCTGCTGCGTCACCAGCGAGTACGGGCCGATCGAGCGAGCGTGGATCTTGTCGTCCACGAGGTGCGACAGTTTCAGCATGTAGATGTAACCGACCGTCACCTTCTGCTCGAACGGGTCGCCGCTCAGTCCATCGTAAAGCACGGCCTTGCCTGACTCGCTCACGATCTCGGGCAGACCGAGTTCGCTGGCCCGCGAGCCCGCGTCCTGCAGCTTCTTCTTGATCTCGTTTTCGCTCGCGCCGTCGAAAACGGGCGTGGCGAAGTGGAGACCGAGTACGCGCGCGGCCCAGCCGAGGTGTGTCTCGAGGATCTGGCCCACGTTCATACGCGAAGGCACGCCGAGCGGATTGAGCACGATTTCGACGGGCGTTCCGTCCGGCAGATAAGGCATGTCTTCTTCCGGAAGGATCCGGGCGATGACGCCTTTGTTACCGTGACGTCCGGCCATCTTGTCGCCGACCGACAGTTTGCGCTTCATCGCGATGAAGACTTTCACCATCTTGATCACGCCCGGTGAAAGCTCGTCGCCCTGGCGCAGTTTCGCGATCTTCTCTTCGTAAATGTCAGAGAGGATCTTGATTTGTCGTTCGGTGCGATCTTCGTACTCCTTGATCTCCGCGCCGATGTCGAGACGAGAGGAAGCGAGTTGCACTTTGCGCAACGCCTTCGGTTCTACGGTCTTCAACATCTCGCGCGTGATCGCGACGTTTTTCTCAATCACGACTTCGCGATTGACCGTGAGATCCGCTGACAGCTTGCGGCCTTCCAGCAGCTCGTAAATTCGCTCGTCGCGCTGTTCGCGGAGGATACGAATTTCGTCTTCGAGGTCGCGCCGCAGGCGATCTTCTTCGTCCTGCTCGATCGCGAGTGAGCGCTGGTCTTTCTCCTGTCCCTTGCGGGTGAAGACCTGCACGTCGACGACCGTGCCGTCGATTCCCGGCGGGCTGACGAGCGACGCGTCTTTCACGTCCCCGGCCTTCTCACCGAAGATCGCGCGCAGCAGTTTCTCTTCCGCCGTCAACTGCGTCTCGCCCTTCGGCGTGACTTTGCCGACGAGGATCGAACCCGGTTTCACCTGCGCGCCGATGCGGATGATGCCGCTCTCGTCGAGGTCGCGCAGCATGTTCTCGCCGACGTTCGGAATGTCGCGGGTGATCTCTTCCGGTCCGAGCTTCGTGTCGCGCGCTTCGATTTCGAGCTCTTCGATGTGAATCGAGGTGTAGTAGTCCTCTTTCACGAGGCGCTCGGAAACGAGAATCGCGTCTTCGAAGTTGTAACCGCGCCACGGCATGAACGCCACGAGAACGTTACGGCCGAGTGCGAGCTCGCCGCGATCCGTACACGGACCGTCAGCGATGACCTGGCCCTTCTGCACGCGCTCGCCGACGTGGACGATCGGACGTTGATTGATACAGGTGTTCTGGTTCGAACGCTTGAACTTAATCAACGTGTAGATGTCCGCCGTCACCTCGCGCGAGATCGTGCCGTCGACGTTGTGATCGGCCTTGACGATGATGCGCTCCGAGTCGACGTAATCGACGACGCCGTCGCGTTTCGCGGCCACGACCGCGCCCGAGTCACGCGCCGTGACCTTCTCCATGCCGGTACCGATGTACGGCGCTTCGGCACGGAGCAGCGGCACTGACTGGCGTTGCATGTTCGAACCCATCAACGCGCGGTTCGCGTCGTCGTTCTCGAGGAACGGAATCAGCGAAGCCGCGACGGACACGAGCTGTTTCGGCGAAACGTCGACGTACTCGATGTCCTTGCGCAGAGCGAGAATGAACTCGCCCGCTTTTCGCGCGGCGTTGCGCTCGTTCATGATGTTGCCGTTTTCATCGAGCTCGATGTTGGCCTGACCGACAACGTGCTTGTCCTCTTCCCACGCCGTCAGATAGAACGGCCACGGCTCGTATTCGGCCCTGCGCGCGTCCGCGCCGAGCTTCTTGTTGGCCTTCTCGACTTCTTCGAGCGGCACGTGATCGCCGGGTTTTAACTTCGTGTCGCCGCCGTTGATGACGCGAACGTACTCGACGACGCGGCCGTCGATCACCTTGCGATACGGCGCTTCGATGAAGCCAAACTCGTTGATGCGCGCGAAGCACGAGAGACTCGAGATGAGTCCGATGTTCGGACCTTCAGGCGTCTCAATCGGACAGATACGTCCGTAGTGCGTCGGGTGCACGTCGCGAACTTCGAATCCCGCGCGTTCACGCGACAGACCGCCCGGTCCGAGCGCCGACAGACGGCGTTTGTGCGTGATCTCCGATAGCGGATTCGTCTGGTCCATGAACTGCGACAACTGGCTCGAGCCGAAGAACTCGCGCACCGCGGCCGTGACCGGCTTGGCGTTGATCAGGTCGCGCGGCATCGTCGTCTGCATTTCCTGGTGAATCGACATCTTCTCCTTGATCGCGCGCTCCATGCGTTCGAGGCCGATGCGGAACTGGTTTTCCAACAACTCACCAACCGCGCGCACGCGGCGATTACCGAGGTGATCGATGTCGTCAGCCTGGTACTCCGACGGGTTCTTACGCATCTTCAAGACGTAAGTAACGACCTCATAGAAGTCGTGCGCCGAGAGCAGCGGATCGTCGATGCGCTCGCGTTCCGGCTTGCCCATCTTGATGTTGAACTTCAGACGGCCGACGCGCGAGAAATCAAACTTTCGCGGATCGAAGAACATCGCTTCGAGCAGGCGGTAAGCAGTCTGCACCGTCGGCGGATCGCCGGGGCGCATCTTGCGATAGATTTCGAGCAGCGCGTCGACAGGCTTCGTGATGACGTCTTTCTTCAACGTCAACGAAAGCACCGGACCGACGTCGTCGCGCTCGGGAAAGAACACCGAGAAGCTCGTGATACCGGCTTCGACGATCTCCTGGAGTTTCGCCGGCGTGATCTCGTTGTTCGCTTCCAGAATGACTTCGCCGCTCTCGGTGTTGACGATATCGGCAACGGTGTACGCGCCTTCGAGCTGCGACGAATCGATCTCGACTTCGCCGATGTTCGACTTGCGCAAACCTTCGAGGCCCGAGCCCGTGACCTTCTTACCGCTGCGGACGATCGGATCGGGGCTGCGGCCTTTGATGTCGAAGTCGACTTTCATGCCGACGAGGTTCGTCGAGCCGCTCTCCGGCACCTGCAGCATCAAGCGCCCTTCTTCGAGGCGGATGGTGTCGGTGACGTAGATGGCGCGCAGCATGTCTTCGTCAGTAAATGACGAGTTCTTCACCGCGTCTTCGAGTTGCGAGTCGGTGCGCAGCGATTTGAAATCGACTTTCTGGTTGAACCAGAGACCGAGTGCGCGCAGGAAGATCGACGCCAGGAACTTGCGCTTGCCGACGCGCACGTAAAGCAGGTTCTTCTGGTCGTATTCAAACTCGACCCACGAACCGCGATACGGAATGATCTTCGCGACGTAGATCGCGCCGCGTTTGAAGAACACGCCGGGCGAGCGGTGCAACTGCGAAACGATGACGCGCTCGGTGCCGTTGATGATGAACGTACCGTTGTCCGTCATCAGCGGAATCTCGCCGAAGAAGACCTCTTCTTCCTTGATGTCGCGGATGGAGAGGACTTCGGTGTCCGGATCCTTGTCGAAGACAGTGAGCCGGATTTTCACCTTGAGCGGAACGCTGTAGCTCATGCCGCGTTCCTGGCACTCCTGCTGGTCGTGCTTGTGCTTGAGACCGACGGGCTCGCCGCAGTTTTCGCACAAGGTCGGACGGACGAAGTTGAAGGTGCCGCAGCGATGGCAGAGCGTGTCGCCCGCTGCGAGCGGATTGACCTTTATCGTCGCGCCGCAGTTTTTGCAGTTTGAGCGCAGGTAGTTGAGGCCTTCGAGACGGCCGCACTTACACTGCCAGTTACCGATCTGATACTCGACGAAGTCGAGGGTCGCGGTGCCGCGAAAATCGGAGATCGGAAAGACCGATTGAAATACCGCCTGGAGGCCGGTTGCCTCGCGCTCTTCGGGCAGCAGGTCCATTTGTAGAAAGCGGTTGTACGACTCCCGCTGAATCTCGATGAGATTAGGGATCCGGACGGCGGTAGCGATCTTGGAGAAGTCCACTCGCTCCGGCGCCTGACTGGTACGTTTTCCTAATCCTGTGTTGATAGTTTGAAGCAGATTTGCAGACATGTGAGATTCCTTATGGATTGCTAAGTTCCGTTTGCCAAAAAACCTCAAGAGACGCCAAAACGGCGGTCAGAGCGCACAATGCCCTGACCGCTTGTTTCGCGTAAGCGGCTGAACTTCCGTTAAAATTTTTGGGAGTAACGCCAGCGCCTCAATACTCCCTTAACTTAGCCACTAACTATTCCTGTGTCAAGCGACGGCTACATTGCCGATTGCCAACTGTCGATTGCCAATTGTTAGACTGCCGAACGTCGAAGGTAAATCGACACTCAGCAATCGGAAATCGGCAATTACTTAACTTCGACGGTCGCGCCTGCGTCGCTCAGCTTCTGTTTGATCGTCTCAGCTTCTTCCTTCGAAACGCCTTCCTTTACAGCCTTGGGGGCGGCTTCTACCAGATCCTTCGCTTCCTTCAAACCGAGCGCCGTCACTTCACGAACAACCTTGATCACGTTGATCTTGTTGCCGCCGACCGCTTGCAGGATGACATCAAACTCTGTCTTCTCTTCCGCCGCCGCAGCCGTTTCGCCCGCGCCGCCTCCGGCTGCCGGAGCTGCCGTCACGGTCGCTGCCGCTGCTGAAACGCCAAAGGTCTCCTCCAGATCTTTCACGAGCTGGGAGGCTTCCAAAAGCGTCATACTCTTCAGAAACTCAATTACGTCTTCGCGTGTTGCTGCCATGATTACCTTTTATCCTTCCTCAAAAATCCTAAGCGGTCTTTTGTTCGCCGATTTGTTTGATAACAACGGCCAGGTTGCGCGGCACGGCACTGATGACCGTGACCAGTCGCTGCGCCTGACAGTTGATCAGAAACATTACCTTGGAAATCAATTCTTCCTTCGAAGGCAGACTCGCGATGGCTTCCACGTCATTAATCGCCACCACCTTGCCTTCGACAATACCGACCTTGAATGTAAACACGTCCGGGTTCGCTTTCGAGAACTTCGAAATCGCCTTCGAGAGCCCGACCGGATCGCCGCCCGTCAACGCCACCGCGGTGACGCCTTTGAAATGCTCGGCCGCCTGCTCGAACTCAGTGCCTTGTGACGCGATCCGCGCCAAAGTGTTCTTCACAACTTCGTAGGAGACGCCTGCCTCGCGCAACTGATTGCGCAGCTCCTGGTCTTTCGCCACCGACATCTTTTGAAAGCCGACGATCATCGCCGCCTTCGCGTTCTTGAATTGCTCGGTGAGCGCTTCGAGGTCCTGCTGTTTTTGTTCTCTGCTCTTCATTGTTTACGCCCTCTCCGAGTTATTTCGCGAACGCCGCTTCGTCGAGCAGCACGCCCGGGCTCATCGTCGAAGCAAGATTCACTTTCTTCACGTACTTGCCCTTCGCGGTGGCCGGCTTCGCTTTAACGACCGCATCGAGCAGTGCCTTCGCGTTCTCGCGCAACTTCTGCGCGTCAAACGACACTTTGCCGACGCCGACGTGAATCACGCCTGTTTTATCGACACGATACTCGACCTTACCGGCTTTGGTTTCCCTGATGGCCGTGGCCACGTCCGGCGTGACGGTGCCGGTCTTCGGGTTCGGCATCAGGCCGCGCGGGCCGAGCACTTTACCGAGCTGACCGACGAGCCGCATCATGTCCGGCGTTGCAATGACGGCGTCGAAATCAGTCCAGCCGCCTTTGATGCGGTTGACCACATCTTCGCCGCCGACAAAATCAGCGCCCGCTTCTTCCGCTTCGCGCAGTTTGTCGCCCTGCGCGATCACGAGCACCGTTTTCGACTTGCCGAGCCCGTGCGGCAGAACGATCGTGCCGCGCACGAGTTGGTCGGCTTTGCGCGGATCAACGCCCAGCCACACCGTCAATTCAACTGTCTCGTCAAACTTTGCGAACGCGATCTCTTTGACTTTGGCGACGCCGCCGTCGAGATCGTACTTGCGTCCGTCTTCAATCTTCTCGGCCGCAGCCCGATACTTCTTTCCGTGTTTCTTCATTACTTACTCCGAGGTGCAAGCGGGGTTTCATCCCCTCCCTCTTTATTCCCGACTACTCAACCGTAAGACCCATTTGTCTCGCGGTACCCTCTATGGTCCTGATCGCGGACTCGAGGTTGGTAGTATTTAAGTCCGGCAGTTTCGTTTTCGCGATCTCTTCGATCTTCGCCTTCGAGATCGTGCCGACCTTCTCGCGGTTCGGCTTGCCCGAGCCCGCCGAGATGCCCGCCGCTTTCTTCAGCAGGTCAGCCGCCGGCGGCGTCTTCGTCTCAAACGTGAACGAGCGATCCGCGAAAACCGTGATCACGACCGGGATTTTCAGGTCGGGATCCATCTGCGCCGTCTTCGCGTTGAAGGCTTTGCAGAACTCCATGATGTTCACGCCGTGCTGACCGAGCGCCGGACCGATCGGCGGCGCCGGATTCGCCTTTCCGGCCGGAACCTGTAGCTTGATATAACCCGTAATCTTCTTTGCCATTTTTACTCTTCTTCCGCAAACGTCACTTTCTCGACGTCGAGAAAGTTCAACTCAACCGGCGTCGAACGCCCGAAGATCGTCACCGTCACCTTCAGCGTCGACTTGTCTTCATTAACTTCTTCCACCTTGCCGGTAAAACTCTGGAACGGTCCCGACTTGATTCGCACCGTCTCGCCCGCCGCATACGAGAACTTCGGCTTCGGCTTCTCCGCTGCTTCAGCCTGCTGGTTCACGATCTGATCGACTTCCTGCGGCGTCAGCGGCGTCGGATTGTGACCACCGACGAAACCCGTCACCTTCGGCGTCGACTTGATCATGTGAAACACGTTATCGGGAATGTGGCCCCGCTCGTCACAGTCAATCTGCACCAGCACGTAACCCGGATAAAACATGCGCGAAGACTCGATTCGCTTGTTGCCGCGCATCTCGACCACGGTTTCAGTGGGCACCAGGACCTCGGTAATCTCGTTTTGCAGATCGGTGTCCCGGATGCGCGCCTTCAAACTGTCGCGCACCTTTTTCTCGTGTCCCGAGTAGGTATGAAGAATGAACCACTGAAGCATCTAAAACTCTTTTCTTCAGGCGAGGCCCAAAAACCCGGCAATCTTTTCCAGCACCCAATCCAAACCGACAATCAACCGCGACAGAGCCTGATCCACCAGAAACAGATAGACGGCGAAAAAGATCACCGCTATCAAAGTGATGATGGTCGTGTTCTGAACTTCCTTGGCGTGCGGCCAGGAAACACGTTTCAACTCCGCCCGCACGTCGTGAATGAATTGACCGAGGCGGTTCGTTCCGCGCTCAGCCTGTCCGCGTTCGCGACGAGCAGGTTTGCCTTCCGGACCCTCACCGAAGCGCGCCGTTCGCGGCGTTACGATCGACGCATCTGGATTCTTTGTCTCAGCCATAAATCAAATCCAATTGGCAGGGGTACCAGGATTCGAACCCGGACTTTCGGTTTTGGAGACCGACGTGCTAACCGTTGACACTATACCCCTCCGTCAATAAGACGCGAGGGCCTGTTACTTCGTCTCCTTGTGATCAGTGTGTTTGCGGCAACGACGGCAGAATTTGCTGAACTCCAACCGGTCAGGCGTTGTCTTCTTGTTCTTGGTCGTAACGTAGTTGCGACTCTTGCAGATCCCGCACTGAAGCACAATGTTATCTCGTGGCATTGTCGTTAAATCCTATTCAATCACTTCCGAAACGGTACCGGCTCCAACCGTGCGGCCGCCTTCACGAATCGCGAAGCGCAGCCCCTTCTCCATGGCGATCGGCGCGATCAACTCGATCGACATCGCTACGTTGTCGCCCGGCATCACCATCTCCACGCCCTCGGGCAAGTGCGCTACGCCCGTCACGTCCGTCGTGCGGAAGTAGAACT
>CAMLLD010000097.1 GCA_946480785.1 uncultured Blastocatellia bacterium | reverse complement strand
TCGGCAAAGCACTCGAGCCGCTGGCCCAAGGCACGGGCGAAATCCTCGTGCTGCTCAGCCTGCAGTAACTCGATCCACAAGAGTAGCTCTTGTTTCCCGGAGAGGCACCATGATCAGACGACTCATTGCGATAAGTTTGCTGTTGTTGTTGCTGTTGTCGACGACGCCGCTTGGCTCCACCACGCGAGGTAATTCTAGTATCGCAGTAGCGACTGCCGATGTGGACCAGCGAAACTGGATGGCGGGACTGGAAAGCTATACGGCGCTCGGCAATTGGGTGATGAGTAAGCTTTGGCCGCGAAGTCCTCGTGCGCCCAAGATGCAAACCGCTCCGCCCGTAACGGCGTATCTCAACTCACTACCATTCTTCATCGATGCGCCGACGAGCGTCACTGTTACTGCAGCTTCGGATACTTCGGTCAGCTTGAGTTGGACTGCGGCCGCCGGTTCCGTGGACCACTATCAGATCGAACGCAGCGCGACCATCACCGGCTCTTTCGTCTTTCTTGGGAATGCGACGGGAACTACTTTCACGGATTCGACCGTTACTATCGATCACGCCTATCTCTACCGAGTGCGAACTGTAGCGATCGGCGGCGCGCTTTCAGTGCCGAGCAATGTGGCCTTCGGCACGGCCACGACCTTCGAGTTCACCAGCTTGCTTGGTCAAACCGTTAAGGCTCAGCATTTTTACGACGTGCGTACGGCGATAAATGCCGTACGCGCCGCGGCAAACCTTTCAGCGGCCACTTGGACGCGCAGCACTCTAGCCGGGCTGGCCATTCAGGGCAGCGATGTGCAGGAGATGCGCGACCGGCTGGGAGAAGCGTTGACTGCGCTTACTGTCAGTGTGTCTGCTTACACCGATCCGACACTCACGGCGGGCACGACACTCATCAAGGCGATTCACCTCGAAGAATTGCAAACTCGTTCTACTCGCGGTAGTAGCGCCGCCGCGCCGATCAACTCCGACTCCTCGACCGCGCGCCTCGACCCGTTGAATGAAATCGGTGGCGGTGGCGAGAATCCGTTGTCGCGTAATTTCAACTGGACGTTGCCGCTCGTTGCCTTGCCGGGCCGTGCGGGAATGGATCTGTCCCTTAAGTTGTCCTACAACTCGCTGGTTTGGACCAGAAACGGTAATTACATCACGTTCGATCCCGATCACGGTTCGCCGAGTCCCGGTTTTCGTTTGGGCTTTCCTGTAATTCAGGCGCCCTACTTCAACTCGGAAGTCGGAAAGAATGCGTTCCTGTTGATCGGCACGGACGGTGGTCGCACTGAGTTGCGTCAGGTCGGAACATCGGCGCTTTACGAAGCGGCTGACTCCTCGCATCTCCTGCTTGATGCCGGCACGATGATCTTGCGCACCACCGACGGTACGCAATTGAGCTATACGGCGACGGGAAGTGAATACAACTGCACTCAGATCAAAGATCGAAACGGTAATTACCTCACGATCAGCTACACAGCGTTCGGCCGTATTGACACCGTTGTCGATACACTCGGGCGCAATATCAAATTCAATTACGACGCTAACGGCTGGCTCAACTCTATCTCACAAACCTGGAACCAGGGATTGGCGAATCAGGTGACGCATTACTGGGCCGTCTTCGCGTACTCCGATCTTCCCATCGATACGAATTTCTCGGTGACGCTCGATGGTCCAGCCGATGGTTCGACCCTCAAAGTGTTATCCAAAGTCACCCTGGCTGACAGCTCGCATTACGACTTCAGCTATACGAGCTGGGCACAAGTGTGGAAAGTCAGTCGCTTTGGCGGTGACAACCACCTGCTCAATTATCGAAGTTACAACCTCCCGCAAACCGCGGATCCACAGGTTTCATTCAACGACTGTCCTCGGTTTACCGAGCGCCGCGATTGGGCCCAGTACTGGAACGGGGATACTGATGACACAGCCGCAACCAATGAAGAAGCAATCACCACCTACGCGATTCCGGTCGCGGACTCGTGGACTATGCCCGATAACACGGCGCAGACCGGCACTCGGGCACAAGTAACCGCACCCGATCTCACTTCAGACAAGATCTATTTCATCGGCACGGCTGGGACTGCCTCAGGCTGGCAGCGCGAACTGCCGGCACTCGTCAACACATACGACAGTAGTGGAAACTGGCAACGGCAAGTGATGACCACGTGGACGCAGGACAACACTTCCGTTTCATATCGACTTAATCCACGCGTCAGTGAAACCAACACGTACGACCCCGCCGGAAATCGTGCCCGCGTGCAGACCACCTATCAGCAGTTTACCTTTGCTAATGGCACAAGTTGCCAATTGCCGCGTGATGTTTACGAATATGCGACGAATGCAAGCACTATTCTGCGCAGCACCCGCACTGACTACAACGCGAGCTCAACTTACACCGATAGGCGCATTATCGGCCTGGTGAGTGAACAGCGTCTCTATGACGGTGATGTGAACAATGGGGGCGCGCTGAAGTCGAAGGTAGGTTTCTTTTATGACGAAAGCGGCTCCATTCAGGGAACCGACTCACCGGTCCAACACGATAACGCTTACGGTTCAGGTTTTGTGGCAGGCCGCGGGAATGTCTCCAGCATGAGGCGCTATGACATAACGAACATAGCACTATTCACTACGACCAGCAGCAAGTACAACACAGCGGGAGCGACCGTCTCCACGACCGATCCCGCAAATCACGTTGTGCAGATAAGTTATAACGATTCGTTCGCTGACAATAACAACTCACGGAACACGTTGGCCTATGGGACGACAGTCACAGATGCGGACGGTTATACCTCCACCACCCAATATTACTTCGATTCCGGAGCCGTAACGTACAACCGTACGCCGCAACCCAACACTCAGAGCAACTTGCCCGGGCCGGAACGGACTCTGACGTACGACACGATCGGCCGGCTTCAACGCGTGACTAATGTTGCGAACAGTGCTTATGTCCGTTACGAGTATCCCTCGACCAATTTACGAGTGGACACGTACGCGACGATTCAGGACGGACTAGGCGAAGCACATTCGTTCAAGATCGCTGATGGTGCTGCCCGCGTAATTGCAACCGCAATGGATCATCCCGGCAGTGTGGGCGGCTACAGTGGAAAGCGATTCGTGTATGACATTATGGGCCGTCTCTTTAAGTCATCTAATCCAACGGAGACGAGTGCTACCAGCCTGAGTGGTAGTCCGCTTGATTGGAGCGCAGCGGGTGATGACGCGGGGATCGGGTGGCTTTATACCCAACAGACTTACGATTGGAAAGGCAGGCCTCTTGTCACCACGAATCCGGACAGTACGACGAAAACAGCTTCATACACTGGTTGCGGCTGTGCCGGTGGCGAAGTCGTCACGTTGACTGATGAGGGCACGTTTACTGGTGGAGTGGCCAAGCGGCGGCAGCAGAAGACCTACTCAGATATTCTTGGCCGTCCCATAAAGACCGAGATGCTGAATTGGGAAGGCGGTACGGTCTACTCGGCGACAGTGAATACCTATAACGTTCGCGATCAGATCGAAACCACCATCCAATACGCGGGCGCAGAGGGCAGCGCTCATCAGGACACTACCATAACCTACGATGGTTATGGTCGCTTACAAACCCAGCACTTACCTGAACAGACCGCGGGTACGTCCACCGTGTGGACGTACAATGCTGACGACACTATCAACTCGATCACTGACGCGCGGGGCGCGTCACAAACTTTCGCTTACAACAACCGGCATCAGACCACCAGCATTACTTACTCAGCACCGTCCGGCATCCCCGTGCCTGGCCAGGTCACCTTCACATACGATGGCGCCGGCAATCGCCTGGGAATGACTGATGGTCTGGGTAGTAAAACTTATCAATACGATTTACTGTCGCGTCTCACTCAGGAAACACGCCAATTCACGGTCGGTACCTTCACGGTCAACTACACCTATAATCTCGCAGGCCAGTTGACCAGCGTGACAGATCCCTTCAACGCCAGCTTCACATACGCACGCGATCTGCAGGGGCGACTGAACCAGGTCACCGGTAGTCCTTACGCGGGGTTTACCAACTACATCAACAATGTCGCCTATCGTGCCTGGGGTGCGCCGAAGAGTGTTTCCTACGTCGGAACTAATTCGACCATCGGCTACAACACGCGGCTGGAGCCGACGCAATATCGTCTTACAGCCAGCTCTAATGGCGCGAGTGTCATGCGCGAAAACTACTCGTATTTTGCCGACGGGAGGCTCTCGGCGCTGACTGATCTCGACGATACTCCGGGTAGTAATCCGCCCGCGACGCTGCGCTTTCTAAGCCGCAACTACGCGTACGATCACGTCGGCCGCGTCTCCTCGAGCGCGGGTACCGGAAGCGGTTCCATGCCCGGCGTGCCTTACACTCAAAGCTATTCTTATGACCAGTTTGGAAACCTGACTACTCGCTCGGGGTCTTACTACAACTACACTTTCAATCCTGCGACAACCGACAACGCAACCTACACGAATAACCGACGTACTAACTGGTCCTACAATGCGGAAGGTCAGGTAACGTCTACACCCTCAACCAGTACCGATTCGCCGCGGACGATGACTTACGATGCTGCGGGTCGTATGGTAACGACGGTAGAAGTTGGTCCGTCCAATACAGTCACTTATTCCGCCGCGTACGACGGCGACGGTGACTTTGTCTACGAGTCGAGCAATGTCTCACTGGGTTCGTTTACTGCTTCTTACATCGTACGTTCCACTGTGCTGGATGGAGAAGTGCTTACACGATTGGATCAGTCCGGCAATAAGCTGGCCACCGAAGTGCCGGCAGAAGGCTTACTATTCGCGACCCAAATGGCCTCTGGTGGTCCGGGTCCATACGTTTTGATGACACAGCGCAATCCGGTTGGCACGAGCGAAACAAGTAAAGCCGTCTATGACCCACTGGGAAACTACATTCCATTTCAAGCTTCCGGTGATCCACGTCCCCCGGCAGGCAGTTTTACTTCCGCTTCCATGTCCGGGTTATCAGCGAGTTTGGCCAATCCTCAGAGTTACGGCGGCGGTTGCCTCGTTGACCGTCTGCCGACGAATTGCAACCTGGCTATGCGCTTGCTTGCCAATGGATCAGCAGCCCGGTGTCCACAGAATGATTGTGGGCCGCGCATGGTCAATGGACAACTGACGCCTCTCTATCTAACGGAGGGCGGATTTGCTTTCTGGGTCAAGGGGACTAAACAAGCCAAGCAGCGGCAAGCACCTACTTTGCGAAAAGACACACCTCAAGAGCGTGCGGCTCGCAAAAAGATAAAGCGGGAGCGAGGCGGGGATCCTTTCGGTGTCGGACGTGACGAGGTAGAGAGTTTCAATTTGGATGAAATTAGACGGATGGTCACTGCAGCTCTAAACCGTCCGATCTGTCGCGACTTCTACACGCGCGTTCTGAATGCAGCCAATGTGAATACCAAGAAAAATCCGGTACTTGAAGGCGCAGATCTGTCGAGAATCTTTGACGACTTCATGAACCAGAAGAAGGGTGGTTTTACGCGGAAGCCCGTCCCCGGTGGCGCTGGGTATGGTAGCCCCACTGGACTTATAAAGCCGGGTAACCCAAATTCTAATGCTGGCATCTTCCTGGCGCCGCCTTACGACGATGTGGATTTGGACTTCTCTGATGCCATAGGTGCTGTAGCTGAGATATTTCACTTGGCCGGCAGTCGCGCATTCTATGACGACGAGCAACTTGCGAATGCGGTACATAATATCCCTGAGTTCGCGTCGAAGTTTCCGTTAAGCGCGAAGAATAACGTCTTCGATCCGGCATACCAGGGAAATCCGAAAGATCCTGAGGACGGGGGCTACAGTACCTATTTTCACAACATCCAACGGATATTCTGCGAGGTTCTTAGATGAGTGCTTCTTTTGGCCGAAACCTGGCGTGTTTATTTCTCGTGTCACTTTTCATGACGACGGGTGATGCGGCACGCCAGGTTGTCGCGCTCATGAATCAATGTCGTGCTCGATCCGAACGTACCAAAACCAGCGAGCCTATTCAGGAACGTTCAGCACTGAATGTGTGGCGGGGGTTAATACCGTTGCGCTCAACGCGCGCAGATGTCGAACGGTTGTTGGGCCAGGCAAAAGACTCCGTCGACCAGACCTTGATCTATAAGACGCCGGCCGAGACGGTCCATGTTTTGTACTCAGAAGGTCCGTGCAAAAGAAATGGCTTCGGTCAGTGGCGAGTCCCGGCTGACACCGTCATTCATATAAGAGTCTATCCGCAGAAAACGACTCTGCTTGACGATCTGCACGTCGATGTAAACAGGTATAGGCGCAGGCGGGATCCGAATATTCCCCACTGGGTGTTTTACCTCAGTGATAAGGACGGACTGATGATTCAAACGAAACTCGAAGACGATCGTGAGGAAGTTATGATAGTAACTTACGGACCAACCGAGAAAGATGATCAACTGCGGTGTCCGACGAACTAATCTCGTATAACCCGGCAAAGCCTCATTAGCAGTCCTTATCAATCGGATAACAAACTTTAGCTTCTATTATTCCAGCCACGCGCCTATAATGCGCTTCTTCCACCGGGTAATCATTACGAACTCAGAAAGTCGGACCGTAACTGAGCAGTGAAGGCGAGCCTCTTCCCCCAACTCTGCCGCGCTTGTCTTGATCGCGCTGGCGCCACGCAGCTTTGTGCTGGACCAACGTACGCGTGCGCGCGTGCGCCCGCGCTCAAGATGCAAGGTTTCCTTCTATCTCGTACGACCTGCAGCTCGACCGAGCGAGCTGAATCCCGACGGCGCGTAGCCGGAGCACATCCGCCGCGTCGCACTTTAATTTGGCCGGTATTCGGATCTTGTTAATCCGCGAAGGCCGGTGTATAAGTGCATGGCAATTTTCTGCAAAATCATCTGCCCAGATCGCGGGCTCTCTGACCCAAACCATACAGAGGAGCACTATGAATAGACTTCTATTAGGCATCACGATCCTTCTGCTGCACGGACTCGCCGCCGTCACCTTTGCGCAGGATGTTACCGCGCGCATCGACGGCCAGGTGGTCGACCCGGCAGGAGCTGTGGTGATGGGCGCCACCGTCACCCTGACAAATACAAAAACTGGCGAAGTCCGCACCGTTGAATCCAACGACAGCGGGCAATACACACTTACGCTGATCCAGCCCGGCACCTACGACTTGTCGGTGAAGGCGCAGGGATTCAAAGAGTACCTGAGCAAAGGTCTCGAGTTGAGCGTCAACGACCGCAAGACGATCAATATCCCACTCGAAACCGGCGCGGTCAGTGAGTCAGTGACAGTTACGGCGGAAGCTCCTCTAATTCAAACCACGCCCACTATCGGAGACGTCGTCGAGAACCGCAGAGTAGTTGAGCTCCCACTCAACAATCGCAACTTCATGCAGTTGCTCACGCTCGTGCCGGGCGTGACCAGCGACGGCACTTCGGAGATCGGCATCGGCTTGACGAACACCGTCAACTTCTCAATCAATGGCACGCGCCGCAACTCAGTCAATTTCCTGGTTGATGGCGTGAGCAATAGCGACGTCGGTTCGGGCATCACGTTGCTCGCGATTCCCACGGTCGACACGATTCAGGAGTTTCGCGTGCTTACGTCCGTGCCGACGGCCGAGTTCGGCAAGTCGGGCGGCGGCGTGGTCAACCTCGTCACGCGCGGTGGCGGCCGTGAATTTCACGGCGGCGTTTACGAATTTCTCCGCAACGACAAGCTCAACGCGAACAGCTTCTTCAACAACGCTAACGGCACTTTCGGTCCGAACGACGCGACTGTCAAAGCGGGCCTGGCGCAAGCCGGCACAGAGCGCACGCCGCGACCGAAGCTCCGTTACAACAACTTCGGTTATCTCGTGAGCGGCCCGGTAGTCATTCCCGGTCTCTACAACAGGGATCGACAGAAGACGTTCTTCCTATTCTCCGAAGAATGGCGGCGCATCATTCGCGCTCCCAGTCTTTCGTCGGCGATCACCGTGCCGAGCGTGCTCGAGCGGCAGGGAAACTTCTCTGAAACCGGCAACAACCCGATCTTCGATCCGTTGACCGGTCTTCAGTTCACCAACAACACGATTCCTGACGGCCGCATCAACCAGGTCGCGAAGAACCTGTTGAATTTATATCCGCTGCCAAACATACCTTCGGCGACTGCCGGACGCGCGCCGAATCGTTTTGCCGTTACCACTCCGACGATTCAAAACACGCGCCAGGAAACACTGCGCATCGATCACAACTTCAATTCCAATCACCATCTGACCGGCCGCTACACGCGCGACTTGTCGCAGACGAGTGAACTCGGCGGTCTGTTCTTCGGCCTGACGATTCCGGACGTTGCCACGACAGAAACTTCTGTTCCGGGCGACGTGCTCGCCATCTCGTTGACCAGCACGTTTGGTCCGAAGATCGTTAACGAAGCTACGTTCACGTTCTCCGGCAACAAGATCACAGACGATCTGGTAGGACGTTACAACAGCTCGAACTTCCCGGTACCCAATGTCGAGTTGTTTCCTGAGAATAATTCACAGTTACCGCCGGTCATCGATGTAACGGGCCAGCCAACCATCGGCTCGCCGCAGTTGACCCACGTCCGCTACAAGAACTGGAATCCCAAAGACAATCTGACGATGCTTCACGGCGCACATACCTTCAAGTTTGGGCTGGATGTCAGTTGGGAATCCAAGGACGAGAACGCAGCCAGTCTCACGCAAGGCCGCTACGGTTTCACCGGCTTGCAAACGCGCGTCAGTTCCGTTACCTCCGGCATCGGTTTGGCTGACTTCCTGCTCGGCAGGGCTTCGAGCTACACCGAACCGGAACGCGACGTGACCGAGACATTGCGCTTTGGCCGCACTGAGTTTTACGGTCAGGACACGTGGAAGATTCGTCCGAACCTCCAACTCGATTACGGTCTGCGTTACTACCGTTATCGCCAACCGATCGACAAGAACAACGTGCTCGCGACGTTCCTGCCCGAGTTGTATAACCCGGCGAAAGCTCCCGTTTGCGCCAACGTCACTTGCAGCTTGTTTACGACTGCGAGCTTCGACGTCACGAACGGTTTCGCATATGCCGGAGTCAATTCGCCGTTCGGTCGCCGCGTGCAGTTGAACGACACGAACGACTGGGCGCCGCGCATCGGTTTCGCGTGGGACCCGCACAACAATGGCAAGTCCGTGATCCGCGGCGGTTACGGCATCTACTACGATCAGGCACTGGTCGGCATCGTGGAACAGAACTCGTTCACGACACCGCCTTTCAACAACTCGAACAGCCCGACCGGAACCGTCGCGTCGCCGATCCTTTTCGGCAATCCGACGCCTGCGTCACCAGCCACTCGCGGAAATCTCGGCGGCGTCAATGCGACCACCGCTCCGTGGGTCACGCCAATGATCCAGCAGTGGGCACTGAGCTGGCAGCAGGAAGTTTTCCGCAACGCGCTGTTTGAGATTGGCTACTCGGGTTCGGCCGGCAATCACCTGATTCGTCCGGTCGATATCAACGCGCCGACACCGGCCGAGATCATCGCCGCATCGAAGGGCGTCGCTGGTTGCGACACGGCGTTGAGTGCTTCCAACAACCCGAACAACTGCATCAACCTGGCGCGGCCGTTCCGCGGCTTCGGCGCGATCACTGACCGCCAAACGAGCGCGACGTCACGTTACAACGGTCTGTTGACTTCGTTCCGCTTGCGTCCGACGCGCGGCATCACCGCGCAGCTTGCGTATACGTGGTCCAAGAACCTGACTGACGCGACGAACGATCGCGATGCGATCGACGTACCGCAGATTCGTACCAACCTTCATCTCGAACGCGCTGTGTCGCGTCTCGATCGTCCGCATGTGTTCGTAGCGAGTTATGTCTACGAAGTGCCGACGTTCCATTCGGGCTTTGCGGCGTCGGGTGTGGGCCGGATGTTTTTGAGTGGTTGGGAGATCGCGGGTATCACGACGGCGCAGAGTGGTCTCGCTTTGAACCGCGTGGTCCAGGGTTCGACGACGGTGCCGGCACGTGGTACTCGTCCGGACATCGTCAGCGATCCGCTGGCCAGCATTCCCGATAATCCGACCGGCGGCATTCCGTACGCGTTCAATCCGTTTGCGTTCCGCACGACGTTGCCGGGCCAGATTGGCAACTCGCCGCGGTCGCCGTTCCGCTTCCCGAGCCAGTTCTACACGGACGTGAATCTGACGAAGAACTTCAACTTCAGTGAGCGTTACAAGTTGCAGTTCCGCGCGGAGTTCTACAACGTGTTCAACCACACGATGTTCAACGACGTGTTCCAGACGATTCCGGATCGGCTGCCGACAGACCCGGCTTTCAACAGCATTTCGAACCTCGCTGCGATCAGCCAGTTTGGACAGTTCTTCGCGACGCGCGATCCGCGGCAAGTTCAACTCGGTTTGAAGTTTTACTTCTAGGCTCGGATTGAGTAGTTAGGTTAGGCCACAAAGAGGCACAAGAAGCACAAATGGTTGCTTCTTGTGCCTTTTGTGCTTTTTTGTGGCTAGGGTTTGCTGACTGCGCGTTCGAGGCGTTTGCGTTCCTCGATACTGAGTCGTTTCGCGGTTTCGAACGCTTTGCGTGAGTCTTCGAGGCGGCCCGCGGTTTTGTAAGCACGGCCGAGAAGGGCGAAGGCGTTGGGCCAGGTCGGATCCAACGCGACTGCGCGTTCGAGTAACGCGATTGCATCATCGATGGAGCCTTGTTTGAAGCGTGCTTGGGCGAGTGTTTCGATGGCCGGCCTGAAGGTCGGATCTGCTTCCACGACTTTGCTCAGCTCGCTCACCGCTTCGTCGAGCTTGCCGCGTTGATAATAGATCTGCCCGGCCTGGTATCGCGCCAGCAGCATGTCCGGATTCTGTGCCAGCTCTTTTTGAAACTCCGCGAGAGCTTCGTCGAGACTGCCGCGTTTGAAAAACACATGCCCCAACGCGTAATGCGCTTCCTTGAGTGACGCGTCGAGCTTGATAGCGCGTTGGAACTCGTCGATCGCACGGTCGCTTTGGCTGGCGTTGTCGAGTGCCTCACCGAGTAGTAGATGAGTCTTGGCGATCTCGGGAGCGAGTTGCGCGGCTCGATCGAGTGTCGCGGCAGCTTCGTTATAGCGCTTGAGACGAAGATAAATCTCTCCGAGCGCGGCCACTGTATTCACGTCGTTCGGCGCGAGTTTGACGAGTTGTTCCAACTCGACGGCAGCGTCTTTGAACTCTTCGGTTGCGATCAGCGCCAGCGCGAGTAGCTGTCGTGCCTGGGCGTTTTGCGGATCGAGTTTCAACGCCGTGCGCAGCGAGTCTCGCGCTGAATCGAAGCGGCGCGTGCGGAAGTAAGTGATGCCGAGATTGAGGTGCGCGGCGAAGAGCTGCGGGTTTCGACTTACGGCCTGTTGGAAAGCGGTGATCGCGTCGTCAGGCCGATTGAGCCGGTTGTAAACAGCGCCGAGATTTACCAGCGCCTCGACGCAACCGGGCGCGATCCGCACTGCTTCTTCGTAACGACTTGCGGCGGTCGCCGGATCGTTTTGCGACGCAGCGAGTTCCGCGGCTTTGAGTTGCTCTTGCGCGGGCGCGCAGTTGGTATTCGATTGAGCGTTGCTTGCAGCGGCCGCTAGCTGAAGACAAAGCAACGTAGAGAAAAGTAGCGGCGCTGTTTTCATTGGGTGAACGCCAGCGAACGTAACTGACCGGCGCAGCGAATTGTATCGTAAACTACCACGGCCATGAACCAGTCTCCACGAAAGCTGCTGTTGCGCAACGCCGCGCTTGTCTTGCCGGACAAGATCGTCCCGCACGGTTCGATCCTCATTGAGGACGGACTGATCTCGGCGATAGACGAAGACAACGCGCTCGCACCTTCTGGCGCGGAGAGTATCGATCTCAGCGGCACGACGATCCTGCCCGGGTTCATAGATTTTCATATCCACGGCGCTGTCGGTGTCGACGTGATGGCAGCGACGGCCGACGGATTGCACGAAGTTTCGCGCTACCTTGCGACGCAGGGCGTGACCGCGTGGCTGCCGACGTTTGTGCCGGCGAGTGATGAGAATTACGCGAGTGCGATACGCGCGATCGCGGAGACGATGCAACGTTCCGATAACACCGGCGCTCGCGTGCTCGGCGTGCACTACGAAGGCCCGTTCGTGAACTCAGCGCAATGCGGCGCTTTGCACGTCGAACACTTCAAGACTTATTCAAGTCCTGCGGATTTGGACCGATTACCGGTTCGGGAAGACATGATCCGTATGATCACGCTCGCGCCTGAAGTCGCGGGCGGCGTCGAGCTCGTGCGCGAGTTGAAGCGTCGCGGCTGGGTGATTTCGCTGGGACACACGCGCGCCACGCTCGAAGTGTTGGACCAGGCTTTCAACGCCGGCGCGCGACACATGACGCATTTCATGAACGCGATGGCGCCGCTGCATCATCGCAACCCCGGGCCGATCGCGTGGGGCCTCTCCAACGATGGCGTGAGCATCGACATCATTGCCGACGGCATTCATCTCGACCCGTTCATGTTGCGCTTGTTGTTGAAGATCAAAGGCGCCCGTTCTATCAGCCTGATTAGCGATGCGATTGCGGCGGCAGGGAAGGGCGACGGCGATTTCGACATCTGGGGCGAGACAATCACTGTGAAGAACGGCCGTACTGCGAATGCTTCCGGCAGCATCGCCGGTTCAGTGATCAGCATGCTGGACGCGGTTCGCCTGCTACTCTCCCTCGGCGTCTCTTACTTCGACCTTGCGCAACTCACCTCCACCAATCCCGCCCGCCTCCTCGGCGTGGACCAGGAATGCGGATCGATCGAAACCGGCAAACGCGCCGACCTCGTGGCCCTCTGGCCCAACAGCGGCCCCCGCCTAACACTCATCAGCGGCCAGATTGCCTTCTCTCAGCGTTGATCCGTGTCATCTGTGTTCATCCGTGGCTGATTTATATGCTTCGTCGAGGAGTTCGATGGGGTGGCAGACTTGGAGTTTCAGACCAGCGAGGTAGGCGCCGGCGCCGATCTGCATTTGGCAGCCGGGATTGCCGGTGGCGAGTATGTCCGCGCCGCTCTCGCGTATGTGGGCCAGCTTCTCGTGTAGCACGCGTTGAGACATTTCGGGTTGCAGCAGGTTGTAAATGCCTGCCGCGCCGCAACAGCGTTCGGTGCCTTCCAATGGAGTGAAGCCTGGGCCAACGGCGCAGCGCAGCATCTCTTGCGACGTTTCGCCGGCGTGCTGGCCGTACAGAAGATGACACGAGGTGTCGTAAGTCACGCGTTTGCCTGTGATCGTTGCCGAACCGTTCAGTGAGTCGCACGGTTGAAGTTGTTGGCTCACGTCGCGTACGCGACTGCTGAAGTTTGCGGCAGCGCCGGCCAGGTCCGGATCGTTTGCCAGCAGGTGGCTGTAAGTTTCGAGCATTGCGCCACAGCCGCCGGCGTTCGTGATGATCGGTTCGCCGTTGTTGAAGGCGGCGATGTTTCGCTTTGCTAACTCACGCGCGCCCTCGAGATCTCCGGCGTGCGCGTGCAACGCGCCACAGCACACCTGATCTGCAGGCTTGGTTACGTGGATACCATTCCTATGCAACACGCGCTCGGTTGCGCGGTTGACGCGCGCGAAAAGTCCTTCACCCACGCAGCCCGTAAACAACGAAACCGAAGTGGAATCGGATTCACGCGGGTGTGCCGCGGATTTTTGAGACTTTTGTGTTCCAAATATCGGACGAGAGCTCTCGAGTAACGCAAGACCAAACTCCGCCCGCGGCGAAAACAGTCTCGCTACACGCAACTTCAACAACAACCGCGCCAACCCAAGATCGCGAAACACACGCGCTGCCCCAAACAACATCCGCAACCGCAGCGGCGACAGCCACACGTGCCGCAACACAAACCGCAAAGCCTTATCCGTGAGATCCGACTTTGGCTGCGCCTCCAACAACTCTTCGCGACTCGCCTCCAGCAACTGCCCATACTCAACTCCCGCCGGACACACCTGTTCGCACGCACGACAACCAAGACAACGATCGATGTGCGTGCGAAACGCGTCCGACGTGTTCTCCAACCGGCCTTCCGCAACCGCGCGCATCAGGTAAAGCCGCCCGCGTGGGCCATCATTCTCGTCACCCGTGATCACATACGTCGGACACGCCTCGAGACACAGGCCACAGTGAATGCAAGCGAGCAGTTTGTCTTCCTGAACGACAAGCGGGGACTCGGATTTAAGCGGATAACTCACGGATTAGTAGCCCACGGCCAGACCATCGCTGCGACGCGGATCGGTCGCGCCGAGACGCATACCGGTCTTCTGCTCGATCATGATCCCCTCCGCATCGCCGAGGTAACGCAGCTTCCCAAGCGTGTGTCCACGCGCAGTCAAAGCACGCTGCGTATCGCTCGAAAACCCGGACGGTTCCCCCACCAGCTCATCCGGCAACCACTGATGATGAATGCGCGGCGCATCGATCGCTTGCTGAATGTTCATGTCGTAATCGATCACGTTCGTAATCACGCACAGCACCGTGTTGATGATCGTTGGACCACCGGGACTACCCACCGTAAACCAGAAACTGCCATCCTTGCGCAACACGATCGTCGGGGTCATCGCTGACAGCGGGCGCTTCTTCGGCGCGACCGCATTACGCTCGCCCTGGATCAACCCGTACATGTTGGGCGTGCCCGGCTTCGCGGCGAAGTCGTCCATCTCATCGTTGAGTAGCAGCCCCGTGCCCTTAGCCATCGCGGCCGAGCCGTACGAATTGTTGAGCGTGTAAGTGTTTGCGACCGCGTTGCCTTCCGAATCCACAACGGTGAAGTGCGTCGTCTCCTCCGACTCGTAACCGGCCGGACGGCCGGCGCGCACTTCCGCACTGCTCGACGCGCGATCCGTGTTGATACTCGAACGCAGGCGCGCCGCGTACGCCTTATCGATCATGCCCGCAACCGGCACCTTCACGAAATCGCTGTCGCCCATGTACTCAGCGCGATCCGCAAACGCGCGCCGCATCGCTTCAGCCATCAGGTGATAACGATCGGACGACGACGCATCGAGTTTCGCGAGGTCGAAACCCTCGAGAATGTTGAGCATCTCGATCAGCACCGCGCCGCCCGACGACGGCGGCGGCATCGAAATGATCTCGTAGCCGCGATAGTTGCCGCGCAACGGCGTGCGTTCCTTCGCGACGTAGCCGCGGAGATCTCCGAGCGTCATCAAGCCGTTATGGCGCTTCATGTCTGCGGCGATCATGCGCGCGGTTTCGCCCTCGTAAAATTCGTTTGGACCAAAGCGTTGCAAGCGCGCGAACGTCTGCGCGAGTTCGGGCTGACGAAACAGTTCGCCTTCTTTGTAGAAGTTACCGTTGCGCAAATAGATCCGTTTCGTCTCCGGATACTGCGACAGGTATTCGCGCTCACCGTGCAGCGAACGCGCCAACTCGTATGTCACCGTGAAGCCGTTCGCGGCGAGCTGGCGCGCGGGTTCGATCAGTTGGTTCCACGTTAACTTGCCCGAGCCATAATTCTTGAGCGCGAGCTCCATGCCGCGCACCGTGCCCGGCACGCCGGCCGCACGATAGCCGATCAGCGAACCACCTTCGCCTTCGATCAGGTTTCCGTTCTTGTCGAGATAGACGTCGCGGTCCGCCGCGGCAGGGGCCATCTCGCGATAGTCGATCGCGGTGGTGCGACCATTCTTCAGGCGAATCATCATGAAGCCGCCGCCGCCGAGATTGCCCGCCGCGGGATGCGTCACCTGCAGCGCGAACGCGACCGCGATCGCGGCGTCGACGGCGTTGCCACCGCGCTTCATGATCTCGACGCCGACACGCGACGCGACTTCATTCGTCGATGCGACCATGCCGTGGCGGCCGCGCACTGGCTCGCGAGCGGGCGCGGGCGCGATTGAAGCGTTGATGAACGCCAGGACTAAAAAGACTCGTCCGAGTTTACGCAGCGTATTCATGGTCGTGTCCTCTGAGTAAGTTGAAAGGATCGAGTTGTTGCTTTACGCGTTGGCTGAGCGCGTTGAGAGAAGCCGAGGGTCGTTCATGGCCCATCACTCTAATTCGACCGTCTGCGAGGCCTGCTTGCCATGGACCATCAAGCGCGCGGAGTTTTTCCGCGACCTGTGTTGGCAGCACGCGGGTTGCGAACGACGGCGCTTGTTCGATCGGAAACGCGGCGAGCTTCGTCCAGACATGCGCATCATCCGCTACGACGTCGCTCCTCTTAACGCCGGAATTCTTCATTTGCATCAGCGCTTGTTCAAGTTGATATGAAACGCTTTTTTCGTTTCCCGCAAAACGGATCAATAGAATGTCCGCGCCGTCATTAGCGACTCCAATCCCCCTACCAAGAGTCGCCGATAGTAACTCCACCGCTACCGGAAACAGCCGCGCATTGAGAATCGCTCTGCCTGCAGCGATTAGATCTTTGAGCGAACCAGTGGCGATTATCGTGGCTTCGCGCACGGGCCGCGGGCGCAGTTTGAAAATGAGTTCAGTAATAATGCCGAGTGTGCCGTAGCTGCCGGTGAACAACTTGCACAGATCGTAACCAGCGACGTTCTTCACGACGCGGCCGCCGGCTTTGATGATGCTGCCGTCGGCAAGTACGACCGTCATGCCGATCACTGAGCCACGTGGACGGCCGTAGCCGAACTGTTGCGGGCCGCCGAGGCCGGTCGCCACGATACCGCCGAGAGTCGCGCGGCCATCGTTTGGTGGATCGAGTGGGAGCCACTGGCCGTTTTCGGTGAGTTTGTCGTTGAAAGTGGTGAGTGGGACGCCGGCTTGGGCGGTAGCGATTAGATCTGCTGGTTCGTGCTCGATGATTCGATTGAGACGCGTCGTATCGATAGTGATCTGGCTTTCAGAGCCCTTCACCAACGTTCTCCCGCCTGTGACGGTGATGGTCCAACGCTGCGCTGCGGCGTGTTTCACGATCACCGAGAGTTCAGCCGTTGATTCAGGGTACTCAACGCGAGAGGCCGTTGGGAAAGGGGATTGGAGCTTGGTAGCGGGAGGCGCGGAATCAATTCTAAAAGAAATGTTGCGCGGTTCGTCCTCAACCGCAACAGCGCGCGCTTCGCCGCAGCCGCGCAGCATCGGAATGATCTTGCCGGGGTTGCAGAGCGAGAGGGGATCGAATGCGGCGCGCACCGAGAGCATCGCGTTCATGTCCGCGTCGGAGAAGACGAGCGGCAGGAGGTCGCGTTTGTCTAACCCCACACCGTGCTCGCCCGTGATCGTCCCGCCCACACCAACACAAACCTCCATCAACTCGCGCCCTGCTTCTTTCACGCGCTTCACTTCGTCTGCAAAACGCGAGTCGAAACAAATGAGCGGATGCAGATTGCCATCGCCCGCATGAAACACGTTCGCGATGCGCAACTGATTTCGCGCGGCGATCTCATAAGCCGCGCGCAACACTTCCGGCAGACGCGAACGCGGCACGACCGCATCCTGGATCATCGAATCAGGCGAGATGCGTCCGATCGCGCCGAACGCACCCTTGCGCGCGGCCCACAGTTTTTTCCGTTCCGCTTCGTCACGCGCGAGGCGGCAGTCGCGCGCGCCATACTCCATGCAGATGCTCGTCACTTTGCGCGCTTCATCGTCGAGTCCTGCCTCGATGCCGTCGAGTTCAATCAACAGAGCAGCTCCCGCATCAGGCGGCAGTCCCGCGGCAAACACACTCGCCTCGACCGCGCGAATGATCTCGTGGTCCATCATCTCAAGCGCCGCCGGCATCACGCCCGCGGCGATGATCGCCGACACTGCATGACTCGCATCATCGACCTCAGCAAACTCCGCGAGCAACGTGCGCACCGCGGGCGGAATCTCGCTCAACTTCAGCGTTGCTTCAGTCGTGATGCCAAACGTTCCTTCCGATCCAACGTAAACACCGAGCAAGTCGTAACCCGCGGAATTCACGTCGAGATCGACGACCTCGCCGCCGGCCAACACGACGCGACACCCAAGCACGTGATCCGTCGTCGTGCCGTACTTCAAACAATGAATCCCGCCCGCACTCTCCGCGATGTTGCCGCCGATCGTGCAACTCGGCTGACTCGACGGATCGGGCACGTAGTACAAACCATACGGCGCGACTGCGCGCGACACGTGCAGGTTCACCACACCCGGCTGCACGATCGCGAGCCGGTTCTCAACGTCGATGCGCAGGATCTTGCGCATGCGCGCAAACTCGATCACGACGCCCGAGTTCAAAGCCAACGCGCCGCCGGACAATCCGGTACCCGCGCCGCGCGGTGTGAACGGCACCTGCGCGCGCGCGAGCTCGCGCATGATCGCCGACGTCTCGCCCGTCGAAGAAGGGAAGACAACGGCGCGCGGGCGATGCTTGTGTTGCGGCAGGCCGTCGCACTCGTAGACGAGCAATTCGTCAGGCTTCGAAAGCACGTTTTCAGAGCCCACAATCGCAGCCAGATTATCTATTAGCTTGTTGACCAATTGATCCACCGCGGATTGCCAACAGTGTACAATCTGCCGCTGATGAAAACCACACCCCTGCTGATTGCGATCGTAATCTTGTGCCTTATGAATCTTCCCGTTCACGCTGACAAACCGGCCTTCGTCGCCGACACGATCATCATCAACGCCGTCGTCCACACGATGGACGCGGCGCAGCCAACCGCCGAAGCCGTGGCGATCTACGCGAACCGCATCGTCGCCGTCGGCTCGACTAACGACATAAGAAAACTCGCTGGTCCAAACACGCGCACCATCGACGCGCAGCAGCGTTTGCTGTTGCCCGGTTTCAATGACGCGCACACGCATTTTCTCAGCGGCGGTTTTCAACTCTCGAGCGTTGATCTGCGTGATGCTAATTCGCCGCAGGAGTTTGCCGCGCGGATCAAAGCGTTTGTGGCGAAGGTTCCGAAAGGCCGCTGGATCACCGGCGGTGATTGGGACCACGAGCGCTGGCCTGACGCGAACTTGCCGACGAAAGAGTTGATCGACGGCTTCACTGCCGACACGCCGGTTTTCGTCAATCGGCTCGACGGTCACATGGCGCTCGCGAACAGTCTCGCGTTGAAACTCGCTGGTGTGACACGTGAGACAGCGGATCCGCCGGGCGGCGTGATCGTGCGCGACAAGTCGGGCGAGCCCACCGGCGTGCTGAAAGACGCGGCGCAGAGTTTTGTGTGGAAGGTCGCGCCGCCGGCGTCGTTTGAAGAGCGACTCGAAGCGGCGCGCGCGGCGACGAACTACGCTGCGAGTCTCGGCGTCACGAGTGTTCAGGACATGTCGGCGGGAACTGACGTCGGCGTGTATCAAACGTTGTTGGACCACGGCGAGTTGAAGACGCGCATCTACGCCGTGTCGCCGCTGCCCGATTGGCAACGGGTTGCGCGGATGGGCGTGCGTGCGCACTTCGGCAGCGAGATGTTGCGCGTCGGCGGTTTGAAAGGTTTCGCCGACGGCAGTCTCGGCTCGACGACCGCACTCTTCTACGAACCTTATCGCGACGATCCGTCGACGAGCGGCATCGCTGGCGACGAGATGTATCCCGAAGGCGCGATGCTCGAGCGCGTGCGCGAAGCCGATCGCGCGGGTTTGCAAGTGCTGATTCACGCGATCGGCGATCGTGCTAATGATCTAATTCTCGGCGTCTATGAAACGGTCGAACGCGAGAACGGCAAACGCGATCGACGTTTTCGTATCGAGCACGTGCAGCACTTGCGACCGCAGGACATTTCGCGCTTCGCACGCGACCGCGTGATCGCGTCGATGCAACCGTATCACGCCATCGACGACGGACGTTGGGCCGAGAAGCGCATTGGCAAAGAGCGCGCGAAGACGACTTATGCGTTTCGCTCGTTACTCGATTCGGGCGCAACACTCGCGTTCGGCACTGATTGGACCGTCGCGCCTTTGAATCCGTTGTTGACGGTTTATGCTGCTGTGACGCGGCGGACGATCGACGGTAGGAACCCGAACGGCTGGGTGCCCGAGCAGAAGCTCTCTGTTGAGGAAACGGTACGCGCTTACACGGTCGGTTCGGCTTACGCGGAGTTTCAGGAGAACGTGAAGGGAACTATCAGCGCCGGCAAACTCGCCGATCTCGTGCTGCTCTCGCGCGACATCTTCAAGATCGATCCGAACGAGATCGAGAATGTAAAAGTCGTGTTGACGATGGTCGACGGGCGCGTCGTCTACGAAGCTCGCGAGCGCGAGTAGAGCCAGTAAGCAAAATAGATCACCAGCCCCGCGGCCGCTGCGAGCGTTGCGTCTCTCGCTTCGTGCAGCGTGCTGTTGAGCAGCAGCCAAACGATTAGTACGAGCGCCAGAATCGCGATGATCGTTCCGCCGGGCGTGCGAAACAGGGCTGGCGGTGTGTCTCGTCGACGGCGAAAGATCGGCAACGCGAGACAAGTGGCGGCGTACGTGACGAGCCGCGCGATCGCGCTGATCGTCAACGCGGTCACGAACGAACTCTTCAACGTCAGGAACAGCATAAGACCCGCGGTCAACAGGATTGAAATGTAAGGTGTGAAGAACGTGCGGTGCACGTTGCCGAGGAAGGCGGGCAGTTGTTTTTGTTCGGCCATCGCAAACGGCAGACGCGAGCCTGTCAACAGCAGAATGTTCAGATTGCCCGTGATCGAAATGATCGCGCCGGCCGAGATTTCGCCGGCGATCGCCAGCAACGCGCCAAGGCCGAGCGCGGAGGATTGCACGAACAGCCGGAAGAAGCGGCTGGTCGCG
>CAMLLD010000096.1 GCA_946480785.1 uncultured Blastocatellia bacterium | reverse complement strand
AGGCCGAGCACGTCCTGCAAGGGCACGATCGCGGTGTTTGCCACTGACGCGAGCACCGCGCGAATGAAGTCCCAATGAATCTCACGGCCGTCGCTGTTCAGATAATCGAGACAAAACTCGCGCTCGCGCTCGATCTGTTCCGCAGTGCGCGTCGAGCCTTCACCGGCAACACTCTCAAACCAACCGACAGTCGTGTCGTTATCGTGCGTGCCGGTGTAAGCGACGACGTTCGCAACATAGTTATGCGGCAAGTCGATGTTCTTCGTGTCACCGCCAAAACCAAACTGCAAGATCCGCATGCCCGGAAAACCAAAACCATCGCGCAACGCGACAACGTCCGGCGTGATCACGCCAAGGTCTTCGGCGATGATCGGCAACTCACCGAGAGTCTCGCGAATCGCCGTGAACAATTCTTTTCCCGGCGCTTCGACCCACTGCCCGCGTTCGGCGGTCTTATCGCCGCCCGGAATCTCCCAACACGCCGCGAAGCCGCGGAAGTGGTCCACGCGTGCGATGTCCACGACCTTCAGCGTCGCGCGCACACGCTCGATCCACCACGCAAAACCGTCGGCTTGCATGCGCTCCCAGTTGTAAAGCGGATTGCCCCAGAGCTGGCCCGTGCTGCTGAAGTAATCGGGCGGCACGCCGGCGACGACGAGCGGCCGGCCGTTCTTGTCGAGCTTGAATTGATCGGGGTTGGTCCAAACGTCGGCTGAGTCCTGGGCTACGAAGATTGGCAAGTCGCCGACGATCTTCACGCCGCGTTCGTTCGCATACTTCTTCAAAGCAAACCACTGCTCGAAGAACAGAAACTGGTAGAACATCTGCGCTTCGATCTCGTCGTGTAGTTTGGTGCGGGCACGTTCGAGCGCGGCGGGCGTGCGCGCGACGAGCGCGGGTTCCCACTCATTCCACGCCACGCCGTTATGCGCATCCTTCAACGCGCGAAAGAGTGCGTAATCGTCGAGCCAGTGCGCTTCGCGTTGCGCGAACGTTTCGAAAGCGCTGCGGACGTCGGTTGCGGAGTTACGCTCGGTGGTCCGTTTGTAGTTCTCGTAAGCCCGACGGAGTATCCCTTCCTTGATCTTGTGCGCCTCGCCAAAGTCGACACGATCCGCTTTTGTATCGGGTTTTAGATCCCCTTCCAACAGGCCTCGCGCTACGAGATCTTCGGGACTAATCAGTAACGTGTTGCCCGCGAACGCGGAATAGCACGCATACGGTGAGTCGCCATAACCTGTTGGCCCAAGCGGCAGCACCTGCCACAAACTCTGCCCCGCACTCACCAAAAAATCTATAAACTCATAAGCCTCTGGTCCAAGATCGCCCACCCCAAAACCGCCCGGCAACGACGTCGGGTGAAGCAGGATCCCACTCGCGCGCTCAAAGTTCATGATGTTTTGAAAGCCACCGCCGAGTTCGCGGGCAGCGTTACGGTGCCGCGGAAACTACTACCGCGTACTTCTCCCAGCAGAAACGTCAACGACGTGAAAGGTATATTCACCTCCGCCGGCTTGTCCCCACGGTTAATCCCGATCACAACCGCTTCAGTGTCGTCCACGCGCGCAAAGACGTAGACATTGTCGTCGTAAACGAGATCGATCAAACGTCCGCGTCGCAGCGCCGAATGCTCGCGCCGCAAACGAATCCACGCGCGCGTCCACTCAAACATCTCGCGCTCTTCCTCGTTGCGTTCGCTGGCGTTGAAAGCGCGCGCGGGAAAGTCGCGCCGGTTATCCGGATCTTCGCCACCCTCCATCGCGATCTCCTCACCGTAATAGAGCTGCGGAATCCCGCGCGTGCTCAGTATGAAAGCGGTGTGCAACTTCGCGCCGTTAATGGTCGCATGCTCGAGCGAGAGAAAACGCGGCGTGTCGTGATTGTTCGCGAGCACCGTCAGCTTCGCCGGATCGGGATATAACGCGTCGTACTTCAACTGATCGCGCAACGCATGCACCGGCAGCTTGTTTGTAAAGACATTCAGCGAAGTGTTCCAGAGCGCGAAATCGAAAACAGAGTCGAGCTTCGTGTCGATGCCGTCCCAACCGGTGTGACCGCCGATGAAGAACGCCGTCTGCGCCGCGTCGCGCTCGAACACCTCGCCCACCAGCCACAGCTTCGGGTACTCGCGGTGCAGCGACAGAGACAGATCGCGGATGAACGCGCGCGGCATGTACTGGATCGTGTCCTCGCGAATGCCGTCGATGCCGGTGACGCCCACCCACCACAGCGCGTTTTGAATTTCGTAACGCGCGACTTCCGGTTCGTCCTGGTTCATGTCAGGCAAATCGTCGCTGAACCAGCCGTCGAGAACGTCGCGCACGTCGCGTTGATGCGCGTGTGGTGAAAGCAGCGCGCTGTTGCGAAACGTGTTGAGACGATGATTGGCTAATGTGCCGTGAAACCAGTTTGGCAGCGGCGGATCTTTGGCCCACGGGTGTTGCGAGCCGACGTGGTTTGCGACCTGGTCCTGGATGACTTTTAGTCCGAGCGCGTGGGCTTTGTCGACCAGTTCGCGCAGTGTTTTGAGATCGCCAAAGCGATCTTCCACCGCGTAGTAATCGATCGTGTGATAGCCGTGGTAATAGGTGTTTGGGCACCATGGTTTGTCGCAGCGGTTTACGCCGTTCCAGTTGTCGGTCCACGGTGTTAGCCAGAGCGCTGTGACGCCGAGATCTTTGAGGTACGGCAGGTGGTTGATGATGCCGCGCAGATCGCCGCCGTGAAACGCGCGCGGGTTGTGTGGATCGTTTGCTTCGAGTGGCGCGTCTTGCGGCGTGTTGTTTGTCGGATCTCCATCAGAGAACCGATCGATCATGATCAAGTAGATCACATCGTCGCTATTTATCCCCTGAAAGTTTTTATTGTTATCGAGAGCCGCTTCTATAGAGAACGGTATTGTTGTTTTACCAATCTGTGTTTCCAGCACTAAACGATACTTGCCCGGCTTAGCTGCAGGACTGATCTGGAGGTCAATAAATAAGTAGCTCGAGCTTTGCTTCAGGGCCAATACACGAAGTGCTGAACTATCAGAACGCACCCGAGCACCGGAAAGGTTTTTGCCACGGATTAAAACACGGATCGGATTTATCGTGTGATTGGCCCACCAGGAAGGCGGATCGACTTTAACTACCGATGGTCCTTGCGCAAACGCTGTAAACGAGATGGCAACGATAAATATGGAGACGAGAGTGGCGCGTGGCAACGGTTATGACTCCCATCTCACGGTGTTCGAGGCTTGGTGGTGTCGCCTGCGGCAGCCGCCGGCAGCGGCGGCAGGCTTTCACTGTCAGCGCTGGAGTTCATGTTTGTGTTCGTATTGAGCGGTGTCGCACCGTGCCGGTTCCCTTCATCGAGACGCTTGAACTCCGCGAGCTCTTTCTCCGCTTCGTCCTTGCGCCGCAAACGCGAATACGCCAGAAACAGTTGATAACGAATCCCCGGATCTTTGTCGTTCAACTCCACCCCACGCTGCAACAACGGCAACGCCTCATCGTAACGCTTCAACTTCACCAGCAACCGCCCGAGATCGTGATACGACGGAAAACTCCGCGGATCGAGTTGAATCGCCCGCCGCAACAAGCGCTCGCCTTCGACATTCTCACCGCGCTGGCTAGCGATATAGCCGAGATTCGAAAGCGCGTCCGCATTGTCAGGTTGTAACTTCAACACTTTTTGAAACGCCGCGACCGCCTGGTCATACTGCCCTTCCGCCCGCGCCGCATAGCCCAACAGAAAATAAAGGTTCGCATTGTCGGGAAACTTCTCGAGCGCGCGCGTGAAGATCTCCCGCGCTTGCTGATAGCGCTGCCCGCGAACATTCGCCACGCCGAGTCGCAGGTGATAAACCAGTTCGCCTTTGCTCTGGTCCAACGCCCGCTGGTAAAACGAAATCGACTTCTCCGCGAGGCGATTCTTCAACAGCTCTTCGCCAATCATGAAGTTCGCTTCCGGAAACGCGGGCCGCAACTCGATCGCTTTGGTCCAATACGTGAGCGCCGCTTTCGTGTCGTTCTGCGCGGACGCAACCAAACCGAGCCGGTAATAAGGATCCGCCTCGTCAGGCTTCAGCGTCGCAGCCGACGACAACGCGTCGTTCGCTTCCGGTAAGCGGTCGAGGTTGTAAAGCGCGAGCCCAAGATTGTAGAGCACTTCGTAAGTGTGCGGCCGCAAGTCGTTCGTGCGCTGAAACAACCGCACGGCTTCGCCATACTCATGCGCTTCCGCAAGACTCAACGCGAGCGTAAACAAAGCACGCGCATCGCCCGCGCTCATCTCTTCAAGACAACGCGAAAGCGCCAGCGCCTCGTCACGTCGCTCGACGTGAACGTACGCATTCACGAGCGTTAACAATAACGCGCGATCGCCGTTCGACTTACACGCCGGAGTTCCCGCGGCGCGTTCCAGCAACGGCACCGCGCGTTTGTAATCACCGCGCGCGGCGTAGAGCGCACCCAAATTAAATATGGCGCGCTCGTGTTTCGGATCGAGCCGCAACACTTCTTCAAACTTCGCGATCGCTTCCGCGGGACGGTTCGTACGCGCGAGCAGCACGCCGTAGTTCGATAACGCTGAAACGAGGTTCGGTTTCAGTCGCAGCGCCGCTTCGTACTCACGCTCCGCTTCCGTAGAAACGCCGCGCTGATCGAGTATCAACGCCAGAAGCGCGTGCGCGTCCGCATTGCGCGGCTTCGCGGCGAGCACCTTGCGCGTTGCCGCTTCCGCTTCCGCAAAACGCCGCGCCTGTAACAACGCAGTCGCTTCGTCGAGTGAAGCCGTAGCTTGAGCGTAAGACGCCGCGGGCCACAGAAAAGCACAAAGGGCACAGAACACAATCCATACCGCGTTGTGTTTCTTGTGCCTCTTTGTAGCTACCACTAGAAGATAAGTTTCAGCGAGAACTCCATCTGCCGCCGCCGCTGCTCGCTGGTGTCGCGTCCAAAGTCAGTCGCATTGTTAATGTCGCCGTTCGGGAACGAACGATTCACACGATTGAGCACATTGTACGCTGAGAAGCGAAACTGCACATTGAACGCATCGCTGATCGCGCTGATGGGGAAGTTCTTGAACAACGACGCGTCCCAATAAAACTGCGGCTGACCACGGAAGACGTTGCGGCCGAGCGTGCCGATGTGTGGACTGTTCGGATCGTTCGCGAAGATGCGCGTCGTCGCGCAACGAAACGCAGCCCGATTCAGTTGCCGGCCAGCGGCTTCGTCGGCCGAGGTCGGAGTCGGATCGCCGATTATGTCCACGCGGCCGCCGTTGCAGGTCACGTTGTAAACCGGACCACTCTGCCACGTCACGATGTTGTTTAGTTGGAATCCACCAATCGCGGCGTCCAGCGCTTTTGGCATGTCACCGCCCCAGCGTCGACCACGCCCGATTGGCAGATCCCAAACATTTGCGAACGTGAAACGGTGCCGCACGTCAGTATCGGAGTTTCCGCGTTCGAGGTCCAGACGCGCCGGATCGTCCGGGCCGCAGTCGCGCGCACTCGCGCCGCCTGCGCAGATGCCGCCGGGTGAATTATCGATCGCATGCGCCCACGTATAGGACGTCAGGATCGACAAGCCCCTCACGAACCGCTTTTCGAGTTTTGTTTGCAACGCGTCGTAGCGCGAGCTGCCGATGTAACGCGTCGCCGTGATCGGCACGGGAGTGCTGATGTTTACGAGCACCACTTCGCGTGAGCCTGGTCCACCTTCGTCGTTGCCGGTGCCGATGTTTTGCAGCACCAGCAGGTTTCGTCCCAACGAACCAACGTAGCCCACTTCCGCGAGCCAGTTGCGCCTGAACTCCCACTGCCCGGTGAGGTTGTACTGGTGATACATCTCATCCTTGCGATTCGGATCGTTGAAGAGCAGCAGACCGCCAGTTGTGGGTGCGGCGAAACTCGTGCCCGGCGCTGCTACCGTGAACGGCGCGACGGGAATGCCGGCGTCAAACGGATTGCGCGCGCGGAACACTGCGGGACAATTCAACGGCGCCGTGATCGGTGTGCACGCAAAACTTCCCGCGCCCGTGCCGGGGTTCGCGGTCAACGGTTGCGCCGCGCTGACATCAACCGCGTAGAGAATGCCGTACCCGCCGCGCAGCACGAGCGTCTTGTCTTCTTTAAAGCCGCTGTAGGCGAAACCGATACGTGGGCCAAAGTTGTTCTTGTCGGTGTTCGCGAGATCGCGTCCGCCGGGCGCGTTCGGACCGGCCATCTGGATCGTCTTCGTGGCGGGATCGAAATTGCTTTGTCGATCGAAACGTTCGGTCGGCGCAGTGAAGATGTCGTAACGCAGCCCGAGATTGAGCGTCAGGTCCGGATTGACTTTCCAATCGTCCTGCACGAAGAACGCCATCTCTTTACTAGACTGCAGGTATGGACCACCCGGATCGCCGCGACCGACGAAGCCCGGTTGATAACCAAGCAGGAAGTTCGCGAGCGACGAGCCGGTATCGTTTGGTCCAATGCCGTTGTAGTTGCCGGAAACGAAACCGCTGTTGGTCGTGCCGTATTGATAGTTGCCCTTGGTGCCGTTGTTGCGGCCGCCGTCGTAGTTGCTGTTCTGGCGCACGCGATAGTCGCCGCCAAACTTGTAACTGGAATTGCCGCGCACGACCGTCAGTGCGTCGGCAGCGTGGAAATTGTTCGAAAGGAAATAAAACGGACCGCCATCCCCGGTGAATTCTGTAGCGCGATCGGTGCCGGTGAGTTCGTCAACGATGCCCACCAGCACGATGCCGCTGGTGTTTGGACTGATGTTGATGTTGGGCGCGCCGAGATCCGCCGAGACCGTCGGACTGAATCCGCCGGTGCCGTTGACGCCCGTGTTGAAGATTCCGATCTGTACCCGAGTGTAACCGAAGCGGGCATCGTTAACGACACTCGGCGAGAAGACGTGCGTGTCGCCGAGCGTTAATCCTTTGGCATCGCCAAACTCGTCACCGGCCGATGGACCAGCCGGCAGATCGTGATTGTTTGGCGAAGTGCCAAGCGGGAAGAAGTTGTCGCGCGAGCGAGCCGAGTCTTGCTTGCTCCAGCGGCCGAAGAGTGTGTTGTTCGACGTGATGTGGTGATCGATGCGCACGTCGTAGCTGTTCACGTTCGCGTGTTCTTTGCGGTTCGTGAGGAAGTTGCGGCCCGGGCCGGCGATGTTAGGCAACGGAAACGCATTCACGTAAGCGAGCGCAAACGGCGAAAAGCCGCCGCAGGTCGGACAGTTGCGCAGGTCGTTGCCGGGAATGGGCGTGCCGTTCGGCGCGAAGATCGTGCCGATCGGCGCGGTCACGGTGCCGCCACCCGCGAGTTGGTAAACTCTCGACGTGCCCGGCTGCAGCAACTCACTAAAATCGCCGACGCGCATTCTTGCGGTCGGTACCGGCACCGCGTTCGGATCGCCCGTGCCACCGAAGATGGGCGTGCTGTTGCGCTGGCCGTTGAGCGAGAAGAAGAAGAACGAACGATTGCGGCCGTCGTAAAACGGCGGCGTGCCTTCGCCGAAGCGCGGCAGGAAAATTGGACCACCAACCGTGCCGTAGTAATTGTGCGTCACGTAGTTCGGGACTGGTGGCGAAGTCGGATCGTCAAACTTGCTCGCGGCCGCGCTCAGGAAGCGGCCCTGGTAGATCTCGCCGACCGTGCCGTGAACGCCGTTGCCGCCGGACTTAAACGTCACTGAAATGATGCCGCCACCCGCGCGTCCGGATTCTGCGGACGGCACGCTGGTTTCGATCTTGAACTCCGCGACTGCGTCCGGCTGCGGATAGATCGCGATCTGCGCAAACTGTCCTTCGTTGTTGTCGACGCCGTCGAGCGTGAAGTTGTTGTTGGTCGCGCGCGCGCCGTTGACGACGAGTACGGAACCGCCTGACTCGCGAAAGCGCGTGGCTTCGGTGTTGTTCTGTCCGCCACCGCCCGCGACGAAGTTGCCGCCGCCGCCGAGCAGGCCGAGGTTCGGGCGCGTCACGCCGGGTGAAAGCGCTGCGAGCAAAGTGAAGTTTCTTTGTGGGAGGGGAAGATCAGTGACTTGCCGGCCCGTGATGAGATCGCCGCGCACGCTCGTTTCGCTTTCGACGAGCGGCGCTGCGTCGGCGGTGATCGTTACTGAAGAAGTCGCGGCGTTGATCTGACTGAACTTCACGTCGAGCGGCAAGCGCGAGTTCGTCTCCACTTGCAGCGCCTGAAACGTGACCGCTTGAAAGCCCGGCGCTTCGACCGTGACGTTGTATGGACCAGGCTCGAGATTGGTGACGGTGAACGTGCCGTCGTCGCTGGTCTCGGTGTCGCGCACCTCGCCGGTCTTCACGTTCGTGACCGTAATTTTGGCTTTGGCGACGAGGGCTTCGCTGGGGTCTCGGACGGTGCCGACGATCGCGCCCTTGTTACTTTGGGCATTGGCGGTAGCAGCAATAGTTAAAAGGAAGATGGCGAGCAGGACGGTCTGGGCCGCGGAGAGTGGCTTTCTCATGTCGAGTCCTCAGGGAGAAACAAGCAGCGCTTGAACTCCGAACAAAACAGCGAATTGTGGCTTGGTAATGCTAAAACTGACGGTTACGGATAGTTTGTTGTCAGAACGAACGAAGTTTTTAATATAGATTCAGGAAGGTGTCAACTGTTTTTTGGTAACGAATCCTACTTACGCCGAAGTAGGATCAAAGGAAGCACCAACAAAGTGAACTCAAGGAGCACTTTCCCCAGTGATGGCGGTTGACCGAATCTGCCTCACTGAACGTGGTAAGGCGAGTATAAAGAATTTTGTAGCTATTCTTCATAAGCACGTAAGATCGAAATCGTCATCACGCATTCAAACCCGCACAGCTTCTGAATTTAACGTTTGTGTTGTTAGCAAGTGAAATGTCCGGTTTTGGTTTGACCATTTGCATTAAGGTTCAGGCCGCTTTTTGCTTGGGCTTTTCCTTCTCAGCCTCGGATTCAGTTGCCGCGGTTGATAGCGCCCCACCACGTGTGGCCCAAAGGTGATCGAGAGCGTGTCGTCCAGATGTTGATGGATAACAACTCTGCACCCAGCCAGGGTGCCGCGCAGTTTGGTGCGCTCGATTTGCCAACTGCGATGGGCAAGCTGACCGTGTGTCGCGAGCTACTACGCGTTTGTGCTGTAGCGAGAACACAAGCTTCGTCTGAGTGGCACAGAGGCAGTGCCACGCTCCGCCGCTTTGACCATGAACCGCTGGTTGAACTCAACGATGTACTGCTGTCGCAGAAACTGATTGGCATCGTGCAGGGTAGTTAACTACGGAGATGCAACTCTTGTGGTAAACGTCCTTGCCAAGTGCTAAAGCCCACGCTCACTGCGGCCGCGCGCCTCCGTGAGTAAGCGGGAATGAGCTAGATGCTCAGCTGGCGCAGCGCGCGACCGACCTGCGTCACCCGGTTATGGTCCACTGGCTCGCCGGTCTTTGGCGTGAGCAGTGACTGGCCCGCTCGCTGTAAAGCGCGCAAAACAGGCCTTTTCCTTCAATTACTTCCGCAACGCGGTCATCACCGTGCGGATTGATTCCTCCTCGACCAACTGCGCGTAGTAGATCTCGCTGGTGGCGTCGTCCACGAAAGCAGCAGGTCGTACCAACGATCATCGCAGAACCAGCGATGCTGGCTGGCGTCAATGTGCAACAACATTCCCGGCAATGGCCGGAGCGGCCGCCGCTTGCGGTGTTTGCCACGCTTGCGTCTGGTCTTCACCAGACCGGCACCCCACAAGGCCTGCTTCACCCACGTGTAACTCAGGTGAATGTTGTGCTACTCAGCTTCTCGTGAAAGTGCCGCACGTTGAAATCGAAGTATTGCTCATGGTACAGGCGTAACACTTCCTCGACTGTTTCAGTGGCGCACTTTGGTGAAGGAATGCCGCGCGGCCGATCGAACAATTCTTCATAGCCTTCCAGCTTGAAGCGTGTCTTCCAACGCTGCATCTGCCGGCAATTAATGCCGAGGATCTCCGCTGCCTGAAACCAAGTGATCCGCTTGGCCATCGCCCGCTCCACTGCGGCTGCGCTCATCAGCTTCATGACCGCTTCGTGTCTGCCGCTTTTGACCGTGCCGCTCAGACCGGACATTTCATTGCTAATTCACCGGATACATCATCTGCTAACGACACTGACCTTAATGTTTGTTTCGCTTTTGCGATGATGGTGGTATAAGACCGCTGGTAGGCCCACCACATCGTCATTGGAGCACCTCGATGCCCGAAGATCCTGCACCTAAACCAAAATTCACACGTGATCCACAAGCGTTGACTTCTGAATATCACAAAGCGAGAAAACAATTGATGCTTTGGGCTGGAATCCTATTTATTTGGGAACTCGTTGGAATTGATCTTGATAAAGCAAAGGAAGCGGGAGGAAATGCTGGCGCAGTTGTAGGAGCGATCAAAGCGCCACAAGCGGTCCCGTGGGCCTTCCTTACTCTGATTCTATATTTCGGATTCAAGCTGCGTATTGAGTGGGGACAATGTAATCACTTGAGAAGACAAATGCGAGAATCTCGCGTGGACTACTATTCAGCTTTCTTCGTAGCAAGTATCGCTTTTATCTTGTATCTAGCTCAAGCAATCAGCCACATCCAGTTTGCTAACGCTGTTCAAGGTTCTAGTAGGTTCGAGTCATTCTTTGCTGGGATTGTTCTGTGCACCTCCGTCGGTATCATCATTCGCCTCGTGACGCGTTGGCATCCCCCCGATATGAACCGTCGAGTAGCAATCGTAGTGATTATCGTCGGACTAGTTTCAGCTTTAGAACTCTGGAACCGCAGTCGGTTTTTGCAGTGGATGTTATATGGTCTATTACTTGGATCCGTCGTTACAGGCTTTATATTCGCGGCCGAACGTCGTGTAAAGTGTGAACGTAACCAGGAAGCGCAAGGTTAAGAATTACGTGCCGGTGTCAAGCATAGTGATATTTTGTGGAACAGGTACTTACCTTATATAACGGAGAGAGTTTAGGCGGCGAAGGCGGCGGCGAATTTGCTCGCCAGGACGAGACTCAGGGCGCCGCGTAAGGTGGGACTGTCGCCGAGGGTTGAAGGAAGGATGCGCGCCGAGGGTAGACCACGACGAACGCTGTGCTCGATCGCTTCTGTGATTGCGCTTTCGATCAGGTCCCACGCGCGCGCGATCTCGCCGCCCACGACCACCGCTTCGGGACTGAAGCCGATGATCAGGTTCGAGATGCCGACGCCGAGAGAACGAGCCGTCTCCACGAGCGCCTCGGTCGCGTTCCCTTCTCCACCCAACGCGCGGTCCACGACCTCTTTAAATGTGATCTGAACCTTATTCGCGATGTGGGCCAGCTTGCGATAACGCGCGATCGCCGCCCGCTCGGATGAGAACGCTTCCCAACAATCGTCGCTGCCGCACGAACACGGCACCGGCGCGTGCGCGCCGATCACCATGTGGCCGAACTCACCCGCGGCGCCGCGCTGTCCGCGATACACCTGCCCGTCGAAAATGATTCCAGTGCCGACACCTTCCGCGACCAGCACGAGAATGAAATCGCGCGCGTCGTTCACTTCCGGCCGGCCAAACCACAACTCCGCGAGGGCCACCGCATTCGCATCGTTGTCGATCACGACCGGCAGACCAACTGCTTTCGAGATCAACTCCGACACCGGCAGATCGCGCCACGGAAAATACGGAATGTAAAGCGCGGTGCCGGTCGACGGATCGACGAGCCCCGGCAGACTCACGCCCACGCCTTCGATCGATCCACCGTAACGCGAGTTGAACTCGCGCACAGTGCTGACGATCTGGTTCAGAGTTTTATCCGGGTCGGTGAGAAACTCCTGTTGGTCTATGACACGCCCGGCGAGATCGCTCGACGCGATCGTCGTCAACGTCGGCGTGAGCGAAACACCGACTGCGATCGGTCCGACAGCGCGCAGTTTGAGCATCGTCGGCCGGCGACCGCCAGTCGACTCGCCTTCCCCGACTTCCTCGATCAAACCTTCGCGCGTGAGATCCTCGACGATTGCCGAGATCGTCGAGCGCTGCAGATCCGTCTCGCGCGCTATCTCGGCGCGCGAGATCGGCTCGCGCTCGCGCACGTAGTTCAGCACGATCTGCCGATTGATGTCGCGGATCGTGTTGAGGCGCGCGGCCTGTGCCTTTCTCAGATCGAGTCGTCGCATGGAAGCGTCAAAAGTTATCACAGGAGGGACAAAGATTCCGAACTGTTTGGAGTGCGGCGGCTCGACGCCGCTTTAGTCTCCATCATGCGCGATCGCGGTGAAAGCGGCGTCGAGCCGCCGCACTCCAAAGTTTAGCCTTTCGCTTGTGTGATGGTGATCGTCTTGTCGATCGCGGGAACGTCGACGACTTCCGTGCTGCCGTCGGGCCACTGGATTTCGAGTTTATCGACCTTCGTGGCCGCGCCCAAACCAAAGTGCAACGTCATGTCGTTTTGCGAACAAAAGACCGCGCCGCTGACGACGTCCTGTCGCTGCCGCAGCTTGCCGGTCGTGAGATACGCCACACTGCCGATCGCATCGCGCGGCGCTTTCGCAATGAGACGCAGGTTCAACCAGTGTCCCGTCGGCGCGGCGACGTTACGCAACACGGTCGGCTTCTCATCGAGATTATTGATTACAAGATCGAGACGGCCGTCACCATCGAGATCGCCAACCGCGAGTCCACGCCCCGGCCACGCGTTCGCCAAAGCATTTCCCGGTCGCGCGCCGATGCGCTCGAACTTTCCATTGAGATTGCGAAACAACAGCGGTTGTTGCGCGTAACTCGTGCCCCACTGGTGCGCATCGACCTGCGGATAGACGTGCCCGTTAACGACGAACAGGTCCAACCAGCCGTCGTTGTCGTAGTCGATGAAGCTCGTGCCCCAACCGAGAAACGGAATCGAGATCTCTCCGAGTCCCGCTTGAAACGTCACGTCAGTGAAGTTCGTGTCGCCGTCGTTGTGATAGAGCACGTTCGAGTCGTCTGAGAAATTCGTGATGTGAAAATCAACGCGGCCGTCGTTGTCGTAATCGCCGACGGCGAGGCCCATGCCCGCCTGCTCGCGCCCGTTCTCATTCAAAGCGACGCCCGACGGATAGCCGATCTCTTCAAACGTGCCGTTGCCTTTGTTGATGTAGAGCTGTTTCGGCGTTGAGTCGTTGACGACGATCAGATCGAGCAGCTTGTCGTCGTCAACGTGCACGAACGCCGACGAGAAGCCGTAATACTTTTCCGGATCGTTGACCCCCGCTTTCACGCTCACGTCTTCAAACGTGCCGTCGGGTTTCTGGTGATAAAGCGTGTCGCCTTCGCCCGGCAGACCACGTGGTCCACACATCACCGGCACGCTGCGAAACTGGCAATAGTTTTGACTCGCACTGGCACTCTCACTCGGGCTCGGCGGTAGCTTATTTAGATCGATCTGCACGTATCCCGGCACAAACAGATCGAGACGCCCGTCACCATCGTAATCGCCCCAACTCGCGCCCGTGCTCCAGCCTTTACGTGCTACGTGCAACTTCTCCGCGACATCGGTGAACGTGCCGTTGCCATTGTTGTGATAGAGACGCGAGACGCCGAAGTTCGTGACGTACAGGTCTTCGTAGCCGTCGTTATCGTAATCGCCGACGGCGACGCCCATCCCCCAGCGCTCGTTCGCGACACCCGCTTTGTCGGTCACGTCTTCAAACTTCCAGTTACCGAGATTGTGATAGAGCGCGGCGCGCGGTGGCTTCTCTTTGCCTTGCAGCGCCGCCACCGTCGAACCATTGACGAGATAAATATCGGGACGGCCGTCGTTGTCGTAATCGAAGATCGCGACGCCGCCGGAAGGCGTGTCGAAGATGTAATCCTTCGCGGCGCCGCCCGAGTGGTGATGAAAATTCGCGAGCGCGGTTTTGCTGGTTACATCTTCAAAAACAACGGGCGCGTTTGGATCAGTGATGCCAACGGTGCGTCGCGAAGTGTAGGTAGTGGGTGCGCCGGTCGAGGCGCCGCCCATCTGTTGTGGCTCGGGTTTCTGCGGCGGCGTTTGTGCCGCGAGCAATGAAAACGAGAGTAAGACCGTGACGAGGCCAAACCACAGGCGACGTTGCGGCATGAGAACTTTCACGGATTCTTTACTGTGATTACGACGTAGTCGCGCCCCGCGTAGAGACGCACGTTTCTGCCGTCCATCGTCATCATCAACGGCCGCGGGCGTTTCAGCTCTTTGTCGCTGGTCGATGAAACCGAAAGCACCTCGTGGTTACCAATGTCGAGAATGTTGAATTTGCCGTCGTTAGTAAAACCAAAGCCGTAGGCGCCAATCGGCAACGACTTGCCGCTGATCTCGATCGCGCCGTCGTTGATGAAGAAGCCCTGGTAATGCGCTCTGACGTCGGCCGAGTAGCCGGAGGTGTCGACCATGCCCGCGATGACGAGGCGGCCATTAGCCCGCGCGGCGGCGGCGTTGCGCATTTGCGTGGGTGCAGCCTGGCCTTCAAAATAAAATGACGCCGGAACGACGCGCGTCAGTGCCGGGCCTTGCAAAATCTGATCGTGTGCTTCCTCGACGGCAGCGATGTCCTGGGCCAACACCGGCACTGCCATCGACACGGCAAATATAAACAGCGCTAAAGCGTTGATGAATATTTTTTGGTCTCGTTTCATGGCGCACACAATAACTCGCCTGTTGAAGAACGACAAGCGGCCTGTTAATTTGAATAACATGCGAATCGGTGTCCTGACGGGAGGCGGCGATGCTCCCGGTTTGAATCCCGCAATCAAGGGTCTGGTCTATCGCGGCTCAGAACTCGGCTTACAAGTTATCGGTCTTCTCGACGGCTGGCGCAGCCTGATCAATCCGGCGCCGGAAGGGTTGCCGCTCGATCGCGAAACGGTGCGGCGCTGGGATCGCGATGGCGGCACGAATCTCGGCTCGTCGCGTACGAATCCGTTCAAGCAAGTCGCCGATGATGGCGGCGTGCACGATCGTTCGCAGGAAGTGCTCGACAACATTGAACGGTTGCAGCTCGAGGCGCTCGTGGTGTGTGGCGGCGAAGACACGATGGGCGTTGGGGCGAAGTTGGTTCAACGCGGTGTTCGCGTTGTCGGCGTGCCGAAGACGATCGACAAGGATCTCGCGGGCACGGATTACACGCTCGGTTTTGATACCGCTTTGCGTAACGTTTCCGAAGTGATCGAGCGTTCGCGCACGCCTGCGGGATCGCACGGTTGGGTTCAGATCGTCGAAGTGATGGGGCGGCACGCGGGGCATCTCGCGTTGTGGTCGGGTGTTGCCGGTCAGGCGCATTTGATTCTCATACCGGAATGTCCTTTCCGTTATGAGCGCGTGTTTCAGTTGTTGCGCGACCGGCTTGGTGAGTCGGACTTGAGTCGCGGGCCTTCGCGGCGGCCGCGTTATTCGGTGATCGTGGTGGCGGAAGGCGCGCGTGCCGAGGATGCGGAGCTCGTGACGCTTAACGATGGGCACGATGCGTTTGGGCACGTCCGGCTTGGTGGGATTGGTGAAGTCTTAGCGCAGCGCATTGCGAGCGAGACGCATTACGAAGCGCGCGCCGTGATTCTCGGTCATCCGCAACGAGGTGGACCACCGAGTCCGATCGACAGAATTATGGGGATGATGTTTGGCGCGCGTGCAGCGGAGGCGGTGGCGGTTGGTCAGTTCGGCAAGATGGTTTCCGCACGCGGCATCGCGCCCGCATGTGAGTTGTCGTTAGTGGACATCTCGACCGTGCTGGGCGCGATTAATTTAGTGGACGTCGATCGTTACTACGACAAAGACCGCTACCACCTCAAAGGCATCGGCATGTGAGCCACAGATTACACAGATTGGCCCTGCGGGCTAAATGGATTCCCGTCGGAGCTCAGGCGGCGGTGGACGCGAGAGACGAGATCGGGGATGGTGTTGTCGTCGCTCTCCTTCGGCACGATCTTCGGATTGGGCGCGATCACGGGGCGGATCATTTTCTGTTGTAACTGCTCGCGCGCGTCCATCATCCAGCCAAAGCCGCGGAAGATGTAAGTCAACAACGTCCGATCCTCTTCTTCAATCCCCAACGCTTCCTGCACGCACCACGCGCCGAAATCCGTGTTCGCCGTCAGTCGCAACGGCGGCTCGTGCTCTCGCTGCGGCTTCAACACGCCGTTCACAAACGCTGTCTGATAAATGAGCCGCGCGATCGCGAGACGGTCCTGTTGCTCCTGCGACAACGTGAGCTCACCGGCATCGATCGCATCAAACACCGGCGCGATGTAGATCGCCGGACGCGGATCCTGTTGCACCTGATTGCCACGACCAGCCGCCGCAATCTCCGGATGACCAAACGTCGGCAACCCGCCCGTCAACATCTTCTCGCGAATGCGCGCCGCGCGGTCTTCAACCGACAACGGCTCGAGCTCGTTCACAAAATCCGACATGTCGTGAATCGCGCCGAAGTGCCGCGCACCGTCGAGCGCCATCTGCGACGCAGTAAAGAAGTCTGACACCGACAACGTATGCAACGTCGCCATGTAACGCGCGACCATGTTGGAGCCTGCCGACCCGTGATGAATCTGGATCGTGCCCATGCGCTCAAGGATCAAACTCTCGTGATCGTTCGCGTGATGGCCGAGAATCAAACTGTACGAAACCTGAAATCCGTTGCGACCGCGCGAGACTTCCTCCGCGATAAACTGCGCCGTCTGCGCGGAGAGCTCGCGGTCGCTCATCTCCGGATTCTCTTCGAGCAGATAATTCATGTACGCTGACACGCCACCGACGGCTACGTTCTCCATGTGACATTCGATCATCTCGCGCAACAACGAACCCGGATCGCGCTCGTCGTGAATGCCAGTCTCGCCTGGTTCGCGTTTGCCGAGTCGCGCCTTCCGCAGAATCAGGAAATACTGCATCGCGACTTCCGGACCCAGTCCCGGAAACTTCGTCACAAACGCCGCCATCTCATCGATACATTCACCACCAGTGAACGTACCGTCTTTCAACTGACCCAGACTTTCGAAATACTTTTCGTTGATATAAGTCGCGAGTGTTTCTTTGTCCGCAGCGGAACCGGCCGAGTCGCCAAAGAGGCCGGTGAAAATCACATCGATGGGACCCGCTTTGCCGCGCAGGATGTCCGCTTCGGGAATAATGCCGCGAATCGTGAACGAGCGAATGTCGAGGGTGATCTTCGTGCCGTTGCAATCAACGGGCGTGTGATACAAAACCGGATTAGCAATGATGTCGGTGGAGGAAGGCATCGTCGCGAAGTAACCGAGGGTCGTCGCGATACTCTTCTCGCCCAGTTCTTCGGCTCTGGCAGTGGCCTGCTTGACTGGGTTGTAGTCAGGCGCGGGTGGCAGCACCGAAAATATCGTGTCCATTGAAGCGTCTCCCAAAAACTTTTGGTCCCACTATACGACGCGCGGCGAAAAGTCACAAACGGCGACAAAAAGAAAATTTATTGAACTCTCCGGTTAAGCAAAGTATAGTTACCGCGCTCTAAATTCTACGGCTGCGTTCTCACGAGAAGTACCTTCGCCTGCTCGCTAAATCCAGCTCGTAGTTCAACCCGTATCCGCTTGTTGAGTAGATCTCTGTGCTGACTCGTGCCTCACTAATCGCCACTTTATCAACCGCTCCTTCGCCCGCCGGCAAGGAACTGGCCGCGCTGCCGCCGTTTGTCGATGCTTTGGAAATTCCGGCGCGCTTCGCGGCTGACATCGATCCTGATTGGCTGCGCCAACACTTCCACGGCGAGGTCTTGTATGAACTCGACCTGACGCATGAAGTTGATGAAGCGAAGTTGAGCGCGATTCCACCGGAAGCACGCATCGTTTCGTGGTGTGGCGAAGTGGGCGATGTCGCGGAGTTACAACGTCGACTGACCCAAATCTCCACAGTGCCGGCGCGTTTGTACAAGCTGGTGGTCAAGGCGAGAACGATCGCTGAAGAGTTTCTGCCGCTGCATTTTCTGAAGTCGCTCGATCGCAATGACGTCATTGCTTACGCCAACGGCTCGCTCGGATTCTGGACGCGGCTCGTCGCACTGCAACTAGGCGCGCCCGCGATCTTCGGTCTCGTTTCACCCGGGCCACTCGCGAGCGAACCAACGATCGCGAAACTCATCGACGATTACGGCTTGCCCGAAGTCAGACCGGTGAAAGAGCTCTTCGCCATCATCGGCAATCCGATCTTTCATTCCCTCTCGCCGCGGCTGCACAACGCGTCGTATCGCGCGATGAACTATCCCGCGCTCTTCGTGCCGTTGCAGGTCGACGACTTCGCCGAGTTCTGGCGCGACTTCGTGCAAGCGAAACAACTCGACACGTTCGGTTTTCCGATCAACGGCATGACCGTCGCTTCGCCGCACAAAGAAGAAGCGTTTCGTTTGGCGAAGAACGTCAGCGCGATGGTCCAACAGACGCAGGCGGCGAACATTCTCATTCGCAACAACGGTTGGTGGCGCGCCGACACAACTGATCCCGACGTCGTCTACGCGGCCAGCGATCAGAAGAATGTCGATGTACGTGAGAAACGCGCGGCCGTCATCGGTTGCGGCGGCGCGGGACGCGCGATCGCCGCGGCGCTCGCCAAGTCAGGGGCGGGCGTGACGCTGATCAATCGTGGCGCCGAACGCGGCGAACGGGCCGCGTCTCTCCTCGGCCTGCCGTATATTCCCTTGCCTGATTTCGACGCTGAGGGTTATGACATCGTAGTCAACGCGACGCCGGTCGGTCGCGACACCGACGAAGCGCCGTTCGAAGTCGAACGTCTCAACAGCGACGCGGTCGTGATCGATCTCGTCTACGCGTCGCGCCCGACGCCGCTCATCGACAGCACAGTCGCGCGCCACCAGGTCGCGATCGACGGCCGGCACGTGTTGATGACGCAAGTGCGCAAGCAGTTTCTATTGATGACCGGAAAAGAAATGCCCGCGATCACACTAGACAAATGACAACCAGTCCAGCCGCCATCAATCAAACTTACGACCTCCTGGATCTCAGCGCGGAGCAGCAGGAGATCATCAATCGCGTCGCCGTGCTCGCGCGCGAGAATTTCTCCGCGCGCGCCGCCGGTTACGACGAGACTGCGACTTTTCCCGCTGAAGACTTCGACGATCTCTTTCGCGCCGGACTGCTCGCGCCCGTGGTGCCGAAAGAGCATGGCGGTCTCGGACTTGGACCATACGCGGGGGACGTTTTCACGCTCTGGATGATGACGAAAGAGATCGCGCGCGTCGATCTCTCGCTCGCGCGTTGCTGGGAAGGCCACGTCAACTCGCTCGTGCTGCTCGACGGCATGAGCTCTGAAGAACAAAAGACGCGCTGGTTTCGCGGCGTCGTCGAACGCGGCGAGAAGTGGGTAGCGTGGAGCGGCGAACCGCAGTCACCAAAGCCCGGTGAAAAAGTTCGCTTTGGAACCACGGTGCAACGTGTCGATGGTGGCTACGTCATCAACGGCAACAAAGCTTTCGCGACGAGCGCGGGCGGCGCGGAGTGGGCCATACTCCTCGTCAACACTGCCGGCCCCGGCGGCGTGCGTCACATCGACGCTGCGATGCTCGACACGCAACTCATGATGGCGTGCAATCTTTCCGATCCGACGATCGAGATCGACACGTCGTGGTGGGACCCGATCGGAATGCGCGGGACCGTCAGTCACCTGGTCCACTTTCGCGGCACGTTCATTCCCGAAGCGGACGTGATCGGTTATCCCGGCCAGTATCTGAAAGAAGGCTGGCAGACGTGTTTCATTCCTCATTACGCCGCGACTTTTCTCGGCGCTGCCGAAGCCGCGTATGACTACGCGCTCCGCTATATCAAGTCGCAAAACAAGATCGAAGATCCTTACGTGCAACATCACATCGGACAGATGTCGGTTAACGTCGAGACCGCGCATCTCTGGTTGAAGCACGTGGCCCATCTCTGGGAAACCGGCCGCTACGTCGAGGCGCAGATCGCCGGCAGCCGCGCGCGACACGTCGTCGAGCATCTCGCGGAAGACACCGTCAAGCAGTGTATTCGCGCGTGCGGCGCGCGCTGTCTGATTCGCCCGAGCGTGCTCGAACGCGTCTATCGCGATCTCTCTTTTTATGTTCGTCACGATAACGACGATCAGATCCTCGCCACGATTGGCAAGTCGGTGTTGGGCCTGACTCACGATCCATCGTTCTACAAACCTTAACTTCGGACAAGGGGCGTTACCCATGCTTAGCGATAAGCGGCGCTACAGTCTTCTAATCTGGGCCCTCGGCCTCGGTTATTACCTCTCCTACACACCTTACAGTGGTCTAACTAAAGCGCTGTCGAGTGGACTGCTGCCGGGCACTCACGGCGCGGTGAGCGGCCCGCTGCTGCTGCCTGTTTCGGCCATCGCGACAGTGGCCGGCATGCTCGGGTTCATCACGATAAAGGGTTGGTGGAAATACGCCGGACGGCGTGAGTTCTTCGGTGTTTCGATTCCCTTCCCGCGCCGGCTGACGTTTCTCTCCGGCGTGTGCATGGCGACGATCATGGGCACGACGACGCTCGCGTTTACGTTTGGTGGTTTGTCGATCGTGCTGGTGCTGGTGTTGCTGCGCGCGGGCACGCTGATCATCGCGCCCGTGGTCGATGCCATTGTCGGACGGCGCGTGCGCTGGTTTTCGTGGGCCGCAATGGTCTTCAGTCTTTGGGCAGTGCTGATCGCGCTGAGCGAGGCGGCGAGTTACAAGCTGACTATCGCCGCGGCGCTGGATATCACGGCTTATCTCGCGGCTTACTTTTACAAGTTTCAATTCATGAGCCGGCTGGCGAAGAACAACGATCAGGCAACGACGTTGCGTTACTTCGTTGAAGAACAGATGGTCGCGTCGCCGTTGCTGGTGCTTGCGTTGAGCGTGATGGCGATTATCGGCGCGGGCGACGTGATGCTGGCGTTTCGCGCGGGGCTGACGAGTTTTCTGCTGACGCCCGCGG